>JAFYWN010000013.1 GCA_017558005.1 Kiritimatiellia bacterium | reverse complement strand
CCCTGCTGTGACAGATGTTCTTTTTACTAATCGGTTCTATGAAGAATACGAGGGGGAAACGCCTATAAAACAATATTACCACACAACAATCCGTAAAAAATTTCATACGCCTTCTAAAAATACAAAAGATGGAAAATGGCAGCCATGGAATCCTACGATTGAATTTATCTTGAAAGAACGTGTAAATCCGATTCCAATGTATGCCACGTCGCGTTTGAATAAATTAAAAATCCCACTATTAAATACATGGTGTGGCTTTGATATGACCTTAAATGATTGGGTTTCACCTCACGGAAAGGGAACGCATGCCGATATTGAAGTTTGCTATCAATGGGATGGTGCTAATGGCGAGTCTTATCATGGTTCTACGTTAGAGATTCGTTTCCCTGATGAAAAAGCTGGATATTACACTTTCCAATATCCCTTTAACAAATACGGCACTCCTCAACATTCATTTATTTCCCCTTATCACGCAGAGCCCACCAATACATTTAACCCCAAAATGTCTTTTTCAGATACGCTTGTACTTAAAAAAGATCCTGTCTTAGACCGCGTGTATCAACGCATAAAGTCTGATCATATGAAAAGAGGAACTGGGTACATTTTCCGAACGCGAACACGCCTTGATGAGAATGGTAATCTAATTGGAGCTCATTATGGGAAAATCTACCCGACGACAGACGCTCTTTTTAGAAGAAGCCGAGAAGGAAGCGGAATCCTTACGCTTTGTTATTACTTAAATCCAACAGAGAATGACACAAACTTAGAGTTTGACCCAAGCAAGAATCTTTTTATGGACAAGGTAAAGCCTTCTAATCGCTGGTTGTATCGAAATATTGCTCCCTAAAGCATCCCTTTAGAACAACGCACTCTCACCCTCTACACATCACAGGCGCAGAGATTACTCCTCTTTTCTCCTACACCATACACTTGCCGCCCCTCTCCTACTATCATAGAAAACTTGGGTGATGAGCCTTCCACTTTTCCCCTACTCACGCTTCTTTTGAGGTTCGAGTTTCATCCCCGCACAGAACGTTTGAAGTTTGTGAACGAGCGTTCCTGTAATGTAGTATTCCAGTAAGCGAATCGTTAGAAAGATTACTTTCAAAAATCATAGATTTATGTTATAATTAATGTATAGATTTTTACCTTTAAGGAAGGCTCTCCATGACGGATGATATTGAGAATGTGGCAGCACCTGCCACGGAACAGAGTTATAACGCAGATTCCATTGAAGTTTTGGAAGGTCTTGAAGCGGTCCGCGTCCGCCCCGCCATGTACATCGGCGACACCATTGAACGCGGTTATCATCACTTGGTTTACGAAGTGGTCGACAACTCGATTGACGAAGCGCTCGCCGGCTACTGCACCGATATCAATGTTCGCATTAACACCGATGGCTCTTTGACCGTAGAGGACAATGGCCGTGGTATCCCTGTGGCAGAACACCCAAAGATGAAGAAGTCCACTCTGGAAGTGGTTATGACGGTGTTGCACGCAGGTGGTAAGTTCGGCGGTAGCGGTTATAAGGTCTCTGGTGGTTTGCACGGCGTGGGCGTGAGCTGCGTGAACGCACTCTCCGAACGCATGGACGTGGAAGTGAAGCGTGACGGCCACATTTACCGTCAGAGCTATGAACGCGGTAAGCCCCTTGCACCTGTGGCTCAGGTGGGCGACACCTCTGCGACGGGCACCTCTGTCACCTTCATGCCTGACTCGCAGATTTTCTCCTATCGCGATGGCTTTAAGTGGGAAACCTTGGCCCACCGTTTGCGCGAACTCGCCTTCCTCAATGGCGGTGTGCGTATTACGTTGACCGACGAATTCTCTGCCAATAAGCACCAAGAGACCTTCTACTACGAAGGCGGTATCCGTCAGTACGTGGAGCACATCAATGCTACCAAGAATGCGCTTCACGAAGTCATTTACATTACTGGCACTGGCACTAATCGTCATGGTGAAATCGCCGTAGAAGTGGCGATGCAGTACACAGACGTCTACTCCACCATTGAGTGCTCGTACTGCAACAACATCAATACGATTGAAGGCGGCACCCACTTGACCGGTCTGCGTACGGCTTTGACCTCTACGGTGAATAAGTACATCGCAGAAAATAAGCTCGGCAAGAAGGCTGACACGGTGCTCACAGGTGAAGATATCCGTGAAGGTCTCACCGTGGTGGTCTCGGTCAAGATTCCGCAGCCACAGTTTGAAGGTCAGACCAAGACGAAGCTCGGCTCGGATGTCTCGGGTCTCGTGCAGTCCATCGTCTCGAGCCGTCTCGCAGATTTCTTCGCAGAAAACCCCGCCGTGGCTCGTCGCATCATCGACAAGGCTATCGTGGCCTCTCAAGCGCGCGAAGCGGCACGTAAGGCTCGTGAAACGATTCAAAAGAAGGGCGTCCTTGAAGGGGGTGGCTTACCAGGTAAGTTGGCCGACTGCTCGAGCCGTGACCCGTCTGAAAGCGAACTCTTCCTCGTAGAAGGTGACTCGGCAGGTGGCACGGCAAAGGATGGTCGTGACCGTCGCACCCAAGCAATCCTCCCGCTGCGTGGTAAGGTCTTAAACGTCGAAAAGGCGCGTTTGGACAAGATGTTGGACAACGCAGAAATTCGCGCGCTCTTCACTGCCATCGGCGGTGGCTTTGCGACGGGCGAATTTGACCTCGCGAAGGTGCGTTACCACAAGATTATCATCATGACCGATGCTGACGTGGACGGTGCGCACATCCGTACGTTGCTCCTCACCTTCTTCTATCGTAAGATGCCGCAGCTCATTGAAAATGGTTTCGTGTACTTGGCACAGCCTCCGTTGTACCAAATCAAGCGTGGCAAGAAGGCTGAATACGTGGCCAATGATGACGCCTTGGAACGTCGCCTCCTCTTGAGCTGCGACAACCTTAGCTTTGTCCGTCCGGATGGTTCGACCATCTACCTCGAACAGTTCACGCAGTTGCTGGAAGTGGCGCTCGAAATTGAAACGACGCTCAACAACATCCGTATGCGTGGCGTGGATCCGGCCGCCTACTTGGCGACCTATCGTCCTGACGAGGGCACCTTCGCACGCTACATGGCCGTCATTGGTAATGGCGATGCGGCACAGTTCCGCTTCCCGCACAATGACAACGAACTTGCCACCGCCCGCGAAGAAGGCGAACAGGCATTGGGCACCAGCATTGACCTCTCGGTCTATCGCGTCTCTGAATATGCACCGAAACAGTCGCATGCCTTCCAGTGGATGGAAGTCTTCCGTGCTCAGCGTCTGCGTGATCAGTTCCGCAAGCTGGCCGAGCTCAACCTCGGCCTGACGCCTGCCCTCTGGTTGGGCGATGGCTCGACACTCGGTGAACTGCGCGATGGTAATCGTCCGCCGATGACCATCACGTCGTTGGAGCAGTTGGTCGCAGAAGTTCGTCAGCGCAGCCGTCGTGGCGTTGAAATCCAGCGCTACAAAGGTCTCGGTGAAATGGACGCAGAACAGCTCTTCGAAACCACCATGAATCCAGAGACTCGCCGCATGCTCAAGGTTAAAATTGAAGATGCCAGCGAGGCTGACCACACCTTTAGCTTGCTGATGGGTGAAGATGTTGAGCCGCGTCGTAAGTTCATTGAAGACAATGCACTTAACGTGAAAAATCTTGACTTCTAATACTTAATTGATTGACAGAATGCGTCAGCTTGTCTATACTCTACCTTGAACTGATTTAAGGAGTTTTCAATATGCCGACAATCACAATTCTGAATGGGGAAGAAACCGGACGTACCTATGAATGGGGTTCGGAAAACGGAATTCGTATCGGCCGCAACGGTGCCAACGACTTCGTCATCGCCAATGCCTCCGTCTCTGGCGAACATTGCATTATTGAACCTTGCGATGGCGGTTGGCGCATCAAGGACAACGATTCCACGAATGGCACGCGCTTGAATGATCAGCGCATTACGATGGCAATGCTCCATCGTAATGATGTTATCGCATTCGGCGATATCGTGGCCACTATTCGCGGTGAAGATGTCCCTGAAACTGAAACCTCCACGGAAAGCTACGAATCCATTCCGCGCACGACCATCGTCATGCGTCCCACGGGTGGCGCAGCACGTCAGGTGGACGGATTCACCAAGAAGTCTGAAAGCAAGAAACTCTTCAACTTCATCATCACGATCTCCGTGATTGGTGTGATTGCGCTCTTTGCATTGCTCGCCGTTAAACTGTTGGGTTAAGTCAAAACGCTATGCGGCGCGGCTTCACGCTCATTGAGCTCTTAATTGTAATGGCCATCCTCGGAGTGATGATGGCCATTATTGTGGTTTCGGCAGGTACCGTAGCGGCGACCCAACTCGCCATGGCCTCAAAGGACACCCTGCGCCTTATGCGTTATGCACGCAATATGGCCCTCCAAACACAGCAACCCGTCACCCTCACCTTCGCGCCCGGCTCCATCACCCTTGACTCTGCCTTTGACGGAAACACCAGCACGCCCGCCGCATTGCCTCCCACAGATACTCAAGCCTCAACGACAAGTAGCGAAAGCACCACGCAATCGGACGCCAAAAAACAAAAAGGCAACACCCTCTCCGCCGGCGACATTGAAGCCGTTGGGCTCGTCAAATACTACGAAGGCGTTGGCTTTGAATTTCTTTCGTTTGACGACTCCATTACCACTGGGCGGAGTGTCAATCGCGACAAGAAGGATTTTGAACGCAGAGTCGCGGGCGAAGCAGATGCAGAGGCTGGCGAACTCAAACGACAAAAACAAGAAACCTTCTCGATTACTGTTCGCGCAAATGGCACCACGCGTCCCTTCACCTTTCGCGTCTACGATAGCGAAGTGCCTGATAGCGAGGGCAACCTCATTACGGTTGACTTCCTTTGCACCGCCTCCATTGGCGATGGCAAGGATTAATTAGCCGCCCTTCCCATCCACTAAACGCCATCCGATTTACATCTCTCAAAACACCACCGCCGCACCTCAACGAATACCCCGCAAGCGCTATCGCCCACCTGCCCGCCCCTTCCTATGAGTAAAAAGAAGAACTATGCACCACGTTTTGCCCGCTCCGTCCGAGGAGGGCTCCGTCCACAGGGCGGCAATCGTGATGTTTGGTGGCGAAAACGCTTTATTTCGTGGTTGGAAGAGATGCATCTGGGTTCCCGATTGGGACGCGGGCGTAACTATGCGCAACAGGGACAAGTGCGCGAGTTGATCGTCATGCCTGGCGAAATCACCGCCACCGTGCAAGGCGCCGACGCTGAACCCTACCAACTCTCTGCCAAGATGCCTGTTTTGGATGCAGAAAAGGTGTGGCTCATCCTTCACGATATGCCAATCTGTGCGGCACAAGTGGCGGCACGTTCGCTCCCTGTTTCGCTCAATGAGGCACTCCTCCAGCACGACCTCCACCTCTTCCCTGAGACACGCCAAGATATGCAGTTCCACTGTACGTGCAAAGACTGGACGCGCCCCTGCAAGCACCTCTTAGCGGCGCTTTGCCTCTTTACGGATGCTATTGCGACCGACCCCCTGCTCCTTTTACGGTTTCGTGGGATTGTCTTCCCTGAAGAAGCTCCCAATCTCTCCCCGCAAACCCTTTCTGCCGAACAAATCTTACGGCTTCATCCCACCCCCGACGCAGCCTCTGTACCGCGTCGTTTGGGCACGCTTCCCTATTGGCGTGGCACGGAAGATTTTCGCAAAACGCTTGAGAGTGCCTATCATCGCGCGCACCTCAAAGCCATCACCGCCACCGACACGCCTGTCGATTTGCGCTTCGCTGAAGACGCCCCGCTTGAATAACAATGATTATCCTCCCCGTAGAACGCAAGACCTGGCGGGCACGCATTGTGCTCTCCATTCTCTATTTGTTCCTCTCATTAGGTGCCATTACGATGGTGTGGCCCTTCTTAATGATGATTTCGGGTTCTGTCGCGGGACGCTTTGACTACCACCGTTACTCCCCGGTCGTCCGAGCACTCTGGGATGAAGATGACCGCTTTATGCGCGTCCTCGCCTCCTTTCATGCGCGCTTCCCCAATGATGTCTTTCCCGAAGCACCCGCCCAATGGGGCAGTTGGTCCGCCCTCGCCGAGAAGGAGACCGACATCGCCACCTTCACCCGCCCGTGGATTGAGGGCATGCGCGATGAGGCTACCGCCACCGCCTGGCGCCAAATGGCCAAAGATTTTTCCGACTTCAACCGCGCATACGATGTGCGCAATAGCATCTGCGACTTTGACGAACGCGATGTCGCGCCCTATGTCCGCGCCGTCTTTGAAGAAAAGACGGGCCACCAAGGCTCTGAAGTCGCCTTAGCCGAACTCAATCGTACGTGGGATATCCGCTACAATAGTTTTTATAGCATCCGCATGCGCGCCCAACAGCGCGTTCCCTTGCACTACCCAGACTGGGACTGGCCGACCGACCCCAAGACTGAGTTGTGGCACACCTTCAAGGCGCACTATCGCGAAATCGACCCCGATACCACACCCTATCCGCGTACACGCCCCTACTGCATCGCCCCCCTCTGGCAGAAATGGCGCGCCCGCCAAGGGCTCTCCCCTGCTCCCTTCCCAGGGAATGCCACCGACGCCCATTGGCAGACCTTCGTCACCTCCGCTTATCCCAAACGTCTCCTGCGGATTCGCTGCACCGAGGAGACTGATAGACGTTGGCAAGCCTACCTCCTCAAAACTTGCAAGACGCCGGCAAACTATGCCCGTCTCACTGGGCGTCCCGCCCCAACCTCCCTCACGGAAATCCCCCTCCTCCCCTACGAAAATAGTGCGCTTTGGCGCAATTTCGTCGCCACACTCCCCTTTGAATTCCTCGAAACCACCTCTCCTGAAGCGGCGTGGCAAACCTTCCTAAAGACTCGTTACACCTCGCTTGAGGCGCTCAATCGCACCTACAAAGACCGTCTGGGGCACCCTTATACCGTGCGTGATTGGCGCGAGATTCCGATGCCCTTAGCGCAAGCCTTCGCCGTTACCTATGCCAACCGCGGCACTGCACTCCTTTTACAAGATATGACTGCCAACTACCGCACCGTTGGCGATGTCCTCTTCCTCCGCGGACAAGCGTGGTGGAACACCATTGTCCTCGTTGTGCTCACCATCCTTGCCACCCTCACGGTCAACCCCTTAGCCGCCTACGCCCTCTCCCGTTTTCGCCTCCGTCACACCGAAGGCATCCTCCTCTTCCTTTTGGCTACGATGGCCTTCCCTGCGGCTGTTACGGCAATCCCTGGCTTCTTGCTCATCCGTGAACTCGGTCTTTTAAATACCTTTGCGGCGCTCGTTCTCCCCACCGTGGCAAATGGTCTCTCCGTCTTCATCCTAAAGGGCTTCTTTGATGCGCTGCCCCGCGAACTTTATGAAGCGGCCACCATTGACGGCGCAAGTGAATGGCAAATCTTTCGTCATATCACCCTCCCCATGACCACGCCCATTCTTGCGGTCAATGCACTCAATGCCTTTATCGCTGCCTACAACTCTTGGGAGTGGGCACTGCTCGTTTGCCAACGCCAAAGCCACTGGACGCTCTCCGTTTGGCTCTACCAAATGAGCCGACAATTCGGCGGCACGCCCTGGGTGGTCATGGCCGGCTTTGTCCTGGTCTCCATCCCTACGGCGCTCGTCTTCCTCCTCTGCCAACGTGTCATTCTGCGCGGCATCGTCTTGCCCTCGATGAAATAATCTGCCATTCTTCTTGCGTGTGACACACCATTTAAACCATCTACGGCCCCTGCTCTCACTCGGTTCCACCGCGTGAATCTCCACGCAGTCATGTGCACAAATACGCGCTTTATGGTATAGTATCAGTATGTTGGTTGAAGACCTTGCAAAGGAATTATGAGTCTCTTACTATTTGCCGCCTTTCTTACGGCTTTTATTCTGCTTTTCTTCGCCTCCGCCTTTTTCTCTGCCAGCGAGACAGCTATGCTGTCCCTCTCCCCGCTTCAGATTCAACGCATTAAGGAATTTCATCCGAAATTAGGCGAACGCCTTTCGGAGATGTTGAAGCAACCAGAGATTATGCTCTCTACGTTGCTCATCGGCAACACCTTTGTTAATGCGGCACTCGCCAGTATTGGGCTCTCCTTCATCACATTAAGCGGTTGGATCCCAGAGGCTTATACCGAAATCACCAGCATTCTCATTGTCACGCTTTTAGTGTTGCTCTTCGGTGAAATTAGCCCGAAACAATTTGCCATCCGCCATGCCGAAACGATGATCCCATGGATTATCCGCGTGCTCACAGTGGCGATTCCCTTGCTCTATCCCCTCTCTTGGTGTCTCCAAAAGCTCCTCTATCCGATTCGCCATACCCTGCGTCCAGAACGTCGTTCGGCAACCGATGAAGAGCTCGTGAGTGTGGTAAATCTGAGCGAAGAACATAAAGCGCTTGATGAAGCGGAGGGCGCAATGGTGCGCGGCATCTTCCGCTTGAGCGAACTCAATGCCTCCGACGTGATGACCCCACGTGTGGACCTCACGGGGTTAGACATCAATGACCCACCCGAAAAGCACCTCGAACAGATGAAGCGCGCCACCTTCGTCTGGATGCCCCTTTGGGATGACTCGGCAGACAATTTTATTGACTTCATTGATGTGCCAAAATATCTTCTGGATCCCGCACACGATCTCAATGCAGCAAAGTGTAATTACACCCTCGCCGTGCCCGAAAATATTGCCTTAGACGATTTGCTCATCATGCTTTATCGTCAAAATTTGCCAATGGTATTGGTCACAGACGAATATGGTGGCACCGCGGGCATCGTCTCGCGTGGCGACATTCTTGAAGTGCTCGCACTGGAAGTAAGCGACCCCACGCACGGAAATAACGAACCCGAAATCCGCAAATGCCGCGAGAATTGTTGGATGATCTCTGGGGATGCCTCCTTGGAACAAATCAATTTTATGCTCGGCACTCACTTAGAGGCAGATGACTCTGATCGCATGAGCGGATGGGTCACCTTCCACTCAGGGCGCATCCCAAAGGTGGGCGAAATTATCACTGCGGACGGTTATCGCGTCACCATCCAGAAGATGCGTAAGCGCAAAATCATTAGCGTCTTCTTAGAAGATTTGGAACCCGAATCACGAGAAACCGATGTGCCTCAAAACTTGCACACACCGGAAATCCAAGACGACGAACTCACCCCTGTCACTGAGGAGGAACGCCTGTGATGACGCAGACCGAACTCTTCATTGACCTCTCGCTGATTGGCCTCTTCTTCATCGGCAGTTGGTTCTTCTCTGGCTTTGAAAGTGGCATGGTCTCGCTTAACCGCTACCGCCTCGTCCGCATGGTGCGTAATGGTGACAAAAAGGCAAAGGCGCTCGCGCAGGTCTTGCGCGACACCCACCGTCTCCTCGCGACCACCCTCGTGGGCAACAACATCTGTAACGTGACGCTCTCCACCTTGAGCGCCGCGCTCGCCGTTGCGGCGGCCGCCTCCATGGGATTAAAGGGGCCCATCGCGCAGGCGTTGGCCACCTTCTTGGTTGCCATGCTTCTCCTCATCATTGGCGAATTCTTGCCCAAATTATGGTTTACGGCACGCCCTATTGAACGTTGCTTGCCGATGTTGCCCATCTTCCGCTTCCTCCAAAAACTCCTCGCCCCCCTCGCAACACTTTGTATTGTGTTGACACGATTGGTTGAAGGCAAGGAGAAAGAGAAGCGCTCCCCCTTTGTCTCCCGCGAAAACATCGCCTTTCTCATGCGAGACTCGGAGGCAAATGGACAGATTTCTGCCTTTGAACGTCTCATGGTGAGTCGCGTCTTGGATTTGCAACTCAAACGCGCCTCACAATTGATGACCCCGATTAAGAAGGCGACGCGCATCTACACCACCGATAGTCGCGAGCACATCCTCGACACCTTCCGCAAAACCCGTCTGCGTGTCTTGCCCCTCTTTGAGGAAGACTCCACCAAATGCGTGGGTATTCTCCACCTCTCCGACTTGCTGAGAGATGAAAAGAACTCCCCTCCGCTCACACTTTCGCGCGTAGCGCACGCCATTGATAAACGCGAAGAGGCCGACAACCTCCTCACGAAGATGCGTGCCTCCAATACAAAATTGCTCCTCGTCTGTCACGCCACTGCACTCGCTGAGGTAGCAAAGGCGGCAGAAGTCCATGCACAAACTGTGACAACACAGAGCAAACCCGAACCCTTCCGTCCCGCCTTTAGAGATCCCATCGGCATCATTACGCAGGAAGATGTGCTCAAAGCCGTGCTTGATGACGAACTCTTACGTTCCTCCACCGATCGCCATGCAGCCCACTTTGACCCCGAAGATAGCGAAGGCGATTAACCCCACTGACACGATTATCTCGTCCCACATCGCGCGAACGGTGACTTCCCACCCTTCGCGCTTCATTTTATCTCCCGCACCCCACTTTCCCAAACACCCCTCCATTTGCGATTTTAAAGCGTATTCAATCGCAAAATAGTGCATTTATCTCCCGGTTAGCACAACTTTAAACTTGATTTTTACGCGCTATAAGCGTATCCTTTATAGATAAGGATAGAGGACGTTCTATCCCTTGCAGAGGATTTACTATGGACCCTGAAACCAAACAACCCGATCCGACCGTTGAGGTGACTCAGTTCGGAAAGTTGCCAGATGGCACGGTAGTCTTGAAATACGTGCTCAAAAATGGGCTCGGTGCAGAGTTGGAAGTGCTGGAATACGGCGGCTCTGTGCGTTCGTTTAAAGTGCCCGGACCAGATGGCGCATTGCGCAATATCATTGTTGGGCCCGACACACTTGAGGGTTGGATTGAAAATCCCTACTATGGTGCCCTGATTGGCCGTGTGGGCAATCGTATCGCTAACGGTGTCTTTTCCCTTGAAGGCAAAACCTACAAACTCGCCACGAATAATGCACCCGGCGGCATCCCTTGCGCCCTGCATGGTGGCGAGGAGGGCTTTAATGCCCGTTTGTGGAAGATTAAGGCCTTCTTTGAAGGAAATGATGCGTGCATTCGCATGACGCTTGACTCGCCCGATGGCGACCAGGGTTATCCTGGCGCAGTGCATGCAGAAGTGGTCTATGCGCTCACACCCGAAAACACTTGGCGCATCTCTTACGAGATTACCGCAGATGCACCCACCCCCGTGAGCATGACACAGCATGCGTACTTCAACTTAAAGGGTTGCGCACAGGGCGACATCCTCGACCACAAGATGCTCGTGGATGCGGCACGTTACACCCCTGTGAATGCAGGTCTCATCCCCACAGGCGAACTCGCCTCCGTGAAGGGCACCCCCTTTGATTTCACCACTCCCCGTACGCTCGGCGAAGATATTGATGCCGACAACGACCAGATTCAGTATGGCGCGGGATATGATCACAATTTTGTGTTGGACCATCCAGAAGGAGAATTGGGACGCGCTTGCGTCTTGACCGCTCCCGATGGCATGGCAATGGAAGTCTGGACAGACCAACCCGGCATGCAAGTCTACACGGGGAATTACATCCCCGATGGCATGAGCACGCCCGAAGGTCCCACCGTCCGTCGTGGAGGCGTAGCGCTGGAAACCCAGCATTTCGCTGACAGCGTGAACCGCCCCGACTTCCCCAGCGTAATCCTTCGCCCCGGCGAAACGTTGCGCTCCACCACAGAATACCGCTTCCCCAAGGCGTAAGCCGCGGGAATTTCACCTCCCCCTACACTCACTCACAAGGAATAAACTATGGGAAACCTAATCGTTGACGCGTTAGTCTTCTTTGGCTTTATCGCGTGTGTACTCTTTGTCGGCTTCTTTAAGGGCCGCAGTGGCAAGAAGCCTGAAGGCGAAGAAAATGCCGAAGATTACTTCCTCGCTGGTCGTGGTCTGAGCTGGTGGCTCATCGGCTTCTCGTTGATTGCTGCCAACATCTCCGCCGAACAGTTCGTCGGTATGTCTGGCCAGGGCGCTGGCCTTGAAGGCATCTCTTGCGCCTCTTGGGAATGGATTGCTGCCATCACACTCGTGGTCGTGGCCTTCTGCATGCTCCCCTACTTCTTGAAGACCGGCATCACCACGATGCCTGAATTCTTGGAAGTGCGCTACAACCATGTGGCTCGCACCTTGATGACCATCTCCATGATTGGCATCTTGATTGTGGCTTCGCTCATCGGCGTGACCTACGCAGGTTCGCTCGTGATGTTCCAGCTCTTCAACGCCTTTGGTGTTACGATTGACTTCACCACCTGCTGCATTATCATGTCGGTGATTGCGGGTGCCTACGTGCTCTTCGGCGGCCTCAAGGCCTGCGCATGGGCAGACCTCATCCAGGGTGCAGCCCTCATCGTGGGTGGCGGCGTGATTGCTTACTTCGCCATCAAGTACCTCGGCGAAACCCCCGCCGCAGAACTCACTGGCTTCGGTGGTGCAACCACCACGGATGCCGCAGGCGTCCTCGAACGCTTCAACGACCTCAATGCGGCCAAGATGCACATGGGCCGTCCTGCTACCGACGCTGCAATGCCTTGGACCATCCTCATCATGGGCATCTGGATCCCCAACTTCTACTATTGGGGTCTCAACCAGTACATCACCCAGCGCATCCTCGGCTCTGGCTCTCTCGCTGACGGTCAGAAGGGTATCGTGTTCGCTGCAGCCCTCAAGCTCATCATCCCCTTCATCATCGTGATCCCTGGCATCATCGCGTTCAACCTCTGCGCACCGAAGATGGCTGGCGACACGGCGAAGGCTGTGGTTGAAAAGTTCAACAAGGACGAATACACCCAGAATGACCTGGTGGTCTTCTACGCCATGGGCGCTGATGCTGACACCGCCGCGCAGACGAACGTCGCCCTCACGAAGGCTGTTGGTCCCGAAGTCGCCGCGAAGATTAACGCTCACAACGAACCCATCTACAAGCGCATCGCCGCCGATCAGGGCATTGCCCTCGCAGATGTGGTGAAGCCCGCCACCATCCAGAAGCTCTCTGAACAGGGCAAGGCTGGCGAAATCGCCCTCAAGGACAACACCGTGATTAAGGTCGTTGGCAACACCTACAAGTACGATGGTGCACTCGGCCACTTGATGGATATGCTCCCGAAGAACAAGGGTGTGCTCGGCTTCGTGCTCGCCGCTCTCCTCGGTGCAATCGTTTCCTCCCTCGCGGCAGTGCTCAATGCCACCTCCACCCTCTTCACGATGGACATCTTCCAGCGCTACATCAAGCCTGATGCCAAGCCCGGTACACTCGTGCTCACCGGCCGTGTCATCACGGTGATTCTCGCTGTGGTGGGTTGCGTCGTGGCAGCAGCCCTGAACACCGATACCATCTTCGGTTACATCCAGGAAATCCAGTGCTACGTCTCCCCTGGCATCTTCGCCGTCTTCGCCTTCGGTATGCTCAACCGCTCCGCTGGCAAGTGGTCTGGCGTCTGCGGTTTAATCTTCGGCCCTGTGGTGTTCTACTTCCTCAACACCTACGGTTGGGACTGCTTCCCTGCCTGCGTGCTTGAAATGCTCAGCAAGATTGAATGCCTCGGCATCCCCGCTGAAGGTGGCTCGATGCACTACCTCATCGCCGCTTCCTATACGTTGGTGCTGACCTTCATCTTCATGTTCATCTATAGCCTCATCTGGAAGTTGCCGAAGGAAGAAGTGGTGGAATTCAAGTCCAATACCACGTTGGATATGACCACCTCCAAGGGCGCTCTGCTCGCAGGCATCCTCGTCTGCATCGCCACCGTGGTGCTCTACGTCTTCTTCTGGTAAGACGTGTAGCCCTACGGCTCCAATAACAAACGCCGCTTCCATTTGGAGGCGGCGTTTTTCTTTACCCACTCTCCTCCTCTTTTCCAACTCACCAGGCTCCTGCGTTCAAGAGGTGGCAAAGCCTTTTTTGCGCTCGCACCTCCTTGCCCCAGCGCGCCCTATCGTGTTACTATTTACCCTATGAAAACGATTCTTTTAGCCCTTACAATGTTGGCGGGTGCCACCGCATGGTGCGCTAAGCCCGAAGTGATTCCAGAACTCAAGCAGTGGACCGATGGCACGGGATGCTACACCCGCAGTGCAGCGACCCGCGTTGTGATTCCCGAAACTGCTTGCGACTCCTTGGCACAATACGCCACCGCCTTCGCCGCAGAGCTCGGCGTCCCATGCGCTCGCGTGAAGCTGAATGCCAATTGGTGGGACTTCTTCGCAGAGAAGCCTGCAAAGGGCGACATCATCCTGCGTGGTCCTTGTTGCAAGCCGACGCTCAAGACCCAGACGAAAAAGGAAGATGCAGAACGTTACACGATTGAAGTCACCGCCGACAATATCACCATTATGGGTCACACGCCGCTCGCCGCCTATTGGGGCACGCGCACGGTGATGCAGGTCTTCAACGCACAAAACGGCTCCTTCCCCTGCGGTGTCGCCGAGGACTGGCCTGACTATCCCGTGCGTGGTTTCATGTTTGACTGCGGCCGTAAGCCCTTCGCGCTCACGACGTTGCGCCAGCTTGTCGACATCTGCGCTTACTACAAACTGAATGAGCTCCAGCTTCACCTCTCAGACAACTATATTTGGTTGCACAACTACCCAGGCGTCAAGACCCCTCAGGATGTGCTCGCCCTTGAACCCTCCGCTGGTGCCTTCCGTTTGGAATCCAAGATTCCCGGCCTCACCGCCACCGACATCTCCTACACCAAGCAGGATTATCGCGATCTGGAAGCCTATGCCAACCAGCGCGGTGTAAAAATTATCCCTGAACTTGACGTCCCCGGCCACGCCCTCGCCATGGTGCGCGTCCGCCCTGACCTCATGTACAAGGGCTCTGTGGGCAACAAGCACGACTGCGAACGCGCCGCCATGCTCGACCTCACCAATCCAGAAACTTTCCCCTTCGTCTCCTCCATCTTTGATGAATACCTCGACGAAGGCATCTTCGAAAGCGACATCATCCACATCGGCACCGACGAATACTACGGCGACAACGAAAGCTATCGCGCCTTCGCCGACAAGATGTTGAAGCACATCCATGCCAAGGGTAAAACCCCGCGCCTTTGGGGTTCCTTCTCCTACAAGCGTGGCACTACCCCCGTGATTAGCGAAGGTGTGCAGATGAATATCTGGTCGCTCGGTTGGCAAGATCCCACCGAAGCCATCAAGGCGGGCTATGACATCGTCAACATTCTTGACGTCTACACCTACGTCGTCCCCAATGGCAATTGGAACATCGGTGGCTACGGCGATGACCTTGACACCAAATTCCTCTGGGAAACGTGGAACCCTGCCTTCTTCGGCAAGGCGAGCATCGACCCCAATGAACCCCGCCTTCTCGGTGGTGCATGGGCACTGTGGAATGACAACGCCTTCCTCACCGATCCTGGCCTTACGGGACGTGACCTCTTGCCGCGCATTGTTCGCAACTGCGCCGTCTTCGCCCAGAAGACCTGGAAGCGCGACACCCCTGCCATCTCGTACGGCAACTTCCTCCGTCTGTTGGATGCCGTCGGCACGCCTGTTTGCATGAAGCTCCCCCAATGGACGCGCACCTATGCCGTGACCCGCACGGGTGACGAACCGCTCAAGATTGCAGAAGGCGATGAAACGGACCTCTACGCCGTCTCCCCTGTGAATGGTAATGTCGGCTTCCGTCGAGAAGGTGCGCACTACACCTTCAACTACGCCCTCCCCAAGGACCGCGAAGTCGCCCTCACCTTCCGCGTTACGCCGCGCAACATCCAACTCTTCGCAGATGGTCGTCCCGTTGGCGGCACCCCGCAGCGCCAACACTATGCAGGCGCCTGCAAGTTCTTCACCCTTCCCGCACCTGAGCGTGACCTCGTGAAGTAACCGTCAGTCTTTTAAAGACTTTAAAGCGGGCGACCCACAAGTCGCCCGCGAATTGTTTAAAAGCGCGCCTATGCCATCTTAAAGATTCCCCAAAGGATATTTAACATCAAGCATCTCCTGATCCCCTTACTTTCAAGTATACTATCCGTGTTATGCAAGCATGTAAATCCTTCTGCCAGTTTATTCAAAAACACTATCCTATCGTCTACGCACTCCTTGCGGCGATTCTTTTTGGGCTCAACGCCCCCCTCTCAAAGGTGTTATTAACCGAAGTCCCGCCATTATTTATGGCCGCATTCCTCTACTTAGGCGCAGGACTTGGCATGCTCCTCTTGCTCCTCTTTCAATTTGAAAAAAAGGAAGCCTCCTTATCAAAAAAGGAAGCCCCATGGGCTGTGGCAATGATTTTACTGGACGTTGCCGCGCCCATTCTGCTCCTTTACGGGCTCCAAATTGCCACCGCATCAAATGCCTCACTCCTCTTCAACTTTGAAATGGTTGCCACGAGTCTCATTGCCTTTTCTTGCTTCAAAGAAGCCGTTAGCCGCAGAATTTGGTGGGCACTTCTAATTATTACCCTTGCGAGCATTCTCCTCTCACTTGATTATACAGACATCTCCACTTGGACATTCTCTACTGGCTCATTGCTTGTCCTCATGGCCTGTTGTTGTTGGGGCATTGAGAACAACTGCACGCGAAACATGTCCGAGAAATCTCCCGCTCAAATCGTTATCCTTAAAGGCTTTGGCTCAGGCTTAACCGCCTTAGTAATCGCCATCATCGCCACTGCCGAGGTCCGCCTCACCCCACTCAATATCCTCTACGCCATGCTTGTGGGCTTCATCTCCTACGGCTTGAGCATCTTTTTCTACGTCAAGGCCCAACGTTACTTAGGCGCAGCACGCACGAGCACCTACTATGCCGTGGCGCCCTTTGCAGGTGTTCTCCTCTCCATCATCATTCTTCATGAATGGCCCACATGGCCCTTTTACTTCGCCTTCCTCCTCATGATCGTGGGTGTTTGGCTTATTATCAATGAACGCCACACGCATGAGCACACCCACGAAGTGCTCACCCACAACCATGCCCATCGCCATGATGACGCACATCACACCCATCTCCATCATCCCCCAGTCACGGGATGGCATACGCACGAACACACACGCGCCCTGTACCCACGCTCACCCCCACACACCAGACCTCCACCACGCACACACCCATTAACACCCGCCCCCTCAAAGCCCTGCCCTAATGGAGAAAACTGTCAAAACTTGCAAAAATCTCCATTAGAAAGGTGCGTTATGGAAATTTAGCGATCCATTCTTAAAGTAAACGCACCAATTCAATAGACAAGTGCACCTCCTCGGCCAAAAGAGCTTTTACTTCACCATAAAGATAAATGCCCCCATTATGCCGAATATTGTACGAATGGGGCCAAACTTATCGAGATTAATACAATCGCAACGCATCCTTCAAGTTAAGAAGTTTTGTAAGTGCGTTAAAGCCTATGCAATCACTCAAAGCCTATGCAATCACTCGTTGTTAGGTCTCTCCCCCCTCACATTGGAATCCTTACGCGTTCCCAAGAATAAGGCACTTTATTAAGCGGCTTACCATTGTATTCCAGGTTTCGATTATTTTGCGAGGAATTAAGAAAATAGAGAAAGGAGACATCTATTCCAATCTCCCTTACGTGAACTTGAAATGCATCATATAATTGCCCTTCGTGGACACCTCACGTGCCGTCACGGCCTCACCGGGATTAAACCCCTTACGATAGCTCAAACAGCCTGCGGCCAACATTGCTGCAAAATCTGCTTTGGAATCTGCCATATTTTCCAATCCTTTCAAAATAAACGCGCGTTGTTGTATCACAAAGCCATCGGTGTACACTTTTAAGCAGGGCGAATATTTTTTGAAAAATGCGCTACGCGTGAGAAGCGGTTTACTACAATGTGAGCGCTCATTATCCCTCATTGGAGCACTGACAACCATGCCAACCGTCGCAGCCGTTTTATTTCGTGGGCTCCCCCCAAGCGAAGTGCAGCGTTACCACCAATTGATTAATGGCAAACTCGTGCGCCACCCACCACGCACCGAAATCCTCCGCTTTAAGCGCGATACCCTACACGCAGGCTTCATCCTTGAAGGCGGACTCTCCCTCACACGCCTCTCAGACAATGGCCAACGTCAAATCGTCATCAACCACCTTGGCTCCGGGGCTGTCTTCGGTATTACACGCCTCCTCTCCCCAGAAGCCGTTAGCGCCGACATGGCCGTCACCACCGCAGAAACCACCCTCTACCTCTTTGATGGCCGCGCAGCCCTCCGAGAGCCCACCCTCGTGCTCAACCTCCTCGCCGCCCTCTCTCAGCGCAATCTTGACCTCGCCAAACGCGTCATGTTCCTCGGTCAAGGTTCCCTGCGCGAGCGCCTCCTCGCCTATTTGCACACCCTTACAAACAACGAATTGCCCATGTCTAAAACGGCCCTCGCTGAATATCTCGCCGCTGACCGAGCAGCCCTCGGGCGCATCTTTCACGAACTCGCCCAAGAAGGCATCCTCACCTGCGAAGGCCGCCAATTCACTTGGCTTAAACCACGCGTATAACTGCTAGAGGCACATGCGTACGGTTGTTCGTTTTTCGTTTCCATTCACTCCGCTCATTGACGAGACAAGCTCGTCCTATAGACTCACAACTCTCGCTACAGACTAAAGTCTTACTGCGAGCGTTCACTATTCAATGTCCTCGTAAGGGCTAGCCCTTCTGCGTCCTTTCACCGTTTTTCGTTAAGATATGCTACGCATGCAGAGCGTTCCTAATAACGGGGTTCCTTTAAAAGGGCCTGTGCGTATGCATAGAATCGCTTCAGTTATGAACCGATGCAGAACGTATCATACCCCTCTTTAGACTAAAAGCGCCCTTGAGAAGGGCGCTTTTCATTGCGTATCAACGCGTTCTTAACCGTGTAGCAGGCTTTCGATTTATGCCGAGGTTGTCTCCGTGAAGGGGTGGATTTCGTAGGTCTCGACGAGTGTCTTTAAAATCGCAGGGGACAAAAATGCGGGAAGCGTGGGTCCTAGGCGAATTCCTTTGACACCGAGTGCGAGAAGGGTGAGGAGGATACAGACGGCTTTTTGTTCGTACCACGAGAGGACGAGCGTCAGCGGCAATTCATTGACCGAGCATTTACATGCCTCTGCCAATGCCACAGCCACTTTAATCGCGCCGTAGGCATCATTACACTGGCCCATATCGAGCAACCTTGGGAAGGGGCCTAAGTGGCCTAAATCAAGGTCATTAAAACGGTATTTGCCGCAGGCAAGCGTTAGCACGAGTGTATCCGGCGGAGTATTTCGCACGAATTCGGTGTAACGATTACGACCAGGTTTCGCGCCATCACAGCCGCCGACCAAGTAGATGTGTCGCAGGGTGCCGCGTTGGACTGCGTCTAAAATGGCGGGAGCCTGCGCGAGGAGAGTGGCATGACCAAAGCCCGTAGTGAGCGTGATGCCGCCATTAATGCCATGACCTTGGTAAGGCGCTGCGTAGCCCCCTAACGCGATGGCGCGTTCAATCACCGGTGTGAAATCTTTATAACCTGCCGCATCTGCAGCGATGTGCGAAACACCAGGAAAGTGCACCACCGAAGTGGTAAAGACGCGATCGGCATAGGAGGTGCGCGGAGGCATTAAACAATTGGTCGTGTAGAGAATCGCACCAGGAAGTGCATCAAACTCACGCTGTTGATTCTGCCAAGCCGTGCCAAAATTTCCTTTTAGATTCGCATACTGTCGCAAGGCCGGGTATCCGTGCGCTGGCAACATCTCTCCATGCGTATAAACCGCCACACCACGCGCAGCGGCCTGCGGGAGGAGCATTGCCAAATCACGCAAATCATGCCCAGTCACGACAATGAAAGGCCCCGGCTCAACGAGCATCCCCACCTGCGTGGGGGAAGGTTGACCATAAGTCGTGGTATTGGCGCGATCAAGCAGCTCCATACAGATGAGATTCACCTGGCCCAACTCCAAGGCCAAGGCCAACAACACCTCTAGCGAAGCCCCCTCTCCAACAATCCGCAAGGCCTTAAACCAAAACTGCTCAATGCGTTCGTCACGGAAGCCGAGCACGCGTGCATGATGGGCGTAAGCCGCCATCCCACGCAACCCAAACAACACGGTCGAGCGCAAAGAACGTTCATCCTCTGGCGCCTGCCACAGCGCCTCCAAAGACTCATCTGGCGCATCTGCTGGCAATCCCGCAAACACATTGAGCCTTTGGATTAAAACCCGCACAGAAATCGGGTCAAAGCTGACATTGGTAATCGTCGTAAAGAGCGCATCCTCCACCAACGGTGCCGCACGATCTGCATGCGTCGCATCCACTGTGCGTACCATGCGAATCAACGCTGCTGTTAGGGAATCCTGAAGCGCTGCCACCATGGCATCTTTTCCACAAACACCGCGTAACGTGCACCCCGTGCCGCCTGCGGTCTGTTCACATTGAAAGCAGAACATAGCGTTCCTCCTTTTCGTTTACGTCTGACAAGATTGTCAAACGGGCACAAGGATACTAAAGGCCATTTTAAAAAACTGTTGCAAATGCTACACAAAACGAATTTTCTCAAAAAAAATTACCCTCCACACACCCCCTTCGCACCCACCCCACCCTAGACTGCGAATTCACCCACCCTAAACACCCTGCGTCAACAAGTAAGCAGAAAAACCACAACCGTTAAGACAACACACCTCTGCCTTAAACACCTTCAAGAACCAACGCTTAAATTGCAACCACCATTCAAAAGTTTCCTCCTCATTATACACGTCTCATTTATTGCACTCGCACATGCGCACAACACCATCCAAACCATCCACCTCCCCACCACAGCCCCCAACCAAAACCAAAGTCAATCAGTCATAACAAACCATTCAGGCCATATTAAAAAAGAAATACACCCTTTCCACTTTTCAAAACCATTGGTTTCAAGTTTCAAAACCATTGGTTTCATTTCTTCAATACTTTGTACTCTATTTGCCGCGCCGCAACTTATTCATTTACAATAACTTATCTTGAATATTTTATGACTGTTAATTTTAGGCTTAAAATCAGTACAATCTGTACTATTCATGCAAATTTAAACAGTACAATTTTTGGTGGGGCAAGATATTTGAAGGGGAAATTTCCACTCGGGAAGAAATCTTAAACAGTACAATTTTTAGCCGGGGACTTTTTAGACCTGTCTAGAAAATTCTAGGAAATAGTACGAAGGGCCGAAGAAGTGAAAAAGGGCGAAATTAAATCTAAGTTTCTTAGAAACTGAGTTCAAGTTTGTAACAAATTGGATTTGAGTTTGTAACAAACTAAACAGTAAAAGTGGCAGGATTGTGATATGACAAGCGCAAGGTTACATTATTAAATGTATTTATTCTACGTTCGTATGGAGGTTACTTATGAGTCCACGTCTTTTAAATGTTCGCAATACGATTGCTAACATCGCTTATCGATTAATCCCGTTGCCGTATTTAGTTCGCGGGAAACAGTATTATG
>JAFYWN010000012.1 GCA_017558005.1 Kiritimatiellia bacterium | reverse complement strand
TAGCGGATTTGCTGACTTTTTGTATCTTGGCGCGCCGCCCCCCGGGGGGCGTAGGGTGATGGGTCTTCTTCTTTCCTTTTCGACACACCTTTCTCTGAACGGGTCTCTTCTTACCCCCGCGGTTATATTGTGCAATATTTAAATTTGCATGAGGCAGGGCTTTTTTATTTTCTTCTGCTCAATACTCTGCTATACTGTAGGCACGCTATGGGATGAGCCATAGCAAATGATTTTTTTGTGCACTGCACAAACATAGTTGCTCTTAGCAGAACGTAGGAAATTCAGCAAAAGAGAATGCAACGTGTTAGAAGCAGGGCGCGCCTCCATTGGCGCGTCCTCTTTTCGCGTTCATTCCTGGGTCCCTCCTACGTACCCGCTAAGAGGACGCGAGAGGAGGGCGCGTTTTTATGGCCGAGGAGAGTCTCAAGGAGTCACCACCTGAGCAGATTATTAAGTCGCGCAAGCGTGTACAGGACCATGGAGAGGTCTTTACGCCGTCGTGGTTGGTGAGTGATATGTGTGACCTGGTGGTGCAGGAGTGCGAACGCATTGATAGCCGTTTCTTAGAACCTGCGTGTGGGGATGGTAATTTCTTAACCGAGGTCTTACGCCGAAAGTTGAATACGGTTCAACGGCTTTATGGGCGTGATGCGCTTAATTTTGAAGTCTATTCTATCTTAGCGGTGACCTCACTCTATGGTGTTGACCTTCTACTTGACAATGTGACGCGTTGCCGTGAACGCCTCTATCAGCAGTGGGAGGAAGTTTATCTTCCTCATGCTACGAGCCTAAAAGAGGGGTGCTGCACGGCCGTCAAAAAGATTCTTGAACTTAATATCCTGTGTGGGGATGCGCTTTCGTTACGCCAAGTGAATGGTTCGCCGATTGTCTTCACCGAGTGGTCACTCATCAATAAATCTAAATTTCAACGTCGTGAATACGAACTTTCTGCCCTTTTAGACGAACAGGGTGGGGACGATTTATTCTCCTTATCGTTAGATGGTAGCACGCAACTGTGGCAACAAGACCCCGACGACCCCACGTCGCGCGTTCCTGCTCCAAAGAAAGAATATCCCCTCATTGATTACTGGAGGCTTAGCTAATCATGGCACTGAATTATAATCCAGACGTCTTACTTTGTTTGGCGAATCTCTCCAACGATGAGGTCTTTACGCCGCCGAATGTCGCCAATGCGATGCTTGACCTTTTGCCTGAAACGCTTTGGTCAGACCCAAACGCCACCTTTTTAGACCCGTGTTGCAAGAGTGGCGTCTTCTTACGTGAGATTGCAAAACGCTTGATTAAAGGGTTAGAGCCTGTTATTCCAGACCTGCAGCAACGGTTAGATCATATCTTCCATCAGCAACTCTTTGGTATCGCTATCACTGAACTTACGGCACTCCTCTCGCGTCGTTCGGTTTACTGTACCAAATATGCCAATAGCAAGTGGTCGGTGAGTCACTTTGATACGCCAGAAGGCAATATCGCCTTTCCGCGAGTTCAACACACTTGGGATGGTAATCGCTGCCGTTACTGCGGTGCTTCTAAAGAAGTCTTTGGTGAACGCAAAGAAACTCACGCCTACGCCCTGATTCATAACATCAACCCAGAAAAGCTCTTCAATATGAAATTCGACGTCATCATCGGCAATCCTCCGTATCAACTTAGCGATGGTGGTGGAATGGGCTCAAGTGCGATGCCGATTTATCAAAAATTTGTCGATAAAGCGAAGAAACTCCGTCCCCGATTTTTGACAATGATTATGCCATCTCGTTGGTTCTCTGGAGGACGTGGGCTAAATGAATTTAGAGACGAAATGCTACATGATAGATCGTTACGTGTCTTACATGATTATCCAGACGCATCAGATTGTTTCCCTGGTGTTGAAATTAAGGGAGGTGTTTGTTATTTCTTGTGGGATAAGAATAATCAAGGGGATTGTAACATTTCATCACACAGTGGGGCTAAAGTTGTCTCTACTTCTATTCGCCCGTTATTAGAAAAGGGAATGGATACCTTTATTCGTTATAACGAGATGATTTCTATCCTCAAAAAGGTTCAAAAGCTCTCGGAAAAGTCGTTTTCTGAAATTATTAGCGCAAATGATCCTTTTGGATATGATGTGCGAGTAACTGATAGTTATAAGCGAGTTAAGCCTTCGTATTCATTGACCCCATTAAATGAGGGGGTTAAGTTTTTCTATAACGGATGGCGAAAAGAGGGTGTAGGATATGTGAAAAGGGAAAATATTCGGAAGGGGCATCATTTAATTGACAAATGGAAGGTGCTAGTCGCAAAAGCGTGGGGTGCAGGTAATATGCAAACGGACTGGGTAAATCCTTTTATTGTAGATGCGCCTTCTGTGTGTACGGAAACATATCTTGTGATAGGGCCGTTTACTTCAAAATCAGAGGCTGAAAATGCGATTAGTTATACGCAAACAAAGTTTTTCCATATGATGGTCTCAATGCTAAAAATAACTCAAAATACGATGCAGAAGGCATATTCTTGCGTTCCCATGCAAGATTTTTCGAAACCGTGGACGGATGAGGAACTGTATAAAAAGTATGGTTTAACGGATGAGGAGATTGCGTTTATTGAGTCGATGATTCGTCCGATGGAGGTGAATCTCAATGTCTGAGTTATTGGCAAAGCGGGTCAAGATTGAACCCAAGATTTATGCGTATGAGATTTGTACGCCGCAGTATCGGGGTTGTCTCAAGGTTGGGACGACAACGCGCACGGTGACTGAGCGTGTACAGGAGCAGATGGCAAACATTAAGCTTCCCTTTAAGCCAGACTACTACAAAATCGTCTATGAAGCGACAGCGATGCGTTCGGACGGAAGCGCGTTTAGTGATAAAGCGGTGCATGATGTCTTGAAGACGATTCCTGGCGTGGTGCACATTGAGGGTGAGTGGTTTCGGTGTACGTTAAGAGATGTACAGGCGGCGGTGGTGGCCGTGCGTAATGGGGAGGCGACTGCGACTCAACGTACGCAAGACTTTAAGATGCGTCCCGAACAGGCTCGTGCGGTTGAGAAGACGATGCACTATTATCGTCAAGAGGCGAAACTAAATCCCAATGTTACGCCCAAGTTCTTGTGGAATGCGAAGATGCGCTTTGGGAAGACCTTTGCTTCGTATCAACTTGCGAAGCAGATGGGATTTAAGCGAATTTTGATTCTGACCTTTAAGCCGGCGGTGTTGCATTCGTGGCGAACGGACTTGGCTTCACATGTGGATTTTAAGGGGTGGCAATTCTTGGCGCGTGTCGAGGGCGGACCAGATTTAAGTGAACAGTATGCGCGGACAAAGAAGGATGCGCCGATTGTGTGTTTTGGTTCGTTCCAAGATTTTATGGGCGTGGATGCGATGGGCAACATCAAAGCGCACCATGAATGGATTCGTGAAATCAATTGGGACCTTGTGATTTTTGACGAGTATCACTTTGGTGCATGGCGTGATAAGGCTAAGGGACTCTTTTTGGATGACAATGAAGAAGAGGATGAAGACCTTTCGGGTTATACGCGTGGGAATGCGGTAGACGAAAACTATCTGCCGATTACTACACGCCACTATCTCTTCCTGTCGGGAACGCCCTTTCGTGCGTTGAATGAAGGGGAGTTCATTGAGAGTCAGATTTTTAGTTGGACCTATTCGGATGAGCAACGTGAGAAGGAGCAGTGGAAGGGGCCTAATAATCCCTATGCCGCATTGCCACGCATGGTGCTTTTAACGTATCAATTGCCTGAAAAATTGCGTCGCGTGGCCTTACAAGGTGATCAGAATGAGTTTGACCTCAACACCTTCTTCTCAACAAAGGGGAATGGCGCTCAGGCAACCTTTGTCTTTGAAACCGAAGTGCAGTCATGGTTGGACTTCATTCGTGGGCACTACTTTGAACGAGATAGCGATTTAGTGGCTTTAAGCGGCACGAATTATCGTCCGCCGCAACCTTTTGGCGATGTGCGTCTACGTGATGTGTTGCAACACACAGTGTGGTATTTGCCAAATGTCGCAGCGTGTTACGCGATGGAGAAGTTGCTTAAGGCGAAACGCAACACCTTTTATCACAACTATCACCCTGTGGTTTGTGCCGGCGCACAGGCAGGGATTGGTGCAAAGGCGTTGCCGCCTGTACAACGCGCCATGCGAGATCCTTTAGCGACGCATACGATTACGTTGACTTGCGGTAAATTAACTACAGGGGTGACGGTGAAGCCGTGGAGCGGCATCTTTATGTTGCGCAATCTGAAGAGCCCTGAAACCTATTTTCAGGCAGCTTTTCGTGTGCAGAGTCCATGGACGATTCGCAATGATGAGGGCGAGAATGTCATCGTGAAGCCAACGTGCTACGTTTTTGACTTCGCGCCGAATCGTGCACTTTCGCAGGTGGCTCAGTATAGTCAAAAGCTCTCTGTGCAAAATGAAGTCGCTCCACAGCGCGAACAGACGCCAGAAGAAAAGGTAGGGGAATTCATTCACTTCTTGCCGATTCTGCACTATGATGGCACGACGATGCGTCAGATTAGTGCAGGGGAAATCTTGGATATTACCCTTGCAGGAACGTCTGCTACACTGCTGGCAAAACGTTGGGAGAGTGCCTTACTTGTTAATGTGGATAATGATACACTCAAACGCTTGAAATGTAATGAAGAGGCAATGCAAGCACTGATGCGCATTGAGGCCTTTCGTGCGCTTGGGAATAATGTCATTGAAACTATCTTGGCAAAGGCTGACGAGATTAAGAAGGTGAAGAAAGAGACGCCGCCGAAGACGCAGAAGGAAAAGAAAGCGGTTGATGAGAAGGAAAAAGAGGTCAAGAGTTTACGTAAACAGGTGCAAGAGAAGTTGATTAAGTTTGCTACACGCATTCCTGTGTTCATGTATCTTACCGACTATCGTGAACACACGCTGAAGGAAGTGATTACGCAAATCGAGACCGACCTCTTTGAGCGTGTCACGGGATTAACGCTCAAAGATTTTGAACTGCTCGTCTCAATTGGGCTTTTTAACAATTCCCTTATGAACGATGCCGTGCTCAACTTTAAGCGTTACGAGGATTCAAGTCTCTCGTACACAGGCATCAATCGTCACCAAAGCGAAGTTTATGCGGGTGCGTGGGATACACGTGTGAGTGCGAGCGAAATCTTCGTGAATCAAGGGTAAGCGTGATCTTATTCGTCCTCAAGACTGCGAAATAGCATCGCATCTTTGTCATCCTGTGGCGAATGATAAGAGGTAGAAACAAAAAGCACCGAGTCTCTCGGTGCTTTTTGTTTATGGGGGGAGGTTAATGCTTATGCGTGGGGTTCATCTTGGCGTGCCACCCCTGGGGGGCGTAAGGTGACCACTCTTCGTCTTTCTTTTTGCGGAGTCTTAATAGAGTGGTGCACATATTTTGCTCCGTTGTGTTACACTTTTAGTGTGCGTAGAGAGAAGAGGATTAAAGGATTCTTTTCTTTGTTCAAGGTGTGACTCGTTTTGCTCGGCAGTTGATTTTCTTAGGAGTGCATTTGATGGGATGGAAGTGCGTGTTTGGTTTGTTCCTTTGCTTGTGCAGTTTTGTCTGCATAGGGGAAACGCCATCGGTAGGCGTGAAGGATAGTGAGGTAGGCGCTGTGGTGGAAACTGCGGCAGGGGTGCTTTCGCGGTTTTCGCCAGAGGTGATGCAACAGGTGCGACTGGAGTACATTTCGACGATGGCGCCTGGAACGTTTGAGGCAACGGTTCAGGAGGGGATTTTGTTGATTCGGGGGGCTACGGGTGTAGATTTGTGTCGCGGGTTTTACACTGCGCTGCGTCAGAGCGGGCGTGGAATTAATAGTTGGACTGGGAAACGCTTTGAGCGTGGCGCGTGGAAGCCGATGGCTCCGCTGCGGGGACGGACACCTTTTCAATGGCGTTATTTCTTTAATGCGGTTACCTTTGGTTACACAACGGCTTTTTGGGATTGGTCACGGTGGGAGGCTGAGATTGACCGATTGGCAATGTGGGGGGTGAACTTCCCTCTGGCGCTCACGGGACAAGAGGCTGTCATGGCGCAGGTTTATCAAGAGATGGGGTTAACAGAGGAGGAGATTGGGGCGTCCTTTTGTGGGCCAGCGCATTTGCCGTGGCTGCGCATGGGGAACATTGAGGGGATTGACGCGCCATTGCCGATGGGATGGCATGCGAGCCAAGTGACGCTTCAACAACAAATTTTGATGCGGATGCGCCAACTCGGCATGGAGCCTATCGTGCCAGGTTTTTCAGGGGTGGTCTCGGAGGCTTTTGTGCGACATTATCCGCAGGCTCAGGTGATGCGGTTGAATTGGGGTGGTCAAAAACGCTTTAATACGGTGCTCTTGCATCCTGCAGATCCCTTGTTTAAGGAGTTGACGAAGCGTTACATCCGAGCATGGGAGGCAACGTTTGGCCCGTGTCAATATTGGTTGATTGATTTGTTTAATGAGATGCCAATCCCGCCTGAATTGGATGTGGCGGCATTGGCTGCGGCGGTTAATGACGCACTGTCGTCGGCAGATGCTGATGGGGTGTGGGTCATGCAGGGGTGGATGTTTGGCTACCAACGGCACATTTGGGATGCTAATCGCGTTCAGCAGTTGCTCTCTCGTGTGCCCAATGAGCGCATGGTGCTATTGGATCTCGCCGCAGATTATACGGCGCTTCTTTGGCGTCAGACGCCGACGCATCAGTATTATGATGGTTTTTATGGTAAACGTTGGGTGAATAGTTACATTCCCAATATGGGGGGAAAGACGGGTTATACGGGAAACCTCGCATTCTACGCCACGCATGTTGCTCAAATTGCCTCTGTACCCGTGGCCCAACGTCCAGTCGGGTTTGGTGTGGCGCCGGAGGGCTTGGAGAACAATGAAGTCATTTATGAATTGTTGGCTGATTGTGCGTGGTCGCCAGAGGGGATTGACCTCTTATCGTGGTTGCGACAATATACGCAGTGTCGTTATGGATGTTATCCCGAACAAATGGATGCGTATTGGCAGGCATTGTTGGCAGGGCCTTATGGGAGTTTTACTGATCATCCGCGCTTTGCGTGGCAGGGACGCAGTGGGCGCGTGCCAGAAACGATTGATACACGTCACACCGAAGCGGCTTTGCGGGCGTTGGTTGCGTGTGCACCAGTATTGAAGGGGAATCCGCTCTATGAAGCAGACCTGCGTGAACTTGGGGCGATTGTCTTGGGTGCAGTGAAGCCCACGCCTGACTTTGCGTGGATGGATGCGTTATTGGAGGGGCATCCCATCCATCGATTAGCGACTTGGCTCGCTTTTGCTAAGGCTACTCCTGGCACCCCTGCAGAGCAGGCTTATTACGAACGGAGCGCACGGCGATTGGTAACCACGTGGGGGCCCGGTGTGGAGGATTACTCTGCGCGCCTTTGGAGTGGGCTCATTCGTGATTACTATGCGCCGCGTTACCGCTTGGAAAAAGTGGGTGCTTCTCGTGAGGCTTTGGCAACGTTTGAAGCGAATTGGGTTGAGCAAGTGCGTGGATGTTCTCCTGCGAACGATGCCTCCGAAGCGCTCAATCGACTCATCCGTCACTATGCATCGCCTGCAACGACGGGTGCGCCTTTTTCTCTTACTGAGGGAAATCAATCCCAGAAAGAATGATAGACTATCAACTTATGTGAATGAAAACGTTGAGTAAAAGGTTGGAAGGATTGCGACGGAATTGATGGATAAATGCCTTTGGGGCGAGTTTTAATTGAGGTGTGACGTGGATACTTTCTTTAATCTAATCTGTGCCGTTGTCAAACGAAGTCAAGCGTTTGCCTCCTCTCCATTAGAAAGCATTGTGGATGAGGAGACTGGGTTGGCTTTTATAACAATTGAAACAGAGGGGTGTTGCTTTCCTGAAATCGCAGAGGAGGGGGCGTTTGATCAAGCAACGGATGCGGAGGCGACGCTTCTTTTACGTGGCTTCATTGGCGAAGCGTACCGATGTGCGTTTGAGCTCAATCGGCACTTTGCTCGGTTGTTGGCACGAAAAGGTGCATTGGTCGCAACGGAACTTGAGGCGCGATTAACTACAATCGACTGGTCTTCCTATGCGTCTCCAAGTGTGTTGCTGGCAGGGTTGGCCGCATTGCCAAAAGGAACGGCGTGGATTTTACGCTTGCTTGATGAGGTGCCGATAGATCATCGCGACGGGCTGTTCACGGCGTGTTGGTACACTGTAGATGACGAAGTGCGGGAGAAGCTCCTTGCGAAATTTGATGCGTGGCGGCAAGTGCCAGGTTGGGGCGGCGGCGATGGTGAAGATTATTGGTTGGGACAATTCCTTCGTAAATGGCGGAGCATGGGCGCCTTTCCCGAAGAGAGATTAGCGCCTTTAATTCAATGGTACGAAAAGACGGTCGGTCCACTATGCAGTTCCAATGATAAACCAACACAAAACACTCCCTCGACCTAAGGAGAGGTTTTTTTGGGTAGTGGTGCCATTGAGTCTGAGAGCGTCAAGTTTGGATGTAAAATTTTACTTGCCGTTGTCGCAGCAAATTGGATATGATGAATCTTAGAAAGGATGAAGATGATGCAAATGAAACTGAAGTATTATGTGGTCGCGGGTGTGGTTTTACTAATCGTATTGATTGGTTCAATGCTGCACTCCAACGATATCCAAGAATTTCAAGTGGTGCAATCACCCACAGGGGCGATTGATATCATCAAGGATGGTGGCATCTACTTTAAGTTTATGCCTAAAATCTGGACTTACCCAAAGGTTGAGACGGTCTATTTTTCTAATGAAAAGGACGAGTCTAAGGATAATGATGGGGTTAAGGTGCGCTTCTCAAATAAGGGTGAGGGCGACATCTCCTCGCAGGTTGTGTATCGTCTCTACAATACAAATGAAGAGATTTTAAAGATGCACGAATACGTGGCAGGGTCGCAGGAGCGTGTGGAAGAACTGCTGCTGGCGAAGCTGAAAGATATCATCATGGAGAAGGCAAGTAACATTACCTCCTCGCAGGCAGTGGAAAATCGTGAAGCTTTGGCAGAACAAATCCGCAAGGATTACGTCAACAACAAAGAGTTGATGAATAACGGTATTAAGGTGGAACAATTCAGCATTACGCAGATTTCGTTCGATAAAACCACGACCGCACTCTTCGAGGCCCAACAAAAGGCCGACCTGCAGAAGAAGACCGCAGAGGCTGAAAAGCAAAATCTCATCATGCAGAAGGAACGCACCGAAGCAGAATATGCCCAAAAGATTGCCGCAAGTAAGGGTGCTGCAGAGGTGGAGATGATGAAGCAGGTGACGGATGCAGAGCGTCAGAAGAAGCTCGCAGAAATTGAAGCGCAGAAGAAGGTGGCGATTGAACAGCTCGCAAAGGAAGAAGCTCTTGTGAAGGCAAGTAAGTTGCTTGAACTGGCTGAGATTGAAAAGAAGACTGAAGCAGAGAAACTTGAGGTGATTCGCTTACAGGCTAATCAAAAGATTGACCTCGCAAAGGCAAAGCAACAAGAAATTCAGTTGAGTGGTGCGATTACGGAAACGGAATTAACTCGGCTTGAAATTGATCGCGATACCAAGATTGGCGTGGCGAAGGCAATTGCAGAGGGACTCTCAAAGATGATTCTGCCGAAGACCTTTATCATGGGAGGAGGGAATGTTCCCGCAGGTCAAAACCCGATGGAAACTTTCTTCCAATTGATGAATGTGAAGCAAGCTGAGGAATTGGCAAAGTAATTAAGTCATTCTCGTTCACTCGTTTTGGCCGTTGCCTGCGTATAGGCAACGGCTTTTGTTTGACTTGTTTAGCTGGTGGGTCTTTTTGGGGAGGGAGACTTCAAAAAGCGATATGGACGTGTGATGAGAAAGATGGTAAGATGATTGGCAAATGAGGAGCGCGCATTATGGCGAGTTACAACTATTTAGTTCGGCGACGGCTTTGGTCATTGGTTGGGGCTAAATTTGATATTTTTGATGCACAGGGGCGTCAGATTGGCTTTTCTAAACAGAAGGCATTTAAGTTGAAAGAAGACATTCGTGTGTTTTTTAAAGATGTGTCTTCAGAAACACCGTTTTTAGAAATCCACGCGAGAAATGTTATTGATTTTAGCGCCGCGTATGATGCTTTTAATGAGGCGGGGGTGTGTATTGGCACGTGGAAGCGGAAAGGGATGAAATCCTTGCTACGCGACACATGGATTGTGGAAGATAGCGTAGGGAATGAAGTAGGGCTTGTTCAGGAAGATAGTCTCGCCTTAGCGCTTTTGCGCAGGTCTTTGTGTAGCATAATTCCACAAAAGTACACTTTAAGTACACCAGATGGACGGACGGCTGCACGTTATGAGCGTTGCTTTAACCCTTTTGTTTTCAAACAACGTACCATTATTTACTCAGAGGTGACGATTCCTGCGATGTTAATCTTAGGCGGCGCGATTTTGCTCACTGCAATTGAAGGTCGCCAATACGCCAACTTTTAAGGAGTTTCTTCCGCATAAAAATGGCGTGAAAACTACTCGTTTTCCCGCCATTTTTTATACCAATAGAGCTCATCGTTAATGGTAAGCGTGCGTGTCATGAGTCTTGATTGTATTCTTGATTTCGGGTAATGAAATGTTTGACATTTGGGTGAGAAATAGGGTACACTGTCGTTGTTCTATTTAAGGTAGTAAAAAACGACAATTTTGGACGTTTAATTTGCAACAGATTGGCTTCAATTGGAAGCTATTTTAAAAGTGGAAGTTATGAGTAAGTCATACGAATTTGAAGGTGTTGTTAAAGAAATCATGGACGTGCAGACGTTTGCAAGCGGCTTCACGAAGCGTGAGTTTGTGGTGACGGATACGGATGACCGTTGGCCGCAGGATATCAAGTTTAATGCAATTAAGAACAATTGCGCGCTTTTGGACACTGTCAAGAAGGGTGATTCGGTGCGCGTGACGTTCTCTTTGCGTGGTAATCTTTACAATGGTCGCTATTACACCGACTTGCAGATGTTTAAGTTGGAGAAGTTGGAAGCGGACGGAACGTCCAGCGAACCGATCCCTCAGCCTGCAGATGAATTCCCGGTAGATGATATCAGTGATGAGGACATGCCCTTCTGATGCTGACGCGTTCACAATTGGACGGCTTCTGGAAGCAGGAGCCGTTTATTTGTGTCGTCATGGAATTGATGCAGATGAGGCGCAGAATCTCGCAGAGATTTTGCTCTCTGAGGCAATGCAGTTCACGGGGCCTCGGCTGCGGTTAGAGGTCAATCGTCTGGTGGACTTGGAGACTGTGGAGACCTTACGGGCGCAGTTTCGAAGGTTGGCGAATGGCGAACCGATTCAGTACATTTTGGGGCAGTGGCCGTTTCACGAGATTGTCTTGCGAACGGATGGGCGTGCGTTGATTCCGCGTCCCGAGACAGAGGTCTTGGTGGAGCGCATTTTGCAGAGTGAAGTGTGGTCCCGCGCAAAGCAGATCGCCGATATCGGAACGGGCACAGGGGCAATTATTTTGGCCTTGGCAAACGCTGCGCGTGGCACGGATAGACGATTTACGGCGGTAGATATTTCTCCTGAAGCGCTCTCTTTGGCGCGTGAAAATGCGCGGGCTTTGGGGTTGGAGGACGTGGTCACCTTTGTTGAGGGGGATGGCGCGGGGGCTTTGCCGCCGTGCTCGTGTGACATTTTGGTCTCGAATCCGCCTTACATCGCTTCTGAGGTGGTAGATGGTCTGCCGAAGCATATCCTGGCACATGAGCCGAGATTGGCCCTGGATGGGGGCGCGGATGGTTTGGATATTTTGCGCCAAATTATCTTGGATGGTACGTTAGTCTTGCGTCCACGGGGACGGATTTTCTTTGAGATGGGCGACGAACAAGGGTTAGCGATGCAACGTCTCTTGGAGCGCGCGGGTTACTCTGACGTGTTGATTGGCAAGGATTATGCGGGCCATGACCGTTATGCAGAGGGTACACTGTTGTGAGGCGGCATCCCCAACCCCTGCCACGGGCACCGCTTCAGCGGGCCATGAAGGCGCAGATTGAGGCGATATTGCCGAAGCTGCGCACTGAAACGCCGGCGCCAGGTCGTTATCCTGAGGTGACTTTGCTTGTGTATTGCTTCCCGCAACAACGGGAGGCGGGCTACTTTGACGCCTTTGAGTTTGCGATTCGCCAGACGTGGTCGGTCTTAGGGGCATTAAAGACGGTGATTGTTACGCAGGATGCGGCGGTGGTGCCGCAGGGGCTCTTTTCCGCGGAGGCGGTGGAGGTGCAAGTTGAGCCCAACCTGACGCCTGGTGACATTCGCTCAATGAGCCGTGACTGTATATTGAATTTACACCGTAGATTTTCCACCACGCATGTGCTCATTGTGCAGAATGATGGGTGGCCCTTACGGGATGAGTTGCGGGAGTTTTTACACTTTGACTTTGTGGGCGCACCGAATGTTACGCCAGGGTGGCGGGCGCACCTTTCTGATGCGTTAGGATTGACCGTGCTCAATGGCGGCTTTTCCCTGCGTTCGCGCCGCTTGTGCCGTGCGGTGGCCGCTGTATGCCGTTGGTTTCCTGCCTCCTTCGCGCCGAGTGAAGATCATGTGTATGCGCGTTTCCGCGCCTTTTTCCGGTTTCCCTCCGCAGCACAGGCGCGCCGCTTTAGTGAGGATGCCTTAGATGGGCTTTTGCCTCCTGCACCAGAGTCGGCTCCCATGGGGTTTCATCGAGATAGCACCTATGCGGTGCTTTGTGCGCCGCAAGTGCCATTGACCGTGGTGAGCGTTGTGCGCGATAAGGCGTGTTACCAACGGTGTGTGCGGGAGAATCCGCACCTTGCGGGGGCGCGCTTTGTGATGTTTGACAACACTGTAGAGAATGTGCCGATTCCCGAACGGTACAATGCATTTTTGGATGCAATGCCCGCAGACACGGGATGGATTTTCTTCGCGCATGAAGATATGGAGTTGCGAGAAGATCCGCGCCCGAAACTAAATCGCCGTTCGCCCCTATTTCCGTATGGATTGATTGGGACGCGCACGCTCTTTAATGCGGTGATTTTACCCTTTGGTGAACTCTCAGACTCCGATCGTGATGGGGGACGCCAACACAATAATCGGCCGCCTTTGCCCTATACGGCACTCTTGGGGAATCGCACGGAGAACTTTGATTGTTGCGGCTTCTTTGTGCATGCAGATGCCTTTCGTGCGTGGGGGCTTCGCTTTGACCCCGCCTGTGCGTGGGACCTTTATGCCGAGGAGCTCTGTTTCCAATTTATCAAACGGAGCGGGCACACGGTGGGGATTTTGCCTTTGGCGGCGCATCATTGGTCGCGAGGGAATCCAGATACGGATCACTTCCGTGCCGCTTTAGCGCATGTGAATGAAAAGTATGCCGATGACTTCTTTGCAGGAGGGACCTGTGTTTTCTCTGTGGGGCGTCGTCCTTCGCTCTGTCTTCGTTTGTTCCAATTTGCAGCTCATCACCTTTTTCTGCGCTGGTTCACCTAATGCATTGTGCTATACTGACAGCAATTCCTTGCCATGAAATTCTTTGACCGTTTGACTTCCGATTTAACAACCCTGCGTGAGGCGGGTAATCTGCGCACATTGCGGTTGCTTCCAGAGGATACACTCAATCTTTCTGGAAATGATTACCTCGGCATTTTGAATGATACCGCTTTCAGAGAGGGATTTTATGATTCCCTGACGGGGGAAGATCGCAAACTGAGTGCGGCGAGTTCACGGCTCTTGACGGGAAATGTGCCCGCAGCGGTCGCCCTTGAAGAGGCGCTTGCACAGGCTTATGGCACGGAGGCAGCGTTAGTCTTTGGGTCGGGCTATCATGCGAATACGGGCATTCTGCCGGCATTGGTGGGGCCGAAATCCTTAGTGCTTTCCGATAAACTCAATCATGCGAGTATGATTGATGGCATTCGTGCTTCGGGCGCGACCTTCTACCGTTTTCGTCACAATGATCTCGCCCATGCGCGCACCTTCTTAGAACGTTATGCTGCCGAGTATGAAGAGGTCTTTGTGATGACCGAGAGCGTCTTCTCAATGGATGGCGACTGTACGGACCTTGAGGCATTGGTGAAGTTAAAGCACGATTTCCCGAATGTGGTGCTCTATTTAGATGAAGCGCACGGTGTGGGCGTCTTTGGCGAGACGGGCTTAGGCTTGGCACACGCAAAAGGGGTGCACCATGAGATTGATTTGCTCGTCGGCACCTTTGGAAAGGCTTTGTGCTCAACAGGCGCCTTTGTCGTCTGCTCCTCGGTTATCCGTGAGACCTTAATCAACAAAATGCGTCCCTTTATCTTCACGACCGCCTTGCCCCCAGTGAATTTGGCATGGACGCTCTACGTCTTTCGTGCTTTGGCGGGGATGACAGCGCGTCGTCGTCATGTGCTCTCGATGGGGCAACGTCTCGCCGAGGCAATTCGTGGAAAGGGCATTGCATGCGTGAGTGCATCGCACATTGTGCCCTATGTGATTGGGGAAAATGATGCGACTATCCTCGAGGCGCAACGTTTTCGTCAGGCGGGCTTTTATGTCTTACCCATTCGTCCGCCCACGGTTCCGCGTGGCACGGCACGTTTGCGCTTTTCGCTCTCGGCAGAGATTGCCGAAGCAGACTTTGAACGTCTGTTAACTCTCTTTCAGCATTAATCACCACGTTTTCCCATGAGTCAATCCACGAATCAAATTACAGGTAGCGTAGAATCGGTGCTCTTCCGCAATGAAGAGACTGGTTACACCGTATTGTCGGTGCGCCCCGTGGCAGAACGTCAGGGGGATGCGCGCCGAATTACGGTCGTGGGCAAGTGTGCCACGGTTTGGCAGGGCGAAGAATTGACTGCAGAGGGTGTGTGGACCGAAGATCCGCGCTTTGGGCGTCAGTTTAAAGCAGCGTCCATCACCTGCATCGCACCCACCTCAAAAGAGGGGATTCGTCGATTTCTTGCCAGTGGATTGATTCGTGGAATTGGTCCGAAGTTGGCGGAGGCGATTGTGAATCGTTTTGGTTCGGAGACGATTCAGATTCTTGATAAACGCCCTGATCGCTTGCGAGAGGTTACGGGGTTGGGGCGAAAGAAGTGCGACGAAATTCGCAAGTCGTGGAGCGACCAACGTCAAAGCCATGATGTCATGATTTATCTTCAGTCGCAAGGCATTGGCACTGCGATGGCGGCGCGCATTTGGCGACGTTATGGTGTGGATGCAATTGCGATTGTTATACGGAATCCTTACCGTCTGGCGGAGGAGGTGCGTGGCATCGGATTCTTAACGGCTGATCGCATTGCCTTGCAGATGGGTATTGCCAAAGATTCGGAAATGCGTGCGGAGGCGGGGCTGCTTCACTGTTTGAATCGTGCCGCAGAGGAGGAGGGACACGTCTATCTCCGTCAGAGTGAACTCTTCTTGGTGACGAATGAAGCCCTGGATATCCCGGTGGAACGTCTCGCAGAGGCGCTCAATGCCGATGCCGAACGTGGTGTGGTCACCATTGAAGAAGATCGCGTCTATCTCGCGACACACTTTGAAGATGAGCAACACATTGCCCAACGGATTAAGTTATTGCTGCGCACCCAACCAGGTTTTCGTCCGATCCAGGCCGATAAGGCGGTGGCGTGGGCAGAGGAACGCATGGGCATTTCACTGGCTTCCGCGCAATGGCGCGCCCTGATGATGGCCTTGGAGAGCAAAGTCTCTGTGATTACTGGTGGCCCAGGTGTGGGTAAAACTACCATCATTAAGGCGCTTGCGTCGGTCTACTCCTTCCGTAAACTGCGCGTCTTCCTTGCGGCACCCACGGGACGTGCGGCGAAGCGCATGACTGAAAGCACGGGCTTTCCTGCGACGACGCTTCATCGTTTGTTGAAGTATAATCCGCAAACGGGGCGTTTTCTTTACGGGGCAGACAACCGTTTTAAGGGCGATGTATTCATCTTGGACGAGAGTTCCATGCTAGATGCGTCGTTGACACGTTCATTTTTGAGTGCATTGCCCGACACTGCGGTGTTGATTTTCGTAGGTGATACGGATCAGTTGCCAAGCGTTGGGGCAGGGAATGTGTTGGCCGACTTGATTGCTTCGAAGGTAATCCCGTGCACGCATCTGACGACCATCTTCCGACAAGACGCCTCTGGGCTCATTGTGCGCAATGCGCATCACGTGAATCAAGGGGAAGCTTTTGAAAAGCCTGCACCAGGCGTTGAGAGCGACTTCTACTTCATGGAGGCGCAGGATCCGCAGAAGATTCAAGAGATGCTCTTGAAGATGATGACTCAACGTATCCCCGCGAAGTTTGGCTTTGATCCGTTATACGATGTGCAGGTGCTCACACCGATGCGCCGAGCGGAACTGGGCACGGACCGACTCAATGCGTTAATCCAACAGCAAATGAACCCCACGGGTGAGACTTTATGGCGCGGGAATACGCCCTTTCGCAAGAATGACCGCGTGATGCAGATTGCCAATAACTATGACAAGGAAGTCTTTAATGGGGATATTGGCATTGTTGCCCAAATTGATGAACGGGGACGCAGTTTGACGATTTGCTTTGATGGGCGCTATGTTGACTATCAAGCAGATGAATTAGACGAGCTAACCTTGGCCTATGCCACCAGTATTCATAAGTCACAAGGAAGCGAATATCCCGCCGTCATTATCGTGTTGCATACCCAACACTTTAAACTGCTTCGCAAAAACCTCCTCTACACAGCCATTACCCGCGGTAAAAAATTAGTCGTGGTGATTGGTTCTTCAAAGTCAGTATGGATCGCCCTCCATGCAGAGGCGGATGCGGTGCGTCAAACAACCCTGGCAGAGCGCATTCGGCGTCTATTGGAGGCCTAAGCGATTGAAACGTTTAAACTGCGCCTAAGTGTGGCGAGGGAAAAACTGAAGCGTCAGCAGGATTGGTGCTGACGCTTCAATTGTTTTCGGGGGCTTTGCCTCAGTTTAGCGACGTGTCATGCCTCGGTTTAGCGACGTGTCATGAGCAACACGGTATAGCCACGGCGTGAGAAGGTACCGAGTTGGTCAAAGCCTGCCTTCTGCATGAGCTCAAGGGGTTTGCCTTCACGCTTGGAGACGAAGGCGAGCAAGCCACCCTTTTTCAAGAGCTTAGACGCAGTTTCAATGAAGAATTCTGCGATACGCCAGTCGCCAAAGTAGGGCGGATTCGCGAGGAAGAGGTCGTAGCTCGCCCCTTTCCCTTCGCCATCGGCGGAGAAGATCAGCTTGGAGGCGTGCGGATAACGCTTTAGGTTTTCCTTCGCGGAGTCATAGGCGCAACGATTCGAGTCCTGATAGTCAATCTTCAATTGCTTCTCAGGGAAGGCGGTGGCCAAGAGAATGCCGTCCATGCCGCAGCCGCAGCCCATGTCCATGATGCGATCGCCTTTGTCAAAGCTGACGTGTTCGGCGACGATTTCGGTCAAGGCCAAGCCGCCCATGTCGGCACGTCGATGGCAGAAACATCCCGGTAAGGTGACGAGTGTAATCGGTTCATGGCCCTTTAATGAGACCTCAAAGGTCGCCATGCGCTCGGCGCGGTCAGCCGATTCAATCGGTTTGGCAAGGGTACCTTGAAGGAGGGTGATGGTGCCTTGGCGACGAACGGTGACGCTATCGCAGTGTTTGCGGAAGCGCTTGAGGAAGGTCTCATTGAGTTCATCGGCGGCAATGAGGAACTGACGCGGACCTGCGGTCGGCGGCGTGAAGAGTTGCTCCAACGTTTCAAGGTCGCGTTCTGCCGTGCCATCGCCTCGCGTCATCTGCCAAAAGACCAAGGAAGACGGCGCGGCAAGCGCTGTAAGGTCGGTCTCTGCCACAGCTTTGACGAGGCTTTCAGGTGCGTGATTTTCGGTCAGATTGCGCGAAAGGGTTTGGAGGGTGTGTGCATCAAAGGTGTGAATCGTGAGGTTGCCACGGAGGATATCGCCGCAGAGCAACCATGTTGCCATCGCCACGGCGCCTGTGCGTCCACCCAAAAAGAGCGGTGCGCTGTGCGGTGTGGCGGCCTTCTTCAACGCAGGGAGGCAACCGATTAATGCAGTTTCGGTGGGATTCAATCCACTGCGCGAGACAACGCGGAGTGTTTTATCCAGCAGGAGTTCTTTTCTGGCGTGTGGATGACGGGTGAGGGAGATGGTTAACATAATGGAACTTTGGGTTAATACGATTCAAATGGGGGCTGAGGCGAGGGTGGGGTTAGTCGCTGAGCGTATCGTCGTCGGCGGTGACTACGGTGGCATTGGTTTTGAAGTAGGTCGCCAAGACCTTTTGGACGACTGGACCTGCATCTCGACCACCACCGATGCCGTTGTCCAACATCACGCAGACGACAATTTCAGGATTATCTGCCGGTGCAAAGGCGGTGCACCAAACGTGTTTTCTGCGCACCCCGCGATCCATATATTCAGCGGTTCCAGTTTTGCCCGCCACACTGACACCGTCCACTTGCATGGTTTGACCCGTACCCGCGCGCACGGTCATCTTCATGCCCTCAATGACTTCTGTCACAGAGCGTGGATGCCACGCAAGCTCACGAAGGAGTTCGCCCTCTGCCTTCCCGAAGTTTACCAATCGAGGGCGATAAATCTTGCCACGCATTGCAATGGCGGCTGTTGCGTGGGCGACTTGAAGGGGCGTGGCGGTGATGGCGCCTTGGCCGATGGCACACTGCGCAGTGTCAACGGGATTCCACTTGCTCTTGTGGCGACGCAGCTTCCATTCGGGTGAAGGAATAAACCCTTTTGTTTCTGCAGGCAAATCAATACCAGTCGTGGCGCCAAACCCAACCTCTTTCGCGATTTGGATAATCGCCTCAATGCCAATGTGGGTGCCCATCGTACAAAAATAAGGATTGCACGATTTCATAATCGCTTGGCGAAGGTCAAGCTCACCATGGCCGTAACGTTGGGCGCAACGAAGCCTGCAGTTGTACTCCGTGTAGATGCCTCGGCAGTCATAGAGGATGTCTGGGTTATGGCCACGTTCTTGTCCTGCAATTGCCACAAAGGGTTTGAAAACGGAACCAGGCGCATACTGTGCTTGGATGGCACGATTGATGAAGGGAAGCCCAGGCTCAACATTTAATCGGGCAAGCGTAGCGCCTGCGTGGGGAGGAATCATGGCGTTTAGGTCATAACCTGGCATAGAGGTCAATACCAAGACGTCACCATTGCGCGGGTCTAATGCCACAACAGCACCAGGGCGTCCCGCCAAAGCAGATTCTGCCACGCGCAGAAGACGCACATCAAGCGTGGTCTTTAAGTCCTTGCCCGGGACGGCCTTCTCGCAGACCCACCGTTCGCGGGTGTACCCACGAGAGTCCACGCGGAGGTTTTCCTCGCCACTCTTTCCAGCGAGGATTGCGTCATAACGGGATTCAAGTCCCGCGCGACCGCGTAATTCGGGAAGGCGGTAGTTCCACTTGCGTCCGCTGGTGGTGAAGTTGGAGAGTTTTTTGCCGGGCGCACCGACGTAACCAATCGTGTGTGCCGCCAGTGCACCATTGGGATAGATGCGCTTGGGCATGGGGAGGACGGTCACACCAGGAAGTTCTTCGGCCCACTCGGAAAGGTAGGCAATGGTGCGATAGTCAACGTCTTGCCAAAGGATTAATGGCATTGGCAAGCTGGTGCGAATGTGCGTGGCCACCTGTTCGCGCGTCAGGGTGCGCGGCAATCCTAAGCGGAGGGCGAGTTGGTCAATGAGCGCATCGGCGGCAAGCGTGGTGTAACGTCCCGCAGAACGTAATTCTTCGCAATAGAGCGCCACTGCATAGGCAGGACGATTCTCAGCGAGCACCTCATCATTACGATCTAAAATGCGCCCACGAAGGCCTGGAATTTCCACATAACGGAAACTTTGTGCAGATTGTGCCGCGCCGTATTGTGGACTATCTAAGACTTGCACATTCCACAGACGCCAAATCAACGTGGAAAAGCCCGCAAGGAAAAGGGCGCCCAGAAGCCATAATCGCCACGCGCGAATCAGGGTTTGAGGTGTAAATTTCTCAATTTTCATCTTCGCGGAGGTCTTGTGGATTGGGGGTGAAAATAAGGAAGTCGGTCTGTTGGGCTAAGGCAAAGATGGCACTGCCACCTAATGCGCCTACAGCTGGCAATAAGATGAGATTGATGAGCGAGGGCATCAGGGGCTTGGTGTCTGAAAGGAGGGGCCACAAAAGGGCATAAAGCCAAATCCACAGGTAGAGGAGGGGCAGTAAGACAACACCACAAAGCAGACCATGGTAAGGCGTCGGGCGAAAGGGGAGAAGGTCGCGATAGAAGCGAATGCCACGCCAGAAGAGAATGAAGAAGGTGAGACACGCGCCTGGGGGAATATCCCATGCCGTTTCGCACAAAACCGCAGTCCACATGCCTGGCCAAAAGGTCTGTTTGGTGGGACGCGTGAGCAACCAATAGGCCGTCCAAAGCGTTGGGACGGGGAGTTGCATGACGGGTGTTTGTGGGAGGAAGGTCAGGCAAACGGCCGTGAGGAGGGCCGGAAGGATAAAGAGCCACGCAGTTGACCAAAATTGCTCAACGCGCATTGTCGCTTTGCTCCTCTTTCACTTGGGGGCGCGTCAACACAAAAACGGTTGTAAGCGTAGTCGGCTCAACGGCGGGCTCGACTAAGACCTCGGATAGCAGATTGGCCGCATCTTCACGACGTTCAATCACCGTGCCGATTTTCAAGCCGCGCGGAAAGAGTCCGCCACTGCCCTCTGTGAAAATGACTTGTCCAGGTTGCAGGCTGACATTTCGTGCAATGAAGCGCATGGAAAGCGGATGCGTCAGGTACAACAAGGGTTCGTTTTCTTCCTTTGCGAAGTCAATCCCTTGCGTGCCTTGGATGATACCTTTGGCGCCACCAGGGACTTCTGCCGCGACTCGACACGCAGGGTCTGAGAGTAAGACGACCTCGCTGGTGTGTAAGGTAACATTTTCATCGATGCGCCCAACGAGTCCCTCGGGGACTAATACGGTGTCACCGGGTTGGATGCCGCGCAAAGAGCCCGCCGCAAGCTTGAGCTTTGGCCACACGCCGAGGCCACCTCCGTGTGACCACACTGGTGCGGCGATGACGGTGGCGGGTTGTTGCGTCTTCCAGTCAAGCGCCTTTCGGAGGGCGTCATTTTCGTGAATGATGGATTCGGTCGCCTGAAGCATCACGCGTAAACGGTCAATCTCAACCGCCGTTGTATCACGTGTGGCACCATCACAAAAGCCACGCCATGCGGCGGCAAAGCGCGCGGAGATGTGGTCTCCCGCCCAATTGAGGATGCGTTGAAAGGGATAGGTGACCTCTGTGCAGAATGCACGAACGTGGCTATTCGCCCCAACAAATGCGGCAATCGCAAGGAAGATTAAAAAGAAGGGAAGAAAGCGACGACGCATATGAGAATAGACCTCATAAATTGTCGGACAAAACCGACACTGAGTAGCGTTGTGAAAGAGGCGTAGGGGGGAGACTTAATGGCACCGTGTGAATTTCACGACGGTGCCATTGAGTGATTAGTCAGGCTGGATGGTATGTGCTTTGTAGAAGTCTAATTCATCAAGCACGCGTCCAGTGCCATTGGCCACCCCTGAGAGCGGGTCGTCTGCCACAATCACCGGCAAGCCTGTTTGGGCCGCAATCAAACGGTCAAGGCCACGCAAGAGCGCCGAACCACCAGAGAGTACGATGCCGCGGTCCACAAGGTCACTGGCGAGTTCCGGCTTGGCTTCGTTCAAAATCGCACGAACGGCATCCACGATTGCCGTGACGGGGTCCTTCAAGGCTTCGCGAATTTCTTCGGAGCCCACGAGCAGGGTCTTCGGCAAACCAGCCACCAAGTCACGACCGCGCACTTCCATGCTCATTTCGTCCTTCAGCGGGTAGGCAGAGCCGATGGAGACCTTGATGTCTTCGGCCATACGTTCACCGATGAGGAGGTTGTAAACACGACGCATGTAGTTCATGATGCAGTCATCCATCGTGTCACCGCCGACGCGAACGCTCTTCGCCTGTGCAATACCTGCCAAGGAGATGAGGGCCACTTCACAGGTACCGCCACCGATATCAACGATGAGGTTACCTGCCGGTTCTTCCACGGGGAGGCCCACGCCAATTGCTGCAGCCATGGGTTCTTCAATCAACGTCACATCGCGAGCACCTGCATGGGTCGCCGCTTCCTTCACGGCGCGACGTTCCACTTCGGTGATTTCAGAGGGCGTAGCGATTACGACGCGCGGACGCAAGAACTGCATCATCTTGTGGTTGCGAGCCTTGGAGATGAAGTAGCGGATCATTGCTTCCGTGATTTCAAAGTCTGCGATCACACCAGACTTCATCGGGCGAACCGCCACAATGTTGCCAGGCGTACGACCGAGCATACGCTTTGCTTCTGCGCCGACGGCGAGAATCTTCTTGGTGCCTTGTTGCATGGCCACCACGGAAGGTTCGCGGATAACAACACCCTGGCCCTTGATGAATACCAAGGTATTTGCCGTGCCGAGGTCAATGCCGATGTCGCAAGAAAGTGCGCCCATTAATCGCTTGAAGATACCGAGCATAAAAACTCCTTAAAAATGAATATCACATATAAGATAGCATATCTCACGCATTTTCCGCAACTTATCACAAAAAGGCGCGTCTTTTTTGACGACGGTATGCGAGGTTTTGTCTAAGTTGAAAAGCGTTGAAAATCAATGAGTTATGCAGACTTTTGCAAAATTGCCGAATGTAACCCCGCAGATGCGTGGATGAAAAAGTTTTCTAAAAACCGCGTGTGGGCATCGGCTGGGTAATTCCTTACCTTAATAACTATAGGGGGAATTTGTCCCCAACCGCCCTTCCATTTGGAGCGGTTGGGGGATGGGTTAGGAGATGCCAAGCGCTTGCGCCTTTTCTTCGATTTCGCAGTATTGTTCAAAGGCGGCATCGAGTTGGGCTTGTGCGGTGGCAAGACGCGCCGAAAGGGCGGCATAGTCTGCATCTGGGGCTACGAGCTGCTCATTGCAAGTGGCGATTTCTTGTTCCAAACGGTCAATCTCGCCAGGGAGGGTTTTGAGCAATTGCTGTTCTTTGTAAGAGAGACGTGTCGCGGCATTGTCGCGTTTGGGTTTGGGCTGCGCCTTTTCGGCTTGCGCCTCTGCCTTAGGAGCGGCGGCGATTTGACGTGCTTTAACGGCTTGCCAATCGGAATAACCGCCCGGATACATCGCGACTTTACCCTCTTCAATCACGATAACCGAGGTCGCCACGCGGTCAATGAATTCGCGGTCATGTGACACGAGGAGTAAGGTCCCATCCATATTGGCGAGCTCTTCTTCCAAAAGTTCCAATGTCTCCACGTCGAGGTCATTGGTGGGCTCGTCCATAATGAGGAGATTGCCAGGATTGAGGAAGAGACGCGCAAGTAGGAGGCGGGCGCGTTCGCCGCCACTCAGCGCCTTCACTGGGGTGCGTGCGCGCTCTGGCGTGAAGAGAAAGTCTCCCAAATAACCAAAGATGTGCTTGCGGACGCCACCCACGGTGACAAATTCTTTGCCTTCGGCGACATTCTCAACGACCGTCGCTTCCAAATCAAGCGTACCGCGTAATTGGTCAAAGAAGGCGGGTTTGACGTTGGTGCCGATCTTTTGGGTACCGCACTGTGGGGTGAGTTGACCTAAAAGGAGTTTGAGAAGGGTGGTCTTACCTGCGCCATTTTCACCCAAAATGCCGATGCGTTCGCCTCGTAAAATGCGCAGGGAGACCTCTTTTAAGAGGGGCTTGTCGGGGTTATAACCGAAAGAGACGCCATCGCATTTGTAGACAATATCCCCCGAACGACCGCCTTCAGAGGCGAGATTGAGGGTCGCTGTGTCGCTTTGGGTGCGACGTTGGGCAAATTCTTGGCGGAGTTTCATCAAGGCGGCAACACGCCCCTCATTACGGCAAGTACGTGCCTTGACGCCACGACGCAACCAGGCTTCTTCTTCGGAGAGTTTCTTGGATTTGCGTTCCCAATAGACTGCTTCATCGGCGAGGAGATCGGCTTTGCGACGGAGGAAGGTGGCATAGTCGCAGTCCCAACCCGATAAGAGCCCGCGGTCCAAGTCAAAGACGGTCTTGGCGACGGATTTTAAGAAGGCGCGGTCGTGCGTAATGAAGAGACAGGCGAAGGGCGCTGTGGCAAGAAATTGTTCTAACCAACGAATCGAGGTGATGTCTAAGTGGTTGGTCGGTTCGTCCAAAAGGAGGAGGTGGGGCTCTGTTGCGAGGGCACATCCCAAGAGGACACGACGGCGCATGCCGCCAGAAAGGGCGTTAAATTCCGCTTCTAATGGCAAGGAGAGACGCGACGCCACGGCGCGTGCTACATGCAGTCGGTCCTCATCTGCGACTGCGGCGCCGAGGATTTCTTCCACCGTGCCAGGGCGATCTGCGGGAACGTCCTGGGGCAAGTAGGCCACGCGAAGGGCTGTGTCGCGGATGATTTCGCCCGAGTCGGGTTTCAATAATCCTGCAATGACCTTTAAGAGGGTGGACTTACCTTCGCCATTGCGCCCCGTGATACAAGCGCGTGCATTGGGTTCAATGGAGAGGGAGATGTCGGAGAGGACCGGGGCATTGCCGAAACCAACGGTGACATTATGTAACGTGATGAGCGCCATAGGAAATAGACACGATAAAAACAGGTCGGCTACAGTCGCCATTACCCGTCGGGAGATGGACGGGCAAAGGCTTGTAGCCGATCGGTGGTTTAGTTATTTTCGAGGAAGACCAACACGCGGAGGAGTTCTGAGACACCCCACGCTTGTGCGCCCGTGCCGCAGGGTTCGTGCGGCGCATTACCCTGAACGCATTCAGGCAACTGGGTCACGCAATCCTTGTTGACCAAGAACTCTGCCGAGGCCAAGAGTGCCTTTGCGGCACGACGTGCATCTTCGCCATAGGTGAGGAAGAGTGCTTCGGCATAGAGCGGGAAGGGGAAGGTCCACCCAGTGCCGTTGTGATAGGCCGGCTTACGACGGGTGTCTTCATCGCCTTCGTAGCGTCCCCAGTAGGGATTGTGTGGGTCATTGAGTAGCACGCCATCGCGATAGATGGGCAGTGCGCGACGCACCGGACGATCGGCGAGCGTACGAATGGCGCCAGGCGAGAGCAGGCACTCGGTCGCATTGAGCACCGAAATGGCGAGGTCGCGATTGGTCTTCAGCAGGCCCAATGTGACTGCGTAGAGCTGATTGGGACGCACCGCATCATCCGGATCGGCATAACGTGCGCTAACGCCTTGTTCTGCATAGAGGCAGTCAGAGAGACCGCCATTCGGCAAGGGGAAGAGTTCGGCAAAGTTGCGGCGGACCTTCGAGGCGAGGCGCTTCCATTTCGGGGCGACTTCGCGGCCGAGCAGGTCAAGTAAGCGTACCCAGAGGGCTTGGATTTCCACCGAATAACCGTTGCGTGGCGTGCCCGCAGGATAGTTGGTATCCATCCAAGTGTAGTGGTGCGGTGCCCACACGAGACCTGTCTCGGGGTCAGCCTTAATGCCGTTGGCCGTGCCCTTCACGTAGTTTTCGGCAATGTTCACGAGAATGTCGCGCAGGGTTCTGCCCTTGCCACACGGGTGAGAGAGCACCTTTTCGGCGCCTTGGGCGGCGATTACATCGTCAACAATCACGGCAAACCAGAGCGGTGCATCCACCGTTTCACGGTTGGCGTCGTCTTCGCCACGAATCATATTCGGGATGGTGCCACCCTTTTCAAAACGGCCAAATTCCGTCAAGGTGTCGAAGACCGTGTCCCAATCCTCTGCAGCAACGACGCCACGCAGGAAGATGAGGGTGTCACGACCCCAGTCCAAGAACCACGGATAGCCCGCAATCACCGTCTTGTGTGCATCACGACGAACGATGTAGTTGCGCAAGGCTTGCGCCATGCCTTCGCGGAGGGAAATTGGCGAGGAGGGGAGTGGACGGGTGAGCGCGGGAATGCGCGGTGCACGGGTGGAGGGAATGCCTGCCGTGAGCACGGCTTCGTCGCCACGATTCAATTCAATGTGGAACCAACCCGGACTCCAAAGGTCGCTTGCTGCGTCCTGGCCACGTGCCGCTTCTTCTGGATGGCCGACGCTATAGGTCCATTCGGGTTCTGGATTCCAGTCTGCCTTGGGCATGACCATGGAGAGTTCCATCTTGGGTTCAGGGCGGAAGCCAAACCCATTCGGGAGGTTGGTCAAAGCCTTGGGCCATTCCGTTTCAGGGCCTGTGTAGGCCTTGGTCTTGCAATGGAAGTTACGCCATTCAATGTCAGGGCGGAGAATCAAGCCGACCGAAACGTCGGGGTCACGCCACGGCTTGGAGGCCTTGTCACGACGGAAGCGCAGAACGACGCGATTGTTGCCAGGTTCAAGTGCCACGCGCAGGGCGATGGGGACACGGCGGCCCATGCCGCAGGGAGCTGCAAATTTCCACTCTGCTGCAGAGCCATCGGGTGCGACGGTGACGTGTTCCAAGCAGGGACCCGCAAGCGGGGTGCTGTAACCATTGCAGACAATCCACGCACGGCAACGGGTAAAGAAGACTTGTCGGTCATCTGGCACCGTGGCATGGCGGTTGAGGGCGAGTAAGCAGTCGTATTGCGAGCGGATGTCGCCCCACTTCAAGCGAATCTGCCCCATCGCGCCAGTGCCATTGGTCAAGAGCAAACGTGCATCTCCGAGTGCCTTCACGTCAAGGCCAGAGAAGCGACGACGCAGGAGGCCAGAGTGGACGCCTTCGGCCAAGGCAAAGACCGAGGAGGTGTGGTTTTCAACTGCATTGGGGGTGTAGATTTCAGTCGAAAGGGTGAGGCGTTCGGTGCGACGCGGTTGGTGGGCAATTGGCGAGTAACAACGATACACCGGCAACATGACGCCATAGCCGCCGTCTGCCATTGCAATCGCACGTCCTTCGCTCACAACGTCGCCTGCCGTATTACGCAGTTGCGCACGGAAGGGCACCGGGGAGGAGATGTAAAGCAGTTTGCCCGGTGGCACCATCACATCGCGATGGTGGTCGGAGGGGAGCTGCATCGTGATGGCGCGCGGGAGCCCAGAGGCAGTCTGGGTGAAGGCGACAGGATCCTGGATGAAGCGCGTCGCAAGGGCTTCGCCGTCTTCAGTTTCCGGAATGGGTTCGCCCAACCACTGCAGGGTGCGCATGGCCATCACGCGGCGCAGACGCTGAAGCATACCGTGCACGGGCGAGGAGCCGCGTTGGCGGGTGGCTGCATCAATGGCGGTGAGGTCGGAGGGGTTGGCCGAGAGGCAGCACACCTGACCAGGGGCGAGTTGGATGCCTTCGGGATTCAAGACCATTGAGTGACCGCTAAGGAGGTCGTAGGCGACGCGTTCGGGGAAGTGGGTGCCGCAGTAGGAGACGGTCTGGCACTGTTGCCAATCGAGGTTGGCGAGGATGAGCAAGGGTGCATGCCCCGCACGACGGCGCAGGACGGCTAAGACGTTGCCACCGCCATGTTGGAGTTGGAGGAGGGAGGTCGCTGAACCGAAGAGCGGATGCGTGCGCAAAATCGCATTCAAGCGACGAATCAGCCCGCAAGCATTGTCCTCTGCACCCCAGTTGAGACCACCGCAACCGTGCACGTCAATCTTTTCACGGGCATACCATTCAACGCCCGCGGTGATGCCAAAGGAGCCTTGCTGGGAGAGGAGTGCCGAGAGGGAGAGGCGCAGGCGGGACCACGCAGGGGAGGTCGCTGCCAAACGGTTGTTATCGTGCGTTTCTGCAAAGTGGACCAAGGGACCGCGCTGTTCCGAAAGACGGAGCATTTCAGGCAACATCGCTTCAAATGCCGAGCGGTCGTAGGTCTGGAACATTTCAGAGTAGGCCCAGTCTAAGCCCGAGGTGCCGATGAGGGATTCGGTGACGTCCATCGGACCACCCAAACCTTCCAAAAGGAAGACGGTGTCGGGATATTCGCGGCGAACTAAGGCCACAATCACATCCCATGCCGATTTTGGGATCATGTAACCCGCATCGCAACGGAATCCATCCACGCCTTGACGGCACCAGTAGAGGAAGACGTCCGCAATTGCACGGCGGAGTTCGGGCTTCGAGTAGTCCAATTCCACCAAGTCTTCCCACGTGACGCCCCACGCGCCCGGTGAGTGGAAGGAACCGTCCACGTTGCGGCGGTACCATTCGGGATGGTGAATCTGGAAGGTCGCTGCCCAACCCGTGTGGTTGGCGGGCAGGTCCATGAAGAGCGAGGCACCGCGGGCATGCACGGCCCCAACGAGTTCGTGGAATTGATCAAGCGGGGTTGCCGAGGTGTCAAATTCTGCCAGCGCGGGGTCAATGTCAAGGAAGTCACGCCCTGCGAAGGGGGAGCCGAAGCGTCCCATACGCGCGAAGGTCGTTGGGGTCGGGTGAATGGGCAGGAGGAGTAAGCCGCGGAAACCAAGGTCCACGCAGATGTGGTCCAAATGGCGAATCAACGCACGGAAGGTGCCGCTCGGCGGGATCACCGTGTAGCCCGCATTGTCCAAAGCTGTCTCTTCCTTGGCATGGGCCGTGGAGGCAATCGGTGCAGACAAGGTGGCAGGGGAGAATTGACGCACAAAGGCGGCATAAATCATATTACCTGCCGCAGTGTGAGCGGGGGCGACCTTGATAATCGTGTTGCCAAGGCCTTCGGTCCAGAGGGGTTCAGGATTGCCTTCACGGATAAAGCAGGCCTTGCCTTCAAAGATGCCAACTTCCAAAAGGGGCACCTTTACGGTCCAAACGCCTTTGCCTACTGGCGTCATCGGGATGTCATGCCAATCGTCTCCGCTAATCAAGCGGTTTTCATCTACATGGGCAAGCACTTCTGCCTGGTGGATTGCGGCCGCACCAATATTTGTGCGGAAGACCATCGTACCGCGTCCAACCTCATTGCCTGCGCAAAAAACTTTCACTTCAAGGGTGTCGCCGACCCATCTCAATAACTTTTCGCCAGCGGCGGGCTCTTGTTTCATACGTTAAAATCCTTCTTTCGGATAATAATTAATTCGCCCGCAGTATAGCAAATTTATTTTCGACTGTATACATTATTATGCACGTTACGCGCGTAAGCCCGCACTCCCAAAGGTTACGATAAGTGGAGCTCACGGGGAGGGAGAGAGGATAAGCGATGAAGCGATGAAGTGAAGATGTGGGGGCGACGCCGCCCCCACACCCCTGCGGCAGGACTGAGTCCTGCACGCTACGCATCCTGCGAATGCTTTTACTGGTGCTCACGAGAGTATGGGCACTCAGGACAGCGGGTGGCTGAAATGGTGAGCAGAACAGCGGCTGATTAGAAGACGCGTGAGGCAGGACTGTAGCCGATTAGAAGACGGTATTTGTCGTGGCCACTGCCCACTGCGGCCGTGGAGTACTCTGGATAACGGCTGCTTAGAAGACTGGGAGGAGATGATGTGGGGGCGGCGTCGCCCCCATATCATCTCACCATCGCCGTCGATCCCTTCTATCTTTTTCTCCTTTTATCCCTTCAAAATTCCCATACGCAGATTTGTCACTTTTTTGAAAAAATTATCGATTTTTTGCCTATTGAAAACTTTTTTGAGTTATCAACAAGTTATCAACAATGCACCTTTTTCGACGCAGGTTTTTGAAAATTTTTCAGCCGATCGGCGGTTTTTCGGCACTTTTGCTCAACCTTATTAAAACTGCATAACTTATTGATAAGTAAAGAGATAATGCGAAAATGTGATGAAATTAACTCCGCTACAGTCGCTTCCTTGCGAAAAAATGGTCGTCTGGGGGAGGAAAAGTTATCAACAATTTTCCCATTTTTGGGGGTGGTCTTCAATAATTTTGGTTCAATACTAGCGAAATTGGATCCCAATATCAGCGAAATTGGGGTGTCAATACTAGCGAAATTGAGTCGCAGTTTCGCTAGTATTTGGGTGCATTTTTCGAGCTTTTTTAGACTCATTTCATCCTTTTCTAAAATGACGATTTGACAAGGTTAAGAACTTTTGCTACACTGTAAGTGTGAGTAGAGTTTAGATTCGCTTTTCATCATTGTTTACTCTTCATCATAAAAAGTTTTTTGTTTTTTGGGGGAAGGGGCTTGTGAAATAAAACTACTTGCAACCGTTTTGGTGAAAAAAGGAGTCGGAGAACGGCTCCTTTTTTATTGTATCTATGATACAACGGTGAGGAAAGGTGATATAATGTGTGCGTTTGTTCTTTATTTTTTGTTTGGAAGCCCTTAATTAAAACAAGGCAAGGATACGTATGCAAACTTCTAAAGTGACGATGCCCACATTCGGTGAAAAGATTACGATGGGCGCTGATGGTAAGCTCAATGTGCCGAATTTCCCTGTGATTCCCTATGTGGAGGGTGATGGCACGGGTCCGGATATTACGTCTGCGGCGATGATGGTGTGGAATGCTGCAGTGAAGGCGGCTTATGGGGATGAGCGCAAAATCGCATGGATGGAAGTTTTCGCTGGCGAAAAGGCGAATGAAGTGTATGGTCCGAATACGTGGCTTCCTGATGAAACGGTGGAACTCTGCCGTGAGTATTTGGTCTCGATTAAGGGGCCGTTGACGACGCCGGTGGGCGGTGGTATCCGCTCGATTAACGTGGCGATGCGTCAGTTGCTCGATCTCTATGTCTGCTTGCGTCCAGTGCGTTGGTTCAAGGGTGTGCCTTCTCCAGTGTTGCATCCTGAATTGACGGATATGGTCATTTTCCGTGAGAACACGGAGGATATCTACGCTGGCATCGAATGGATGAATGGCACGCCTGAAGCGAAGAAGGTCATTGAGTTCCTCACGCAGGAAATGGGCGTGAAGAAGATTCGTTTCCCGGAAAGCTCTTCAATTGGCATTAAGCCGGTCTCCTTGGAAGGTAGCGAACGTTTGATCAAGGCGGCGATTGAGTATGCGATTGACAATGATCGCAAGTCGGTGACCTTCGTTCACAAGGGTAACATCCAGAAGTTTACGGAAGGCGCTTTCCGTGACTGGGGTTATGCCTTGGCGAAGCGTGACTACGGTGCACAACCGATTGATGGTGGTCCGTGGTGCACGTTGAAGAATCCGAAGACGGGTCGTGACATCGTGGTGAAGGACTGCATCTGCGATGCCTTCTTGCAGCAGATTTTGACGCGTCCGGCAGAGTATGATGTGATCGCAACGCTCAACCTCAATGGTGACTATGTCTCTGACGCACTCGCTGCTTGCGTGGGTGGTATCGGCATTGCACCTGGCGCGAATATCAACAACACCACGGGCGTGGCGGTCTTTGAAGCTACCCATGGTACGGCGCCGAAGTATGCTGGTTTGGACAAGGTGAACCCTGGCTCGCTCATTCTTTCGGGTGAAATGATGCTCCGTTACATGGGCTGGACAGAAGCGGCAGACAAGATCATCGAAGCGATGGATAAGGTTATCGCGGCGAAGACCGTGACCTATGACTTCGCACGTCTGATGGATGACGCTACGGAAGTTTCCTGCTCTGGCTTTGCGAAGGCACTTGTGGCGGCAATGGCTTAACGTGTTCCAACGTCAATGAGCATTTTAATTCTCATCTTAACGCTGGTGATGACGGCACTGTTAATTGCCGTCATTGCCCTGCTATTGACACTGTTACGCCGCCCAACGCCTTTGGCGCGCGAAGAATTGCCGCCGATGCTCTCGCCAGAGTCGCTTGATCACGCAGAGCGCCGTTTGGCAGAACAATTAGCCCAACGCATTGCAACGCTTGAACTGAAGGAAGATGCGATTGCGCGCGCCCAACGTGAAGAGTTGAATGGTGCGTTGAAGTCGCGCTTTGAAGAGAGTTCGCGCTTGTTGGAAACGCACTTGAAGGAGGTGCGCGATCGCTTGTTGGCGATGGGGCATGTCACGGAAGGCGTGCAGCGCCTCAGCGAGAGCGTGATGCGCTTTAATCGTTTGCTTGGCAATGTCAAGGCGCGTGGCACTTGGGGCGAAGTGCAGTTGGAACGCCTGCTGACGGACATGTTTGTGTCGGGGCAGTACGAAAAGAATGTGAAGCCGAATCCGCGGTCAAATAAGATTGTGGAATTTGCATTGGCACTGCCTGGGGCAGAGGAGGGGAAGACGGTCTGGTTGCCCGTGGACTCCAAGTTCCCCGTGGAGGATTACGAACGCTTACTTGCGGCACCCGATGCAGAAAGTGCGACGGTCTCCCGAAAGGCTTTGATGACGAGCTTGAAGGTCTTTGCCGCGCAAGTGTCGGAATACATTCTGCCACCTTACACAACAGATTTTGCGATTCTCTTTTTGCCGACCGAAGGACTCTTCTTAGAGGCGGCATCAGATAGCGCACTACAGATGGAATTGCAACGTCGTCACGTGTTGCTCGCGGGACCTCAAACCCTCGCGGCACTCTTTAACGCGTTGCAAATGGGCTTTAAAACACTCGCCGTTCAAAAACAATCCGCAAAGGCATGGGACCTTTTGGCGAAGGTCAAGACACGATTGGATTCCTGCCTTTCGGAGTATGAAGCGGCTATGAAGAAATTAGATGAAGCTGGGTCGAAGGTGAATGCGGCACGTGATCGCATCAACACCCTCGCCCGAGAACTGCGGAACGTCACCGTTCCTGAAGAGGAGTCACCTCATGCGTAATCTCTGGACTGATCCTACCACGCTCGCAATTACCTGCGGTAAGGGCATTGAGCCCTTCTTGAAGCAGGAACTCACCGAACTGGGATACGAAATTCTCGGGTCAAATGACACGATGGTCGGCATTCGCGCAAAGCATGCGTGCCGTGATATTCTGCGCCTCAATCTTTCGTTGCGCACGGCACAGCGCGTGTTGTGGCCCTTCGTTCAGGATACGCGTTGCCGTAATTTGGACGACCTTTACGATTTGGCCTACTATGCACCTTGGGAACAAATACTGAATGTGGAAGAGCCCTTCTTTGTGACCAACGTCACGAAGAATGACACGATTCAGGATACCCGCATGCCGACGCTGCGCTTGAAGGACGCAATTGTTGACCGTATGCGTTCGAAGTGCGGGCGTCGTCCGAATGTGAGTGGCGCAGTGCCGGTGCGTGTGGAAGCAGGTGGTACGATTCTTTATAGCAAGCCGACCCCCTTGCGTTCTGCCCTGCGCGTGATTCGTGCGGTGTTGGAAGACTGGTTGAATACCTTGCCCGAAATGGAAGAGCGCGCAGAATTGCTCATCGAAGTGGATGGGTATGACTTGATGTCGGGCTCTTTCTATCTGCCGAAGTTGGACCTGATGGTCTTGAAGAAACGCTTTGAGCGCACCTTCGCCTCGCGCATGGCAGAGGGCACCCCCAGCGCAGCGATTTACCTGTGGTGGGAAGATACGCATGCCAAGATTTACATTGATACCTCGGGCAACTCGCTCTCCCGTCGCGGTTATCGTAAGGAGGGCTGGATTGCGCCGATGCAAGAAGCCCTCGCCGCTGCGTGCGTGATGGCTACTAGTTGGGATAAAAAGAGCCCCTTCGTGGTGCCGTTTAGCGGTTCGGGTACGCCTGCGATTGAAGCGGCCTTGATGGCGCGCAATATTCTGCCGGGCATGTTCCGCAATGATTACGCCTTCATGCACTTGAAGGGTTGGACCTCGGTCATTCCGGGTGAGAAGGCAGGCGTGAGCGCACGTCGTCGTATTGGTGCGTCGCCCTTGGATATTTGGCGTGAAATGACCGCCCAGGCAAAGCGCGATGAAGTGGCGCATGATGACAGTGAATTGCCGCTGATTATCGGCGTGGACTGGGAAGAAGAAGCGGTGGATATCGCTGAACGTAATGCCAATGCCGCAGGGGTGGGGCATAACGTAAAATTCTTCGTGGATGACTTCTCGGATACTCAGCTGCCCGCACAGAAGGGCGTGATCTTCATGAACCCGCCTTATGGTGAACGTATTGAAGATGAAACCGCACTCGAACCGCTCTATGATGGCGTGAGTGAGTGGTTGATGAATACGGTGCCGGCAGGTTGGGAGGCATGGATGATAACCTCTTCGAAGCCGTTGTCGCTGCGTGTGCGGTTGCAGACCAAGGAAATCTTGGAATTCAAGAATGGCGCACTGGACTGCCGTCTGCTCGGGTATGACATCGGCAAGCCACTCCCTGCAGTGGAACCCGTGGTTGAAACGGATGACGCTGAAGGCGAGGCACCCGTTGAGGCAGAACCGGCTCAGTAATCCCTTTTGTTTATGACGAAATTCGGCACGAATATTCTTCAACGTTTACCGCTCTACCTTCGCACGTTGCAACAATTGCAAAGCGAAGGTAAAGCCTATGCCTCAGGTGCGCAACTTGCTGCCACGCTTGGATTTGAATCCATCGTGGTGCGTAAAGACTTGGCGCGAACAGGGGTGCGCGGTACGCCGCGTTTAGGGTTTCCGATTGACCGCCTGATTCCCGCGATTGAGCGTCTCATCGGTGCAGATGATGAGACGGTGGCTGTCTTGGGGGGCGTGGGTAAACTTGGCTCGGCGCTCTTGTCTTATCCTGGTTTTCGCAAACAGGGTATTTTGATTGCCGCGGGCTTTGATGCGGCGCCAGAACGATGCAATCTGATTCTCTCGGGGACGCCCATCTTTCCCGTGCATACGTTGACGGAAACCGTCTCGCGATTAAACGCAAAGCTCGGAATCCTGACCGTGCCCGCAGACCAGGCCCAACGCGTGGCCGAGCAAATGGTCGCAGGTGGTATCCGCGCGATTTGGAACTTTACTCCTGCACAACTTGACCTGCCCGAAGAGATTTTGGTGCAACGTGAAGACTTGGCGGTGAGTTTGGCCGTTTTGCTGCATCGCATTAAAGAAAGGAATGCGTAAATGTTTGCCCTGTTTAAGTGGTTGCTGTGGCTCTGCTTGCCCTCGACCTTGGTCTTGGTGGGGATTGCCCTCACGACCTTTTGGCTCCTTCGCCGTAAGCAATACCGCCCTGCGATTTGCTTAATCCTCTTGGAGGCGATGTTGGTCATGGTGATGCTGCCATGGACGGCTGCGAAGGTGGGCTACGCTTTAGAGAGCAAGTATCCGCCGAAGTCGGTGACCGAGTATCCTTCGGCCGATGCGATTGTCTTATTGGGTGGCGGTTTAGGACCCGTGCGCTCGGGATTCCCGCACACGGAATGTTACGCCGCATCGGATCGCGTGTTGATGGCATTTCGCCTTTGGAAGGCGGGCAAGGCGCCAGTGATTATCCCCACAGGTGAATTGGCGGCTCTCTCGGAAAAGCCAATCTTAGAGATGATGGGTGTGCCGAGCTCGGCAATCCTCACTGAAGACCAAGCGCGTGACACCGCAGAAAATGCGGACTACACCTTTAAACTTTTAGCGAACCGTAAGTGCAAGCTCGTCTTTGTCGTGACCTCTTCTTGGCATTTGAAGCGCACAATGATGTTGTTTAATGCGCCGCAGATGGAGTTTATTCCCGTGAGCTGCGATACGGAAGCTTCGTTGACGCTCGCCCAGTGGTCGGTGATGCCGCTGTGGCAGAAGTTGCCCACCTTCCAGGCGGGTGCCTTGACGATGACTTACGCAAAGGAGTGGCTCGGGGTGCTCTTTTATTCTCTTCGTCGTCCCTCGTTAGCGATGACGGAGCCGACCGCCACCCCAAAGGCTCAGTAAGTTTCGTTTGATTCGTCCTTTCGCTGAAGATTCTCAACCCAAAGAGTGAACCACAATGCGCGTCTTTCTCTCTCCTCCGATGATGAATGGTGATGACGAGCGGCGGCTCGTTGGGGAGGCTTTTGACTCAAATTACATCGCGCCGTGCGGGCCGATGGTTGATTTGTTTGAACGGGAAGCCGCGGAACGCTTCGGATTTCGGCAGACACTTGCCACCGTCTCTGGCACGACCGCATTAGAACTCTTGGCGCGCGCACTTGAGATTCGCCCAGGAGATAAGATTATTGTCAGCGACTTGACCTTTATTGGTTCGGTGGCAGCCTTTGTCTCTTTGGGTGCAGAGCCAGTCTTTGTGGATTCTGACCCCGCAACGTGGTGCATGGATCCCAACCTTTTAGCTGAAGCCTTAAAGCGTTATCCGCAGGCAAAGGCGGTGATCGCGACGGACCTCTATGGGCAGAGCTGTGACATTGATGCGTTGGCGGCGTGCTGCGATGCGTATGGCACGAAGTTGATTGTGGATGCCGCAGAGAGCGTTGGGGCGACCTATCGCGGGCGCCCCTCTGGACGAGGTGCGTGGGCCGCGATTTACTCTTTTAATGGCAACAAAATCATTACCACGGGGGGCGGCGGGATGTTGCTCTCTGATGATGAGGCAATGATGGCGCTCTGCCGAAAATTAGCTTCTCAAGCGAGGGAGCCCTTCCCGTGGTATGAACACGAACGGGTGGGCACGTATGGTCGCTTGGGCAATATTCCTGCGGCAATCGGCGTGGGGCAATTGCGTCACTTGGAGGATGCATTGCGCGATAAAGCCGCAGTATGGGACGCATGGCAAACACGCTTTGCTTCGCGCCCATGGATTCACCCGATGCCAACGGCAGACTATGGTGTGCCGAATCGGTGGCTGACCACCGTTACCCTTGAGGGCGTAGACCCGTTTAAGGTGGTTGAGGCTTTGGTGGCGAAGGGGATTGAGGCGCGTCCGCTGTGGAAACCGATGCGGTTGCAACCCGTCTTTCGCGCCTGTGACGCCGTGTGTTCTGGCGTGGATGAAGCCCTCTTCCAAAGCGGACTCTGTTTGCCGTCTGGACGTAATCTTGCGCCAGAAACGATGGATGAAATTGTGCAGTTGTTGGATTCCATCGCTTGTCAATAAAAGTAATGCAGTATAAAAAACGGATGTAAAATGATTGAGCAGCTCATTATTCCGGTCACATTACTCCTCATCGCTGGCATTTGTTCGCTGGTATTAACGCCGCTCGCGCGCACCTTGATGACGCGCTTGGGTGCGGTGGACCAACCCGATGAACGCCGTGTGAACCGAGTGCCGATTCCGCGAGGTGGCGGTTTGGCGGTGATTGTTTCCTTTTTCTTGACCTTAGGGGTGGCCTATTTTGTGTGGCCGGCCGAACTTGCCGCCTCGCCGTTCTATCCTTTACTCCCCTGGTTCTCTGGGGCGGCGCTGATTTTATTAGCCACAGGACTTGCGGACGATTTACGCGGGTTGCCAGCGCTTGTGAAGTTGGTGGCGCAGATTGCGGCGGCTTTGTTGCTCTGTTACGGTGGCGCACGGTTTCTTTTGCCAACCGCTTGGGGCGCTTGGGTGCTCTCTCCATGGGTCTACGTCCCCTTGACCTTAGTGTGGTACATTGGCGTCATCAATGCCTTTAATCTAATTGATGGGCTTGATGGGCTCTCCTCGGGTTTGGCGATTATCGCCACGGCGGGTTTGGCTGGGGTGCTCTTTGTGGTGAGCCTTGGGTCAATGCCCGTGGTTTGTTTTATTGTGATTGGTGCGTTGTTGGGCTTTTTACGTTACAACTACCATCCTGCCACGGTCTTTATGGGCGACACAGGCAGTCTCTTCCTCGGCTTGCTTTTGGCTACGATTGCGCTTGCCACGCGTCGTGAGGATGCCTTTGTTTTGACGATGGGCTTTGCCTTGTTGTGCATTGGGATACCCTTGATTGATACGACGTTGGCAATTTTACGTCGTACCTTGCGTTACATCTTACGTCGTTTGGAGGGGGATGCGGGGAAGGGCGGCATAATGGTCGCCGACCGCTCGCATGTGCACCATCGTTTGTTGACCTGGAGTCGTGGTAATCAACGCCTCGCCGTGTGGGGGCTCTATGGGCTTGCTATGGCTTTGGTGGCGCTGGGTTTCCTCTCTCTCTGCCTTCGCATGAGTCAGGCTACGGTCTTTTTGATTGGATTTTTTGCCTTTGCGGCGGTGATTTTCCGTGCGATGACCGATGTGGAATTATGGGACGCGGGACGTTTGATTACCCGTCCTGGCGCGCGGAATGGTTCTCGTTTGATTACGGTGCCGTGTTATGTGCTCGCGGATAGCCTCTTAATGGCAGGTTCGTTTGCCTTATTGGCGGTATTGGGTCAACGGTGGATGCCGGTGCTCTCCAGAGCGGAATGGATTAATTTGTTCCTCTGGTATGCTGTGCCAGTGATGGTGGCCTTGGTTTTGGTGAAGGCGTATACGCGCATTTGGGGACGTAGCACGCGTAGGGATGAGTTCTTAATTGTCCTTGCGATTGGTGGAGGGTCTTTGGTCTCCCATCTCTTGGTCGTCTACATTTTGCCAGGGGTTGCGCCACGAGCGGTGCTCTTCCATTTGGTGTGGGCGCTGATTTTGCCATTGCCACTGATTATGGTTCGTTTGATTAAGACGATTTTTGTGCAGTGGTTGACGGCCAGTGAGAATCGCCGTCTCTGCAAGCAGTCTCTGGAAGATACCTCAATTGCACGCGTTTTGTTCTATGGTGCGGGGATGAATCTCCGTGCGTATATCACCCTTTGTGAAGCCAATGTGACGCGTAATAATGTGGCGTTATTGGGTGTTTTGGATGATAATCCAGGTCTGCGCGGCCGTATCTTCCGCGATTTACCCATCTTAGGTCCGCTTGAAGTGCTCAATGATGAGGCGGTGTTTAGCCAACTTCGCCCCACGCAAATCATTGTGACCACACCCACTATCGGTGAAGCGCGGTTGGCAGATATTCGTGCCTTTTGTCGCGAACATGGTTTAACCTTGTCCCGCTGCGCCATCACTGAAGAGACGCTCGCCCTTTAACGTTAATTGTAATGTACGAAAACAGGAGTCCATAGATGAAGACTGCAAAGAATCCCTTCCTCGCAACAGATTGGATGCCGAATTACGCTGCCATGACACCTGAGCAGTGCGCGGCCGTCCTTGAGGAGTCTATCCCCGCTGCAGAGCGCGCATTCAAAGTGGTGGAAAAGCAGCTGGATATCTCCTGGCGCGGCTTAGTGTTGGCGCCGAGTGAAGCGGTGCGTGTGCCATTTGAAACGTGGGGTATCCTCTGTCACCTCACTTCGGTGATTAGCAATGATGCTTGGCGTGCGGTGGAAGAACGCTTCCAGCCTGCGATTATCGCATTGAGCCAGACGGTTTCGCAGAGCAAGGCGCTTTACGAAGGTATGCTTTCGCTCTTGGAGCAGGACAAGAAGTTGAAGCCGTGGCAACGTCATATCTTGGAATCCAACATCCGTTCGATGAAGTTCTCCGGCGTGGGGCTGACGGGGGCAGATCGTCGTCGCTTCAATAAGATTGAGGCAGAACTCGGCAAGCTCTCCATGAAGTTCTCCAACAATGTGTTGGACTCTGAACGCGAATCGAAGGTGACCGTTGCGGAAGATGAGGCAGAGGGCATTCCCGCTGACCTCTTGCAGGGTAAGGGCCCGTGGACGCTCGGCATTGATTTCGCCACCTTTGATCCTGTGATGCGTTACGCAGAATCTTCTGAGGTGCGTGAACGTTTCTGGCGCATGCGCTCTACGCGCGCCTCTTCGGGCAAGACCAATAATGCGCCGTTGATTGAAAAGATTCTTCGTTTGCGCCAACAGCTCGCAGAGATGCTTGACCTTCCTGACTACGCTCATCTCTCGACCGCCTCCAAGATGGCGGGCACGCCTGCCAATGTGTTGAACTTGCTCAATCCGATGTTGGCCGTGGGTAAGCCCGCAGCGAAGGCGGAAGATCGTGAATTGGCTAACTTTGCTAAGGCAAATGGGTTTAAGGGTAAGCTCCAACCGTGGGATAAGTCCTACTGGGTGGAGAAGCTTTCTCAGGATCGTTTCGGCTTTGATGAAGAAGCTCTGCGCGATTACTTCCCGATGGAACGCGTCCTTGAGGGGCTATTCACCCTCTGCAAGCAACTCTTTGACGTGACCTTTGAACGTGCAAAGGGCAATATCAAGGCATGGCACAAGGATGTGCGTTTCTATCGCGTGAAGAATGCTAAGGATGAGGTGATTGCAGGGTTTTACTTTGACCCCTATGCACGTCCTGGCACGAAGCGTGGTGGTGCGTGGATGAATGAAATCCGCGGCCGCGACTTTGAAACGCGCCAACAGCTCCCCATCGCAGTGATTGTTTGCAATCAGAAGCCGCCGCATGGGAAGCAACCCGCCACCATGAGCTTCTACGAAGTGGTTACGCTCTTCCATGAAGCGGGTCACGCCCTGCAGGAAATCCTCACGACGGTTGATTCGCCCACTTGCGCAGGTATCCAAAACGTTGAATGGGATGCAGTGGAAATCGCATCGCAGTTCTTGGAACAGTTCCCCTATGAACCCGCGATCTTGAAGTCGCTCTCTTGCCACATCAAGACGGGTGAAGCGCTGTCGGATGAGTTGGCAAATGCAATTGTTCAGAAGCGCACCTTCCGTTCGGGTAATGCTTTGGTGCGTCAGTTGCTCTTCGCTTTGACGGACTTGACGATTCACTCGAAGGCTTATCCGAAGAAGTTTAAGAATGCCAATGCCTGTAAGGAAGCTTATGGTAAGAAGCTATTGCCGACGCCGTTCCACGCAGAGGATCGCTTCCTGAATGCCTTTACGCACATCTTCGCCGGCGGTTACGCGGCAGGTTACTATTCGTATAAGTGGAGTGAAACGCTCTCTGCCGATATCTATGGTGCCTTTGCGGGTGAGAAGGCTGCAACGCGTCGCCGCATGGGTAAGAAGTATCGCGACACGATTCTCGCCTTGGGCGGATCGAAGCCTGCGGCTGAGGTCTTCCGTCAGTTGATGGGGCGCGACCCCGATGCGGACGCAATCCTGCGTCTGACGGGTCTGAAGCAGGACTAATCGTCTGCAGTTCTGTGGCCGCTTCTTGGCGCTTCAACGTCAAGAGGCGGCTTTGATTTCGGGCTTACGATGTTTTCTTTAGAACCTTCTCCAATTGCTTCCTTTAAGGAATTTACCGTTCGGTGCTTCCGTCAAGGACGCACCAACTTGGCGGAACGTCGCCTGACGCGCACGTATGTGCTCTTTATGCCGCCGCGTGGCGTGGTGGGGATCTTTCTGCATACTGCGCAGAGCGTCGTGGAGGAGGAACTCCTTGCCGCCGCATGGCACGCACAGGGGTGCCCCGAAGTTATACGACCTGACGCCCATCAGATGGTACTCTTCGGAAAGGTTGTGCCTCTCTCGGTGGTCCCTTTCGCAGGGTATGAGGATGTGTGGTTTCAAGAGGGCGTTTTAACGGTGGCCTTTAAGCGCCGAGAGGCGGCGGAGACGCTACAAGCGAAGGTTGCGACCTTTTCGCGTAAGGCATTGCAAAGCGCCGCCGAGCAGGCGCTTGAGGCATTTAGACCTCGCCTGGTGCGATTGCCAAAACGGATTGAGATTTGTCCGCTTCGGCCGCGCATTTTGGGCCAATGTACGCGAGAGGGGGTAATTCGCCTCAATGAATCACTTGCGACGTTGCCCACGTCCGTGATGGAGGAGACACTCGCCCATGAGTTGGTACATTTGGAACACTTTAATCATTCGTCCGCCTTTTGGCGTAGGTTGAGCGAATTATTGCCAGATTGGTTGCCGCGTACATTGGCGCATTATCTCTCTTAAGTGAGGTGGCAAAAGAAGAACTCCTGGTTGGCACCGGGAGTTTTTTTAGTCCTTTTGGGTGGGATTGGGGCGATTTCTGCCGCGAGTGTACCATGGATCGGGCCGCGGTCTGCGTGGCACTTGCTCGTTCATCATGCGACGAAAACGTGCCGCTTGCTTACGTTCTGCCTCGCGACGACTCTCCATGAGGCTAGAAAAGAGGGTGTTAAAGAGGGGATCGCGCGTATCTTCTGGGAGGGAGGAACCGCAGAAGAGGACTTCAAGTGCGCCAGAGAGGCGTTCGGCGGCGCGACGGGCTTGTTGTTTCAAGCGAGGATTTGTGCGCAGACGGCGACTATCTGCCGCAGAAAAACGGACGGCGGAGAGGAGAATTTGCGGGTCGTCTGGCCAAAGACCGAGGAGTTGTTGGGTCGTTTTACGTGCCGATTCAAGCAGAGCCTCTTCTTGTTCTGTAAGCGGCGTGGGGTCATCCAATCGCGCGGTAATGCGCGTCAGGGCGGCAATGCCGTAGGTCGGTTCGGTCGGGAAGGCGGCCGCAAGGGCGAGTCGTTGGGCGTCAAGGTCTGTTTGATTGTTGGTGCTGGGGGTGCGTGCCGCCGCAGAGAGGGAGAGGTGTTTGAGGGTGGGATTCTCAGGGTCGGCAGCGCACGCCGCTTGTAATGCCGAAAGAAGCGCCTCATCGGGAGGTGTTTGTTCAAGTTCGCTGAGGGCGCAACGTGCTCGGAGGCTTTCAATCTCCTGTTGCGAAGTGGCGGTAGGTGTGGTCGTCGCCGTTTGACGATAGAGGGCGCGTGCGGCCTCGGTGTCGCCAGCCAATCGTAAGGCGTCGGCTAACTGGTTGGCCGCTGTAGGGGTGGGGGTTGCCTCGTAGCGACGTTGATAGGCGGCAACCGCTGTTGCGTAGTCACCGGTTCGGTAGGCAATTGCTGCGATGACTGCCTCAGCTTCTGCTAAACGGGTGAGTGGTGCGTCGCTGCGAATAAGGATGTCTCGATAGTAGGGCATGAGGACATCTAAGAGCATGGCGGCCCGACGGGAGGATTCGTATTTCCCAATGTGCTCAAAGGTGCAAGCGAGGGCATTGTCTGCTACGGCAAGATTATGCTCCGCTGCGGCTAAGGCCTGCAAGGTCTTTTGATGGCTTAAGGCAAGTAACGTGGTGAAAACGGGCAGACCAATCGTGAGAATGAGTGCAGAGGCGGCCGCCAAGGGGTGACGATGTGCCCAGAGTGCTACCTTTCGACGGAGGCGGGCGGGGCGCACGGAGACGGGTTCGTCTGCGAGGAAGTGGCGAAGGTCGCTTGCCACGTCATCCATGTCTGCATAACGGCCTTCGGCATTAGGGGTGGTACAGACGGTGAAAATCGCCTTGAGGTCGGGTGGAAGTGTGTCGAGGTGTTCGGCTAATTCCAGGAAGGTAATGCCAAAGGCATATTGGTCGGAGCGGGGCGTAAAGGTGTTGTGTTCACGACATTCTGGCGCCAAATAGGCCTTTGTGCCACCCGTGCAAGAGGGGGCTTCTGTTGTGGAGGATGCGCTTCCCAATCGGGCAAGCCCAAAGTCGCTGATAAGAAGGTGGCCTTCGGCATCTAAAAGGAGATTGGAGGGTTTGATGTCGCAGTGGGTCACGCCACAACGGTGTGCGTAGGCGAGGGCAACGGCCGCTTGAAGTGCCCATGAGGCAAGTTGCTTGGCTCCAGTGGGAGCTTTGCGGTCTAAGCTGGAGGTGCCGACTAATTCCATCGCATAGTAGGCATAGTCAGGGGTCTCACCCGCGCTAAAGACTTTGACGATGTGCGGATGGTGGAGGTGACCAATGACGCGCGCTTCACGAATAAAGGCTGCACGGTGTTGGGGATCGGCTGCAAGATTCCGCGCCAAAACCTTGACGGCACAACGGCGATCCAATGGAACTTGTACTGCCTCAAAGACGGTGCCCATCCCACCTCGGCCAATTTCGCATTCTAATCGAAATTCTGAGCCAAGCATCATGGGCAAGGGGAGCTCCATCGCTTGGGGTAAGCCTGTCTCTGCCTGCGCAAAATCCTCCATAGTGAGGAGCGCAGGGAGGAGGCGACGGAGGTCGTCTGCGTATTCTGGATGGGCTTTGGCATAGGCTTCAATCGATGGGGTGACGCCACGACGAAGTTCTGCGCAGAAGGTTTCAATGAGGTCTTCTAAGGAGGGCATAATCAGTGAAACTCAGTAAATTGCTCTAAGCGTTCTTGTAATTTCGCTAAGGCGCGGACATAACGGAGACTCGCTGCCTTTTCGCTAATGGCGAGGGCGGCGGCACATTCGGCATTGGTACAGTTGTCGAAGTGGCGGAGGGCAAGGATTTGACGGTCGGTCGTGGGGAGGGTGGCGAGGACGCGTTTGAGTAATGCGTAGCGGTCGTGACGGGCCGTTTTGGTAAAGGGGGAGGAAATGTCGGCGGCGAGGGCGGCTTCTGGAAGGTGCGGATGGGGAGACTCCGTGTCGGAAGTGTCGTCAATTTCAATCGGAAGCTCGCGGTAAAGGTCGCGCTTGTTCGCCTTTAAGTGGCGGCGTTCGGCATCAACAAGGGTCTGGAAGAGGAGCCGACGCAATTTAAAGTAAATGGGTACCTCCGGCGCTGCGTCAAGAAATGCGGGGTGTCGCATCGCCGTCTGGAGGGTCTCTTGTAACACATCTTCGGCACTCATCCGTTGCAACAACATCGGATGCATGTGACGTTCCGCTAAACGGAGTAAACGCGCCCGAAAGGTTTGGGCGGCATCTGTAAAGGCGGCGGAGGGGGAAGGAGTCGAAGACATGGCAAAAAGAATGCGCGATGGTTGCCCATCGCGCGAATAGAAATAAACTTAGGCAGCAGGAGCGGCTTCAGGAGCAGGTGCCTGAGGTGCGGGTGTTGCTTCAGGCGCAGGAGCGGCTTCAGGGCCCTTCATGGGGCGACGCTTGCCAGGACGGTCGCCGCGACGGGGCATCGGGCGGCGTGCATTCGCTGCGGGGCGACGCTTGCAGATGCACTCTTCGCAAGTGCATGCCTTGCGTGCTTCTTCCATCTTTGCGCGGAAAGCTTCCATCTGGGTCTTCATTTCCGTGCGGAATGCTTCACGCTGTTCGGGCGTCATTTCAGCAGGATTGGTCTGCGGACGGGGGAAGTTGGGGCGTTCATTCATCACCTTAGCGCAGGGGCATTCAGGATTCTGGCAGGCCATGCGCTGACGACGTTCAGCCATGCGCTTGCGGAATGCTTCACGCTGTTCAGGGGTGGGGGCGGGACGCTTGGCCTTCATTGCTGGAGCTTCAGCAACAGGTGCTTCAGGAGCGGGAGCGGCTTCTTGTGCAAAACCGACGAGGGGGAGCATCAGGCTCATGCAGAGCAGGAGTGCAGAGGTCTTCATAGGAGTTCCTTTCGCGGCTAAAAGACAAAAAGCGCGTTGCCGCCGGCACACTTTCGGGACACGCCAAAGCGGGTGTCCATTGAGTAGAACGTTAAAGCAACTCAATATTCCACAAGAAAAATAAAACTTTTTTTGAGGAGGTGTTTGGTTACTTAATTACATTGTAGCATACGTACCTTAAAAAGAGTATGTCTAAGGCCGAGAAATGAAAATGGTTTTAATGAGAACGCATTGGGGTGTGCGTGGCGTATGGAGGTGGCAGTGGAATCGTCATGCGACAGAGGGTGTAGAAAAATAAAAAACCTCCCTGCAGAGCAAGGAGGTTAAGCTGGGGCGAAAGACGGGGCACGATCCCGCGACAACCAGATCCACAATCTGGGGCTCTACCAACTGAGCTACTTTCGCCAGAAAACGAGCCGTATTGTATCAAAGCGCACTTAGGAAAGTCAATCAAAAAAATAAAAAATCCTAAAAAAGATGCGGTTGGCGACCGTTAGAGCATATCTTTGAACGTTTATCCATTCAAAATTCAGATGAACGTTGACTCAATGTCTCAAATTTCAGATGAACTTTGACTTAATGTCCTATTCCCACCATACTTGTGTCGCATTTCAAGCCTTGTCTAGAAAATAGTACGCAGCTCTGAAGAACTGAAAGCCTTATATCAGGAGACTAAGAGACTCAACAGAAACACTAGCATTAGGAATGGTATGAACATATATTTCAATGCAGAAACGAATGTATACATATTCACATTGATTCCTTTACCATTTTTAATGACGCGCACCTGCGGAGTTCGTTGATATATGGTGTCCATGGCTCGCTGAAAAATTTCCTTATCATCAAACCAATTTTCCCGGAAATGGATTGTTGTTTTGGGCGAGCGAATGAAAATATCCGGCTTATCGAAAGGAGGTATTGACACCTGAGTATGAAAAATAATACGTCCGACCTCCTTATAGTGGATCCTCCATGTTTCAAGGCCTCGTTTCAATATAATTTCATACTCAGACAAGGTCAAGGTTTGATGATAACAACTGATAATATGGTATAGACTCAGAATGCAAAAAGCAGAAACGATAACGAATAGGTTTCTACCCTGAATATCCCCACCAAGAGCCATCACCGCGCAGCATATCCACATAGGTAGAAAGGTGGCGCAAAATAAGACCATGAACTTTATGGCAACCTTTCGGCATGTTAGTTTGATTTTCATGTAATTCAAACCATTATTTTCCATTAGAAATGCATAATAGTTCAGCAACTATAACAGTTCAGTAACTGAATTGCAAGTTAAATCGCGGGGTGAATATTACATAAATATTGCACAATATAACCGCGGGGGTAAGAAGAGACCCGTTCAGAGAAAGGTGTGTCGAAAAGGAAAGAAGAAGACCCATCACCCTACGCCCCCCGGGGGGCGGCGCGCCAAAATGAAAGAAGTATACAAATCCGTTAAAATGTGTTAGATGAGGTCCGGTGTGAGGCTTATGTTACACAAGGAGGAAAGAGATTTGCCGAGACCATTGTGATTATGGATTCTTTTGTGAAAAGTGGGCTTTTTTGTGGGGGCGTGTGGGGCGAGCACTGTAGGTTTAGTGATGTCTTTTCTTCAGAAAAATTTTTGTAGTTTCTGTACATTTGTTATACTGACGGGTGAATATGTTTCGTGCACATATTCTTTGTTTCATTCATCGCTTAGTTGGAGTATGAAGATGGCAAAAGGTGTGACTGACGCGTTTGACGGTTGGAATGCTGTTAAAAGTGCAGAGTTGTATGGTGTAGACGCATGGGGAAGTGGTTATTTTGGCGTTTCCTCAGATGGGTTTGTGACCGTTTGCTTGAAGCATGGTGAGAAGAATGTAGATGTTAAGCTGCAGGAGATTGTCAATGAATTGCGTGACCGCGGGATGAGTTTGCCGGTGTTATTGCGATTTAGTGATATTCTTGCCTCGCGTATCCAACGAATCAATGAGGCGTTTGCAAAGGCGATTAAGGATTATTCGTACCAGGGTGTCTATCGTGGTGTTTATCCGATTAAGGTGAACCAACAGCAACAAGCCGTGCAGGATGTGGTGACGTATGGTCGCGCGTATCATCACGGTTTGGAGGCAGGTTCGAAGGCGGAATTGATTGCGGCATTGGCGTACATGCACGATCCAGATGCGTATATCGTGTGTAATGGCTATAAGGATGAGGAGTTTATCTCGTTGGCACTCTCGTCGCTGAAGATGGGGCTTCAGACGATGTTGGTCTTAGAGAGTCTTGAGGAGTTGGAGATTGTCTTAAAGGTGGCACGCCAACTCGATGTGCGGCCGCGCATTGGTGTGCGTGTTAAGCTTAGCAGTAAGGTAGGGGGGAAGTGGAGTGAAAGCGGCGGGGACCGTTCGGTCTTCGGATTGACTTCAAGCCAATTAATTCAAGCCGTGGATCGCTTGCGTGCAGAGGGTGCATTGGATTGTCTTGAGATGTTGCACTACCATCTGGGTTCGCAGGTGCCGAATATTCGAGAGATTCGTGACACGATTAAGGAGGCATCTCGCTTCTACGTTGGCCTGGTGAAGGAAGGTGCGCCGATGGGGATCTTTGACATCGGTGGCGGTTTGGCAATTGACTATGATGGTAGCCATACGAATTTCGAAAGCAGTGCCAACTATGATATCTCGGAGTATTGCGCAGACGTCGTCGAAGGGATTATGAATGCTTGCGACCATGCAGGCGTGAAGCACCCAACGATTATCAGTGAATCTGGACGCGCATTAATTGGTTATTACTCGGTTTTGCTCGTGGATGTCTTAACGACCGCAGGGTTTGAGGTGCAAGAGACCACCCCTGATGCAGTCTTGGACGATAAGAATCTGCCTGAATGTATCGCCAACTTGTTGGACGTTTCAAAGAATCTTCGCACAAAGAATCTGCCAGAATACTTTAACGATGCGCTCTATTATCGTGAAGAAGTGCACAAAGCATTTAAACATGGTTTGATCTCCTTGCGTCAACATGCTGCTGCGGATCGTGTATTTTGGTCAATCCTGACGCGGATTCGTGCAGAGGTGCCGAAGTTGAAATACGTGCCTGAGGATTTGCGTGGGTTGGATGAGGCAATGGCGGATATCTACTATTGCAATTTCTCCGTCTTCCAGTCGCTTCCAGATGCGTGGGCAATTGACCAACTCTTCCCCATTATGCCGATTCATCGTCTCTGCGAACGCCCCACGCGTTCGGCGCATCTTTCGGATATCACCTGCGACTGTGATGGGCAGATTGATAACTTTATTGACTTGCACGATGTGAAGCATGCGTTGCCGTTGCACATATTTAAACCTGAAGAGCCCTACATTTTAGGGGCATTTTTGGTGGGCGCATACCAGGAAACCCTGGGTGACTTGCACAATCTCTTCGGCGATACCAATGTGCTCTCGATTCGCTTGGACGATGATGGGGATTTGGAATTTACCGAAGAGGTGGAAGGTGACACGGTGGGCGAGGTCCTCTCTTATGTGGAATATGACACAGGGGATCTTGTGGCGCGCTTCCGCCGTTTGACGGATCGTGCGTTGAAGAAGCGTAAGATTACCGCTGAAGAACGCCGACAGATTCTTACCGCCTATGCCAATGGCTTGCGCGGGTACACTTACTTTGAAGACTAAAGTCATTGAGGTGTAGACAATGTCGGTAATTCCCACGTCTAACGCACGTTCGCATTTGGTCCACTTGGTGGCCGGATGCTGGGCAGATGGCGGTGGATTGTCCGAGTTGGTTGCTGCCACGGTGCTTGCTCAAGCGCAACTAGGACATCAGGTCTCCTTGCTCTTTTTAGGCGGTCAAGCGGAACACCCTCTTGTGGAAAGTTGCCGAAAGGCGGGCGTACGCGTACGCGTGTTTCGTAGAAGTTGGCCACGAGTGATTTACTTCTCGCGGGAGATGCTCGTAGGGTTAGATGCGGAATTACGTGGAGCGGCCCACCTTTACCTCTATTCGTGTTGGACTTTTCCTGTGTGGTGGGGGGCTTATCGAGCACGTGCACTCGGAGTGCCTTATAGCGTCGCGCCGCAAGGATGCCTTGATCCTGTGCGAAGGGCATATGGAAAGTTCCGTAAATTGCTCGCATGGCATTGCTTTGATCGCGCACTCCTGCGTCGCGCAACATGGTTGCACGCGACGGCAACGTCTGAAGCGGGGTGGATGCGGGATGCTTTAGGCGCGGCGTGTCCACCCATACGTGTGATTCCCAATGGCGTGGATGGGGCATGTTTTGACGCTGTTCCTGCGCAACCCCGCACGCAAACCGTCCTTTACCTCGGCCGTCTTCATCCCCTAAAAGGGCTTGATCTGCTCTTAGAAGCATGGGAGAAGATCGCCCCCTCATCGGATTGGCAACTTTTAATCGCTGGCCCAGCGGATGGTTATGAGCTTCCTCCCTCCGCAACGGTACGTCGCTTGCCGCCTTGTTACGGTGCAGATAAGGTGCGGTTGCTTAAGTCTGCCTCCATCTTCATCTTGCCGACTCGGAGTGAAAACTTTGGAATCGTGGTTGCCGAAGCGCTATGGTGTCGGACGCCAGTGATTTGCACAAAGGGCGCGCCGTGGGAGGTTTTGGGTGAGTACTGGACCGAAATCTCTGCCGAGGGAATCGCTACGGCTTTAAAAGCCTTAATGGCGCTTACGCTAGAAGAACGCGAGGCGCAGTTTAAGCCCATCTTTGATCGTGCTGCGATGGACTATAACTGGCAGACAATTGCGACGGCGTTACTTCCCTAAAGTGTTCGTAATCGAAGCGAAGAGTCTAACAGGGTTGCTTGGCGATTGCTTCAATCGGAAGAAGACTCCGTTTATGTCAATCGAGCACGTAAGCGCATCAGCTATAAATAAAAAACAAACCGTCCATAAGGGCGGTTTGTTTTTTGTTTGTTGGGCTCTGCGACCTGTTCGGCAGAGAGGCAACTTCGTGTGTGTGCCTTCTGCGGTGAGCAACGCGACGCTTAACCAACGGCGAGACGGGCGAGCGGCGTGAGCAGTTTAACTGTTTCGCCGTCGCAGACGAGAATCGCACGATTGGTGCGGAAGGTAATCCATTCGCCACCTTGGCAAATGCGCATTAAGCCGGGCGGGCAGGCCGCCACAATGGGTTCGTGGCGAGCCATGATGCCGAGCTTGCCCACATCGGTGGTAATCTCCACTGCGGTGATGTCATCACCTTCAATGAAGACGCCCGATGGGGTCTCAATGGCGAAGTGAAAGGGTGTTCCCGATGCCATGGTGTGGGATTCCTCTTAGCGTGCGATCGTCTTCGCTTTTTCGCGGACATCATCAATGGAGCCAACCATGTAGAAGGCGGCTTCAGGAAGATCGTCACACTTACCATCAAGCACTTCTGCGAAGGAGCGAAGCGTATCTTCCAACTTCACGAAGCGGCCAGGGATACCAGAGAACTTTTCTGCCACGTGGAAGGGTTGGGAGAGCAAGCGCTCCACCTTACGAGCACGAGCAACCGTCATCTTGTCGCTTTCGCTAAGTTCATCCATGCCGAGAATAGCGATGATGTCGGTGAGTTCCTTCGCGCGCTGGAGCAACTGCTGAACGCCGTTTGCCACGCGCATATGTTCTTCACCCACGATTGCGGGGTCAAGCATGGAGGAGGTGGAAGTCAATGGGTCCACTGCCGGGTAGATACCCTTTTCCACAATGGCACGGGAGAGTTCCGTCGTGGCATCAAGGTGGGCGAAGGTTGTCGCAGGGGCGGGGTCGGTGTAGTCGTCGGCAGGGACGTAAACGGCCTGCACAGAGGTGATGGAGCCAGCCTTTGTGGAGGTAATGCGTTCCTGAAGTTCACCCATTTCCGTGGAGAGGGAGGGCTGGTAACCTGCCGCAGAGGGGATGCGTCCGAGCAAAGCAGAGACTTCTGCACCCGCCTGAGTGAAACGGAAGATGTTGTCAATGAAGAGCAACACGTCCTGATTCATTTCGTCACGGAAGTGTTCTGCCACCGTCAATGCGGAGAGTGCCACGCGAGAACGTGCTCCCGGCGGTTCATTCATCTGACCGAAGACCATTGCTGTCTTGTCCAACACGCCCGCTTCTTCCATTTCCTGATAGAGCGAGGTACCTTCACGAGTACGTTCACCGACACCCGCAAAGACGGAGTAACCGCCGTGGCCCATGGCGATGTTGTGAATGAGTTCCTGAATGAGCACGGTCTTACCGACACCTGCACCGCCGAAGAGACCAATCTTACCACCGCGACGATAGGGCGTCAGCAAGTCAATAACCTTAATACCAGTGACGAGGATTTCTGCGTCAGGACTCTGATCTGTGAAGGCGGGCGGTTCGCGGTGAATGGGATCACGCTTTTCGCAAGTGACCTCACCCTTGCCGTCGATGCCTTCGCCAAGGAGGTTCATCACGCGGCCGAGCGTGCCCTTACCGACAGGCATTGCCATCGGGCGCCCCAAGTCCTTTACCTGTGCACCACGCACAAGGCCAATGGTCGAACCCATTGCAATTGCACGGATTCGGCAGTCACCGAGATGCTGCGCGACCTCAAGGACGAGGTTGTAGGGCTTGTCATCAAGCAAGGGATTGGTCGTCCGTAATGCCGTCAAGAGGCGAGGACGGATGCCGGAGGGGAATTCCACGTCTACGACTGCGCCCATCACTTGGATGACGCTGCCGATGTTTTCTTCCGAATTCGCAAGAGTGGAGTCTGCCATGGGAATATCCTTATTTCAGCGCTTCGGCGCCGGAGACGATTTCAGTAAGTTCGTTGGTGATTGCCGCTTGGCGAGCGCGGTTGCGGCGGGTGCGCAATTCTTTTTCCATTGCATTCAAATTCATCGTGGAATTATTCATTGCCATGACGCGAGCAGCGAGCTCACCCGTGGCGGAATGCAACATTGCGTAGTAAAGTGAGAGTTGGATCCAGAGGTAAGCCAGATTCTCCAACATTCGATTGTCGTTGGGCTCCAAGAGGCGCGGGAGCGGCATGGGCTCCACTTCCACCTTCGGTACAGGCGGACGTGCGTCGGGCAGAAGACGTTCTGTGCGGCAGTCGTTCGTCATGGAGTTGACGAAGTGATTGGAGATTAACCACACCTCATCGTACATCTTCCACAAGAAGACGCGCATAACCAACTTTGCCACACGGTCGGAGTCGGAGACAGAGGGGTGGCTAGAGGCTGGAAGGATGTGGTCAAGAATCCCCGGATACTCGCTCTTAAGCGCATTGGCGGCCTTTTGTCCCACGTAAAGGTGGTCAATCTTTGCCGCACGTTCGCCATGTGCTGCATGGAAGTCACGCACGGCACGCACCACTGCCGCATTGAAGCCACCACAAAGACCGCGATCTGCGCTCATGGTTACGAGCAAGATACGGCTATTCTTTTCGGGTGGCGGTTGCAACAAGCGATGATTGGCGAAGCGCGGCTGCTCAATGATAGGGGAGAGCGCCGCCAGCGCACGGGTGAAGTTTTCCGGGCGCGAGAGGTCGCTCTGCACTCGATGTAAGTGTGAGCCTGCGACCAACTTCATCGTGCTGGTCACACGGCGCATACTTGCCATGGAGGCTAAACGCTCGTTAAATTCGCGCAAGCTGGGCATGGATTACTTCCTCTTAGGGTTGTAGGCTGCGAGCACTTCCTGCATGAGGGTGTCGAGCATACCCTTTAATTCGTCGTCTAACACGGGGCTTGCGTTGAAGCGCGTGGTGTACTGCTGACCCGTCTGAGAGGTCGCGAGCGCCGTTGCGAGCGCCTTTAATGCCTCGGGCAGACGCGGGGTGGGGATATCTGCGAGCCACTTATTCGTGCCAGCGTAGAGGATCGCCACTTGTTCTGCGACAGGTTTCGGGCTACCAGGCATCTGACGAATCGAGTGCATCAGTGCGCGACCCGTGGCGAGTTGTTCCAAGGTGCCTGCATCAAGGTCAGAGGAGAAGGAGGTGAAGGCTTCGAGTTCGCGGTATTGTGCGAGCAACACACGGAGCGGGCCTGCCACCTTCTTCATTGCTTTCACCTGAGCATCACCACCTACACGGGAGACGGAGATACCGGGGTTGATAGCAGGGCGCTGACCTTCGTGGAAGAGACCTGCTTCAAGGAAGATCTGACCGTCGGTAATCGAAATCACGTTGGTCGGGATGTAAGCCGAGATGTCATTTGCCTGCGTTTCCACAATGGGGAGTGCAGTCATGCTACCACCGCCCTTTTCATTGGAGAGCTGTGCGGCACGTTCCAAGAGACGGCTGTGGAGATAGAAGACGTCGCCAGGGAAGGCTTCACGTCCCGGCGGACGGCGCAGGAGCAAGGAAATCTGACGATAAGCCTGTGCGTGCTTAGTCAAGTCATCGTAAATTACTAAGGCATGGCCACCACGATTCATCCAATATTCAGCCATGGCGCACCCAGAGTAGGGCGCGAGATACTGCAACGGTGCCGGATCCGAGGCTCCTGCCACGACGATGGTGGTGTAAGCCATTGCGCCAGCGGCTTCGAGTTGCTTGCAGAGTGCTGCGACGGTTGAGAGCTTTTGACCGATTGCCACGTAGAAACAGTGAACGTCGCCACCCTTCTGATTGAGGATTGCGTCCACGGCAATGGTGGTCTTACCCGTCTTACGGTCGCCGATGATGAGTTCGCGCTGACCACGACCAATCGGTGTAAGGGCGTCAATTGCAAGAAGACCTGTCTGCATGGGCGTGTCAACATTACGACGCTCCACGATGGAGGCTGCTGCCGCTTCCACGGGCATTTCCGCATCGGCAACGATGGGCCCCTTGCCATCAAGAGGGCGACCCAAGGCGTCAACCACACGGCCCGTAAGTGCAGGGCCCGCAGGAACGGAGACTACGCGGCCTGTGCGATGGAAACGATCCCCTTCACGGACGTTTACGTCGCTATCCAAAACGGCCACACCCACTACATCTTCTTCGAGGTTGAGTGCGAGACCCGCCACACCATTTTCGGTTTCAACGAGCTCATTGTACATCACGTTGGTCAAGCCGTCCACGCGGGCAATACCATCGCCAACGCTGAGCACGGTGCCGAATTCGGTGGTGTCCACCGGCTTGTCGGCTTGTTCCATCCGCTGACGAAGCAGGGCAGAGAGCTCGTCTGGTTTCAATTGCGTCTTCATATGCAATCCATTTAAATAAAGGGTTATGCGCCGGATCCAAGGGCGCATGCGTTGAAATTTATCGGGCGAATGCTTGACGCAGTCGCGTTAATCGTCCCTTCAAAGAGGCATCGATTTGCGTATTGCCAGCGCGAACGATGAGTCCTGCGCCTAATTCCGCATCGGTGGAGACGGTGATTTGCGTCTGTTCGCCGTAGGCGGCTTTCGCACGTTGCGTCAAGGTGGCGAGCAATGTGTCGGAGGGCGTGGCAGCGAAGACGAACGAGACGTCTATGCGTCCTTCCACGCGGTCGGCAAATCGACGGAAGACCTTGATGACTTGCGGAATCGCGGCCAAAAGTCCTGCGGTGGAGAGCGCTTCAAGCAAGACGCGCGTTGGGTGTGCCATGGTGTCGCCCCAAAGCGCATCTACAGCTTCGGCGTGGGCCGCTTTTGGCAGACTACGCGCCGTGCAACACCACGTCCGCAACTCTTCCGAGCCATCCCACTGTGCTTGCAATGCTTCCATATCGCCCCGAACGCGTGCCAGAATGCCGAGCTGTTGCGCGGCTAAAACCAGTGCGCGAGCATAGGGACGGATGACTGCTTCGTCGTGATACATGCGGCAAACTTTCTAAATCAGTTGAAACGGATGTCCGCAGCAATCTTTTCTTGATAGCTTTGCCGTTGGGCTTCGGTCAGCATTCCAGGGAGCATGCGCTCTAACGCGCCCGCGATTTCCGCTCCAGCGCCTTCGTGCAACTTCCGAAGTGCATCTTCACGTTCGGTTTTAAGTTGCTCTTCGGCGGCTTGCTTGCGTCGCGCGATAGCGTCGCGAGCTTCCTCTTCGAGCTGATTAATGAGCTGACGTGTTGCGGCGGTCTGCTCATCTGCAAGACGCCGTGCGTCGGCCTTTGCCTGGTCGATGGTCTTTGCCGCAGTCGCATCTGCATCGGCTGCTGCTTGGCGAGCCTTCTGCGCATCATCAAGAGCGCCTTTGATTTCAGCCTCGCGGGCCTCAACAAAGTTCAGAATCGGCTTCCAAAGCAACTTCGTCAAAAGCGCAGCCGCGATTGCGAATGCCACCCACGTCAGCAGCACCATTTGCCCGTTGAAGTCCAAAACCCCCGCACTCTCGGAGCCATGGTGCTCCGAGACGGGCTGTTCGGTAACGGTTTGGGTTTCAGCTGCCATTGTTGAGCTCTTACTTGAGGAGGCAGACCACAACGGCGAAGAGGGCGACACCTTCAATGAGTGCGCCAGCGATAATCATAGCAGTTTGCAACTTTGCTGCAGCTTCAGGCTGACGAGCCATGCCTGTAAGTGCGGAATAGCCGACAAGACCAATGCCAATTGCTGCGCCGAGAACTGCGATACCTGCTCCGATAGGACCCATGATGAACTCCTTGGTTTTGTTGAGTTAGTGTTGGGGATGAACCATCATCCCAATAAAGATTGCAGAAAGCATCGTGAAAACATACGCTTGTAAGAGCGCCACGAAGACTTCAAAAAGGTAGAGGCAGATTGCTACCGCCAAAGAAGGCGCTGCAAGCGCACCAAAAATTGCCGTAAGTGAGACCATTGCGTAGAGCACGACGTGTCCGCCAAGCATATTGGCAAACAGACGCATCGTCAGTGCAAAGGTGCGCGAAAAGAGGGAAATCACTTCCATGAAGAACATGATTGGCTTCATGGGGCCAGGCAAACCTGCAGGTAAAAGCGCATGAACGAGCGCGTGGGCACCACCTTGGCGAAGCGTTCCCCAAAGGGCAACACCGAGGAAGATTGTGGCCAATGCTGCGGTAATATTGACGTTGCCTGTGGAACAGGTGAAGAGCGGAATCAAGCCCAAAAGGTTTGAAAGCGCGATAAAGAGGAAGATTGAACAAAAGAAGGGTACAAAGGAGCGCCCATGTTTCGCACCACCGAAATTGGGGTAGACGATGTCATCTCGAATGAAGAGAACATATTTTTCGAGAATGGTTCCAAAGCCGCGTGGGATTCTTCCAATTGATTTACGACCAAACCATGCCAACGCTCCGAGGAGTACGCCGACGAGAATGACCATAAATTCGTCAAAGTGAAAAACGGCAAGAATGTCGTGACCGAGGATCTCTAAGTCCTTCAACCATGTCTGATGCGTCAACGCATCTAACGAGCCGCCGTGGTGCATCACATGGTGGTCTACGTATTCCAAAAAGGCGTTCAATTTTTCCTGCATGATTTCCTGCCTTAAGTATGAATAAGGGTATGATACGCCTCAAAGGAAAAATAGTCAAGCACCAAAAATAAATTTTAGTAAATTTGAAAAGTGCACAATGTATTTGCGCAGGTAAAAAGGTGAAGTCAAAGAAGATAGTTCAACAGTCAAGGAAAATGAAGGGAGACATCTCTACGCCCCCCGGGGGGCGGCGCGGAAAAATGAAAAATGTCAGTATTCCTGCTATGATTTGTGTTGCGAAAAATAACAAAGAAAGGAATACTGACGTGCAAAAGAATACCAAATCTAAACACACTGTGTATGCAAGTCGTTTAATTATTGAACGAAAATGGAATCAGATGATTGATAGTCGAACACATCTCTCCGTTAGAGAGGTCGCAAAACAGCTGGCTATTCCAGAGTCAACCTTACGCTATGAACTTAAGCATGGATGTTCAGAAGGCGTTTTCTGCATGTACTTACCACTTGAACATCGTTATCAGTATTTCCCTTATAGCGCAGATCTCGCAGAGCAGAATACGATGTTGCTAGCCTCAAATAAGGGGGCGCGCATGAAGATAATAAACCATTTCGTAACACAATTCGAAGAGTATCTCGAGGAGTGGCGTTCCATCCCAGCAGCATATCAAATGATGTTAAATGAACACCCCGAATGGAAAGGCCGAACTCCTTCTCTTAGAACAATCTATTACCATGCTACGACTACGCTTGCTTCAAGCGAGGCCTTCACTAAGTATTATCGAGAATATCACCATAGAAAGCAGAAAAAAGATATTGAAGTCGCTAAAAACCATAAGCCTGAGCGTACAATTGAACACCTGCCCAAAGAAGTTCGCGAAGGAAAGCCTATCGGTTACTTTCAGATGGATTTGGTCGTTTCTGGCACTAAGGGTAAAGGCGGCTTACTTGTATTAGCAAATCCTGGCCACAAGGAATTCATATTCATACGAAAAATAAATGACTTAAGACGCAAAACTGTGCATCGAGCCTTACGATCAATTGTGAAAGAAACCACCGAAAAAGGTATTACTATTACCCATATCTTAACCGACAACGGGACAGAGTTCACGGACACCAAGAAGGTTGAGAAAATTACACGAGCGATGCTCTTTTATACACATGCATATGCAGCTTGGGAAAAGGGATATGTTGAGAACTCTAATCGTCTTATCCGTCGCTTCTATCCAAAGACCACCGACTTTTCTCGACTAATAGCCAAAGACATCGCGATTCTCCAGTATAAACTTGCTCATTACCCACGTTCATCACAAATCAAACAAGAAGGAGCCGCATGAAAATTTTCAATGTTTTCCCCACCCGCCTGCGCAATTTGTCTTGCATTTCACCAATTTTAGTAAATTCTTAATAATTTAGAGGTGAATCGGCTTGATTGTAGACTCAATGATGCTTGATAAGCGTAGGGACGCGTGTGCACTTGAAGGTGCAAGATGAGGATATGTGCGCACTTGAAGGTGCAAAATGAGAAATAGTGGGAGAATGTTTAATTCTGCAAGGTGTTTTGAATAGTCCACCTTCTAAACTCTTCAAAGTTTACCCCTTTAAATCTACTCGATGCTTCTCTATTTAGGGTTGTGAAAAGGTTTCGTTTAGGGGTATTGATGGTGTGAGTAAGTGCGAACATTACTTATCCGCAAGGTTTGAACGTGTTTCGTTTAGGGGAAAAGGTTATTGAAAGGTTTTATTTTTTTGGGCGAGTGAGTAGTTATCTTTCTTAACGGCTCTGGCGTGGATGGATTATTGCATGCTTCTGTTTTTGGGGAGCTGTGCTATTTAGAATTATTGGTGGCGCGGATCATGAAGGTGGTTGCAGTTTGATTATTTAATAGGTTGGGATTGCTACAAGGGGATGGGCTAAAGGGAGACGGTTTAACAACACAAGGGTGACGAAGGAAGGGTTTGACAGATGGATGTGGGTGGGGCACACTAAAAAATAAAAAAATAAAAAAGAAAAGACCCGCCGTCGGGCGGGTCTTTCGTGCAGCTTCGGCTGCGAAGACTTAGAACGCGTAGTGCGCGAAAGCCTTGTTAGCCTGAGCCATCTTGTGGGTATCGTCGCGCTTCTTGAGAACGTTACCGGTGTTGTTGTAAGCATCGATAATTTCAAGAGCAACGGCGCGAGGCATCGGGACGCCACGACGAGCGGAAGCGTACTGAGCCATCCAACGGAGTGCGAGTGCGAGCTGACGGCCAGGGCGGATTTCCACCGGCACAGGGTAGGTAGCACCACCCACGCGGCGGGACTTCACTTCCACTTTCGGCTTCATGTTGTTGATAGCAGCATCCATCACTTCGAGCGGATCCTTGCCCGTTTCGCGAGCGAGTTCGTCGATTGCACCGTAAACGATACGTTCTGCGGTGGTCTTCTTACCAGACTTCATGAGGGTGCGAACAACCTTAGCGACCAATTCGCTGTTGAAGCGAGGATCGGTCATGTGCACGCGCTTAATAGCTTGACGACGACGCATGTTTTATTCCCTCCTTATTTCTTCTTACCACCCTGAGCAGCAGCGTCCTTCTTGACGCCGTACTTGGAGCGGGAACGGCCACGGCCATTGACACCGAGGGAGTCAAGGCAACCACGGATGATGTGATAACGCACACCAGGCAAGTCCTTCACACGACCGCCGCGGATCAACACGACGGAGTGTTCCTGGAGGTTGTGACCTTCGCCAGGGATGTAGGCGGTCACTTCGTAACCGGAGGTGAGGCGAACACGAGCGACCTTACGCAAAGCCGAGTTAGGCTTCTTAGGGGTCTGAGTCTTAACCACGGTGCAAACACCGCGACGCTGGGGGCATGCAACGAGTGCGGGAGACTTGCTCTTCTTGCGCTGCGGGGTGCGGCCCTTGCGCACCAGCTGATTGATAGTAGGCATGTACTTAATCCTTTTAAAGGATACGTTAAGTTCTATGTCCGCACTTGCGGACGCGGTTCATTCAGCCGGAAGGGCGGGACGGGGCTCTCGTCCTCTACAGCATCGGAGATTAGCTACAAACTCCGGTTTCCGCACTGAAAAGTCCCTATAAAATAACAAATAGATGCCAATCTTGCAAGCCTAAAATGTAAAAAATGAGCGAAAAATTGGATAAAAAGATGAAAAAGAAGGGAAGTTTGATTAAAAGTGTCTGTGATGATGCCGGGTGTGATGATTTTTCTGGCTTTGTGTGGGTCGTTTAGCGCACGATCATGTGCAGGCTTTCACCCTTTCTTCCTCGTGAGCACCAGTAAAAGCATCCGTTAGGATGCGTAGCGTGCAGGACTCACCCCTGCCGCAGTGGGCAAGGGCTACGATAAATGCCGTCTGCTAATCGGCCGCTATTAACCAGCCGCTATCCAGAATGGTACCAAACGACGGGGGTGCCCCGAACCCCCGAATGCGCCCCTCGCCGAAGGTGCGGGGAAGCCTCTATGGTCTCCACGGGGTCGCACGGTTCTTGACGTTCGCTACCCTCTCAGCCACTCCTTACGGAGATGGATGACGGATTCGGCGCTCCTCGCTACGGACTGCGTCCCACTGCGGGCCCTCACCGTTTTCACGCGGCTCTGCGAAAGTATCGCTGCACTTTGCGAAATAACTGTACACTTTGCTGAAGCGCCTTTACACTTTGCGAAAGCACTTTTATTCGCAAGGGCGAGGTTTGTGTTATGCTATGAAGGAACATTTTATGATGGAGGCGATATGATTCTTTTTGCGGAATATCCGAAGTGTACGACATGCCAGAAGGCAAAGGCTTGGCTTGAGGCAAAGGGTGTCTCGTTTACGGCGCGTCATATCAAAGAGAATCCGCCGACGCGTGCAGAATTGGCGATGTGGTGGCAACAGTCCAAATTGCCCTTAAAGCGATTTTTTAATACCTCGGGTTTGCTCTACAAGAGCCTTGGGCTTTCAACGAAACTTGCGACGATGAGCGAGGATGAACAGTTAGACCTTTTGGCGACAGATGGGATGTTGGTTAAACGGCCGTTACTCGTTACACCCGCAGGCGTTTTCCCAGGATTTAAGCCAGAGCTTTGGGAGACACTCCTCTGCGAATAAGGGCGGTGTGAGCATTGCATTTTAGGCGGTTGGATGAGGGTAATCCTTTTGGGAACGGAAGGTGTCGCGTCGTTGCGACTTGTTGAAAACCCTAAATTCGGCTTATTTTCTTTAGTAATATCGTCTATTCGCTTTACTAATTGACTTTTTTTTGGTAGCATATCGCCTCGGTTTAGGTGAGTTATTCTCACCGCTCGACTTCTAACAGGGAAGGTATTTGAATATGCAGCGTTCGGACATTAAAAAAGTGCTGATTATTGGCTCCGGTCCTATTGTGATTGGCCAGGCTTGTGAGTTTGACTATTCTGGTACACAGGCATGTAAGGCACTCCGCGCTCTCGGGTATCAGATTGTGCTTGTCAACTCGAATCCGGCTACGATTATGACCGATCCGACGATGGCAGACGCGACGTACATCGAACCGTTGAATTTGGAACGTTTGGAACAGATCATCGCGAAGGAACGTCCTGACGCGATTTTGCCCAATCTTGGTGGTCAGACAGGTCTGAATATGTCTTCGGCTTTGGCGAAGGCGGGTATTTTGGACAAGTATGGCGTGATGGTGATTGGCGTGAATCTTGAGGCGATTGAACGTGGTGAAGACCGCGACATCTTCAAGAACACGATGCAGCAGCTCGGCATTGAAACGCCACGTTCGGGCATTGCCAACAACATGGAAGAGGCCGAAAAGATTGCCGAAGAGATTGGTTTCCCGATGGTGATTCGCCCCGCTTACACGATGGGTGGCGCTGGTGGCGGCTTCGTTTACAACATTGAAGAATTGCACACGATTGCGCGTAAGGGCTTGGACCTTTCGATGACGCACCAGATTTTGGTGGAAGAGTCCATCAAGGGCTGGGAAGAACTCGAAATCGAAGTGGTGCGTGACGCGAAGAATCAGATGATTTGCGTCTGCACGATTGAAAACATCGACCCCGTGGGTGTGCATACGGGCGACTCCTTCTGCGCCGCACCGATGTTGACCATCGCCCCTGAAACGGTGGAACGCCTGAAGCAGATGGCCTTTAAGATTGTGGAAGCCATCGGCGTGATTGGTGGCACGAATGTGCAGTTCGCACACGATCCTCGCACGGGCCGTGTGGTGATTATTGAAATCAACCCGCGCACCTCGCGTTCCTCCGCACTCGCTTCGAAGGCAACCGGTTTCCCAATCGCATTGGTTTCCGCTAAGCTCGCCGCTGGCATGACGATGGACGAACTGCCTTACTGGCGCGACGGGACGCTCGAAAAGTACACGCCCTCGGGTGATTACGTGGTGCTGAAGTTTGCACGTTGGGCCTTTGAAAAGTTCCGTGCAGTGGAAGATAAGCTCGGCACGCAGATGAAGGCCGTCGGCGAAGTGATGTCGATTGGTAAGAATTATAAGGAAGCCTTGCAGAAGGCCATCCGTGGTCTCGAAAAGAGCCGCCATGGCTTGGGCTGGGTCGGTTGGGAAAACTTCTCCCTGAAGGAATTGCTTGATAAGCTCCGCACGCCCAGCAGCGAAACGCACTTCATCATGTACGAAGCCCTCCGTAAGGGTGCTACCGATGAGCAAATCTTTGAAGCTTGCGCCGTGAAGGCATGGTTTGTGCAGCAGATGCGCGAATTGGTCCAACTCGAAGAGCAGATTCTTGCTTGCAAGGGTAGCTTGCCTTCTGATGAGTTGTTGACGCAGGCGAAGAAGGATGGCTTCTCGGATCGCTACTTGTCGAAGTTGCTCGGTATCCCTGAAAAGTTGATCCGCGAACGCCGTGAAGCGATTGGCGTGGTGGAAGGTTGGCACGCAGTCCCCGTTTCTGGCGTGGAAGGGAAGGAATATTACTACTCCACTTACAATGCTCCGGACCAGTTGGTCATCAAGGAAAATCCCAAGAAGGTGATGATCCTCGGTGGTGGCCCGAACCGCATTGGCCAGGGTATTGAATTCGACTACTGCTGCTGTCACGCGGCCTTTACGTTGCGCGAGATGGGGTACGAGACCGTGATGGTCAACTGCAACCCTGAAACCGTCTCGACGGACTACGACACCTCAGATCGTCTCTACTTCGAACCCGTCACCGTGGAAGACGTCTTGCAGATTTATCGCAAGGAAAAGCCTTACGGTATCATCGTGCAGTTCGGCGGCCAGACCCCGCTCAACATTGCTCGCGAACTCTCTGATGCGGGCTGCAACATCCTCGGCACCTCGATTGACTCGATTGACATTGCTGAAGACCGCGACCTCTTCCGTCAGATGATGGATCAGCTCGAGATTCCGATGCCTGAAAGCGGCATGGCAATCAACATTGAAGAAGCCATCACCGTGGCCAATCAGATTGGCTATCCGTTGATGATTCGTCCGAGCTTCGTTTTGGGCGGTCGCGGCATGGAAGTGATTTACGATGAAGCGATGTTGCGCGAATACGTGGCAAAGGCAGTGGGCGTGACCGAAGATCGTCCCTTGCTCCTCGACCGCTTCCTCCAGAATGCTTTGGAATGCGAAGCTGATGCCGTGAGCAATGGCCACGAAGTCTTCATCCCTGCTGTGATGGAACACGTTGAGCTCGCAGGCGTCCACTCGGGTGACTCTGCTTGCATCCTGCCTTCGGCGAACATTCCTGAAACCTGCTTGGAAACAATCCGCCAGTACACGCAGAAGATTGCGACTGCGTTGAAGGTCTGCGGTTTGATGAACATGCAGTACGCCATTGAAAATGACAAGGTCTACGTGCTCGAAGCCAATCCGCGTGCTTCCCGTACGGTGCCGTTGGTTTCGAAGGTGTGCGCTATCCAGATGGCTTCTGCGGCGACCCGCTTGATGTTGGGCGAAACGATGGATACCATTGGCTTGAAGCATGGCAAGATTCCGTACTACGGTGCGAAGGAAGCGGTTTGTCCCTTCGATAAGTTCCCGGAAGTTGACCCTGTGCTCGGCCCTGAAATGCGCTCCACTGGTGAAGTGCTCGGTTTGGCACGCGACTCTGCGGTGGCCTTCTGTAAGAGCCAGGAAGCCGCAAATGCCTCCTTGCCGCACGCAGGTGCTGTCTTGGCATCGCTCTCGGTGAAGAATGAAGAAGCGGCGCAGGTCCTCAAGTCCTTCACTGACCTCGGCTTCAAGCTTTACGCAACGCCCGGCACCAAGCGTTTCCTTGATCCGTTTGGCATCCCGAGCGTCTCCGTGGCGAAGATTGGTAAGGGCCGCCCCAACGTTCTGGACCTCATTCTGAACAACCAGGTGCAGTTGGTCATCAATACGCCCAGCCCGCGTCGTGATGCCCATGCGGATGGTTCCTCCATCCGTAAGGCGGCACTCAAGTATCAGATCCCGTACATCACCACGCTCGCAGGCGCTTCGATGGCTGTTAAGGGCATCCAGGCCGTGCGTGAATTTGGTAAGGGCGATGTGGAATCCATCCAGGAATACCACGCCTCGATCCAGTACTAATCTCATCCTGCACGCTTAAATGCAGTAACCTAAAACGGAGTGGCCATCGCCGCTCCGTTTTGGTTTTAGGGAGCAGTCTGCCTCCGTGAAGGGGCGAGTTATCGTCTCCCTCTTTTGCACGGAAATAGGGTAATTGATTCATCAACGGACGCGTGAGGGCGTGAGCCCTGAGGCGCTCGTATCCATGTAAGAAATGCAAATTGATTCATGCACGGACGCATGAGGGGGTGAGAATCGTGAAGTGAAGGGGAAACTTCCTGTGATTTCTCGTCTGTAATGCAATTTCAACGCTTCTAAAGATGCGCTTTTTTGATATACTACGGCGACGATTTGATTTAGAGGGGCTTTTATGGCGAAGAATCCGGCAACCTACGACGAAAGTAATATTCAAACATTGGATCCGTTGGAGCATATCCGTCAGCGCACGGGTATGTACATTGGCCGCAAGGGGGATGGCGCGCAGTATGAAGATGGTATCTATATCCTTTTAAAGGAAGTCCTAGACAATGCCATTGACGAATTTGTGATGGGCTTTGGCAAGCGCGTTGTCATCAAGTTGAATTACAAGACAGGTAAGGTCGCGATTCGTGACTATGGTCGCGGGATTCCTTTGGGGAAGGTGATAGACTGCGTTAGCCAGATGAATACTGGCGGTAAATACAATGACGACGTCTTCCAATTCTCGGTGGGTATGAACGGCGTCGGTACGAAGGCGGTGAACGCCCTCTCTGAAACCTTTTTAGTGCGCTCCCAACGCGATGGTAAGTTTGTGGAAGCCTCCTTTGAACGTGGTAAATTGGTGAATACCCGCGAAGGCGAGAGCAAAGAACGCAATGGCACCTATGTCGAATTTCTGCCCGACATTGAAATTTTCCCGAAATTCAACTTCCGTGAAGAACATGTGCAGCGTCGTTTGAAGATGTATGCCTATCTGAATGCGGGCTTAACGATTGATTTGAATGGCGAAAGTTTCTGTTCCGAAGCAGGCTTGGTAGACTTAATCAATGCCGAAGCTGCGATGGAGCAACTCTATGAGCCGATTTGCTTCCGCTCCAAGAAGCTTGAAATTGCCTTCACCCACTCCAACCACATGGGAGAAGACTACTATAGCTTTGTGAATGGTCAGTACACCAATGATGGTGGCACCCACTTGACCGCCTTTAAGGAAGGCTTCTTAAAGGGCGTGCAGGAATTTGCCAAGAAGCGTTATGAAGGTGACGTCGCGCGTGATGGTATCATTGCGGCGGTGGCTATTCGCCTGAAAGAGCCCGTCTTTGAATCGCAGACCAAGAACAAACTCGGTAATCCGGAAATCCGTGCTGAGTTGGTGGCTGAAGTGAAGAAGATTGTGGAAGATGAACTTCACCGCCACCCCGAAGATGCCCAGCGCCTCATCAATAAGATTGAAGAGACCGCCAAGGTGCGCGCCGAATTGAAGGGCATCCAGAAGTTGGTCCGCGAACGCACCAAGCAGAGCACCGTGCGCGTGGAAGAACTCGTTGACTGCAAGCAGCACTACGATAAGTTGAAGGGTAAGGGCGAAGACACCATGCTCTTCCTCGTAGAAGGTAAGTCCGCAGGTGGTACGGTGGCAACCGCGCGTGATACGCAGACCCAGGCCGTCTTTAAACTGCGCGGTAAACCGCTTAATGTCTGCGACCTCAAGCGCGATGCCATCTACAAGAATAAAGAATTTTATGACCTGGTAAAGACCCTCGGAATCGAACAGACCCCCGACACCTTGCGCTATAGCAAGATTGTCCTCGCCACCGATGCTGATGTGGACGGTCTGCACATCCGCAACCTCTTAATTACCTTCTTCCTCCGCTTCTTTGACCACATCATTAAAGATGGTCGTTTGTTCATCTTAGAAACGCCCCTTTTCCGTGTGCGCAATGCTAAGCAGAGTTTTTACTGCTACAATGATGACGAACGCGAAAAGGCGATTAAGGCCTGCGGAGCAAAGGCAGAAATCACCCGATTCAAAGGTCTCGGTGAGATTAATGCCAAGGAGTTTAAGGATTTTATCGGCGAGAATATCCGCCTGACGCCCGTCAATATTCACAATGACGTCTACGTCCAGGAAACCTTGCGCTTCTTCATGGGCACGAATACCCAAGAACGTCGCCAGTACATCCTCTCGAATTTGGTGGTGGATAATACCGACGTCTAATCCTGCCTTGCGGTCTCTCCGCAACGCAATAAAACGGGCGAAATCACGTGATTTCGCCCGTTTTCGTTGTTAAGGCCAGCGCGTATAGTCGCTTAGATGCACATCTTGAAGATGGCTTCAATATCCGCTTGCGCGAGCGGCTTCAATCCCTGAAGCGTGCCACCGCCACAAGCCTTGCGTGCCATGTGCGGGATATCCTCAGCCTTAATGCCCACCTTGGTAAAGGTGTCATCCAATTGCAAGGTCTTGAAGAGGAAGTCGGCAAGACGTTGAATCGCCTCGCGTGCGATTGTCATCGGCGGAAGCGACGCATCAATGCCAAAGACATTGACGCCAAATTGCACATACTTATCCACCGTGGTTTCGTCCAAGCAATATTCCAACCACCGCGGCGTAATGATTGCCAAGCCAAGCCCATGGGTGATGTCATAAATCGCCGAGAGCTCATGCTCCATCGGGTGGCAACTCCAATCGTGCTCCTTGCCGCCGTTTACAAATCCATTAATTGCCCACGAAGAGGTCCACATCAAGTTCGCACGCGCCTCGTAATTGGTAGGCTCCTTCATCGCGATGGGCGTATAACGGATGACGGTCTTCATCATGCCTTCCATGAAGCAGTCGAGCATGTAGAGATCCTTTTCCGTGGTGAAATAGACCTCTAAGATGTGGCTAAGAATATCTGCCGCGCCACACGCCGTCTGATAGGGGCTGACAGAGTAGGTGACCGTTGGGTCCAAGAAGGAGACCTTTGGCAACAAAGGAGGGGCGAGTCGCCCGAGTTTATCTTGGGTTTCAAGATTTGAGATTACGCCCCCGCAGTCCATTTCCGAACCCGTTGCCGAGAGTGTCAACACTGTAATCAAGGGAAGCGCCTTCTCAATCGGCGCATTTGAACTAAAAAATTCCCACGGATCGTGGTCCACATAGGCTCCAGCCGCCATAAACTTCGCTGCGTCCAAGGTGGAGCCACCTCCCACGGCGAGGATGACATCAATCTGCTTTTCCTTACAGAGGTTTGCCCCCGCGCGCACCGAATCAATGCGTGGATTCGGGGCAATGCCCGCGAGTTCATAGACCTCCATGCCCGCCTTATCCAATTCGGCGCGAATGGCATCATAGAGGCCAATCTTCTTAATGGAGCCGCCACCGTAGGTGAGCAACACACGTTTGCCGTAAGCCGCCACTTCTTTGCCCAAGTGGTGGAGTTGGTTCTCGCCAAAGTAGACGCGTGTGGGGATGTCGTAAATAAAGGGATTCATTTGAAACTTCTCCTGTAAGGGTGAATGAAAAGCGTGGAGTGCGGAAGGCGCGTGGGTTAGGGCGCGCGTAAGAGCGGCTTGAGGGCTTGTCCAGTGAAGGAGTGGGCGACTTGAGCCACCTCTTCGGGTGTGCCAGAGGCCACCAATGTGCCCCCACGGTCGCCTCCCTCTGGGCCAAGATCCAGAATCCAGTCCGCAGATTTAATGATGTCCAAATTGTGTTCAATTACCACAATTGTATTGCCCTGATCGCGCAACCGTTGGAGCAGGGTTAAGAGTTTGTGCACGTCCGCGAAGTGCAGACCCGTGGTGGGTTCGTCCAGGATGTAGAGCGTCTTGCCGGTGGCGCGCTTGGAGAGTTCTGTGGCCAACTTAATACGTTGCGCCTCGCCCCCCGAGAAGGTGGTGGCCGACTGTCCCAAGCGGATATAACCCAGCCCCACCTCGGAGAGGGTGGCGAGCTTATTGGCGATGGGCGGGATATCGTGGAAGAATTCAAGCGCCTCGTCGATGGTCATATTGAGCACATCGTCGATGTTTTTACCCTTGTAGCGCACCTCTAAGGTCTCACGGTTATAACGCGAACCATTGCACTGTTCGCAGGGAACGTAGACATCGGGCAAAAAGTGCATCTCAAGGCGCTTCATGCCGTCGCCCTGGCAAACCTCGCAACGCCCACCTTTGACGTTGAATGAGAACCGTCCAGGCTTATAGCCGCGCATCTTTGCGGCGGGTGTTTGGGCAAAGAGTTCACGGATTGCAGTAAAACACCCTGTGTACGTCACAGGATTTGAACGCGGCGTGCGGCCGATTGGCGATTGATCAATCTCAATCATCTTGTCCAAATGCTTCAGCCCCGTAATCTTCTTGTACGCCCCAGGCTTTTCACGCGAACCATGTAAATGGTGGGCGAGGGCGCGCTTGAGGATGTTGTCTACTAAGGTCGACTTCCCCGAACCCGAGACGCCCGTCACGCAGACGAGACACCCTAAGGGGATCTTGACCGAGAGTTGCTTGAGATTATTCTGCGAACATCCCTCGAGGGCCAACCACTTTGCGCTCGGCTTGATGCGCTTAGGGAGCGGCACGCACTTGCGTCCTGTGAGATAATCTGCCGTGAGCGAGTGCGGACAGTCCAATAACCCTTGCGCAGGCCCTTGGTAGACGACGTCCCCGCCGTGCACCCCTGCGCCTGGCCCGATATCAATGATGTAATCGGCGCGCCGAATCATCTCCTCGTCATGCTCCACCACGACCACCGTGTTGCCACGTTGTTGCAAACGGTGCAACATGTTAATCAGGCGCTCATTATCACGCGGGTGCAACCCAATGGTCGGCTCATCCAGGACATACAGCACGCCCACCAAGCCACTGCCAATCTGCGAGGCCAAACGGATACGCTGCATCTCGCCGCCCGAGAGTGTCGAACTTTCACGTTCCAACGAGAGATAATCCAATCCCACATCCACCAAAAAGCCCAGACGTCTGCGGATTTCCTTCAAAATATCCGCCGCCACCGTCTGTTCGTGTTCCGCCAAAGGTTCGGGAACAATCTCATCCGCCTCTGCGGGTGTCTTCTCGGCTAAGGCATTAAAGAAGGCGAGCGCATCTCGCGCGGGGAGCGCCATAATGTCGGGCAAGGTGCGTCCCCCCACAGTCGCCACACGGCTCTCGGGTCGCAGACGTTTTCCCTTGCACTCAGGGCATGTCTCAGGGGCGAGGAATTGCGAGAGTGTCTCGCGCGTGTCGTCATTATCACTTTCGGCATAACGACGTTGCAGATTGGGCAAGACCCCCTCAAAGGGTTTATCCGTCGTATTGCGGACTCCTTTGAGGTAATAGACCAATTCCACCGGTTCATCCCCAGTGCCGTGCATCAATTCATCACGAAACTTTGCGGGCAAATCGCAGAAGGGCGTCTCGATATCAATGCCGCGATTCTCTGCAAAGGCATTGAGGAGCCAATTGTAGTACATCAAAAGATGATGACCGCCTCGTCGCCACCCGACAATTGCCTCGCGGAGAGGCTTGGTCTTATCTGGCACGACCAACTCTTCATCGAAGACCATCAGTGCACCGAGCCCCGAACACTTGGCGCACGCCCCATAGGGTGAGTTAAAGGAGAAGCTCCGTGGCTTCAATGCCTCAAAGCTAATTCCACAATCTGCGCAAGCATTCTTTTCAGAGTAGAGGGTTGATTCACCGCCTACCACCGAGACCTCAATGAGCCCATCAGCGGCACGCAGGGCTTGTTCCACGCTATCGGTAATGCGACTCCGCAAACCTGGCTTTAAGACCAAGCGGTCAATCACTGCATCAATGCGGTGCGGACACTTCTTGTCGAGCTCTGGCCACTCGGATTCAATATCAATGATTGCACCATCCACACGAGCGCGGACATAACCCTGACGTTGGAGTTGCGTGCGCACCTCATCATGGCGTCCCTTGCGTCCTCTCACCACGGGCGCGAAGAGGATGAGCTTGGTGCCCTCGGGGAGGCGTTCAATGCGGTCAACAATCTGTTCGGCACTTTGCGGATGCACCGCCTTACCACACTTCGGGCAGTGAGCGTGGGCGATATTACCCCACAAAAGACGCAGATAGTCGTGAATCTCCGTGACCGTCGCCACAATTGAACGGGGATTACTGCCACTGGCGCGTTGTTCAATCGCAATGGCGGGCGAGAGGCCCTCAATGTGTTCCACATCCGGCTTTTGGAGTTGGTCAAGGAACTGCCGCGCATAGGCAGAGAGGCTCTCCACGTAGCGACGTTGTCCCTCGGCATAGAGCGTGTCAAAGGCGAGCGAACTCTTGCCCGACCCCGACAGACCTGTAATCACCGTCAGGGAGTCGCGCGGAATGCGCACATTGATATTTTTGAGATTGTGCTGACGCGCACCGGTAATCAAGATATCTCCGGACATAACTGCGTCCTTATTTCCATTCAAAGGGTTTAGTGCTTAGCGCACTTCACAGAAGGGGCGCACCTCGGCGAGGTTGGATTTGCCGCAGGCGAGCATTACCAGTCGGTCAATGCCCAGTGCGATTCCCGCCGTTGGGGGCATCGCGGGGAGGGCCTTAAGGAAGGGCTCGTCCAATGGATAGGTCGGCAAACCGCGTGCCTGTCGCATTGCGATGGTCGCTTCAAAACGTTGGCGTTGTTCCGTGGCATCGGTTAATTCTCCGTAGCCATTGGCGATTTCAATCCCATTGAGATAGGCTTCAAACCGTTCTGCCACGCGCGGATCTTTTGGGTTCAGTCGGGCGAGTGCCGCCGCGGGGGCAGGGTAGTCCACCAGATAGACGAGCCCCGTCTGCGGTAAGGCGGGCTCAATCTTGAGCGCCATATCCTCGTCAAAGCGATCTTCATCCCAAGCTTCCAAGGGATCCCATCCCGCCACCTCACGGTAAATCGTTGCGACTGGAATCACCTGCGGCGTGAGGGGGGCACCCATCACTTCAGAGACTAGTGCCGCCACGTCGTTATACAACGTGGCAATTCCCTCATTCGGACGATACCATTCCAACATGGTAAATTCGGGATTATGCCGCCGTCCGAGTTCCGCTTCACGAAAACACGGCCCCATTTGGTAAATCTTCCCTGCGCCCGCAGCCAAGAGACGTTTCATGTGCAATTCAGGCGACGTACGGAGCCAACGCTCCTTTCCTGCGGGAGGCGGTTCCAAAAAAGCCTCATTTGCCGGCGCAGGAATGCGTACCGGCGTCTCTACCTCACAGAAGCCACGCCCATCAAAAAAGGCGCGAATCGTACGCACAATGGCGGCGCGGCGTTGCAAGAGGTGAAGGTCTATGATTCCAGAGTCATTCATACCCTCAAATTATAGCATAGAACGCGCTTAAAAGCGCAGAGAAAGAAATTGGAATAATTCTTATTTGGTACGTCTGAATGCAGCATTGGCAATAAAAAACGAGCCACACAAATTTGTGTGGCTCGTTGTTGTTGCTCCGTTAAGGAACGATTAGCAGTGACCCTGAGCGATCATTGCTTCAGCGACCTTTTCAAAGCCCGCCACGTTTGCACCGAAGACGTAGTCGCCCTTGCGGCCATACTTTTCTGCGGTGTCATAAGCGCTGTCATGGATAGCCTTCATGATATCCTTGAGCTTGGCGTCCACTTCAGCGGCAGACCAAGAGAGGCGCATGGAGTTCTGGCTCATTTCGAGACCGGACACAGCCACGCCACCAGCGTTTGCAGCCTTACCAGGAGCGAATGCCACGCGACCATTGAGGTACTTCACGGCTTCAGCGGTGCAACCCATGTTGGAGGTTTCCACCACCATGATGCAACCATTGGCCACGAGGGTCTTTGCGTCTTCTTCGTTGAGTTCGTTCTGGATAGCGCAGGGGAATGCGATGTCGCACTTGACTTCCCAAGGCTTGCGGCCCTTGACGAATTTAGCGCCGAACTTTTCTGCGTAGGGTTCGACCACGTCGTTGTTGGAGGCGCGGAGTTCGAGCATGTAATCGACGCCTTCCTGCGTCATGCCCTTTTCATCATAGATGTAGCCGTCAGGACCAGAGATGGCCACGACCTTAGCGCCGAGCTGGACGAGCTTTTCAGCAGCACCCCATGCCACGTTGCCGAAGCCAGAGAGGGCGACCGTCTTGCCCTTGATGTCCTGGCCGAGCTTTTCGAGCATGTACTGAGCGAAGTAGACCGTGCCGTAGCCGGTTGCTTCAGGGCGGATCAAAGAACCACCGAAGGGACGACCCTTACCGGTGAGCACGCCCACGAATTCATTGCGGAGGCGCTTGTACTGACCGAAGAGGTAACCCACTTCACGAGCGCCCACGCCGATGTCACCAGCGGGCACGTCCGTGTCAGCGCCGATGTGCTTGGCGAGTTCGGTCATGAAGCTCTGGCAGAAGCGCATCACTTCGTTGTCAGACTTACCCTTAGGATTGAAGTCAGAGCCGCCCTTACCGCCGCCCATAGGAAGGGTGGTGAGGGAGTTCTTGAAGGTCTGTTCGAAACCGAGGAACTTCAAACCGCCCATCGTCACGGACGGGTGGAAGCGGAGACCGCCTTTGTAAGGACCGATGGCAGAGTTGAACTGCACACGGAAACCGCGGTTCACGCGATAGTTGCCCTGATCGTCAATCCACGGCACACGGAACTGCACCACGCGTTCAGGTTCAACAATACGTTCGAGAATGGCGTTCTTTTCGTACTTAGGATTAGCTTCGATAACGGCTTCAAGGGATTCAAGCACTTCGGTAACGGCCTGAATGAATTCCTTCTCATGACCATTCTTTGCGATGGTCTCTTCAAGGACGCGGGCGACATATGGATTCATGTTGTTTGCCTTTCGCTTTTTGAATCTAAAATGCTTCTATAAAATGTGATAGAAACCGGTCACGTATTTTAGCAAGTCACTTTTTCACAATCAAATTATTTTTTTAGTTAATTTGAAGGTGATTCGGACGTTTCATCGGTCCATCCGCCTCCGAGGGTACGGTAGAGCGTGATGGCGTTGTCAAAGAGTTGCGCGCGATGGGCCACCAGGTTCTCTTGTGCTGAGAGGAGGAGACCTTGTTGCGTGATGACATCATCAATGGTGATATCACCGAACTCATACCGCTTCTCTGCGATCTGCAGGGCTTCACGACAGAAGCGTTCGGCATCCAAGAGCGGATGGGTGCGTTCGAGTTCGCGGTGATAGGCGATCCAGGCTGCCTCGGTTTCACGATAGGCGTCTAATACCGCATCGCGGTAATCCGCCACCGTTGCCTCCAATGTTGCCTTTGCCGCCTCCACGCGACGACGCCAATACCCGAAACCAAAGAGGTTCCAACGGAATGACGGCCCGAAGCCAATCTCTCTCGTGTAGGAGTCCCACGGGGACAAATCGGGCGAGGAGAGCCCAATCGTACCGCTGATGCTAAACTTCGGATAGAGCTCAGCCTCTGCCACACCGATGGCCGCTGTCTGCGCCAAAATGTCGGACTCTGCAATGCGGATATCCGCACGGCGACGTAAGAGTTCGGCGGGCAACGTCTTGGGGGGCATCTCGGGCAGATGCATCACATCCTGTGTTTCGGTCAAGCGCGCCTTAAAGGTGTAGGGCGGATTACCCGTGAGCCAGTCCAAGCGCAACGCCGCATCCATCAGGTTCTTGCGGTGCTGCGGCAGGGAGGCGCGCGTACGGGCCGCCTGTGCCTCAGCAGAGACCACATCATAACGGATCACATCGCCGCTCACATGGCGCTTCTTGACCAATTCCACATTGCGCTCTTGCAGCGCGAGGTTGGCCTCTGCAATGGCGACCTGACCTTCATAACGGCGCACCGCCACATAGGCCGCCGCAATTTCTGCTGCGAGTGAGACGCGCACTTCTTGCAAGGTATAGGCGAGCTTAGCCTCTTGGGCTTCCGCACGTTCGGCACTGCGACGCAATCCGCCAAAGATGTCAATCTCCCACGAGGCGCCGACCGAGGCCGAGAGGTTGCGATTCCACCCGTCCGAGTCATGCGCGCCCCACGATCTGCTCCAACGGTATGAGCCGTCGGCGGAGAACTGCGGATAGAAGGTCGCATCCACGCTTTCACGTTCTGCACGAGCGGCCCGCAGACGGGCGAGTGCGGCATCTATCGAGGGTGCCGTCGCGAGACCTTGCTCGACGAGTTCGACGAGCACAGGGTCATTAAACTGACGCCACCAGTGCGCCAAATTATCAGCTTCAAGGCCATTTTCAGTGGCGAAGAGCTGCTCTGCTGTCGGTGCTTCGGGAAGCTGCGCATCGGGTCCTACCGCTGCACAACCGCACAGGAGCATGAGCAGAATTGCGGGAACGGGCGTTTTCATGAGAGTCGCGTCACAGATTCGATGATGATGGGCGCATTGGGCACATCCTGATGATAGCCCGCCGTGCCGGTAGAAACGGCTTCAATCGCATCCACCACGTCAAAGCCTGCTGTGACATGACCGAAGACTGCGTAACCGTAAGCGGAGGGATTGGGTGCGCGGAAGTTGAGGAAGTCATTGTCCACGGTGTTGATGAAGAACTGTGCCGTTGCGGAGTGAATCTCCATCGTGCGTGCCATGGCGATGGCATACTTGTTGTTCTTCAAGCCATTGGAGGCTTCGTTCTGAATGGGAGCCTGCGTGGGCTTCTGCTTCATGTCGGGGGTAAAACCGCCACCCTGGATCATAAAACCACGGATGACACGGTGGAAGATGGTGCCATTGTAGAAGCCTGCATCCACATACTGCAAGAAGTTTGCCACCGTGATGGGGGCTGCGGTTTCGTCGAGTGCGATAGTGATGTCACCCTTGTTGGTCTTCATTAAAACGGAGGTCATGTACGTATTCCTTAATAGATTAGATGGATATTCAAACGAAACAATTTAAACTGGTGTCTTATTCCAAGGTCTTGGAGAAATCTTCCCAAAGAGCCTTCACTTCTTCAAAGTCTTCCTTTGCCGTTTCGGTTGCGGTCTCAGCGAAGGTGGCGAGTTGGCGCAATTGCATCTTCACCTTGGAGAGGAGTTGCTTGCGAGCATTTGCGGTTTCGGCCTTGGTCTTGATGAGCTTGTCATAGTTGGCGCGCGAATTGGCCAACTTCGTTACAATCGGATCCTTGGCCAAGGTGGCGAGTTCCTGCTTCAGTTCTGCCGAACGTTTCGGAAAGGTGCGTGCATAGGTCTGTGCTAAGGCGATGGCCTTAGAGGGGAAGGTCTCCATGTTGTCACGGATGGTCGCTTCGGTCTCTTCTGCCCATTCTTCGCAACGTTCAATGATGGCCTTCGCCTCATCGGCTGCCGCGCCGCCACGACTTGCGCGAGCTTCGAGTTGGCGCAACACCGTTTCAATGTTTTGCCCCGCGACCAAACGCTTCACCACGTCCTTGCAGTGGTTGATTTCCACGCCTGCGAGCAGGGAGCCCTGTGGCAACTTCGGCATCGTCTTCACCGCTTCTGCGATAGCCTTTTCAAATTCAGCGAACTTCGAGTAGGGGTTCCCTTGCCAAATGACCTCGCCCTTGGGGTTGACTACATAGGCGAAGGGGATGCCTGGTGCGGAGGGGGAGCCATCCACGCCGAACCACTGATAGACCGGATATTCGCAACCATTCTTCTTCAAAAGGTCACGCACCGCACTCTCATCACGGTTCTGCACGTGCGAACCAATAATTGCCACGCGCGGATCCTTTTCGTAGGACTTCGCGAGTTTGGCGATATGCGGCAAGCTTGCCTTACAGGGCGGGCACTGATAACCCCATTCCTCAACGGCGATGACGCGTCCCGTCAAATCCTTTTCGGTGAGTTTGGGACCACTGAGGTGGGCGCCATCATTGAGGTTGCGGAAACCTGCCTGCACCGTCGCAACGGCCAATCCGCAACAGAGGAGAAGTAGTGAGGTTTTCATATTGATGAACTCCTTAAAGGAAGAAGCGCAAACTGCTCTTCTTGTATTCATGAGTGGAAAAGAAAATTTTACTGGGAAATGTGGTGAGCCCCGCTTCACGGCTGAGGCGTTGGTAGACCTCATACGCCGCTTCCCACGAGGTGTTGTGGATCATGGCGTAAATGGTGAAGGGGAAGTTCTCGCTTGTAGGACGCGCATAGCAGTGGGTGACCTCGGGCATTGCCGCGAGCCGCCGCCCGTAGGTGTCCACCTCTGTTGCGGGCACTGCCCAACAGCACATGCCGTTGGCCATAAACCCATTGGCGCGGTGGTAGAGCAGGAGCGCAAAGCGTCGCAGGGTGCCATCGGCCTGCCAAGCGCGGAGTTGGGGCAAATCTTCCGCACGGAAGGGCGCCGCAAGCGTGTCGGTGTCGTCTTGATAACGCCGCACAATCTCCGCCTGTGCCTCGCTCACCTCCGCAGGGGTCGCTGTGGTGTCGGGCGAAAGGTACTCGGTTCGCTCATCCCGATTGCGGGTGCGCAGGTCGAAGACTACGTCAATTTTATACCGCGTCAATGCAGGGAAGGGGTGGGGCTTGAGATCGGCTAAGCTCGCTGCCAAGGCTTCAAAGCTGTTGGCAGGCGCAGAGAGGGTGTACCATAAATCGGGATAACCAACGTAATCAGCCGCCGTCACCCCCTCAATCTCCACCCCCTCGGGCCAACCCCGCGTGTAGGCATGGGTCACCCCAGACAGGGCACACACGCGCGCCGCAGCAGCTTGGAGCGCTTCAGGCGATTCCGTGCGCACCCCGAAGAGGCAACTGCGATAGCCCAAGCGCCGCGCATCAAAGACGCCCCCGATGCGCCGCACGCGTCCCGCCGCGCGCAAATCCGTAATAAAGTCGAGCAGACTCGCCTCTGTCGTCCCCAAGCGTTCCGCTAAGATCGCCAAAGGATTGTGCTCCAACGGCCAGGGGCGTTGGAGTGCGTAGAGCCAGTGTTGTTGTTCTGTCGTGAGCTTCATGGGGTTGGTTGACACGATAATAACAAATGTTTTAAGAGCGGGTCATTCAGAGTTTCGGGATTTTTGAGCAACGTTTCTTCAGAAAGCGCAATGATTTCCTGAAGCACATCCTTGAGCGCTTCAATCATCTCTTCCTCGCCAATCGGCTCATGCATGAGCGCTATTGAGGCACGATTCTTGGCGGGGAGGGAGAAGTAGGCCATCTCAATCTTCACCGTTTCGGGGAGATTGAGGGCGTGCCGGGTGAGCAGACGGTAAATGGGCAATTGGAAGTTGTACCACTCGAGTTGGGTCGCCCCTTTGGGGTGTTTAAAGTGTTCACCGTCAGGGTCGGCACTGGAGGCGCCGGTCTTGTAGTCGATGACGCGCCACACTTGCGTCGTGGGGTTGTAGTCAATGCGGTCAATCTGTCCGTAGAGCGTGACCTCGGTGTTGCCCACGCGGAGAGGAACCTCCCAGGCTTGATTGCGTGTATCGGCTTCGGTGTACATCGTCCGCCATCCCTCTTTGCGGAGGGTCGCTTCACAGGTGGCCGCCGATTGCAAACGCTTATGCGCGGCAAGGCGCAACGCCTCTAATTCCACATCGAGCGACTGCCCATAGCGGAGGGTGAAGAGGTTATCAAAGGCAGCAATCAAGTGGTCGCGAAGAACGGTCTCGTCCGAACACTCCACCGTGCGCAGGCTCTCCATCGTCTCGTGGATGAGGGTGCCGAAGACATTTTGTTGCACGCCGTCATCTAAGGGTGCCGTCTCCTTGAGGCGTTTTTCATAACGTAAAAAGTAGAGGAGGGGCGACTTGAGGAAGGTGCGAATCGCCGAGGCGGAAAAACGCGTCGGTGGCGTCCGCGTGGCCAACCACGCGGCGGGCGTTTCCACAAAGCGGAGCCCCGAACTGTCACCTTCGGGCAGGACTTGCTTCGCCGGCTTGAGGAAGAATTTTTCGGCGCGTTCTTTTTGCTGTTCTAGGTCGCAATGGAAGAAGAGACGGGAGGGTTTGGTCCAGTCGCCACGGTTGTTGGTGCGGCTGCAGGAGAGTTGCAGGCGCGCTGCGGGATAACGCTTGCAGAGCGTGTCCAAGATGTAGGCATCACGCGCAATGCGCGTCGCATCCGAACGGAGCCCCAGCGCCTTACGGAAGGTATTGGGTAAAAAGGCATCTTCAAACTTGGTATCGGGGAAGACGCCCTCATTGAGCCCCGCGATGGCGACTTGGTCGGCATTGGACCAGAGTATCTCAAAGCGTCCTTCGTAGGAGGCTTCAGCCGTGCCACGAATGGGGTGCAGGGAGGTCTGTTGAATGCGCGTAAGGAGAAGCGCATCGCTCTTCTTGGCATTCGGCACGCGAATGTTAAGAATCTCTGCGAAGAGTTGTTGCAACGTCTCAAAGGTGGAGAAGCGAATCGCATCCTTCACGGGGTCTAAGTACTGTGAGCCATAGAGGTCGATGAGGGCGCGCACTGCGCCTTCGCAGGGGGAGGCCTGAATCGCCGCGAGCCACTGTTGCAAGTGTTGGATAAAACACTGTTCGGGCGTTCCTTCCTTGAGGAATTGCACGAGGTCTTGCACGCTGCCAGGGCGATGGGTGTCAATGAGCTCTACGAAGGCTTTGCGCAATTCGGTGTAGTCGGCCTTGACCAGCTCCGCCGTCTCGGGAATCGTGAGAATGGGGAGGAGAAACTCGATGCGATCGTTCTTGGCCAATTGGAAGAGATTGCTGAGTAAGCGCGCGGCGGGTTGCTTGGAGAGTTGGATGGGGTCGGGTTCAAAGACCTCAATGCCATTGGTCTCAAAGCGACCGGTAAAGGGCGTCATAATCTCATGGTTTAGGACGCCTAAGCAAATCTTGCTCGGGTTAATCTTCCCATCCTTCCCCAAAAAAGCCTCCACGCAGAGGGCCTCATCGGTGGGCATCTCGGCGAGGAGTAGACTCTTTTCGGGCAGATGAAGGGGGGCGGTGGCCCAATACTGTGGATCAGGGGTGCCACGGTCGGTGAAGTGGGAGAGGTCGGTGTCGGAGGTCTGGATGAGGATGTCGCACTGCGGTGCCGCCTCAAAGAGATTGCCTAAGGAGGGCATCATATCTGGCACGCAGGCCACGATGAGCCGCCAATTCTCTTCGGACTCAATCGGGAGTGCGAAGGGTTCGAGCAAAACGTCAAATTGGATGCTGGTGGGATCTTCCAGCTCAAACTCCATCATGAGCTCTTCGTACTTCATCTCGAGCGCACTGAGCGCCGCCCAACGGTTCTGTTCGTGCTCGTCTAAGGCGAGCGTCGCGGGGTGTTCTGAGACCAAACCGAAGTTGAGCCCTGCTTCCACCAAGGTCGCGCGCAACTTCATGAGCCGTTGCGCCACGGTGTAGCGTGCCATCGGACGGGATAACCAGGAGACATTCCCTGGGAAGAGGCAGGTACTGATGTGATTTTCGGTGTCGAGTTCCGTGAGCCAATCAAAGACGCGATCCCACACGCAGAGGCATTCGGCCTCGGTGGCAATCGGCGCGGCATCGGTGTGCTCAAAATACTTGATCAAGCCTGCGGGTTGGGTAAAACGCACCCCATGGAAGGCGCCATAGGCACGCACGAGTTCGTCACGCAGACGGCGCATGGCGAGTGCCGAGGGCACGCAGAAGAGGAGATTGGGCGGCAGCGTTTTGGGCCACTGTTGCTGACACCACTGCACGATTTGCTTTGGGGCGGAGCGGTCGTTGCCAATCAGATGAAGTGTGGGTTTGGCCATGGGGATTACTCACAGGCTGCCGCGAGGGCCGCGCCTAAGAGGGGCGCTTCGTCTACGCGGAAGAGTTCACAGGTATAACCGTAGGGGCGCAACAGGGCGGCCACCGTTTCGCATACGCGGTCGGCAAAGGGAATCGCCGAGGTCTTCCAGAGGGTGGAGCCATCGGCATTAACCAAAATGGTGCCCGAGGTCTGCTGACGGGCGCGCGCCGAACGAATGCCCGCCGCCGCGATGTTAATCGCCGCAAAGCGCGCGGCGCGTTCGTAGAGCGGCGTGAGGAGGGCTTTTACGGTCTCCGCTTCGGTGGCCGAACAGGGCAGGAGGGCCGGCGCTTCGCCAGTGCAGAAGGCGTTGAGTTCCACATGGCTAAAGGCGCGATTGAGGAGCACGTCCTTGAGGGTGTCTGACAAAAGCCCTTCTTCGGCCGCAGTGCGCAGGAGGATGGTTCCGAGCGAACCCAAATGGACGCCAGAGATGCAACGCTCCCACTGGGATTTGCCCGTGCCGCTCTCGGCATCGTAGCGTAGGTCAAATTCGGATTTAGGGAATTGATTAAAGTTGCCCGATTCGCAGTTGATGGGCATCAATTTCCCTGCGGGGAGGTTGGCGCGCTTGGGGATGGCGGTGGTGGCTTCGGCATAGGCGGTGTTGGTGCCCGTGCCCAGAATAAAGCCCACGTGCCCCGCCGCAGTCATGGCTTGCGGATGGAGGTAGGCCGCGAGGAGGGCCGCCACAGTATCATTCAAAATCTGTGCCGAGCACCCCTCCAGCCCACGCGTTCCGAGTGCCGCCACGAGGTCGGTGGAGACATTGCGCCCCACAATGGCGGGTGCTTGAATCTTCTTCGTCCAGAAGAGGAGTTCGCCGCTTTCGGAGATGGGATAGGAAAAACAGAATCCGAGCCGTTCGCCAGCCCGCAGATTGGGGGCGAGCACATCGCAGAGTTGGCCATAGAAGGTGGCGGCATCCACTTCGCCCTGCGCGCCTGGCATGAGCCCGCGTCGCAGATTGTCAAAGGTGGCCCGCCCCTCGGCATCAAAGGTCACTCGCGCCGCACGTACATTGGTCCCCCCAACGTCAAAGGCGGGGATGGTGGTATTCGTCGGGCGGCCCTGTCCGAGGAGGAGCCCCGAGGGAATCATCGGCAAATCGCCTTCATCCCGCAGCCCCTTTTCCATCTCGTGGATAAAGGCCTCCAGGAGCGCAGCGTTGTCGAGGGTGTCGGGATTAAGACCCTTTGCGTTCAAGAATGTCATTGAGGTGTTCCTCTGGCACAATGATTCCAGTTCTGACGGTGCCGATCTCCACAGGGAGCGCGAAGCGGACCTTTCCCGCCGCCTTCTTCTTATCGCGCAGCAGGTAGTCGCGGAGGGTGGCGGCATCCATCCCTTCGGGGATTTCGGTGGGGAGTCCCAACTGTTGCAGCGCCGCGTTGAGGGGTTCGGCTAAGGGGACCTTGGCGATTTGCAAACGTTCCGCGAGGCGTGCCGCCGCCACGGTACCAATTGCCACCGCTTCACCATGGGCGAGGGTAAAACCGCTCGCCGCTTCCACGGCATGGCCGATGGTGTGCCCTAAGTTGAGCGCGGCGCGTTTGCCCGTGGTTTCAAAGGGGTCTTCCAAGATGGTACGCACCTTAACCCCCGCCGAACGGATGACCAACCGTGTCAGCCAGTCGATGTCCGTGCGCTTGTCGGCAAATTCCGTCAGCATTTCTAAGAGAATTGGATCCCCAATCACCGCGTGCTTGAGCGTCTCGGAGAGCCCGCAGCGAATCTCGCGTTCGGGCAACGTGCTCAGGGTTGTGGTGTCGGAGAGTACGGCGCAGGGGGGATGGAAGGCGCCGATGAGGTTCTTTCCAGAGGGTAAATCGGCCCCTGTTTTGCCCCCGATGCCTGCATCAACCATTGCCAAGAGGCTCGTGGGCAGATTGAGCCAACGGATCCCGCGCAACCACGCCGACGCCGCAAAGCCCGTCAAGTCGCCCGTGACCCCGCCCCCGAGGGCGATGACCACGTCATTGCGTTCCAACTTCGCCGCGCCCATCGCCTCCCAAATGCGGTTGACCGTGGCGAGGGTCTTGTGTTCCTCACCCGCCGGAATCTCAAATTGGGGAATGGTCTGCCCCAGTGCCGCCATCACTTTGTCGGCATAAAGCGGCAGGGTGTTCGAGTCGCCCACGAGGAGGAGATGCGCAGGCTTGGGCTCTAAACGTTCTAAGACGCGCAGGAGCTCATCCATCGCATTCGGAGCAATCAACACCGGATAGGGCGTCCCCATCCCAGAGACCAAATAACGTCCGAGGAGACTCATCACCTTCGGCCAGACCTCTTGGGGCATCTGCTTACCTGAGAGACGCAGATTGAGCGGGAAGGAGTCATAGTGTGCCCGACGCTCTTCCAGAAGTTTTAGGAGCCCATCGGCATTTTTGGAGAAGGGACGACTCCCCGCCTTCTTCTCCACGCGCTTGGCGAGTTCCGCGGGGGGCGTATGGATGCAGACCACGGGTCCGCACCCTTCGGCTAAGGCGCGATTCTCTTCACGCAGCAGCGCGCCACCCCCGAGGGCAACCACTGCATTGGGTTTGCGGGCGCAGAGTTCGCGCAGGGTCTCGGTTTCGGCATCGCGAAAATGCTGTTGGCCAAACTGTTCCACCGCTTGCGGGATGGTCATCCCAAGGCGTTGCTCAATCAAGGTGTCTAAGTCGAGTGCGGTCTTGGAGAGCGCCACGGCGAGATTGCGTGCGCAGGTGGATTTACCTGTGGCGGGCGGTCCGTAGAGAAAGAGGGTGGGAGAGGCGAGGGGAGTCATGGTGTACATCTCTCAGTTGCCAAAAATGTCCACTTGGGGAGCGGCGGCTTGGTGCAACATCTCCACCGCGTGGTCGCGGGTAATCGGGGTAAAATCTTCGCCGCCAAGCATACGCGCAATTTCGGTGGCGCGGTCTGCCTCGGAGAGCGTTTCGATAAAAGTTTGGGTGTGACCGTCCGTGACGGCCTTTTTGACGCGGAGATGGTGTTGGCCATAGACCGCTGCTTGGGGTTGGTGGGTAATGCAGAGGATTTGCACCTCGCGTGCCAACTGGCGTAATTTGAGCCCCACCTTGCGGCCCGTCTCGCCCCCAATATTCGCATCAATTTCATCAAAGACAAGCGTGGCAATCGCATCGTGTTGGGCCAAGATGACCTTAACGGCCAACATCACACGCGCAATTTCACCCGATGAGGCAATCGCCGCCAAGGGGCGTGCCCGTTCGCCAGGATTGGGTTCAAAGCAGAATGTCACGCGGTCCATTCCCGAAGCCGTGGGCTCAGGGGTGGGTTCCAAAAGAATCGGGAAGGAGGCCTGGAGGAAGCCAAGGTCACGGAGTTCGGCCGTAATTGCCGCCGAGAGGGCAGGGATGGCCGCCGCACGTTTGGCGCGGAGGGCTTCGCCCGCAGTGCGGAGTTCGGCCTCGGCTTGGGCGATGGCCACCGTGAGATCGTGAATCGCCGTTTCGGAGTCTGCCATAGCTTCCAACTTTGCTCGCGCCGCTTGGCGATGGAGCAGGACGTCCTCTAACGTGGGACCATAACGGCGACGGAGACGTTGGATTTGGCCGAGGCGCGCCTCGAGGTGTTCCAAAGCCGCAGGATCGGCATCAATGGCCGAGAGGCGATCGGAGATAGCGCGCGAGAGCTCGTGGAGTTGCTCCTGAAGGGTGGCGAGGGTTTCGCTCCATTCGGCGGCATCAGGGAGGAGGCGGGCCAAATCGCGGAGGGGGCGGTGGAGGGCAACGAGTTGTTCTGCCACGGCGTTATCCCCATCGGAGAGGGTGTTGAGGAGGAGATTGCCATCGGCCAAAATGGCTTCGGCATTCGCTGCCTGGGCATGGCGTTCGGTCAGCGCATCCCCATCCTCTTCGGTGGGGTCAACCGCATCAATGTCTGCCAAAGTCTCGCGCAAGCGGGTCAATTCATACTCGCGCCGTTCGGGATCTCCCGTGAGCTCGAGGAGTTCCGCTTGGAGTTGACGCAAGACTTGCCACTTTTCGGCGTAGGCCGCTTGCGCTTCGGTTGCTCCCGCATAAGCCGTGAGCAATCGCAATTGAAACTCGGGCTCGAGCAACGTCAAATTGTCATCTGGCCCATGGATATCAGTCAAAAAGGGGGCTAATTTGCGCAATGCTGCCGCCGTTGCGGGGCAGTCATTAATGCGAATCTTGCCGGTGCCATCTGCCTTAACGCTGCGCCGTAAGAGTAAAATGCCATCTTCGCACAAAGGCAGGTCTAAAGCCTCCAGCGCAACATTCACGGCTTGGGGTTGGGCCAATTCATACACCGCTGAAACGGTTGCCTCCTGCGCCCCCGTGCGAATCGCCGTGCGATCAGCGCGTCCACCTGTTAAGAGGCGTAGGGCCCCCATCAGGACAGACTTACCTGCACCCGTCTCACCCGTGATAACATTTAACCCGGCCGCGAAATTCGCCACCGCATTTTCAACAACTGCTAAATTCTGAACACTAAGTCTTGCCAACATATCGTCAACTATTCTAACAAATCTAACAAAAGAACGCGCGCGTATACACGTATTCTTTTTTGTTCATAGAAACCACAAAATACACAAAATACTCAAAAAGGACGACGTGTGCAAAGGACTGCCAGTGTGGATTTAACGCGAGCAACGCGATGCGGGCAGCAGCTAATCGCGGCGCGATGGCGCTTTCAGCGCCCCACGATTACTGCTCGCCCTCTAAGGACAGCATGTAAAGGACTGCCAGGGAGGATTTTACCGCGAACTACGCGAGGCGCACGACCGCACCACGGCGCGATGGCCTGCGGCCCCGTGGATGCTGGCTCGTGCTTTTGCGAAGCATGTAAAGGACTGCCGGCATACACTCCTCACTTGCATAAGGCGGCGTCCCTTTGTCCCTTAAGTCTCTTTGTCCCTTTATCTTCGCCGCCTATCACCATTTCTTCGCCAGCGTGCGCTCAGGACTGCGTGTGAGTTAACACTATAAACACAAGGAGATGCGTTGAGCTTTTCGTAACACTAGGCTTCGCCCACGAAAAGCCAACGCATCTTGCGAAGCACGTAAAGGACTGCTAGCGTGCGCTTTGTAAGAGCTAAGGCGGCGTCCCTTTGTCCCTTAGGTCCCTTTGTCCCTTCCAATTCGCCGCCCCTACTGTAAACAGTGGCGAAGCCACTAGGTTTTCCGCGAACTACGCGAGGCGCACGACCGCACCACGGCGCGATGGCCTGCGGCCCCGTGGATGCTGGCTCGTGCTTTTGCGAAGCATGTAAAGGACTGCATGTGGTTAATTCTCCACGGGGCTTCATTTCTGCCTTTGTGACAGTTATCCCCTCGGCTGGTGAGGACCGCAGGTGGCTTTCAAGCCTACCTTCCGTACGGTCATGAACAGTTAAACCCACAAAGGTTCTGCGGCCTTCGCTCCGCGAAGGCATGGCCCTCGAGTTGACCGCCCTCCCACAGGACGTACCGCCACCCCGCGAAGCCTCTTAAGCACCCGCCTCACCCCAGCTCCCTAGCCAGCGCTCTCCACGAGCGCAGCTCGTCAACCAGGGCGCATCGCGCCCTTAACGGCGCCTGCGGCTCTTTTTTCTTGCAGAAGTGTTAGAGATGGAGTAGAATGTAATTGAAATTGGAGAATGTTTCGTTTGATTCCTTTGATTAAAGGTTAATATGAAAATTGTTTGTGACACGAATATGCCGCTCGGACGTACACTCTTTGGTACGTTGGGCAAGGTAACCTTGGTAGACGGATCTCGTTTAACAGCTGAGCAACTCAAAGATGCCGATGTCTTAATGGTGCGCGATACCCGCATTGGACCCGAACTATTGGAAGGATCCTCGGTGCGCTTCATTGGTACGGCGGTTACGGGCACGGACCACGTAGACGTCTCGTGGTTAGATCGCCAGGGGATTCGTTGGGTCAATGCCCCTCGTGCGAATGGCGAGAGCGTGGCAGACTACTGCATTGCTGCGCTATTGGAATACGCCCACACCCGTCGCCGTAAACTCGCGGAAGAAACGGTTGCCCTGATTGGCGTGGGTTGGATTGGCTCCATGGTGCGTTCACGTTGCGAAGGCATTGGCATGCGCGTGTTGTGTTGCGACCCGCCTCGCCAAAGCAATGCCTACGACTTAGAAGCGCAGAGCTTCATGAAGTTGAGCGAAGTCTTGGCTGAAGCCGACTACATCATTCCCTTTGTTCCCCTGACACGCGATGGCGACTACGCCACCTGGCACATGTTGAATGCCGAAACGCTGAAACAGGCCAAGTATGGCGCTGTGCTCATCAACATGGCCCGCGGTGCAGTCTGCGACACCGATGCCCTCATCGCCGCTTTGCGAGAAGGTTCCCTCAGCGATGTCCTCATCGATGTGTGGGAAAATGAACCCGACTTCAACCCCGAATTGGCCGACCTGGCCTTCTTGGCTACGCCCCACTTGGCAGGTCACTCCTATGAAGGCAAGGTAAATGGTACGATTGCCGTCTACCATGCCCTCTGCACCTTCCTCGGTAAATCGCCCTCGATTGAACCCATCCTGCCGCCACCGATCCATCCGAAGATGGAGATTGATGCCCACGGCAAGACCGATGAAGAGGTGCTGTGGTACATCACCCAAAAACTCTCAATGATTGTGGCCGACCACCTGAACTTCATGGATGTCTTCCACTTACCCCAACAGCAACGTATCCGTCGCTTCGCGACCCAACGTCGCACCTATCCCTACCGCCGTCAATACTGCGCCACGCAGATTGAGGTGAAGCACGGCACCCCAGAACTTAAAGCGAAGATACAAGCCCTCGGCTTTAAGGTTGCTTAAAGAATCAAAAGGACGGCCCCGCCGTCCTTTTTTTGCGTCCCCGTGCGAAGCACGTAAAGAACTGCCAGGATGGTGCTACGAGGATGCGCAAGAACGCAAGATCTTACAAATCTGCTCACCTCGGCGCTAGGAGCGTTATGCTGCGCATTCCGCTCCCCGAGGATGACAGATTTGCGCTGCGCCTATCCTCGCTTTGCGTGAGCGTTCCGTCGGCATCCTCGGGAACGAGACTGCAAAGCAGAATCGTTCTTGCGCCGAGGGGCGCGACGGAAAAAGACCTCGCGTAGTTCGCGGTAAAATCCACACTGGCTGTCCTTTACATGCTTCGCAGAGGCGTTGGCTTTTCGTGGGCGAAGCCTAGTGTTACGAAAAGCTCAACGCATCCCCTTGTGTTTGTAGTGTTAACTCACATACAGTCCTGCGCCGCAGGCGCCCACATGCTGTCCTTTACATGCTTCGCAAAAGCACGAGCCAGCATCCACGGGGCCGCAGGCCATCGCGCCGTGGTGCGGTCGTGCGCCTCGCGTAGCTCGCGGAAAAATCCTCCCTGGCTGTCCTTTACATGCTTCGCAGATGCGTTGGCTTTTCGTGGGCGAAGCCTAGTGTTACGAAAAGCTCAACGCATCCCCTCGTGTTTGTAGTGTTAACTCACATGCAGTCCTGCGGCTCTGCCGCTACCGCACCTCATAGGCGCCGGTACGCTTGAAACGGAAGGTGCGCAACTGCTTCAATTGCGCAAAGATCGCCCCGTTCTCCGCCTCGGCCTTCCTCAAGATACGCCGCACTTGGCGTTCCTGAATCTTCATCTCGGCGGCCAACACCTTATGGCGGATAGGCGTCTGCGGTTTCACCGGGTCCTCCTGGGTCGCCCACCGTCGCAACATCCTACGATCCCTGGGCTTCAGCTGTTTAAAGGCCTGGTCAATGAGTGCATCCGCCGACTCCACGCGTTGGACCAACGTCTCAAAGCGCTCCTCCGCCTCACGGAGTTGCGTCCCCTGATGGCAACGGCAACACGCCTCCTCCCCACAGGGATAGCGCGCCTCGGGGTTGGCCAAGACCAAGGGCCGTCCCACACGCCCTTCCACCTCTTCTGCCCAACTCCTCAGATCCACCCGCGTGAGTGCGCCCGGCACCTTCGGCAGGTCCAACAACACACAGTGCACTTCCGGTTGGGTGCGGACCCGATTCGCCACCTGAAAGACCTCCAACCGCCCCTGCGGTCTGACGAACCACGAGACCTTGCCATTCGGCGTGAGGGAACACTCAAAGGGCCTTGGGTGCTGGGGCAAAGGGGTGGGGCCAACCACTTCGACAACATTCGGCAATTCGTAAATCTCCATCTCCATGACCTTCACTCCACCCGCATGCGGTTTTCACCATCGTTAGAACAAAGCTTGACCAATCCCGCCAACGCATCAAGATGGCTCGCTGCCAACGCCGCACGGAGCATACCTTTTCGATGAAAGAGATGCACCGAAAAGGTCTTTTTCGCCCCTATCGCCTGCACGGCCAACCCCACTTCGCAAAGATGACGCGGCCACGAAAAGGCCTGTTGGGCCAACTCCTCAAAGCCATCTCGCCCCCACTTCTTTGTCATCCACGCCAGATCCCTGCCGGGTTCCTGTGAGGCGACCGATTTTAAGGAGAGGTGTTGCCACGGTAAGCCATCCCCCTGAGGATGACGATCGGCTAATTGTAAGGCAGGTAAGATACCCAAATCAAACCATAAAGATTCAAAGGGCGTAGCGAGTGGACGCCCTGGAAAGAGCGTGCCATTGAAGGCAGAAAGCAGATACCGTAAAGACTTTTGAGCGTGGGAGAGTGAGACATACATCAAACGATGTCGGCCATCAACGACCACCATCGCCATCTCGCGAGGAGAGTAGGAGAGGGTGCGGGGTTGGCCCGCCTCATAAGTGGCGAGCCGATGCAACCGTTCTGGCCCATGGAAAAAGACCATCATCCACTGCGCACAGCCCAAGCGGACCAACCTGGGGGTGAGTTGCTCAATGCCCAAAATATCCCCCACGCGCGTGGACAATGCGGAGAGCGCATCAGCCTTCACCGGTGGCACAAAACCTTCGGGAAGGGGCAAGCAAAGCAAACGACGGGCAAAACGTAACACACGGACTTGCGTGTTATCAAGCGTTGTCAAAGATGACATTTTTTACACTTTCTCCTACAAATAGGTAGGCTTACGGGTCTTTAAGGTCTTCACGGTCGAAAAGGTAACGCACACATTATAGCATATCTTTTACGCACCTACGGTGCGGTTAACGGCGCGATGCGCCCTGTTGGTTTTCCGCGAGCCACGCGATGCGCACAGCAGCTAATCGCGGCGCGATGGCGCTTTCAGCGCCCCACGATTACTGCTCGCCCTCTAAGGACAGCATGTGGATTTTCCGCGAACTACGCGAGGTCTTTTTCCGTCGCGCAACTCGGCGCTATGAAAAACCTTGCTGTGCAAGCTTTTTTCCCAGCACTTCGTGCTCGAGCGCATATCCTCCGAGTATGCCGACGGAACGCTTATTTTTAACACTAAAAACACGAGGAGATGAGTTGAGCTTTTCGTAACACTAGGCTTCGCCCACGAAAAGCCAACGCATCCTCCGTGGAGAGCAAAGCGCACGCTGGCAGTCCTTTACATGCTTCGCGTAGCGCAAATCCGTCATACTCGGGGAGTGGAATGCGTAGCAGAACACTCCTCGCGCCGAGTTGAGCGGATTTGTAAGATTAGCGTTCTTGCGTTGAAAATACATGCAGTCCTTTGCACACATCGTCCTGCGCTGCGGTAGCCAAGAATCGTGAGCGTTCCGTCGGCATACTCGGGAGAAAGCTTGCGTAGCAAGGTTTCTCATAGCGCCGAGTTGCGCGACGGAACAAGAGATAGCGTTCTTGCGTTAAAATACATGCAGTCCTTTGCATACGCTGCTTTTTTCGAGTATTTCGCGTCTTTCGTGGTTTCTAAAATTCGTGTAAATTCGTGAAATTCGGGGTTAAAATCCTGTGCGCAGGTTTGTCACTTTTTTCATCGATTTTTCGCCTGTTGAAAACTTTTTGAGTTATCAATAATTTAGCTATTTTTGAGGGAGCACCTGCAGAATTTTTTGGGGCAATATCAGCGGAGTTGCATTCATTTTCGTCACTTCTTAATCACTGGAATGCAAGTTAAATCGCGGGGGGATATTGGAAAAAGGTTAAAAATCTTCATGCTGCCACCTTCTGTTTGAGTTGTGTAGGTCTTGGATAGTTAACGAGTTTCTCTTGGAGATTTTCGACTGCTTTTGATGTTAGT
>JAFYWN010000011.1 GCA_017558005.1 Kiritimatiellia bacterium | reverse complement strand
GACGCGCAATGGCATTGCTGCACACTACGACTACGCCCCCTTCGGCGCCGTTACCCGTGCCATCTCTGCCTCCGCAATCACGGACAATACCTTCACCACCGATAACCCCTTCCGTTTTTCCTCCGAACACCACGACGACACTTTGGGATTGGTGTATTACAACTATCGTCATTATAATCCCAACGATGGTAGGTGGGCAAGTAGAGATTCAGTAGAAGACCTTTTACTTGAGTACTCGTTTGTTAAAAATTATCCATTTAGATATGATGTATTAGGACTTGTTTTGGGATCTCCGTTGTCGCCAATTAATTCAATTATTTTTACTCCTAACGTCAGTCAACCTCCAAGTATAAAAGAAACATTTTGTGAGTTGTTGTTGAAATGGTTTGAGAAATGGTTTGCTCAAAATGAAAATTTAGAATGGACAAAGGAATTACTGCCTTGTCCTAAAGAATTGAAGTGTATTGCGGGAAAGTATGATAGTCCAGATCCTGCGATTTGGAAATTTTCTAACGCAGACCAAGATTTTCATCCTGGTGGCGTTTATGAATTAAGAATGGCTGTTAGTTCGGGTGCAGGAAATCAATGTATTTATGATGAATGTGGAAAAATTGTAACATCAATTCCTACTGCAGGAACTGCTGATACATTTTCTCCTAGTGAATGGGAGTCTCCGTCTAATTGGGACAATGTTGTCAATCACTTTATTAACGATGTTATTCCCTACAAATGTGCAGAAAAATTGGATCTGTGCTATCCCAATTATGAGCCTTCATTCGTGGAGCGATATTATATGAGACGTCCCATAATAATAGATAATGAAAGGTGATGTTGGACATGCAAATGTGCGATGTAATTGGTCAAACTTTGCTAGTTTTAGTTAATTTGCCAGTTTTTATTTTGGCAGTTTATTCAATTTATTCAGGCGCTTTTTTAAAAGCACTTCGTAGTTCTAAATTCTATGGGGTGTTTATATTTTTTACTCTTAGTAGTGTTGCCCCATACTCATTGTTTGTTGTAACCTTGAAACTCCCATCGTATTGGTATTATATTTTATATTGGCATATACAAGAATTGGTGGCATATACAAGTATTTATTCCCCTACATGTCCATTTCAAACTATACTGAAATTTGATTGTCGTGTTGCGATTGTTTTATTTCCTATATGGGTTTCTGTTTTATGGATGATAGCTTCCGCTATCACTATCACCTTTTTTCCAGGTTGGGGAAATTACCTACTGGCAAGTATTCCATTTTGCCCTGTGTTCATATCAGAAGCTCTAATCACATATTTTTCTATAATTCATTTGCCTATAATTCCTTTTATAATACTTCCTATATTGTTTTTAGGAGTCATGTATTTCATATGCAAGTCTTCTGCTAGAGATTTCAATAATAAATTAGTTTTTGAGGTCAAAGAGGATAAAAATGTATGACTAACACAATTCGGGAGCAGAATAATTGTCTATTAACCAGGCGGAAGCAAGTTTTCAGTGCAACGCTTGGAGATTTGATTCCACAGTATGATGCTGATGGTAACCAGACGCTGATTAAAACATCAACTGGCGTGTGGTCAGTCAACTACAATGCTGAAAACCGCCCTGTGCGTTGGGAATGTGGCGACATCATAGTCACGATAAATTTTGAATGTATGGATCGCAGGCCTTGCGCATTACAAGAAAACGCCCATTTAAAATTTACGATTCTAAAACAAATCTATCAGAATCGTTTCTTCGCATATTGAAAGTCTACTTTAGAATTCACGACTCTAAAATAGCGCAATATCAATGTTTTGACAACACTGACATGCTCTTTTTAATCTTTTATGGGATGTGAGTAGGATTGCTTCCCTGCGCAGCGCGAGATGAGTGAGTTGTGCAGAATGGGACTATTTGCCGACGCAGAAGGTTGAGAAGACGCGATCCAGGAGGTCATCGGCATAGGTGCGGCCAAGAATGTCGCCAAGGGCTTCGGCGGCTGCGCGGAGTTGTTGCGCGGCGGGCACGTAACCGATATCGCCTTGATTAAAGGCTTGGATGGCTTCGCGGAGTGCTTTGTCTGCGGTCGTGAGCAATGCGTACTGACGTTCATTTGCCAACGTCGCATGTGCGGTTTCATTTCCGCTAAGTTGGAGGGCGCGGCGCAATGCATCACAGACCGTTTGTCGTGCCGCTTCAGGAGCGCCTTGGGCAGAAATCGCCAGTGCACCTTCGGGTGCGGGGGAGAGGTCGGTCTTGGTGTGGATTACAATCGCACCCTCAGGTGGGGTGTCATCGGCCTCACGAGCGGTCAAGTAGAGCACCGCATCGGCCTGCTCTAAGAGGGCTTTGGCACGGGCCACACCCTCACGTTCAACAGCTCCTGGCGCATCACGCAACCCTGCGGTATCGGTTAAGCGCACAGGGACGCCGTCCAATAAGAAGGTTTCTTCGATGGAGTCACGCGTGGTGCCCGCTTCTCCGCTCACGATGGCGCGTTCATACCCGAGCAAGAGATTGAGCAGGGTGGATTTGCCGGCATTGGGCTTTCCTGCGATGACGACCAGTGCGCCATCTCGCATCAAGCGACTTTCGTGCCAAGTGGAGAGCAATGCTTTTGTGCGTTGGGCCAATTCAGCCAAACGGTCGGCGGCGTCACGGAAGAAATCGTCGGGGAGTTCGCCCTCATCAAAATCCAAGAGGTGCTCTACCTGCACGGAATGCGCAAGGGTGTCCTCATAAAGTGGCGCGAGTGCGGCGCCGAGGCGTCCTTGCAGATTGGCGCGAGCGGCACGTTCGGCACGTGGGCTTCGTGCGGCGATAATGTCAGCTACAGCTTCTGCCTGCGTCAAATCCATGCGCCCATTCAAGAAGGCGCGTTTGGTAAATTCGCCAGGTTGGGCCGGACGTGCACCAAGCTCCCAGAGGCGCTCTAAGACACGCTGCGGCACAATTTTACCACCATGGACATGGAGCTCAATAGTGTCCTCACCCGTATAACTGTGAGGAGCGCGGAAAAAGAGGAGGATCGCATCATCGAGTTGGGCGCCTTCTGCATCATAGAGTGAGGCATAGGCGAAGGTGCCGGGGGCGCGTTGGGAGGGGGGTGTGCTCAATCGGGTGAGTTGGTCCGCGATGGCATAGACGGTGTCACCGCTCAAACGAATCACAGCGACGCCACCCATGCCTGGCGCAGTGGCTAATGCGGCAATGGGTTCAGCCATGACAACACCTCACAGCATAGGCAAAGAGTGCTTCATCCACGGTTTGTACGGGTGCGATGACCGCGGGTTCAATGCCCGCCTTTCGCAAGACTGTGGCGGTGGGCAAGCCCATGGCAATGACCTCTTTGGTGTGATCTGTCGTGGAGTCCAACCACGCCCGTGCCGCACTGGAGGAGGCAAGGAAGACTGCATCGTGTGGTGGCGGTTCGGTGGTGGGACAGGAGAGGGTACGATAAATTGGCAAATCTTTGACCTTTGCGCCGCGTTGCTTCAACGCCTCTGCGAGGGCGCTGCCCGCTTCTTCGCTACGGATGCGGAGGATTTTCATGCCGTTAAGATCTTCTGGTAGGGCGGCAAGTAATCCTTTGGCGCTAAAGTCGCGTTCGGGCATGATGAGGTCGGTGTTTAAGAAACGCACGGCTTCTGCGGTCGCAGGGCCGGTCACGGCAATCTTTTTCGGCAAGAATTGAATCGGACTCGTCATCTGTGCCATCAACATGCGGGCTGCTGTTGGCGAGGTGACGATGAGCAGATTGTAGGCTTTACTCGGGCGAATCTTGACGGTGGCACAGGGTTCAAAGCGCACGAGGGGGGAGGCAACGGGGATGCCGCCGTGATCGATCACGGCAAGACGCGCCTTCTGCGTGATGCTATCGCTTCCAGTAATCCAAATTTTGCGTCCTGCAAAGGCGCCATTGAGCGGAAACTCACGTGTGGTAAAGTCGCCGAAGAGGAGGAGGCCTGGGCGGTCAATCGCGAGGGGGGCCTGTTGTGCAAGTTCACCCGCAGTGCCTCGTACAATGGTTTGCGCGATAGAGCCGGCATCATAGACAATGGCATAGGGCGTTTCGGGCGGGTAGTCTTTCGCCAATTCGGTCGCCATGCTCAGGGCCATAAACCACACGTGCGGCATCTCTTTTCCCGTGCTACGTGGCGTGGCAACCTGGAAGCCGCGCGCTTCTCCGCGTCGCGTGAGTAAGAGTCCCGTGGAGGTGGTCGCGACATTGAGCGCACTGACACCAGGAAAGACGCGGAAGGGGAGATAATCTGCGGCGAGGGCATCGGTCTCTTCGGTGAGTCGGCCGAACATTCCCGGGTCGCCGCCTTTAAGGCGCAATACACGTTGGCCACGACGGACGTGTTCGCAGATGAGCGCGGTGATGGCTTCCTGCTTTAATGCATGGCGACCACTGCGTTTGCCAACGTAAATCTTCTCAACCGCTTTGCCCGAGATCCCCACGTCATTGAGTAATGCAGCATCCATCAAAGCATCATAAATGATACAGTCAGCCGCCTGAATTTCACGCATTGCGGCCAAGGTGCAGAGTTCTGCATCACCCACACCTGCACCTGCAAAGCGCACGGCTTTGAGGTAAAGATTGCGCAATGCGCGTAAGGATGCATCTGCCTTACGGAAGGTGACGGCCAGATAGCCTTGCCCAGGGGGTGGCGTGAGCGCATCAAGTGCGATGTATTCGGTGATGCGGTGGGCTTGATTCAGACGGTGAAGGGCGGCCGCCGCAATGACAATGGCATCATATTTGCCGTCATCAAGTTGTTGCAAGCGTGCGGGAATGGTGCCTCGCAGGGTGAGACGTTCGGCGGTAGGGAAGCGATTTGCCGCCCACGTTTCACGTCGGCCGCTGCTGATGCCGATGCGCTTCGGTTCAGTGACGCCTTCGCGTAAGACTAAGGCATCGCGCGGGTCCTCACGCCAAGGCAACCAAAACCAGTCCAATTCTGGGGGTAAACCTTCCGGTGGCAAATCCTTAGCCGAGTGAATGGCGCAGTCAATGGTGCCCGCGATGAGGGCATCGTCAAGGTCTTTGGTGAAGAAATTACCAGGGGTTTGACGTAAATCGGTGGTTTGGTCTCGATCGCCAGGGGAGGAGAAGGGGCGCAATTCAAAGCGCCATCCGGTTTGTTCATGGATGCGATCAAGTGCGGTTTGGGCCTGGAGCACCGATAATTTAGAGTCGCGTGCACCGACAATAAACGTGCGATTAGTCACGGGGAATCTCCGCATAAGTGGCATCTGCAATGCGTAAAATGGTCTCAATAGCTCCCGTTCGTGCCAAGTAATCGCCGCGTAATGCATCCAAATCGCGCACGTTTTCCCCGGTGATATTGCGTGGGGCGCCGAGGTCATAGGCGGGAATGCCGAGCGCTTCGGCGTCAAAACAGGGTTGGGTCACGGTGAGCGCAGAGATGAAACGCGTCGCGCCAGAGAGGGCCGTTTGCCATTGCGACAGGGGCAAACAGGGCACGCCATCAATCGGATGGCGGTGGTAGAGCATCGTAACCTCAAGGCCCATGGCGCGCGCTTTCTCAAGGGCTGCTCGTCCGAGGCTTCCTGTGCCAGCGATAACAATGCGTCCTGTGGCGCCTTCGAGTGCCAATTCTTCCACCTCCACCTGCGGGATGTGGGGGGCAATCGCCGTGCGGATGGTTTGGGCATCTTGTAATGCTTCAGCATAAGCGCGCAAAAGTTGACCATTGGCCCAGCCCGCATCGCGTGCTGCTTCCATCGCATCACGCACCTGTCCAACGATGTGAAACTCGCCAATCATGCGAGCCTTTAATCCCGCTAAGACGTAGGTGAGGTGACGCAGTGCGTCGGCGCCACTGTAGGTGTAGGCGCCCGTTGGCAAGTGAAAGGCGTGCTGTAGCAACCCACTCTCAATGAGTTCAGGGGCGGCCCAGGCGATGAATTCGGTGCGGTTGCACGTGGTCAGGAAGGCCCACCCGTAAAGTCCCGAAAGGAAGGAGAGTTTGTCGGAGAGCACCGCAGGGGGAGGTAAGGGAATCGCAGTGTCAATTCCGTGGATAAAGAGAATCCCTGGCGAGCAACGTGTCAAGCGGCGTGCGAGGGAGTCTTTGACCTCTTTCGCAGTGCGACAGCTACGGCCATTGGTGGAGATGCTCAACAGTAAATCGTTGGTGCGGAGGGTCGCCGGCACGATAAAGTCACCATCGGCCCAATTCCCATCTGCGCAACAACACGGAATCTTTGCCGCACGTGCCGCTTCTAAGACCGATCGATTCACCACCTTCGCATCGGTACACGCAATCACAAGGGTACACCCCTCCAAATCTTCCGCTTGGAAGACGCGTGCAATGCGTTCAATAGGGAGGGCGTCAAATTCGGGTAATGCCTCGGGGCAGACCAATCGCACCCGAGCTCCCGCCTCAAGGAGGGCATGCGTCTTACGCAAGCCGACACGCCCACCACCGACCACAAGGACGGTGTGTGCTTCGAGTAAGAGGTTGACAGGAAAGGTGTTACGGACAGGACGCATGGGGAAGATCTAAAATGGGGAGTTCAAGCCACTCGGCAGTGGGGAAACGACGCGCCGCTTCACGTTGCAAAAAGGCACAGGACTCATCGTCAATGATGCGATTCTTGCGGCCAGGATGGCGGTTGTAAAGGACGTGTGTGAGGCGGATATCGCGACGTTCAAGGGCCTCAAAGGCAAGCAAGGTGTGGCTAATGGAGCCCAAAATGCCACCTGTGACGAAAATCATCGGGTAACCCTGCGCTTGGACATAGTCAAGGGTGAGCAAGGTGTCGCTCAAGGGGACCATTAAGCCGCCTGCACCTTCCAAGAGGACTTCGTCATAGCGCGCATTCAGTTCGGCGGTGGCGGCGGTAATTTTGTCGAGATTAATGGGGCGGTTGTCCAACCGTGCCGCCAGATGGGGAGAACACGGATAGGTGTAAATCTCTGGCATGGTTAGCCGAGCCTCATCTTCAGGGAGGAGGGGAAGACCCATCATCTCGCGATGACGCAAGATATCTTCGGAAAGATCGCGATTACCAGTCTGCACCAGTTTTTGGGTAATTACACGCTTCCCAGAAGCCATGAGCTGTTGCGCCCACCACCCGGTTGCGATGCTCTTGCCCGCATCTGTATCAACACCACTGATAAATGTGACCATTTCGTCCTCCGAAGATTGACGGATATTTTATCAAAACCGCCTCTTTATCGCACGCAATAGTGATGGTTTTCAAGGGGTGAAACCGCGTAAATGCGCTTAGAGAATGCGTCTTGTCACATCGGTAGATTACCCGTCCGATTCGTGCAAATTTTAAATCGCACAATTTTTGTTAGGGCACGTTTAAATCTTTTTAGAAAAGTTTAGAAAGTCGTACAAAGGGGCGAAGTAGTGAAAGCTTGGGATTAGAGCATGCGTCCTTGAGGCGTTAGATGTATTTTAAGTGTGAGGTGTTCGGGAAGTGTAGCGTGGCTTTGGGAAGAAATAGGTGCGTGTGATTAAGAAAAAACGAACGGGCGCTCCTTAAGGAACACCCGTTCGTTTGTAGGATGAAGCGTTTCGCTTACATCACATCGTCTGCATCCGAGTCATCGTAGATGTTCTGGATGCTTTCGTAGTCATTGGGATCTTCTGCGTCAATCGACTGCTCAATACCCATTGCCAATTCGCCAGGGGCGATCAAGTCAGCGAGCGCATCCGGATCATCACCACGTTCTTCTTCGGGGATGTCAATGGAGTCGGTGGGGATACCATTTTCGTCCTTCTTACCGTAGACGCTATCCATTTCTTCCTGGGAAATCGGTTCACCGAGCGTGAGCAACTTGACATAACGGTGCATCGGGAAGCCGGTACCGCCAGGGATCAAGTGACCGAGGATGACATTTTCCTTGAAGCCACGGAGTTCGTCGACGCGACCCATCGTGGAGGCTTCCGTCAAGACGCGCGTGGTGTCCTGGAAGGAGGCTGCCGAGATGAAGGAGTCGGTTTCGAGAGAGGCCTTGGTGATACCGAGGAGCGCGGGCTTACCTTCAGCAGGACGACGGCCTTCTTCCGCCATGCGGTCATTGACTTCCTTGAAGATGTGGTGCGAGACCTGTTCACCATAGAGGAAGTCCGTGTCGCCAGGATTGTCGATGCGAACCTTGCGGAGCATCTGGCGGATGATGATTTCGATGTGCTTGTCGTTAATCTGCACTTCCTGCAGACGGTAGACCTGCTGCACTTCGTTGACCAAGTACTTCTGGAGTTCAGGCGCACCGCAGACGCGCAAGATTTCCTGAGGCGAGATGGAGCCTTCCGTGAGCTGCTGACCACGCTTGACTTGGTCGCCCTTGAAGACAACGATCTGCTTCGCCATCGGGATGAGGTGCTTTTCGGTCAAACCGGTTGCCTCGTCCTTGACGATCAAGACGCGCTTGCCACGTTCATTTTCGCCGAAGTCCACCACGCCGTCAATTTCGGAGATCTCTGCCACGTCCTTGGGCGTGCGAGCTTCGAAGAGTTCTGCCACGCGCGGCAAACCACCGGTAATGTCGCGGGTCTTGTTTTCACCGCGAGGGGTCTTTGCGAGCGCATCACCAGCCTTCACGATGTCGCCATCTGCCACCAACACATTTGCGCCAGCAGGGATGGAGTAGACACCGAGCGTCGGGAGCTTAGCAATTTCGTTCGGGGTGACTTCCGTCACACCTTCAGGCAACTGCTTGATGAGGATACGCGGATAGAGGTTGGAACGAGCATCCATGATGATGCGCTTGCGCGTACCGGAGGCTTCGTCAATTTCGGTGTTGACCGTGATGCCTTCTTCGAAGTCTTCTTCAACGATCAAACCGGATGCATCGGTGATGATCGGCACAGAGTGCGGGTCCCATTCGGCGAGCTTGGTGCCGGCGGTAACCTTGCTGTTGTCCTCTGCGAAGAGCGTTGCGCCCATCTGGATAGGATAGGTTTCGAATTCGACGTTTTCTTCGTCGGTGATGGCAATCGAGCCGTTCTTGTTGAGAACGATGATGTCGCCAGCATCGGTCTTAACCGTACGCAAGCCACGATAACGGACGATACCTTCGCGCTTGAGGACGATTTCGGAAGCTTCAGCGATCGTCGAAGCGGTACCACCGACGTGGAACGTACGCATCGTCAACTGCGTACCAGGTTCACCGATGGACTGTGCTGCGATAATACCGACAGCCGTACCGATTTCCACAGTCTTGCCGGTGGAGAGGTCGCGGCCGTAGCACTTGGCGCACATACCATGCTTGCAAGCGCACGTGAGGCCGGAACGGATCCACACCTTTTCAATTTCTGCGTCTTCGACAGCCTTTGCGAGGGCTTCAGTGATTTCTTCGTTTTCAGGAACGATCACTTCACCAGTGCGCGGGTGACGGATTTCATGGAGTGCCGTACGGCCGATGATGCGCTTGGAGAGCGGCAACTTCACATCGGTACCTTCAATCACGGCTTCCACTTCGATACCAGACATCGTATTGCAGTCCTGACGCGTAATGATCACGTCCTGCGCCACGTCGACGAGCTTACGGGTCATGTAACCTGCGTCTGCCGTCTTCAATGCGGTATCTGCGAGACCCTTACGAGCACCGTGAGACGAAATGAAGTATTCGAGCACCGAGAGACCTTCACGGAAGGAGGCGGTAATCGGCGTTTCGATAATTTCACCGTTCGGCTTAGCCATCAAACCACGCATACCTGCGAGCTGACGAATCTGCGTACGAGAACCACGAGCCTTAGAGTCCGCCATCATGTAAATCGGGTTGATGTCGGTGGGCTTCGCGTTATCAGGCGAGATGTTCTGCTCAATGGTCTTGTAGAGCGAGTCTGCGATGCGTTCGGTAGCGGACGACCAGATGTCGGTAATCTTACCCTTACGTTCTGCTTCGGTGATGACACCTTGGCCGAACTGCTTCTGGACCTTCTGCACTTCCTTTTCGGAAGATTCGATGATCTTATCCTTGTCGGCCGGGTGGATCATGTCCTTGATACCCATGGACGCACCAGACTGACATGCCCATTCAAAGCCGAGCGCCTTGAGCTGGTCAAGCATTGCGATGGTGCGGTTGTGACCCACAGCCTGGTGGCAGGCGAGAATCAACTTGCCGAGCGTGGACTTGGTGACCTTGTCATTCCAGAAGCCCATTTCTTCAGGCCACACTTCGTTGAAGATCACACGACCCACGGTGGTCACGATGATCTTAGCATCGGGATTACCGTTCTTGCGGTCCGGCATGCCGTAGTCAGGATTGCGGAACCAAATACGATCGTGTACGGAGAGTGCGCCATCATTGAAGGCCAGCATCACTTCATCGGTAGAACCGAAGAGCGGGAGGCGGTCATTGATCGGGTCCGGAGTTGCCTTCTTGCCCAAAGCCTTATTCGCATTCTTATCAGCCTGCGAAGGCGCCGTGAGGAAGTAGCAACCGAGCGCGATATCCTGCGTAGGCGTCTTGTTGGAGTCACCGCTGGCAGGGGAGAAGATGGAGTTCGTCGAGAGCATCAAGAGACGGCTTTCGAGCTGTGCTTCCACCGAGAGGGGGACGTGCACTGCCATCTGGTCACCGTCGAAGTCTGCGTTGAAGGGCGTACACACCATCGGGTGGAGACGGATTGCTTCACCTTCAATGAGCACGGGCTCGAACGACTGAATGGAGAGACGGTGAAGCGTCGGAGCGCGGTTCAACATCACGGTCTTGCCACGGGTGACTTCTTCGAGGATGTCCCACACTTCGGGCTTCTGCTGTTCGATCATCTTCTTGGCCGTGCGCACCGTGTGGCAGAGACCGAGCTCTTTCAAGCGACGGATGATGAAGGGTTCGAACAAGGTGAGTGCCATCTTCTTCGGCAAGCCGCACTGGTGCAGCTTGAGGTGCGGGCCGACCACGATCACAGAACGACCAGAGTAGTCCACACGCTTACCGAGCAAGTTCTGACGGAAACGGCCAGTCTTACCCTTGAGCATGTCGCTGAGGGACTTGAGTGCGCGACCACCTGCGCCAGCCACGGGACGACCATGGCGACCATTGTCAAAGACCGCGTCCACGGCTTCCTGCAACATGCGCTTTTCGTTACGGATGATGACATCCGGCGTCTTGAGCTGGAGCAGGTTCTTCAGACGGTTGTTACGGTTGATTACACGACGATAGAGGTCGTTCAAGTCGGAGGTCGCGAAGCGGCCACCTTCCAACGGCACGAGCGGACGGAGTTCCGGCGGAATCACGGGAAGCACTTCAAGGATCATCCATTCGGGCTTTGCACCAGAGAGGCGGAAGCCTTCCACGATCTTCATGCGCTTCGTGATTTTCTTGCGGTTCTGCTTGGAGCGCGTGTTTTCGATTTCTTCTTCCAAACGGGTCTTGATTTCGTCCAAATCAAGGCGACGGAGGCAGGTGCGAATCACGCTTGCGCCCATGCCAGCTTCGAATGCATCGGCGCCGTATTTATCAATGGCGTCGTTGTATTCAGCTTCGGTCAAGAGCTGGTGTTCCTTGAGCGGGGTTTCGCCCGGGTCGGTCACGAGGTAGTCTTCGTAATAGAGGACGCGTTCCAACACGGAGGAGGGAAGGTCCAACATCGCACCGATGCGGCTCGGATTGCACTTAAAGAACCAAATGTGGCTAACCGGCACTGCGAGCTCAATGTGACCCATGCGTTCACGGCGGACACGAGCCTGTGTCACTTCCACGCCGCAACGGTCGCAGATGATGCCCTTGTGCTTAATACGCTTGTACTTTCCGCAGGAGCATTCCCAGTCCTTGGTAGGACCGAAAATGCGTTCGCAGAAAAGACCGTCACGTTCCGGACGGTACGTGCGGTAGTTAATCGTTTCGGGATTCTTCACCTCACCGTACGACCATTCGCGAATGGTGTCGGGGGAAGCGAGCGCGATGCTTACGGCATCGTATTGCGCGCTTGCCGAAAGATTGAAAATATCCTTAGATGTGGCATAATTGGCCATGTAGAATCCTCCGGATCAATTAGTAAGACAAAGAAGGGGTGGTAGCAGGCGCAACAGCTTCAGCGGGGACGCTTTCGGCTTGTTCCTGCGCAGGGCCGCCGAGGAGTTTCATGTCCAGGCAGAGACCGCGCAATTCGCTGCGGAGCACGGCAAACGATTCCGGCGTGCCGGCTTCGAGCGTGTTGGTACCCTTGACGATGGTTTCGTAAATGCGTGTACGGCCAGTGACGTCGTCGGACTTGACCGTGAGCAATTCCTGAAGTGCGTAAGCCACACCGTAAGCTTCGAGTGCCCACACTTCCATTTCGCCCATACGCTGACCGCCAGCCTGAGCCTTACCGCCGAGCGGCTGCTGCGTGACCAACGAGTAGGGGCCAGTGGCGCGAGCGTGAATCTTATCGGTGACCAAGTGGTGGAGCTTGAGCATGTAAATCGTGCCGACAACCACGCGCTGGCTGAAGGGTTCACCCGTCAAACCGTCAAAGAGCTGCGTCTTACCATCGGCGCTGATCCACGGCACAGAGCCAGGTGCTGCAGCGTCTTCTTGGTGCTGACGAGCCTTCTTGAGCAGTTCGTCGATTTCGCTTTCCTGGCAACCATCGAATACCGGCGTCTTGACGTGCATGTCGAGTTCCGAGCAAGCACCACCGAGAACGGTTTCAAAGAGCTGGCCGAGGTTCATACGAGAAGGCACGCCGAGGGGGTTCAACACGATGTCGACCGAGCGACCATCGGGCAAGAACGGCATGTCGCAGTCCGGGAGAATACGGGAGACGACACCCTTGTTACCGTGACGACCTGCGAGCTTGTCACCCACAGAGAGGTTCTTCTTTTCAGCGATGAAGACGCGCACCTGCTTGACGACGCGATCTTCGTCCATCAAACCATCTTCACCGAGGCCTTCGATGCCGATCATATCGAGTTCGGCGAAGCGCGGGATGAAGAGATTCTTGGCGTCCTGAATAATGGTCTGAATTTCGGGAAGTTCGATGATGGTCTGGAGACGATCATGTGCTTCGGCGAGCTTGAGCAAGTGGCTCTTGGTGATCTTGCGGTTTCTCGGGATGACGATTTCGCCATTGAGGTCGCGGATGTCCACCGGCAACTTGGTGTTCAACAGGGGTTCTTCGAAGGTCTTTGCCATATCGTCGAAGATGGCCGCTTCACGACGCTTGCGGATGTCTTCCACGCGACGTGCTTCCACTTCGGCGGTGTTGATGGGCATTGCAGAGTCTTCCAAGTAGGAGAGCGCTTCTTCGCCATCATCCATGAGGGTGCCCTTGGCAGCCTTGGCATTCTTCTTAGCCTTGAGGGCTGCGCCAGCGTCTGCGTTGGTCACGCGGACGTCCATCACGATACCCTTCGTTCCCGGCGGGACCTTGAGGGAGGTGTCGCGGACATCTGCTGCCTTTTCGGCGAAGATGGCGCGCAGGAGGCGTTCTTCAGGCGTGAGTTCGGTTTCGCTCTTCGGCGTAATCTTACCGACCAAAATGTCGCCAGGCTTCACTTCTGCACCCACGCGAACGACGCCGTCGAAACCGAGGTTACGCAGCATGTCTTCGCCGACATTGGGGATGTCGCGGGTGATTTCTTCGGGGCCGAGCTTGGTGTCACGAGCGCCGCATTCGAAGTCCTTAATGTGAATGGAGGTGAAGGTATCATTCTTCACGCAGCGTTCATTAATAAGGATAGCGTCTTCGAAGTTGAAACCGCGCCACGGCATGAAGGCCACGAGCAGGTTCTTACCGAGTGCGAGCTTACCAGAGTCGGTGGCAGGACCGTCTGCGAGCGTCTGGCCCTTCTTGACTTCCTGGCCGAGCTTGACGATCGGCTTCTGGTTCACGCAGGTACCCGCATTGGAGCGGCGGAACTTTTCAAGCACATAACGACGGCAGCCAGAAACCTTTTCGCCCTTGCGGACCTTCTGGTTGTACTTGCCATCCTTCGAGACGATGATTTCCGTAGCCGAAACGTAGGCCACGATGCCGTCTTCTTCAGCCAACACCGTGACGCAGCTGTCTGCTGCGGCGATGCCTTCGAGGCCAGTGCCCACGCGCGGACGTTCGGTGCGCATCAACGGCACACCCTGACGCATCATGTTTGCACCCATGAGTGCACGGTTTGCGTCGTCGTGTTCAAGGAAGGGAATCAAACCTGCAGCGATGGAGATCACCTGCATCGGGCTGACGTCCATGAGGTCGATGTCTTCCGGTGCAGCCGTCATGAATTCGCCACGGCAACGCACCTTGACGATTGGGTTCTTGAAGCGAGATTCTGCGTCGAGCGGAGCGTTTGCCTGCGCGATCACATACTTCTCTTCTTCGTCCGCGTCAATGTAGACGATTTCCGTGGTGACTTGGCCGCCCTTAACAACGCGATAGGGCGTTTCAATGAAACCATACTTATTAATGCGCGCGTAGATGCCGAGCGAGGAGATCAAACCGATGTTCGGACCTTCAGGCGTTTCAATCGGGCAGATACGGCCGTAGTGGGTCGGGTGAACGTCGCGGACTTCGAAGCCAGCACGTTCACGGGAGAGACCGCCAGGACCCAATGCAGAGAGACGACGCTTGTGAGCAAGAGCCGAAAGCGGGTTGGTCATGTCCATGAACTGGCTCAACTGGCTGCGGCCGAAGAAGTCCTGGATCATTGCCGAGAGGCTCTTCGAGGTCACCAAACGCACCGGCGAAAGCACGCCGCCGTTCTGAGAGTTGTCGAAGGAGCTCATGCGCTCACGGATCAAACGTTCCGTACGGGTAAGGCCCGTGCGGCAGGCGTTTTCAAGCAATTCACCCGTCGTGCGGATGCGACGATTACCGAGGTGGTCGATATCGTCCACGTTTTCACGGCCAGCGGTGATGTTGAGCAAGAGGCGGAGTGCTTCCACCACTTCCACGCCGTCTTCGGAGAGCACGCGGAGCTTCAGGTCAACCTTGTCCATCAGGTTCAAACGCTGATTGACCTTGTAACGACCCACGTAGCCGAGGTCATAACGACGAGCATCGAAGAACTGAGAACGCACATAGGAGCGTGCATTTGCATCCGTCACGGGATCGCCCGGACGCAAACGGTGGTAGATGTCACGCACGGCTTCTTCTTCGCTGTGCGTCGGATCGCTCTTCAACGTCTTGAGCAAGAGGCCCTTGTCGAAAGAGGTGTCCACCACGTCAAACATCGGCAAGCCGGCCTTTGCTGCCTTTTCAACCAATGCCGAGGTGACGGGGTCATAGCGACGTGCCAACACCGTACCAGAGCTGATATCAATGAGGTCGTCCTTCATCACGAAGGAAGCGAGTTCATCTTCCGGCCAACGGTCTGCCGTCGAGATCGTGTGGAAGGTGTAGTAGAGATTGAGAATGGATTCGTCCGTGCTATAACCGAGCGTACGGAGGAAGGTCGTCACGTAGAACTTGCGCGTGCGACGACGACGATCCAAGTAGACCCACATGATATCCGAAGCGTCAAACTGGATTTCAATCCAGGAGCCGTGGTCCGGAATAATGCGCACAGAGTGCAAATCACGACCGTTTGCGTGCGGCGTCTTTTCAGAGCAAACGCCCGGGCTACGGTGCAACTGCGACACAATCACGCGCTCTGCGCCGTTGATGATGAATGCACCATCGCGGGTCATCAAGGGGATGTCGCCCATGAAAACGTCATCTTCGCGGATTTCGTCGCCGTCCTTCAAACGGAAGGTCGCGTGCAACGGTGCCGAGAAGGTTTCGCCATCACGGAGGGCTTCAAAAGCGGTCTTGCGAGGCGTTTCCAGGTTGTAGCGCACGAAGTCGAGCGTGAAACGCCCATCCTTGCTCACCACGGGAAACACTTCTTTGAAAATCGCCTGGAGACCCTTGTTTTGACGCTTGCTCGCCGCAACGTCAGACTGCAAGAAGTCCGCAAACGACTTCGTCTGGATTTCAATCAAGTTCGGCGGCTGCGTTGCCGCTTTCAACTTGCCGAATGTATAATCATTGTCAATGGCCATGCCTGACACCTCACTGAGGGGGTTCAAATGTCCTGCGAATCGTATCCACAGGAGTTCCGAAAGGTAGATGTGACCGATTCCAACGGCCTCCATCCCGGCGCATGCCGAGCCGCTGTGCGACAGTAGACGGCTGTATCGCGAATCAGCAACTGACGATATCTAAAGACTATTTGCCCATAGATATAACTAAATAAAAATAACAAAATAAGCGAAAAAAAGCAAGCTAAAAATCGCCATAAAGCACTGAAAAATGATGAAAAAAGAGACCTCACGCACAGGCTGCCCGCCTTCCCGCGAAAAACACCGCTAAAAAAGCCCTATTTTCAGTCATCCGCAGTCCAGAGAGATACCAAACGACGGGGATGCTGCGCTCCCCGTACCCCTCGCATCCTTGCCTTCCTCTCTCGCTTTTCTTCTCGTGAGCACCAGTAAAAGCATCCGTCAGGATGCGTAGCGTGCAGGACTAGTCCTGCCGCAGGGGTGTGGGGCGGCTCGCTTTCACATTTCTCCTCTCTTTATCTAATCGGCTGCATGCCAGAGCGTCCCACGGCCGCAGTGGGCCGTGGCCACGATAGATACCGTCTTCTAATCACCTGCCGTTCTGTCTCACGCCTATCTTCTAATCGGCCGTTATTCAGAGAGTCTCATACTTCTCGTGAGCACCAGTAAAAGCATCCGTAGGATGCGTAGCGTGCAGGACTCAGTCCTGCCGCAGGGGTGTGGGGCGGCGTCGCCCCCACATCATCCCTTCTATCTCTTCTATCTCTTTTATCTCTTCGAAATCCCTTTATCCCTTCAAAATTCCCTTAAAAATCCCTTACGCAGGTTTGTCACTTTTTCGAAAATTTTGGCGATTTTTCGCCTGTTGAAAACTTTTTTGAGTTATCAACAAGTTATCAACAATTCACATTTTTCGACGCAGTTTTTTGAAAATCTTTCGGCGGATCGGCCCATTTTCGGCACTTTTGCTCAACTTTATAAAAACTGCATAACTCTTTGAGAAATAAAGAGATAAGACGGAAATAGGGGTAAATCAACTCCGCTATAGCGGCTTCCTTGCGAAATTTTGAACCAAGAGTGATAGAAAAGTTATCAACAAGTAGTAGCTTTTTGGGGGAAAGCTAAAGAAATTTCGGGTCAATATCAGCGAAATTGGCGAGCAATATCAGCGAAATTCCCGAGCAAAGTCAGCGAAATTGGGTGACCAAAGTCAGCGAAATTGGGTGACCAAAGTCAGCGATTTTCAGGCGGAAATTTCGCCTACTTATCGCGAAATTTTCGCTTGCCTGGGTCGGTAGAGTTGACTACTTGGCTCCATTTTGCTACACTTTTAGTGTACGTAGAGAGAAGAGATTGAGATGCAGGGGCTACGCACCCCTGCACCCGCGGCAGGGCTAGCCCTGCACGCTACGCATCCTGACGGATGCTTTTACTGGTGCTCACGGAGAAAAAAGGGAAAAGGGAGGAGTAAGAAGGGTGGGGCGAGGGGTGCGGGGTGACCTCTGTCGGCGCGGAGGTCGGCTAAATGAGCGGGGTGCAGGGGGGAATCGCCGTACGGAAGGTAAGCTTGAAAGCCGCCTGCAGTCCTCACTAGTCGAGGGGTGACTGTCACAGAAGCAGAAGCGGGCCGCTGGGGCTGGTTTGTGAGGTTTTTTAGGAGTATTTTTTGATATTTTCTTATAGGGTATTTTTATAAGTTAGATTTATGGTATACTATTCGCCCTTTCTTTTTGAGTAGATTTTTTGTGTGAGTTTTAACTATGGCACCTCGTAAAAAACGTATAGATTCAGCTTCGGCGGCTCAGCCTCTTTCTGAGCTTGCTGGAGAGGCGCCGTTGCGTCGTGTATTGCCGCAGGATATTGAGGCGGAGCGTGGGCTTTTGGGGTCGATTTTGATTGATCCTGAGCGCGTGTGGGACTTGTGCACGATGCGAGGGGTGGTTTCGGAGGCATTTGTGGAGCCTGCGCATCGCAGCATTTATGGTGCGATGGAACGCTTAATGGCGAAGGGCCAACCGATTGATGGCATCACGATTGACAATTATCTCCGTGGGACGAATGAGTCTGAGACGGTGGGTGGTTTGCAGACGTTGAAGGTCTTGATGGATCGTACGCCGACGAGTGCGCACGCTGGGTACTATGCTGACTTGGTGATAGACCAGTTTGTGCGTCGTAGCATTTTGGGTGCGGTGCGTCAGATTGAACAGAATGTCTACGATGCGACGCAGAGCCCGGATTATGTCTTGGGCAATGCAGAGCAGACGATTCTCAGCATTGGCGAGGGAAAGAATCGCCGTGCGACAACGGTGGAGTGGAAGACCTCGGTGCAGGATACGCTGCAGATGTTGACCAAACACTTGGAGTCGCCGGGTGAATTGTCGGGTATCCCAACGGGCTTTAAGGCGTTGGATAATCAGTTGCGTGGCTTGCAGAAGGGCGCGATGATTGTGTTGGCAGCGCGTCCTTCAATGGGTAAGACCTCGTTGGCGATGAACATTGCGGAATGCGTGGCGCGTGGTCGTGATATCAATGGCATCCCGATGCGTACGGGCAACAAGACGCATCCGAAACGTGGCGTCCTCGTCTTCTCCTGCGAAATGCCTCAGGTGCAGTTGACCACGCGTATGCTGTGCGGTATGGCTGAGATTTCGGCGCGTGAAGTGGAGCGCGGTGGCCAGTTCATCAAGAAGAGTGTGGTGTTGCCAAAGTTGCAGGCGGCGGCCAAGGAATTGGCAGAGATGCCGATTTTCTGTGATGACCAGGGTGGTTTGGATGTGATGGAACTGCGTGCCCGAGCACGCCATCTCTGCAAGAAACACCCGATTGAATTGATTGTGATTGACTACTTGCAACTGTTGGGCCATCGCGAGTTCGCGCAACAGGGCCAACAGGTGATGGTGTCAAAGATTTCCGGTGAAATTAAGGCGATGGCCAAGGAATTGAACGTGCCCGTCTTAGTGTTGTCGCAGCTCTCACGTGCGAATGAGCAACGTGGTGGCGACGAAAAGCCGAAGAACTCCGATTTGCGTGACTCAGGTGCAATTGAACAGGACGCTGACGTAATTATGCTATTGCGTCGTCCGAGCTTTATGAGTGCACGTGTGCCGGAACATGACGATCCGCTTTTGGCGATTGTCGATGTTTCAAAGAATCGTAACGGTGCCACAGGTGAAGTGCGGTTGAACTTCAATGGCCCGATTACTCGCTTTAAAGATCGTGTCGAGACCAATCCTGAAGCATTGACAGGAGACATGGTGCCGGCAGATGATCTTCCTACTCCTTAACCGAGGAATGATAATGATGAAAAAAGTACTTCTTCTTCTCATTGCGCTTGTGGGGTTGGGACTTCCCTTCCAACTCTGTGCACAGTCGGATGCGACTGAAGCCTATATCACGGTGAGTTCCGTGCGAGTGCGTGCAGAAGATACCTTTGGGATTGATCCTGCAGAAGCGGTTTTGGCGATGTGCTCGGTGCAGTCGGGCTTTCGTGCGAAACAGGTCGACGTGCAGAAGGCAATCAGTGCAGACGTAAAGGCATTGCTCTCTACGCCGTTTTACGCGAAGGCTGACGCGATGCTCGGCATTGACGAGCAGGGCGGCTGGGTCGTGGAATACGTGGTGAGCCGTCGTCCGCAGTTGGCGGCAGATCCGGCGATTGATGGCATTGATGGCGTGCTGCGCCTTAGCAAGGCGGAAAAGGCGCTGAAGTTGGTCCGCAATGATCGCGTGGATGAAGCGATTGCGGCGGCTGCGGCGGGCCGTTTGCGTGCAGAGATTGAAGACAATGGCTACGTGCACGCAGAGGTGACCTTTGAAATTCGCCATGCAGAAGCACCGGGCTATGCCTTCGTGACCTTCTTGGTGAATGCGGGAACGCGTCGTGTCATTCATGAATATGCCTTTGAAGGGAATACGATTTTCGACGATGAAACGTTGGCCAGCACCTTCGGATGGCGTCCGTTCTACAATCCTGTGAGTTGGTTCGTCGACTTGCCGGTGAGCGATGCGAAGTTGGACGATGCACGTGCGGCCATGACGGATGTTTACATCAAGGCAGGCTATTTGGATGCGGTGATTAATTCCCCCGAATTGCGCCAGATTGAAGGCAAGGAAGAGGGTCACTGTAATGCCGTGTTCACCGTGGAAGAAGGTGAACGCTATACCGTGGGCTCAATCAGTGTGCAGGGGGCAGAGACCTATGATGCCGCAGCGATTGAAGCGGCTGGCCGTGCAGCATTGGAAGCAACGGGTGACCAGGTGGCAACAGGTGCGGCATTGGATGCCGTGCGCCAAGCGATTGAAGGGTATTACGGTTCGCGTGGTTACGTGGACACCTATGCTAACCTGAAGTTGACGGCGCATGCCGATGCTCCCGTGGTGGACCTCGCTTACGAATTGCATGAAGGCAAACAAGTCCGCATCCGCAATATTGAGATTCGTGGCAACTCCATTACGCAGGACAAGGTGATCCGTCGCGAATTGGTGATTCAGCCGGGTGAACTCTATGATAGCCGTTTGATTGAACGCTCTGAAGCGCGCGTTCGCAACCTCAATTACTTTACGCCCGAAAGTGGTGTCACCTCCTTCACGGTGAAGACGCCGAACAAGGGTGAACGCGACTTGGTCTTTAATGTGCGTGAAGATCGTACGGCTGAATGGGGCGTGGGTGCTGGTGCGAGCACCGTGGACAACGTCTTCGTCTTTGCGAAGATTACTCAGCGCAACTTTGACCTCTTCAATCCCTCCAATGGCTTCCGTGGCGGCGGTCAGCGTGCCAGCGTGGGCGTGGAATGGGGTTCGCGTCGTCAGACGATTGACGTGAGCTGGACGCAGCCTTGGCTTTTTGATATGCCCTTGTCCTTCACGGTCAATGGTTATCGCAAGATGCGTTGGTATGACCACTATGATGAAATTCGTACGGGTGCAGCATTCACCCTTTCATGGAAGCCGAATCCAATCCCGACGCCCTTCGGCGATATGCAGTTGGACCGTATTGGCGTGAAGTACACGCTTGAACAGGTGAGTTACGAAGACGAAGACCAGGGCACGTGGCGGACCGCTGATGGGCATCCCTTCCGCTTCACGGATTTGGAAGAAGGCATCAATAGCAAGTTCCGCTTCTTCTGGAGTGAAAACCATCGTAATCGTCCGTACTTCCCGACGTCGGGTTGGGAAAGCGATGCCTACGTTGAAGTGGGCTTAGGCGGCGATGCGAAGGACTATGGCTTCGGCTTCTCCTTCTCGAAGTGGTGGGATGCTTGGTCGGATCACGTGGTCTTGACGCGCTTCCGCTTTGACACGGTGGAAGCCTACAGTGGCGAGGTGCCGATCTTTGACCGCTTCTTCCTCGGCGGTGGCCGCACGGTGCGCGGTTTTGAATTCCGCGATGGTGGTCCGAAGGCCTATCGTGATGGCGAACATGTGGGTATCGGTGGTCAGTCGCGCTGGTGCGCAACGTTGGAATACACGATCCCCTTGGTCTCTTCGTTGAGCTTCGCGGTTTTCACGGATATTGGTTCTGCAGGGGATAGCTTCTGCGACTTCGGCGAAGATTTGCTCTGGTCGGCGGGTTGCGGTCTGCGCTTGAATCTGCCGGGCTTCCCGATTCGCCTGGACGTGGCCTTCCCGATCACGAACGACGACGATACGGAAGAAGAAACCTTCACCTTCTGGATTGGCGTGGATTAATCTGAGCCGTCGCTGAAGAACGTTATTTTTGAAAGGATAAAAAGATGAAGACTGTATTGACCTCCCTCTCGGCATTGATGCTCGCCGCTACGGTGTGCGCTAGCAACATCGCTGTGATTAACATGGAAACGATTCTCGAAGCGCATCCGAATACGCCCAATGACAAGAAGTTGTTGGAAACGACTTTGGAAGACTACAGCGAAGAGCGTGACGCCCTTCGTGCGAAGTTGGAAGAGAAGCAGGCCGCTCTTGAAAAGATGATGCAGAGCGCCCAGAACCCGATGCTCGCACCTGCGAAGGTGGCGGAGTTGAAGGCAAAGTGCGAAAAGGCTTACATGGAGCTTGAAGAGCAGCGCATGAAGGCTGAAGAGCAGATGCAGGCCCGTAGCCGCGAACTCTCTGAATTGGAACGTCGCCTGATTAAGCGCACCTCCGAAGAGGTGACCGAACACGTGAAGGCCTATGCGAAGGCAAAGGGTTATGACGCCGTAATCTACAAGAACATGGTGCCGTATGTCTCTGAAGCGCTTGATATCACCGATGAAATTATCGCCCTCTGCGGTGGTAAGGTCGCTCCGAAGGCGGAAGAAGCGGTTGAAAAGCCGGCTAAGGCAACCCCGAAGGCGACGACGAAGGCAAAGCCGACCCAACCCCTCAAGGCGCCTGCAAAGTTTGCCACCGCTGGCGAACAGGCACCCGTGAAGCAGACGCTTCCTGTGCTCGGCACCACGGACCTCGCAGAATAAGTGAGCCTTGTTAAATCCGTGTAGCGCCAAAGTGTGCGACTACACGGATGTTTTTTAATAATGATAGTGAAAGAGAAAAAGATGTCACACGAACTCGAAGAAGGTTTGACGCTCAACCTGGATTTCACCAAAATTGCTAAAGTTGCCGCAAATATCAAAGAAGAGAAGGATCACGTCATCCCTGTGGCCATTCAGCACGCCGACACGAAAGAGGTCATTTTGTTGGCCTATACCAATCGTCAGGCGATGGAATTGACCTTCAAGACGCGCACGCTCACACTGTGGTCGACCTCGCGTAATGTGCTCTGGGAAAAGGGTAAGACCTCTGGCGAAAGCTTTGAAGTTTTGGAAGCACGCGTGAACTGCGAACAGAACTCCCTCGTTTACTTCGTCCGTCCGCGCCGCAGCAACATCTGCCACACGAAGAATAGCGCAGGGGTGCCGCGTAATTGCTACTATCGCTCCATCAACTTGGACGATGGTGAAACGTTGACGAACCTTGATCCGTAATCGTTTGTGCCTTAGGGTAGGACGATTTGAAGTAGAGGTTATGTCATTGCTGAATGATAGAGATTGGACATCCGCCCGCCGCCTTTTCGATGAAGGCGGCCTTTCTGTTGTCTTACCCTGTCACAATTTAGTGACCTCAATTGAGGCCAATCTCACGCGATTAGATGCGTTATTGGCGGCGCAAGGGTTTGCGTATCAATTGATTCCCGTGGATGACGGGAGTACTGATGGTACGGGGCAGTGCCTCATGGCGCTTGCCGAACGGTTACCCACGGTGCGCCCCATCGTCTTTCGCGAGAATCGTGGCAAGGGTGCCGCGGTTTTGGCGGGTATTCAACGCGCCGAACAGGCGTGGGTCTTACTCTTAGATGGTGATTTTGACTTAGATCCAATGGCCTTACCCGCCTTCTGCGATGTGGCAGAACAGACTGGTGCAGATGTCATTGCAGGGAGTAAACTTCACCCACAAGCACAGGTGAATTACCCTCTGCGCCGTCGCTTATTCAGCGCCCTTTATCATGGCTTAACGCAAAAATGCCTTCGCTTGCCTGTGCGTGATACGCAGAGCGGGATGAAGTTGGTCCGTAGGGCTGCTTTGGATTACGCCGCAGATCGCGTTTTGGTCAAACGCTTCGCCTTTGATTTAGAACTCTTTGCTGTGATGCAAGGGGGCGGATTTACCTTCGCAGAGGCGCCGGTGCGCATTGATTTTGGTTTGCGCTGGGGATGTCTCTCGTGCCGTATGCTGTGGCGCACCTTTGTGGATACGTTGGCCATTGCATATCGTTCGCGTTTCTTGCACTACTACGAAGGGCTTACGCCACTCCCGAAGACACCCTCGCTTGAGACGGGACCACGCTTCAGTTTGATTGTGGCATGCCCTGGGGATAGCACGGTCTTGCGTCGGTTGATTGAGGCGTTAACCCATCAGACCTATCGCAACTTTGAAGTCATCTTCCTACCAGATCGCCTTTTGGTGCGCCCTGAGGTGAACTACCGTTTTCGTATTCTCGCCACAGGCGCCGTGCGTCCCGCCCGCAAACGTAATATGGGCGCGGCGATTGCTACGGGCGATGTGCTCGTCTTTATTGATGATGATGCCTATCCTCGGGAAGACTGGCTCGCCACGGCGGCGGCACGCTTTACCGATCCTGCCATCCATGCCTTGGGTGGGCCAGGATTGACCCCGCCAGAAGATCCCCCCGCGGCCCAACTCTCTGGTGCGATTTTTGCGTCTCCTTTAGTCTCTGGCAACTTCCGATGCCGTTACTTCATCCAGGGCCCCTTGCGGCGCGTGGAGGATTTTCCGAGTTGCAACCTCTTTGTGCGTCGGGCAATTTTTGAAGAAATTCGCGGCTTTAGAGAGGACTTTTGGCCAGGGGAGGATACCTTGCTCTGCGCTGATATCCAACGTCAAGGCTACGCTTTGTGGTACGAACCCCGAGCCGTGGTTTACCATCATCGTCGCCCCGTCTTTGGGCCGCACTTGCGCCAGGTGGGACGCTATGCACTGCATCGCGGTTATTTTGCGCGACGGATTGGCCTCAATTCGCGTCGCTTGTCCTACATGATCCCGAGCTTTTTCGTCTTGGGGCTTGTTTTTGGCGTGCCGGTGTGCCTCCTGTTGCCATGCTTATGGTGGGTGTATGTGCCGGTGGTGGCGGCTTATGCGTTGCTAACTGCCGCCGATGCGCTCTTGGAGTCGTCCTCATTTCGACAGGCATTGCTCTTTTGGATTGGCTTAGTCGCCACGCATGTGTGGTATGGCATTCGCTTTATCCAAGGGGTAATTTCACGTCGAATGCCGTGCGGTGTGGTGCCGTTTGACCACCGTTGATTTTGTTTAATTAGGAGGTTTTTATGCGTTTTATTGGACCTCATGTCTCTGCTGCAGGCGCACCCGCGGCGGCAATTGCCAACGCCTTGGCGGTGGGTGCCACGGGTTTTGCGCTCTTTGTGAAGAACCAACGTCAATGGATTGGCAAACCCCTCGCCGCTGCTGATGTGGCCTCCTTCCGCGACGCAATGCAGGCGGCGCCTTATGCCCCCACGCAAATCTTGCCCCATGCGGGCTATCTCATCAATTTGGCGAATCCCGATCCCGAGTTGCATGAGAAGAGCATGGGTTCCTTTTTGGATGAGTTGCATCGTTGCGAGGCGTTGGGGTTGGATCGTTTAAACTTGCATCCTGGCTCGCACCTGAAAAAACTCTCCGTGGAGGCGGCTTGCGATCGCGTGGCGGAGAGCATTAATCGCGCCCTTGCCGAAACGCAAGGCGTGACGATTGTGATTGAAAACACGGCGGGGCAGGGTGCCTATTTGGGGTCAAAACCCGAAGAGCTCCAACGCATTATCGCGGGTGTCAATGATCCCTCGCGTATTGGTTTCTGTATCGACACGGCGCATACTTTCGCCGCAGGGTATGACCTGCGCGATGAAAAGATCTTTGAGGCGTTCTTTGGTGAATTGGATGCGCGGATTGGATTAAACTACCTCCGCGGGATGCATCTGAATGACTCAAAGAGCGACCTCGCCTCGCATCATGACCGTCATGAGTCTCTTGGCAAGGGTTACATCGGGTGGCCGCTCTTTGAACGCATCGCTCGGGATGCGCGATTTGAGAATATTCCGCTCATTATTGAAACGCCCGATGATGCCCTTTGGCCCGAAGAGATTGTGCATTTGTTGAATGCATAACCGCTTAAGGAGGGTGCTACTCCCCTTTGGGTGTCCCTCTAAAACAACGCTTTTCCACCCTGAAAGACTATAAGTTTGGTAAAATACAACACTATGAAAATTCTCGTTATCGGTAATGGCGGGCGCGAACACGCGCTCGTGTGGAAACTCTCCCAGGACGCAAGCCGTCCGAATCTCTATTGTGCACCGGGTAATGCCGGCACTGCAGCCCTTGCAGAAAACCTGCCCATCGGCGCAGAGGATGTCCCTGCATTGGTGGCTTGGGCAAAAGAAAATCAACCCGATTTGGTCGTCGTGGGTCCTGAAGCACCCTTGTGCTTGGGCATTACCGACGCATTGGAAGCGGAAGGTCTCAAGGTCTTTGGCCCTTGCGAAGCTGCGGCACGTTTGGAAGGCAGTAAGGCTTTCTCGAAGGATGTGATGGAAAAGGCTGGTGTGCCGACTGCACGTTTCCGCGTCTATACCGATTCTGCTACGGCGATTGATGAATTGGAAGACTTCGGTTTCCCTGTGGTGATTAAGGCCGATGGCTTGGCCGCAGGTAAGGGCGTGGTCATCGCTCAGACGCGTGAAGAGGCAGAGTCTGCAATCCATGATATGCTCGATGATGGCCGTTTCGGTGCCGCGGGTGCTGAAGTGGTGATTGAAGAATTCTTGGAAGGCGAAGAGGCCTCTGTCTTTGCGCTGTGCGATGGTGAACACGTCGTGTTGTTGCCGCCTGCACAGGATCACAAGCGTGTCTTTGATAATGATGAAGGCCCGAATACCGGTGGTATGGGTGCTTACACGTCTGCGCCGATTGCCACGTATGAAGTGATGCGTTTCACGAAGGAAGAAATCGTCCTTCCGGTGTTGCGTGAACTGAAGTCGCGCGGCATTGTCTACAAGGGCGTCCTCTTCTGTGGTTTGATGATTGGCCGTAAGGGCATCAATGTGTTGGAATTCAACTGCCGTTTCGGTGACCCTGAAACCGAGGTGGTCGTTCCTAGCATCGCTTCGGACTTGGTGCCGATTTTGATGGCATGTGCCGACGGTACGCTCTCTGATGACCTCGTCTCGCTTCGCACGGAATCCGCCACCACGGTGGTGATGGCATCTCCTGGTTATCCGGGCGCTTATGCAAAGGGCGCTGAGATTACGGGTCTTGAGGCGGCTGAAGCGGCTGGATGCTTGGTCTTCCACGCAGGAACGACGTTGAAGGATGGTAAGGTCGTGACCTCTGGTGGGCGCGTATTGACCGTGACGGCGTTCGGCAAGGATCTGCGTGATGCTGTGGCGCGTGCCTATGAAGGCGTGAATTGCATCCACTTCGAAGGTGCACATTACCGTCGTGATATCGCCGCTAAGGCATTTAAGTATCTCTAATTTTTGGAAAGAAAGGACGGATCAGGATGGCTAATCCGCTCGTCGGTATTATCATGGGCAGCGATTCGGACTGGGGCACAATGCAGAAGTGCACCGATACGCTGAAGAAATTTGAAATTCCCTTTGAAGCACATATCATGAGTGCACATCGTACGCCGGTGCAGGCTGCGGCTTATGCTGAGGAAGCAGAGGCACGTGGCTTGAAGGTGTTGATTTGCGCTGCGGGTATGGCGGCTCACTTGGCGGGCGTCATTGCAGGGCATACGACGTTGCCTGTCTTGGGCGTGCCGATGAAGGGTGGCGCCATGGATGGTTTGGATGCGTTGCTCGCAACGGTTCAGATGCCTGGCGGCATTCCCGTTGCGACCCTTGCCCTTGGCAATGCCGGCGCTACCAATGCGGGCGTTTTGGCCGCACAGATTCTGGCGCTCTCTGATGCCACCTTGCGTGAAAAGCTCCACGCTTTCAAGCGCGAAATGGCGGAGAAGGTAAACGCCGCCGACGAAAAACTTCAGGGAATGCTCTAAGGTGCGGGGCCTTCTCGCAGTGTTGTTGGTTTTAGCGTGCGGCCTTTGCCGTGCGCTAAACCTCAGCAATGCGTATCTCTCTCCTCGCAATTCCGAACGCGCTGTTCGCGCAAATACGCAGTACATTATCCTCCATACCACCGAAGCCGAAGCGAAGTCCTCCTTACGCAAGTTGAGTAAGAATGGCGAAGCGCACTATTGTGTGGATCGTGATGGCAAGGTCTACCGCATTGTTGACCGCCGAAAGGTGGCCTATCACTGCGGCACAAGTATGTGGTCTGGCCGCCGAAACATCGATGAAGTCTCGGTGGGCATTGAGGTGGTGGGTTATCATGACCGCGCCTTGACCTCGGCGCAGTATGCCGCCTTGAAGGAATTGGTGCTGCTTTTACAGAAGCTATACAACGTTAAAGATGCCAATGTCATGCCCCATGCGCAGGTCGCTTATGGCACGCCGAACCGTTGGCATCGGCGGAGTCATCGCGGCAGAAAACGTTGTGGCATGGGCTATGCTACGCCAGGCGTGCGGAAGTTGCTCGGGCTCAAGGAGCGTTGGCTCTCCGATCCTGACGTAAAGGCGCGCCGTTTGACGGTGGGTGACGACTTTTTGGCGAAGGTGTTGTACGCCAAAAATGGCGATCAACTCTTACCTTACAAATTGCCAGGCGCGAAGGGTGTAAAGGCAACGCCGAAGAAGACTTCTGTGGTGGCAAAGGCTGTCTCGAAGGTGAAAGCGGTAGTGCCAGTGCAAACGCATGCCAAGGAAATCTTGATTGCGAAGGGGCAGACCGCATGGGACGTGGCGCGTGAAGCTTATAATGCCGCTACGACGCTCTACATTTTCCCCGACGGCAAACGGATCACTGGTGATAAAATCACGGACTGGGAGGCCTTGGTCGCTGGTACGAAGGTGGTCTTGGGGGATGAAAATGCCGCACCTGTGCAGACCTTAACCGCGGGTACGCACCCGAAGGCCCTGATTGGTGATGCTGTGATGGCGGCAGACACGTGGTATGTGCGCCCAACAGGTGGCCGCATTCAGGGCTCAAAGTTGACGGCAAAGACTCTGCAAGCTTTGCCTCCTGGTACGAAGATTCTCACGGGTTACGCCATGTGTGGTCCTGTGACGAGTAAAAATCTCCCGTCAAAACTTTGCCCAACGCGTTGGGATGCTCCCGACACGTACTATCTCTTCCCCGGCAAACCCCTTCAGGCCGCCGCTTCAATTGATATGAAGCGTGTTCCCGCCGGGACGTATATCTTCTACAAGAACTAATCGATTCAAATCAGATTGGATTTCGCTATGAAGCGCTTACTCATGCTGTTTTTGTTGATTCCCTTCATGCTCACCGCCGCAGAACTTGCGCCGATCGGGTGGGGTGTGGTGGTGGTGCCCTCAACGACGCTCTACGATAAGACTGGAAAGCCGACCTGCGACCTCTTTGGGGGCGAATTGTTCAATGTCTTACGCGAAGTCAAAATGGATAAGGCGCCCGCGTATTACATCTCGGTGACACGTAAAGGTGTGGAGGCAAAGGGCATCATTTCTGCCGCTGAAAGCCGCTTCTTCGCGAGCGCAATCTTTGTGGCTGGTGCCGCAGGATACGATGAATTTAAGGCAGATCAGGACTTTTGTGCAGAGTACTATTCGCGTTGCGCCACGCGAGATGCCTTGGTGGAACGCAAGCGTGAGCAACACCTTGCCAAGTCACCCGCTAAAAACTTGCCCAAGTTGAAAAAGGAGCTCGCAGGTATTCCTGCTTTGGATCGCAAGTATGAAGCCGCACAAAAGGCTGCAAAAACTGATGGCCAACGCATCAAATACCGCGACTTGCGTAAGGAACTTCGTTATCAGGCCTCTGGTTTGCAACAAGAAATTAAGCGTTTGGAAGCCATTGCAGAGACATGGGAAGCGGAACATCCCTTTGATGACTCGGTGGTGAAGAAGACTGCTGTTTGGAAACGTCTAAACGCCCAGCTTGAGCCTTATGCTGAACGTCTGGAAGCCCTAAACGCAAAATATCCCAATTCGCTTCCTAAGAAGTAAACTAAAGAAGTAAGCAAACGGACTGATGCGGCGCTCGTTTGATTTGAGCGCCGTATTTGTTTTTGCCACCGTGGCGTAGCAGGTGAACGTGCCTTTCTGAGACAATGGGTGCAATTCTCGTACAGTGGAAGTGAAGAAAACGTTCGCAGGGGCGGGGTTTTATGGTAAAATACCGCGCGTTTTTAGTTGAAAGGATAACGAAATATGGCAGATGCTAAGGCAGATTTTGCGGCGATGCTTGCCGCGGGTGGCTTGAATTATCGTAAGGGGTTTAATCCCGGTGAAGCCGTTACGGCGCGCGTGGTGTCCACAAAGGGAAATTATGTGGTGTTGGATGTGGGCGCGAAGGATGAGGGTATCCTCAGCAAGGAAGAATTCATTTTAGATGACGGTACGCTCCGTGCGCAGGAAGGCGAACGCATTAAAGTGTGGTTCGTCGGCATGCGTCAGGGCAATATGACCTTTACTGCGCGCAATAAGGCCATCGGTCGTGGCAATGCAGTCCTGCAGCAGGCCTACGATGCAAAGACACCGATTGACGGCATCGTGAAGGCAGAGGTCAAGGGTGGCTATGAGATTGATCTCGCAGGTCAACGTGCCTTCTGCCCGTATTCGCAGATTGGTCTCTATCGTACGGAACCCTCCGAAGTGGTGGGTACGCGTCAAACCTTCTTGATTACGGAATATGCTGAAGATGAACGTGGCCTGAACGTGCTCGTGTCGCGCCGCGTGCTCTTGGAAAAGGAACGCACCGAGAAGCGCACGGCGCTCTTTGCAGAACTCGCAGAGGGGCAGACCCGTGAAGGCACTGTGACGCGCATTATGGACTTTGGCGTCTTTGTTGACCTCGGTGGCGCAGAGGGCTTGGTGTCGATGCGCGAACTCTCTTGGGAGCGCAATGTCAAGGCTGAAGATTTGGTGAAGCCTGGCGACACGGTGGAAGTGTTGGTTCAGCGCGTGGATCAGGTGACGGAACGCATCTCTCTTTCGTTGCGTGCGTTGCGCCAGAATCCTTGGGATGCCTTTATGGCGCAGTACCGCGCTGGCGATGTGCTGAAGGCAAAGATTGTGCGTATCGCCACCTTTGGTGCCTTTGCGCAGTTGATGCCGGGCGTGGATGGCTTGCTTTCCAATGGTCGCTTGGCCGCACTTTCGAAGACGAATCGTATCGCTTCCGCACATGAAGTGGTGGAAGAGGGTCAAATCTTGGAAGTGAAGATTGATAGCATTGATGCTGACGCACACAAGATTGCGTTGCGCCCTGTGGTCGCTGAAGCGGCTCCCGCTGCAAAGGCTGACGCCACGGCTGAAGCTGAAGCACAGGATGACCCCATGGAATGGATTCGTGCCAATAAGGTAAAGAATGCTGAAATGGGCAATAATCCCTTCGCTTCGCTTTCTCTCTAAGGAAATTTTTAAAGGGCTTCACGATGGAAATAATCGTGAAGCCCGCTTTGCACCATGCGTCCGGTTAATCTCTATTTCAAACCCGATGGCTCAACGGCGTTACGTTATTGGCGCCGTGACGGGAGCGTTGCGGAACGTTCCGCCGCCTTTCCTGCGCAATTGTTAACCTCTGCTCCCGATGCGGAGGCGGCGGTTGCTGTGCAGGAACTGACCACCCCCGCGGCGGTGCTCTTTGCTGCCTTCCGTGCGATGCCGCTCGCGCCGCACTTAGCGTGGCAATTGAATGGGACGGAGATGAGCGAGGTCTATCGCGCGACCTTTGCCGCATTGTTGCGGATGTTGCGCTTACCGCCGGAGCAACGTTGGTGTGTTCGTGGGGAACCTGGGTGGTTTTTGCAGTTTGGTTTGCGTGAGGCAGATGGAAGCTATACGCTCGGTGCCTTCGTTTTGCCGTGTGGAAAGCCTGCGGCATTGACCTTTAGAACTGCGGATTTAATTGAACATCTTCCGCCGGAGACGGCGTTTGAATTTGCCGATTTCGTGACAGAGGCCGATGGTGTGCCCGCACGAACGGATTGTGCCCTGCCGTGGGATACACGCGTTCGCCTGCCGATTCAAGATAATGGTGCGGCATTGGTGCGTGTGATCCCTGTGCGTTAATGCGCACTCAACGGTCTTCGTCGCGCACCGCAGAGAAGAGTGAAAAGGCCGAACAGAGTAACAGCGCTGGCACAACGACGCGGCCAGTAAATTTCAAAATGAGCATAAGCTGTAAGGCTTCACCCTCTAAAAGGGCGTGGAGCGGGTTGAGTTGTGTCAAGTCTCTAAAGGGATTTGCGAGCGATTCTGAAATCAGGGTGCTCAGGTTTGACCAGAGGGAGGCGGCGCTATCTACTGCAGAAATCGAGGGGGAGAGGATGGAGATGGTGCAGGCTAAAAGCGCCAAAACGCCCGTGAAGAGGGTGACAGGGAGTGAGAACATACACCCGAGGGAGACGCCTAAAGCTGTGGTGAGCGCTGTCGTGAGGAGGAGCACAACCAAAAAAGCGGTCAAATTACCTAAAGGTGCACGCCCTGGCAGGAGGAGGTGTAGGTCATGGTATTCCCGATAGATCACACTTGCCGCACTGGTGTGGTCCAGGCGCTGCAGGGTGATGGCAAGGGGTTGACCAGGAATGAGTGCCGCAGGGGGCAATTGAATGCTCATGCCTGTGTCTAATAACCGCTCGGGTTTGAGTTGGGCGGTGCTGCCATCGGGGAGGGTGAGGGTGGCGATGAGGTTGAGCGCATCTTTTGCACCAGGGAAAGGTGCACCAGAGAGGCGTAGGGTGGCTTCCGCGCCTTCGGGGAGGGTTTCGGGGAGAGGGAAACGATAGGTGCGCGGCGCATCGGGGCGTAATTCGGTATAACGAGATTCAAGGTCTTCGTAGACTGCCTTCAAGAGGCGCGCCTCTGGGATGCCATTCGGGACGCGATTGAGCGAACGCAAACGTGCGAGTTCGGTAATTGAGGCTTGATGCAGGTCGGGGAGGAGGGGAGAGGTGAGGTGGCGGCCTTCTGGTAGGGCGCGGAAGGCGAGCATGACGCAGGCCACAAGTGATGCAACTGCAAAGGGCACCCACACAGCGAGCCAACGTCCCCACCAGAGCGTCAATCGGTGGATGGGCTTGGTGAAGGTGAGGGCGAGGCGGTGGCGTTCGCGATCAAGCGCATAGGCGGTGCCGCCACACCAGAGGGAGGCTAAGAGGAGGAGAGCCCAGTAGAGCCCGAGTCCATAGCCAGTGTAAACCAATCCTGGGTCGCTTGTGCTTGGGATTACGCCTAAACAGAGCACGGCTGTGGCAACCAATGCCCCCATCAATGGCCCGCGCGTCGCACGGTGCCATCCCAAAATCATCTCTCCGACGAGTGCTTTCATGCCTTGCGCTGTCCTAACCACGGGAGGCCGCCCGCCGCTTCTAAGGGCGGAGTCTGCTCTGCTGCGTCAATGGAATGGAGGAAGAAGGATTCAAGCGTTCCTTTGAGTGCTTGCACCTCTCCCTGCGCACGGGTCTCCCCGCGGTCGAGAATCAACACGCGGTCTGAACACTCTTGCACGTCTCCCAGCAAATGTGAGCTCATTAAGACGGAGATACCGCGTTCGCGGAGGGCTAAAATCAAATCTTTCACCTCGCGCGTGCCAACGGGGTCCAAGCCCGAGGTTGGCTCATCAAGCACGAGGAGTTTGGGTGCATTGAGCAGGGCTTGTGCCAATCCCACGCGACGGGTCATGCCCTTTGAGAAGGTGCCTACATGGCGATTACCTGCGTGGCTGAGCCCTGTGAGGTTGAGGAGGTCTTCAATGCGCGCTTCCAAGATGTCCCGCGTTAAGCCCGAGAGTCGCCCGTAGTAGCGCAACGTCTCACGCGGCGTTAGGAAGGGGTGCAGATAGGTAATCTCTGGCAGATAACCGATGGCGCGGCGCGCTTCGGCAGAGTCGGGGGATTGACCAAAGATGCGAATCGCCCCACTGTCGGCTTTGAGCAACCCCAAAAGCATGCGAATCGTTGTACTTTTTCCCGATCCATTGGGTCCGAGCAACCCAAAAACTTCCCCCGCATGGACGGAAAAGGTGACACCTTTGACCGCTTCCACGGTGGGGCGGCCCCAAAAGTCTCGGAAGGTTTTACGGACGTCAGAGAGTTCAAGAACCGTTTCGTGCGTCATACCGATTCCTTTCTGCGCAGGAGGATGCTACCGACCCAGAGGCAGAGTGCGGTGAAGGTGAGTGCCTGCGGAAGTAAACTAAGCATTGTATCAAGCGGGACTGCGCCCCCATAGGCGAGGCGATCTAAGGGCAACCATGCCGAACCGCCTGGGAGAATCAAGACCAAAAAGGCACTGCCTAAGGTGAGGCAGGTTAAGAGTCCAGGTGAAAGCACCACCGCCGCCGCGCCTGAGAGGGCAAGCATTTGGATTAAAAAGAGGAAAACAATCGGCGGGAAGGAGAGGATGCCGAGGTGAAGGTCGGGCGTGAGGAGGGTGGAGGCCCAGAGGAGGGGAGGTAGGGCGAGCGTCGCGGTGAGGGTGAAGCGCCCACGCAGAAAACGGTTGTTGAGTGCGCCCAGAAGTAATGCCGCCACGGGGAAGAGGAGCGAACGCAGGACGCCTGAGACATTTGCGTAGGCGCCTGTGGTGTGATACTGCGGTGAAAAGGCTTCTGCCGTGAGTGTAGCCGCGCTCATGCCGAGTAAAAACCAGAGGAGCATCCCTGCCGAACCCAAGAGTTGCCCGCAGAACCACACGCCGCGTGAGAGGGGCTTGGTGAGGGCAATCGCCGCCGTGCCATCGGTGAGTGCCCTGCGTAATCGCCCCGCACTGCCCGCCACTAAGAAAAGCCCAAAGAGGAAGGCGGTGGCTAAACCGCAGTCGCGGGCCAGGCGTCCATCTTCCGAAAAGCGTTGGAATTGGAAGAGGGGCAGGACTAAGGTGCCGACGGACGCCGTCAACATCAGGAGCAAGACCGCTGGCGTCCCCAGAAGTTCCAGGGCGGAGAAGCGGGCGATTGCGAGGAGTTGGGCAAGGGTTTTACGCATAGGGTTCGGCGCAAGGATGCGATAGATGAAACAGACTTCAGCGGTGGGGCGTAATACGAGGGGTTAGGGCTTTCGGACAATCCGCGCGCCAAGCGCTTGAAGGTTTTCTTCCACGCGTTCGTAGCCGCGGTCAATGGATTCGGCATTGTGAATGATGGTTTCGCCCTTTGCGCAGAGCGCCGCGATAATGAGGGCGATGCCTGCGCGGATGTCCGGACTGGAAACCGTGCCGCCATGCAGATGGGTGGGGCCTGTCACCACCGCACGATGGGGGTCACATTGCACAATGCGTGCACCCATACCGATGAGGTGGTCCACGAAGTAGAGGCGGCTTTCAAACATCTTTTCAAAGAAGAGTTCGGTACCACGTGTTTGGGTGGCAAGCACGATGAGCACGCTCAGGAGGTCTGAGGGGGTCATGGGCCAGGGGCCATCTTCAATCTTCGGGATGGCCTTGCCGAGGTCATAGGTCGTGCGCAATTTCTGGTTGGGCGGGAGATGGAGGGTGCGTGTGGCGGCATCAACCGTCCAGGTTACCCCAAATTTGCGGAAGACGGGCAGGAGGATGTCCATATCTTCCTTTTCCACACCTTGCAGGGTGAGTTCACCCTTTGTGACCAGTGCCGCAACGATGTAGCTTGCCGCTTCAATCGCATCCCCCCCAACGCGAAAGGTGCCGCCGCCTAAGCGTTCGACCCCGTGGATGATGAGGCGGTTGGTGCTGATGCCTTCAATGTTTGCGCCCATCGCCACAAGCATATTGCAGAGGTTTTGCACGTGCGGTTCGCAGGCAACGTTGTAGAGTGTCGTTGTGCCCTTAGCTAAGACGGCCGCCATTACTAAGTTTTCGGTGGCCATCACCGAGGTTTCATCCAGGACGAAGCGCGTTCCGGTCAGTCCCGCCTTGCAGGAGAGGGTAATCGCACCCGAGTGTTTGAAGACGGTCTCTGCGCCCATCTCTCGAAACCCATTGACGTGCGTGTCGAGACGCCGCCGCCCAATGCTGTCGCCACCAGGCGCCCCACCAAGGAGAATACTTCCGCAACGGGCCAAACAGGGCCCCGCGAAGAGGAAGGAGGTGCGGATGCTGGTGCAGATTTTGGCCGACACTGTGGCGGGTGTTTTGAGTTGGCGTGCGTCAATCGTAAGACGATGCTCGGCAGGAGAGCCCTCCACGAGGGCGCCGAGTTCACGGAGGCCTTCCACCATCTTGCGCACGTCTAAGATGTCGGGCACATTTTCAAGGGTGACAGGTTCAGAGGCGAGGAGGGTGGCTGCGAGCATCGGGAGCGCCGCATTTTTGTTGCCGGGGACTTGGTGTGTCCCGGAGATGCGATTGCCGCCTTTGATGATAAAACGAGACATAAGAGGCTTTCTGCGGTAAGGGGTTAGTTGTCGAACTTCAACCGCGTCTTCAAGAGTTTGAGCGCATCCCAGTTTTCCTGCTTCAGGGGGCGGGCGAGGATATCGTCCAACATCAAGATGCGCATGGGGTGATAAAGTTTGATTGCCGGAATGTGTTGGCCGTAAAGATGTAGTTGTCCCACCTTGCTCGTGGCTGCACCCCCGCGAGGAATGAGCGCCTTCGCGGCGATATCGCCCAACATCACAATGACCTGTGGCTTAATGGTGTCGATTTCTTTCTGCAAAAAGGCATTGCACGTCTTGAGCGCAGAGCCTTCGGGGCGACCTTGCACGGGGCACTTGAGGACGGAGGTAATGTAAAGGTCGTTGTCGGAGAGGCCGATTGCTGAAAACATCTTTTGGAGTAGTTCTCCTGCCGCACCTTCCAGGCGCGACCCCACGGCCATCGCAGAATCTCCAGCGAGGCAAGCGCCATTGACCACCATGACGCGCGGATGGTAGACCGTACCATGGCCGATATAACGTTGTTCAGCGGCGTAGGGGCACCCCTTACAGGCGGTAATGGTTGCCGTCAATTCTGCCATTGCGGTCGCACGTTCTTCGGGTGTGTCGCTTGCCTTGGTTTGGGCGGCGCGATTGGCCTGCGCAGGCGGGGGCACTGCGGGGAGCGGGGTCGCTTGAGGGGCAGGGGCGGCGGTGGGTTTGGCTGCCGCAGGGGCAATAAAGTCGCGCCACACTTCGGGCGAGACGGGGACTAATTTGGTGCCGTTCTCGCGTAAAACGGTAAGGGCATCAATGGCCGAATCAATGGCTTGTACGGCGGGATGATTGGCGAAATCAGACTCCTGCATAGCTATGCATCCCCGAAAAGAGCTTTGAAAGATTAATCCAAGTAACGGTCAAGACGATAAAGAGCACGCCCACCCCTAACAGGGTGATGCGCCACTTGCGTCGACCAGGAAGGTGAAGATAGGCGGCATAAACGCACCATGTGGCGAGTGACCACTGTTCTTTGGGGTCCCATTGCCAATAGGCCCCCCACGCTTCGTTGCCCCAGTAGGAACCGAGCGCGAGCGAGAGTGAGATGCAGGCAAAGCCCCATGCCGCATTTTCGCGCGCCGCATCGGACTGTTTGAGACACTCTAAGGCAAATGCACGCGTAAGTAAAACGTAGGAGATCATGTACCCTAAGACGTGAGGCACGAAGAGTGGACTCTGCAAAACAGGGGGCAGTCGCCCAGGGGCCGCATCAAAGACAAAGGCGAGCGGAAAGGCAACCAAAAAACATAAAGCCGCGTCCAAACGCGTAGTATCTGTGCGATCGCGCCATTGACTATAAAACGTCATGCCTGTGAGTAGCGGGGGCAACCACAAGAATGCCTCAAAGAGATTGCGCATCGGCGGGTGATCCACCTGCCACCATCGCATCGTGAGGATGGTAAGGGCTAAGGGGAGAATCGCTCGCCACGTCCACTTATTGGCGGGCTTGGGGAGGAAAATGCTAATCGCCGCAAAGGCGACCTGCAGGGTGAGGAGCAATCCCAGGGTGTCAGTTTTGAGTGTCATGCCACCACCTCCTGTCGGCGAAGCTGATTGCGACGCGCCGTCTCGCGAAGGGCTAAGAGAAAAGCGGCCAAAATAACTGTGCCATAACCGCAGAAGGTCACCGTTGCTCCAGGGTCTTTGCGCACCGTAAGAATCGTGTTGTAGACCGGTTCGCCATAGTAGCCCTCGACCTGTTGGTAGGACATCTGGTAGTACGTCCACCCCTTCCGACGCAAGGGTGCATTCACAGAAACCGTCCGCGTCCCCTCAGGGAAAATTAAATGCGTAATGTACTGCTTCGGCATCCCATCAGGGTAGGTTGGCACCTCAAAGGAGTGTAATGCCACCCGATCTCCATCAATGAGACACTGACGATACTCTGGCGGCGCATAAGACGCATCGGTAAAGATGAGTTGCCCCTCCTTCGCATAACCCGCAGTTAGCCCACCGCCGATGACAATCAACATCGTCCCAAGGTGAAACAATGCGCTAACCCAACGTTTCCGCCACAGCGCCCGCAGCGTAACACCTCCCAAACACACTAAAAATGCCCACATCACACCATTCGCCCAAGGAGATTGTAAGAGCGAACGCATTGAGGGGAAAGCCAAAACAATCGCCACCGCACTGAACGCCAAAAGCGTCAACGTCGCACACAGTGGCAAATGAGTAGAAACAAAACGGAAAACTCTTCGCATGCTTGCATTATACCAAACGCGCTACGCGCGCAAGCGCACTCGCGCAACTTTTGCACCGCCATGCGCCGACCAGTGGGCGCCCCCACGCCCCCAAGGCAGGGGGTCGCACCCCTGCACCCGCGGCAGGGCTGAGCCCTGCACGCTAAGCATCCTGACGGATGCTTTTACTGGTGCTCACGGAGAAAAAGGGAAAGGGGAGAAAGAAGTAAGGAGAGAGAAGGGAGATGTGGGGGCTAACTTCGCCCCCACGCCCCTCAGGCAGGGGTTCGCACCCCTGCACCCGCGGCAGGGCGCTTTACCCCGTGCTCGTCCTGCGGACTCGCCTGTGAAGGCGGAGAAATGCAGGAGCATCAAAGATGGGGAGGATGAGGTGGGAGATGTGGGGGCTACTTCGTAAATGGTTAATCTATCCTTAACCTATCCATAATCTATTTGAGCGACGGGCGGTTGCCCGTCTAATCTATCCACCTGCAGTCCTTAGAGGGCGAGCAGTAATCGTGGGGCGCTGAAAGCGCCATCGCGCCGCGATTAGCTGCTGCCCGCATCGCGTGGCTGGCGGAAAACCACATGCTGTCCTTTGCATACGCTGCTTTTTTCGAGTTTTTCGCGTATTCTGTGGTTTCTAAAATTCGTGTAAATTCGTGAAATTCGTGGTTAAAATCCTGTGCGCGAAAAGTTCACTTTTTTGAAAATTTTGACGATTTTTCGGCTGTTGAAAACTTTTTTGAGTTATCAACAAGTTATCAACAATGCGGGTTTTTCGACGCAGTTTTTTGAAATTTTTTCGGCGGATCGGCGGATTTTCGGCGTTTTTGCTCAACTTTGCTAAAACTGCATAACTCTTTGAAAAATAAAGATATAAGTCAAAAATAGGACAAAATCAACTCCGCTACAGCGGCTTCCTTGCGAAATTTTGGACCAAGTGTGATAGAAAAGTTATCAACAAGTAGCAGCTTTTTGGGGAAAGCTAAAGCAATTTCGGGTCAATATCAGCGAAATTGGGTCGCAATATCAGCGAAATTGGGTAACCAAAGTCGCCGATTTTCAAGCGGAAATTTCGCCTACTTATCGCGAAATTTTCGCTTACCTGGGTCGGTAGAGTTGACTACTTGGCTCCGTTTTGCTACACTTTTAGTGTGCGTAGAGAGAAGAGAATGGCTTTGCCATCGTTCAGGAGTCGGTGTTCTAGATTCTGAGTTCTGGGTGTGGGTTTCAGAAATCAATGAACAGGTCCAACAATGGACCTGCACAGAACATACTCTTTGCCAGCGTGCGCATGCCACTTCTTACTGCAAGGGTACGAGGCGACCGAATATGCGCTCGAGCACGAAGTGCTGTGAAACTCTGAACTGTAGGGCACATCGTGCCCGAAACTGTAAACTGTAGCAAAACTACGATAGTCTCTTTGTCCCTTTTTCTTCACCGCCCTTAACCGAATCGTTGGCGTTAACCAGCGGCTCTGCCGCTTGACCATGGTGCGAAGCATCGTTAACCGCGAGCATGGCTCATTGGGATAACATCAAATCGGCGGGAAGAAAAATTTTCTTGTAACGCGTAGGGGTATGTGATAGGATTTGATTATTAACTGGTTTAGTGGTATTGAAAGGCTTGGCGCGTGTAATATG
>JAFYWN010000010.1 GCA_017558005.1 Kiritimatiellia bacterium | reverse complement strand
GATGTGTGCAAAGGACTGCATGTATTTTCAACGCAAGAACGCTAATCTTACAAATCCGCTCAACTCGGCGCGAGGAGTGTTCTGCTACGCATTCCACTCCCCGAGTATGACGGATTTGCGCTACGCGAAGCATGTAAAGGACTGCATATGGATAGATTGGACAGGCAACCGCCCGTCGCTCAAATAGATTATGGATAGGTTAAGGATATATTAACCATTTATGACGTAATGCTCCACCTCACTTCTTTCTCCCCTTTTCTCCCGTGAGCACCAGTAAAAGCATCCGTTAGGATGCGTAGCATGCAAGACTCAGTCCTAACTGAATGATGTGGGGGAGCGCCGCCCCCACACCCCTGCGAGAGCGCAGGGCGCTCTACCCCGTGCTCGTCCTACGGACTCGCCTTTACAAAGACTGCAAAGAAAAGAATCTCCATCCTCACTTCTTTCTCCCCTTTTCTCCCGTGAGCACCAGTAAAAGCATCCGTCAGGATGCGTAGCGTGCAGGACTCAGTCCTGCCGCGGGTGCAGGGGTGCGAACCCCTGCCTGAGGGGCGTGGGGGCGAAGTAGCCCCCACATCGTCCTCTTTTCTCTATGCCGTGGACGATGTGAAGCAGCGCCAACCAGTGCCAAGGCGCTTTAACTCGAGGCACGCAACGCCTTCTGTTTTACCATTGGGTGCGGTCGAGGGCGCGGTATTGGATGGCTTCGAAGAGGTGGGGTTGGCCAATTACTTCTGCGCCGTCCATGTCGGCGATGGTTCGGGCCACGCGAAGGATGCGGGTGTAGGCACGTGCGGTTAGGCCCAGTTCGCTCATCGCCATCTTCAAAATGGCTTCGGCGGCAGGGTCAACAGGGCAGAAGGTCTGCAATTTTCCTGCGGGGAGGTCTGCATTACACCGCACGCCGGGCAGGTCGCGATAGCGTTCGGCTTGAAGGGCGCGGACGCGCAGGACGCGTTCGCGAATCGTGGCAGAGGATTCACCCTGCTCTTTTGACGAGAGCGCCTCAAAGGGAACTGCGGGCACTTCCACGTGAAGGTCGATACGATCTAAAAGTGGACCAGATATCTTTGAACGATAACGGCGCATTTGGGGTTCGCTGCAGCGGCATTCGCGTTTAGGGTCGCCCGCAAACCCACACGGGCAGGGATTCATGGCGGCCACAAGCATGAAGTCTGAGGGGAAGGTGAGCGTGCCTGCGGTGCGGGCAATGGTCACTTCACCGTCTTCAAGGGGTTGGCGCATGACTTCAAGGACGTGACGTTGGAATTCGGGTAATTCGTCCAAGAAGAGGACCCCGCGGTGGGCGAGTGAGACTTCGCCGGGCGTGGGATGGGTGCCACCGCCAATAAGCCCCGCATCGGAAACGGTGTGGTGCGGCGAACGGAAGGGACGTTGGCGAATCAGATTGTGTTCCTTCAAGGTGCCTGCCACGGAGTGAATGGCGGTAACTTCAAGGGCATCTTCCATGGAGAGCGGCGGCAGAATCGAAGGGATTCGGCGCGCCAGCATCGTTTTACCGCTACCGGGCGAGCCAATCATGAGGATGTTGTGACCGCCACTCACGGCCACTTCAATGGCACGGCGCGCGGCTTCTTGTCCTTTGATATCGGCAAAATCTTCTCCACCTGGGGGCAACGAAAAGACGGCTTCTCGATCAATCGTGTGCACTTCTGGTGCGACTTGTCCTGCGAAGAGGGCGGCGGCTTGACGCAAATCGCGCACAGGCCACACTTCAATGCCCTCCACCAATGCCGCTTCATCGGCATTTCCCGCCGGCACTGCGACCTGCTTAAATCCCTTATCGCGCAAGGCTAAGACGATGGGCAGAACACCTTTCACGCGGCGCACCTCGCCGCTGAGGGCGAGTTCGCCCACGATTGGCACCTGCTCCAAGCGTGGCAAGGGCATGACATCGCCCGCGGCAAGTAGTGCTAAGGCGATGGGTAAATCGTAGAGCGGACCCTCTTTCTTCAAGTCTGCAGGGGCAAGATTGACGGTGACCGCCGCGGGCTTGAGTTTGAAGCCACTGTTTTTAAGGGCGGCGCGGACACGATCGGTGCTCTCTTTCACTGCCGCATCGGGCAATCCCACCACGCGGGTGCGTGGATCTTCAGAGGGAACGGCGTGGACTTCAATCTCAACTGGCGCCGCACCGATGCCCTGCACGGCGGCCGCATAGGCTTTCGTCAACATCTTACTTAGTCTCCACGGGCTCCAATGGCGAGGGCAAGGGGGCGCAATTAATGCCCAAGAAGCGCAGACGCGTCACAGCGCCAGGGATACGCTTGGCAAAATCTTCCCACGAACGCTTCTCCTGTGCCGTCCAGCCCGCTTCGGAGAGGGCGGCGGCGCGGGGCCACGCCTTCCACTGTTGGTCCGCGCCATCCCAGATGTATTCGCTCCAAAGATTACCCTGCAGACCAATCACGTGGCGCTGCATGTGTTCGGGGATGCCTGCGGTGGGGTCAATGCTATAGGTCTTCGCCACGGTAATGCAGTAGCCATTGTATTCATAGGGATCCTGTGCGTAAGTGAGGCCCTGACCATAATCGAGATAGGCATAGTCATTGGGCGCCATCACAACGTTGTGCCCCATCGCTGCGGCACGAATGCCGCCCTGCTTCCCACGCCAACTCATCACTGCGGCACCCTTCGGCAGGCCACCTTCCAAAATCTCATCCCACCCAATCAAGTGGCGACCTTTGGATTCGAGATAGTCGGCGAAGTGTTGGATAAACCAGGTCTGCAAATGGTGGCTATTGCGCAGGCCCTTTTCCTGAATGCGTGCCTGACACTTCGGGCAAACATTCCAACGATCTTTCGGCGCCTCGTCACCACCGCAATGGATGTATTTTGAGGGGAAGAGCGCCATCACTTCATCCAAAATCTTTTCCATGAAGGGGAAGACGGCATCATTGCCTGCGCAGAGAATGTCGGGTTCCACGCCCCACATCCAACGTGGCTTGAAGGGGCCACCCGTGCAGGAGAGTTCAGGGAAGGCCGTGAGCAAGCAAAGCGCGTGGCCTGGCATTTCGATTTCGGGCACAATCGTAATGTGACGCGCAGCAGCATAGGCGACAATATCGTGGATTTCTTCCTGTGTGTAGAAATAGGGACCATAAGACTTGCCGTCCGGACGCCAACGGTCACGCGGCAGGGCAGAATTGTCACGCGTAGCACCCTTAGCTGTCAGTTCGGGATAGGCCTTAATCTCAATGCGCCAACCCTGGTCATCAGTGAGGTGCCAGTGCAAGGTATTGAGTTTGTAGGCTGCCATGGCATCAATCATCTCGCGGATGGCCGCACCGCCGAGGAAGTGACGGCAATCATCCACCATGAGACCACGCCACTGTAAACGCGGTGCATCCTTCACAGTGCACGCAGGGGCGACCCATTTTACACCCGGACGCTTCGTGCGCGAATACACCTGCGGGGGCAACAATTGACGGAAGGTTTGGTAACCATAAAAGGCGCCGGCAGGGGTGGCGGCGCGAATCACCACCTGCTGTGAGCGCACTTCAAGTGCGTAGGCTTCGCTCCCCTCAATGGCGGTATCCTTCTGGAAGAAAATAGCAGGAAGTGTAATTTCCGCACCCGCATCAGAGATTGGCAATGCAAAGCCCGTGCTGCGCCGCAACTCCTCTGCCGCAATCTCTGCCTCGGCACGAAAAGCGGAATCAGTGACGAGCGAGGTTTCTTCCGTCATCACGAAGGGTGGAGTCTCCAGCACTTGAAGCTCTTGTGGCAGGGGAATCACAGCCGTTAAAGGCAGGGCGAGACAGGTGGCGAAGCCCAACAGCAGGGCCCATTTTTTCGTTAGGTTCAACATCGGTAATAACTCCAATTATGATTTTAAAGTGCAAACAGGGAGGTAGCGTCTTTAAGCATTACGCATGCTACGCAACGCGCCCGCCGAGGTGACCTGGAAGGGCATTAGGCCAAATTCAGGCAGAATAGCGAAGAGGTGATCAAAGATATCACTCTGAATTGATTCGTAATCCTCCCACGCGGTGGTATTCGTAAAGCAATAAATTTCCAACGGAATGCCTCGTTCGGTGGGGGTGAGCTGACGCACCAGGAGTGTCATCTTAGTATGAATTCGTGGGTGATTGCGCAGGTACGCAATGCAGTAGGCGCGGAAGGTGCCAATATTCGTGAGGTGGCGCGCATTGGCCATGGACTCCTTCGCAGTGGGACGGGCGCTATTGGCTTCCGTCAGTTCGCGCTCCTTCTGCGCAAGGTAGTCCTTTAAGAGGTCGATCTTCTTCCAGCGCGCCAAGGTCGCCTCATCGGCAAAGGAGACCGAGTCCAAGTCAATCAAAATCGAACGTTTGATTCGGCGACCGCCAGCCTCAACCATCCCTCGCCAGTTCGTAAACGGTTTGGCCACGAGGTCATAGGCCGGGATGGTGGTGATCGTCTTATCAAAATTCTGCACACGCACTGTGGTCAAGGCGATATCCACCACGTCACCATCGGCCTCTGTGCCAGGCACCGTAATCCAGTCCCCAATCTTCACCATGCCATTTCCTGCAAGGGTAACACCAGCCGTAAAGCCCAGAATGGAATCTTTAAAGATTAACATCAACACCGCAGAGAGCGCTGTCAAGCCCGAAAGCACATAGGTCGGGTCGCGTCCCAAGAAGGTGGCCACAATGCCAATCCCTGCAAAGATGTATCCCACCAATGACAGCACTTGAAAGATACCCTTTTGGGGGGAGGCTGTAACGTGTTGGCGCCAGTTATTAATCTGGTAGAGCACGTTCATCAATGCCGCAAACACATACGAACACAAAAAGATAAAGCTCGCATGCGTGAGCGCATTTAGAATCGCCGTAAACCGCCCTTGGCAGAAGAGCCCACGGACCATAAACCCAACGGTCAACAACGGCACAATCAAAAGCACACGCGGCAGGAGTGCCGAGCCGATGACGATATCCAGAATGGGAAACTTCTCGCGAAGTTGCTTTGTGCGACGCTGAATGGGTAAAAAGAGCAAACGCGCTAAGCAATAGCTTCCCACGGCCATGCAGATAACAAATGAAATCAAAATCGCATAGCGCAGAAAGGGAGATTCAATCGCATGAAGTTGTTGATGTAACTCACCAAAAATACGTTGTGACATTGGCATTGGCGTTGTCCTTTAGGTAAAGCGATCGGGAGTCCTCTGCCCGCGATAGACGAACAGAGGAACAAACATTAAAGTCCTTTATAAACCGAGCCTGGCGCGGGAGCGATGGGATTTTGGTAGCCCTCTTCCTTGAGAATCTTACACATTTCGGTAACCTTCTCAAGTTCTCCGTGTACGGCGAAGACGTGTTTCACCTTCTTCTCAGGATTGATGGCGCGGACCCATTCGCGGAGGGCATCCCGGTCGGCGTGGGCAGAGAGGGCATTAATGGTGTGGACGCGGGCATTGAGTTCAAATTCCTCGCCGAGAATCTTGAGCGGAGAGGTCAATTCCACAATGCGACGACCGAGCGTGCCTTCTGCCTGATAGCCCACGATAAGGATGATATTGCGCGGGTCTGAGACGTTGTTCTGCAAATGATGCAGGATGCGGCCGCCTTCACACATGCCGCTGGCGGCGATGATAATCATCGGGCCCTGTGCCTTATTGAGCGCCTTGGACTGTTCGGCCGTGGAGAGAAACTCTAAGCCAGGCATGCGGAAGAGCTCGATGCCGCGACGCAACAATTCGCTCGCATTTTCGCCATAGCAGCTCTTATGCTTGGCATAGATTTGGGTGGCCTTTAGCGAAAGGGGCGAATCCACGTAGATGGGCACCTGCGGAATCTTCCCCTCGCGTAGCAACTCATTGAGGAAGAAGAGAATCTGTTGGGTGCGGCCCACACTGAAGGCGGGGATGATTAACTTAGATTTTTGTTGGACAATGTCTAAGATGTAATCGCGCAGACGCGCCGAGATATTGATGCGTGGCGGGTGCACGCGGTCGGCATAGGTGGATTCCACCATCAAGACGTCGGGGCTCTTCGGAATGTCTGGCGGCGGAATGATGGGTTGGCCAGGTTGGCCAAGGTCGCCAGAGAAGAGCAGACGGCGCGGGGTGCCATTGGGCTGCATCGCCAAAATCTCAACGAGTGCCGAGCCCAAAATGTGTCCTGCATTGTGAAAGACCGCGCCGACACCCTTCCCCAAGTCAATCGCACGTTTGTAAGGGATGCCCTGCATCTGCGAGAGGGTTTGCGTCACATCGGCATCGCTATAGAGCGGCTCAAAGAGTTTTTTACCTTCAAGCTTACGGCGACGGTTCACAATTTCCACATCGTGAGCATTGATGTAAGCGCAGTCATGAAGCATGGGATTGCAGAGGTCTCGCGTGGCTTCTGTGGTGTAAATGGGGCCACGATAGCCTGCGCGAATCAAGGAGGGCAAGTTGCCACTATGGTCGATATGTGCGTGGGAAAGCAATACACAGTCAATTGATGTGGCGTCAATGCCCAATTGACGATTGCGCTCAAAGGCCTCCTTACGATGACCTTGATACAAGCCGCAATCCAACAAAATTCGCAGTCCATTCACCTCAATCAAATGCATTGACCCGGTGGTTGTCTGCGCTGCGCCGTGGAATGAGATCTTGAACATACCCAACTCCTTTCCCTATACAAGAGAAAGTTTAACAAAAAAAGAGCCACGGCAACCGCCGTAGCTCCCGAAAAACAAGGTGTGTCACTTAAGATTGTGTAGCCTGAAGCGCTTGCAATTTCGCCACAATATCACGCACCCCCGTATGATGCCATGCATCTAAGGTGACCGAACCCGTGGCAAACACCGCCTTCAAAATGCCGCGCTTCTCCCATTGACGCGTGTCTAACGTCTGCAACTCTGCGAGCAGGTACTGGCGCGACTGCTGGCCGAAGGAAACCGTTAAGGCCGTCTCGTCCAAGGTAAACCGCGTCAAGAAGCGCACCCCAAGTAAGCCCAATAACCCAAATGCCGCCAAGAGTCCAATCCCCGCGCTCACAAACTGCGCATGGATATCCTCCGCACTATACACTGGCTTCTGCAACACGGCTTGGGCCGCCGCGACCTCCATCGCGCGCGGGTCGCCTGCACGAATCCATGAATTAAAGGTGTCGCTATACTTTGAAGGCACCTGCAAGTTTGCCGCCCTAAATGCCTCCACCAGCGGTGCCGTGCCCGTCTTCGCGGTGTTCATCCAATCGGTTGCCGTCAAATCTCGTTGCGCCAACGCTGTCGTCACGGGCACCACCGCCTCATTTTGCGCGGGATAACCGATTTTGCCGTCATACAAAAACCATCCCGACAGCCCGATAAACAATGCCGCTACACCTAAAAACCGCAATGCATACTCACGATTAATCTGCGTTGTTACCACAGGTCCTTCAGCATGCTTTTCCATCTCTGACATAACTCTCTTCACTCGCTTTCATGCGTGTTCTCAATCACTTTTATGGCTTAAGTATAACACATCACCGCCCCTGCGTCCCACCTTCTACCCATTAACAAAGCTTTCGTCCTCTTTTAGGGCAAGCTGTCCGAAGTAACCTCGGCAGAGAGGGTTGGGAAAGTAAGTTATTTTCAGGTAGTAAAGTCGCTTATTTTCATCAGACAAAGTAAGTTAAATTCAAGCGCAAAGTAAGTTACTTGTAAGACCCGGCGTAAGTTACTTATAAGACCCAATAGAAGTTACTTCTTTTCCGAACCTGCGCTACTCTTTGGCGGAACTTCGATAGCAGTCCTTCTCAAAAGCATTAGCCTTGGTGCAAAAAGGCGCAACAATATCAGTGCGATTGGTACAGCATTCTTCCAGTATCGCAATGTAAGCTTTCCTTTTAAGAAGACTTCCCACGGGGCTCACGCGCCTACGCAGAGCCCACGAGCGCTGCATCCGCGGCTTTTAGAGGTGACATTACTGCATTTACCATCGCTCCGACGTCTAACGTGCAGGCCGTGCATTCAGGTGTGTTTGAGGGGGATTTGTGCTAAACTATTCGTTATGAAACAGATAAAGGGAATTGTCTTCGATTTTGGCGGCGTGATTTCGGCGGCGCATGATGATACATTTTGGGCGAAGGCTCGCGCAGTGACGGGTTGGAGCCGAGAGGAAATTTGGGCGGGGTGGCGCCGGCATCGGTGGATGTTGGACGCAGATTTCATCACGCCGCAGGGACTCTATCATCTCATTGGTAAGGATTTGGGGAATGTGCCCGATGGGAAGACCCTGGACTTGCTCGCTGAGATGGACTATGACTCGTGGGCAGTGCCAAATCCTGAGACCTTACAGTGGGCAAAAGAATTGAAGGCGGCGGGTTATAAAATTGGTATTTTGACCAATATGCCGACCTCGTTTATCCCGTGGTTTAATCGTGCGGCGGCGGCGTTTCGACAACTTGCCGATGCAGAAGTGATCTCTGGCGTGGAACACATCGTAAAGCCTGATCCAGCCATTTACGCGCTTATGGCGGCGCGTTTAGACTTGCCCGCCGAGCAACTCTGCTTCTTTGATGATATGCTCCCCAATGTTGAAGCCGCCAAAAACTGTGGATGGCACGCAGCACAATTCTCAACGGTTTCGTGCGCGCAGGCAGCATTAGCCGAAATGGTGTAAGGATTTTTTATGAAACCGCGCGCCAAAAAAGCCCAACCGCACCCTGTGGCCCCTGCCCCATCTGCCCTTAAGTGCTACATGGAGCAACTTCGTAACTTGCCGTGGGAACGCATTGCTTTCTGCGTTACGCTGGGCACGCTCCTATTAGCTTCGCACCTTCAGACCGAGCTCCTCATGAAGCTCGGTGGGCGCGCGCTGTGTTATGCAGACTGGGCGGGCTTTTGGGAGGCGGCGACACGTCCGGTTCCTGGTGGCACACTCGCATGGTGTGGCGCGCTTCTCGCAACGCTTTTCCAAGTGCCGTGGTTGGGATTGTTTGCCTTTTTGGGGCTTTCAGTCGTAGTGGTCTTGCTTGGGCGCCAGTGGTGTCGCTTGAATTGGTGGGCAGCTGTAGCGCCGTGCATCCAGGTCATTCTCCAACTCACCTTTTGCGGCTTTAGCGCTTGGATTTTCCAAGAGCCCGCCTTCATGCAAACGTATCTGCTGGAATGGGCGGCGTGTCTCTTTGCATTGGGCGCAGTGAAACGTTATGGCGCGTGGGGCATTTTGACGGCGCTCCTCTATCCAATTACAGGCATTTCGGTCCTTTTGGGTTTGGTGGGCGCGATTCTTCTGAAGCAGATTAGCCACCTTACGCGGGCGCTCTGCCTTGCGATAGCGCTTTTGGCGGTCATGGGGTGGAAGTGGTTTTGTTATGCAGACCCCTCGTGGCCGAACCTCTTGAAGACGCAAACGTGGTTTCTCTTTGAGTCTGGTGCGTTATGGTGGGATGTCTTTACCCTTTTAGCCCTCAAGAGCGTCTTTACCGAATCGGCCTGGTCTGCACGATTGGCCGCCGCAAGTCCGTTCAAACGCGCACTTGTAGCCATCGCCACGCCCCTCTGCTTAATTGTTACCCTCTGTCTTATTCGCGACCCGAATACGCTTTATAGCATTTTACGCTGCGAACGGAATCTGCGCACTGGAGATGGACGCGCGGCATTACAACTCCCCGAGTCGCAAGTTATCGGCCATCGTATGCTCTCGGCCTACTACATTCATGGGTTGTGGCGTGCAGGGCAATTGGAAGACAAGCTCTTTGATATGCCGTGGAAAGTCTCACACAAATCAACCACCATTGACACGATGAGTTTGGATGGATATTGGTTGCTGTATCACTACGGCATCGTGCAAATGGCGCGCAGATGGTGTTATGAAAGCGTCATTAAACTCGGTTGGACACCAGATGACTACGCCTTGCTCACCAAGGTGGCACTCGTTTGCAACGAAATGTCGTTGGCGCGCCGTTATGCACAACAGCTCGCCCGCCTCCCTTTCCGTGGCGCAGAAGCGGCAGAATACCTCTCCTATACGCAGGGTACACCCATTCCTAAAACGCATGAATTGTGGCGCATCGCCGAACTGCATCTTCGGCTCGTGGCAGATGAAGGATCGCCCACATTTGAAGCCGGTAAAAAGCTGGAAGAGGGCATCTATAATCGTTATGCCGTCTTGAAAAATGGTAACCGCGATATGGTCGCGCTCTATTTGTGTTCTTCCCTCCTCTTACAGGACACCACCGCGCTAACGGAGAACTTTGACGTCATCTGCAGCGTTTGGCAACAGCGCCCCTTGCCACGCGCCTTCCAACAAGGTTTACTCGCCGCCGCCGCTACGTTGCCTCCAGAACAACAGCCCCGTTTAACGGTTGACCTCTTCTCGCCAGGCATGTTTGAAGCTTTTCAGGCTTTCCAAAAAGAAGCCCCAACGGCTAACCCCGCCGCTGAAGCCTTTCGTAAGCGTTTCGGAAAGTCCTATTGGTATTATGCCACTTTTGTACAGTAAGATGGCCAGAGTTGTGTTAGACTATACACCACATGAAGCGTAAACCCAACGAGTATGATTTTGTCTATGCCGTCCGGCACACGGAGATTCTCCATGCGCCAAAGCGGATTTTGGACCCGTTTGATCAAACAACCATCGACTACACACTCATCGCACAGCCGATGGATAACCCTAATCAAACCTGCATTCGCGAAGGGAAACTCCAAACCTTCCCACCACATCTCGTCCTGCCGCAAGACATTTTTACGCAAGAACTCGAAGGATTTGGTCAACAAGCACAAAAATACCTTGAGTTCCTCAAGCAACACGCCTCCCGAATTCGCATTCTGCGTTATTCCTACCGCTTACGCCGTGAAACCTATCGCGAAACCATTGTCAATGAACCCATTGAACTCATTCGCGAACAAGCCCTCGCACGCCACACCGAAAGCACTAATCCCTATGCCGCCCTCGTACAAGGCGTGGACGAACCTTGGGACGTCTGCCTGCTCCATCTCTTCATGAAGCTCGTGCAAGCCTCCGTGCCAAAGGCGCTTGATGCCATTGAGAAGCGTGCGAAAAACAACTTTAAAGAGCAGTTGCGCCCCGACGATCGTTCTGAAATTGAACACGCCTTCGCCGCCGCAGAAAAAGACCCCTCGCTCATCCCCCAGCTTGGTAAACTCCTGCGTGATAAAGGTCTTTTTGAAATCTATCAAGACCGCTTCTTCGCGCTCCTCGCCTAATTCCTCATTCACTCAACACTCGATTAGTGCGTGACACCCAACCGTGGCACGCGCTATTCTGTGTGGTACCAAACGACAAAGACACCCTTGGCGAAGGGACATGTGGGTCGTGGCATTTATGGGACACATACAACACATAGGACATGGCCACTTCAGCCGCCACCTCATCCCTTTTATCGCTTCAATCGCTTTTATCCTTTTTTACACCTTTATGGAAGGCTAATGAATCTAATAAAAAACAAAGCCGTCCAACATGCGGACGGCTTTGTTTTGACTGCTCTTTTTAGAATTAGAGCGCTTGATTGATTAACCTTCGAAGCCGTGAAGGGCGAGGAAGTCGGTGCGATAGCCTGCGATGTCGGTGGTAGTTTCCACGTTTTCAGGAGCAAGCGTTTCCATGAGCTTATCAACAGCGGCCTGGATTTCGGGGCGCATTTCCCAGTCGTCAATGCGGATACGGCCTGCTTCATCCACGGGCACCACGCCATCAGCGCGGTACATGAATTCGCGGAAGAGACGGTCAATCTGATCAAGGCAGTCTTCGTGGAGACCTGCTTCCTTCATCACCTTGAAGAGGCAAGAGATGTAAGGAGGCATTGCAGGAATCACTGCAGAGGCGCGGGTCACCAGAGCCTTATTGACGGAAACAACGCCATAGCCGTTCAAATCCTTCAAGGTTTCGGTGATGGCCTTAGCGGAAGCTTCAAGGTTTTCCTTCGCCTTGCCGAGGGTACCAGAGCGATAGATGTCCTGAGTGCACTTCGGGCCGATGTAGGAATAAGCCACGGTCTTGCAGCCTTCAGCGAGGAGGCCCTGTGCCTTCAGGTAGTCAATCCAGAGAATCCAGTCTTCACCACCCATAACCTTAACGGTCGCAGCGATTTCTTCTTCGGTAGCAGGTTCGACAGCGACTTCCTTCATTTCGCAAGTCATGATGTCGAGCGTGCGGGCCACGTGCGGCTTACCAATCGGCTTGATGGCGCTCTTGTAGAGGATGCCGTCCTTAGGATCGGTGCGCATCGGCGAAGCGAGGGAGTAAACCACGAGGTCAAAGGGCTTAAAGCCATTGTCACGGGCCAACTGAGCCACGGTTTCACGGGTAGCATCTGCGAAAGCATCTGCGGAAATGGTAATTGCCTTAAGGCCTTCAGCCTTGGCCACTTCATCAAAGGCTTCGTTGTTGTACCAACCGGGAGAGCCAGCCTTGCGGTCTGTGGGGGCACGTTCAAAGGAAACGCCAAGGGTTTCCGCCTTGGGACCACCGAACGCAACAGCAATACGGGAAGCGAGGCCATAACCGCCAGAGCAACCAAGCACGAGGACGCTCTTCGGACCATTTTCAATGGGGGCTTTCGCCTTTTCACGCGCAATATCACGCAGGGTAAACTTCTTGCAGCCTTCGCCGTCTACATTGAGGCAAAGCCCGCCACGCACTTTGGGTTCTTCAGCCATGGTATGACTCCTAAGCAGGATGGGTTGAAAATTAGGGATTATTCAGTCAAGGAACCAGCCGGCACCACGAGGCAGAACCACTGGGCTTCAACAGCGACGAGCGGATTGCCGCGCTTGTCAACTTTCCCAACGATGATGCCCTTGCCCTTCTGTTCCAAACGACGACCGGTAGCCTTCACGGTCTCAATTTCGTAACGCACGGTGTCGCCAGGGCGAACCTGATTGATGAAACGGACTTCTTCAAGCTTTGCAAAGAGGAAAAGCTTTTCATCTTTATCGGTTGAACCGAGGCGATAACCTGCACCACCGCACTGTGCCATGGATTCCACGAGAATCACACCGGGGCAAACCGGATAGTCTGGGAAGTGACCCTTGAAGAATTCACGGTCAGGACCGTAATCGACTTCAGCAATGGTCTTTTCCTGGGAGCATTCAATGATGCGGTCGCAGAAGAGGAAAGGATCGCGGTGGGGCAATACGGTTTTGATAGCTTCTTGGTCGTACATGATGACTCCTTCAAAGGGGTGCGGTAAGAATTAAGAAAAATTTACGTTTGTTTCACAGGCAACGTCTTCATCCAAATTGCCTGTTGACAATCCGCCTACCGGCAGATTTGCGGCAGTACGGAGGCGAACATGCGTTTCGCCTCCGTCACTACCATTCACGCACTTAGGCGCGACGAAGGATCAACGAGGAGTTGTGGCCGCCGAAACCAAGGGTGTTGGTCATGGCGATGTCGAGCGGAGCTTCGACGCCCTTGTTGGGCACCATATCCAAATCGCATTCAGGATCGGGGGTGTTGTAGTTGATCGTCGGCGGATAGAAGTTGTCATTGATTGCCTTGAGGCAGACAAGGGCTTCCAAAGCACCGGTAGCACCGAGGAGGTGACCCGTCATGGACTTGGTGGAGCTCATCTTCAACTTGTAAGCATGTTCACCGAAGACAGCCTTGGCAGCCTTGGTTTCCATGGGGTCGTTGAGGCCAGTGGAAGTACCATGTGCGTTGATGTACTGCACGTCTTCAGGCTTGATGCCAGCATCAGCGATGGCCATCTTTTCAGCGAGAATGATACCCGATGCTTCAGGGTCGGGAGCGCACACGTGGTGAGCATCGCCACCTGCACCATAACCTGCGACTTCGCCGTAAATCTTAGCACCACGAGCCTTAGCGTGTTCTTCGCTTTCGAGCACGAGGATTGCAGCGCCTTCGGACATGATGAAGCCATTACGTTCCTTATCGAACGGACGGCATGCCTTGAGCGGATCTTCCGTGGTGGAGAGCGCGTGCATTGCCTGGAAGCCACCGACGCAGTATTCTTCGATGGTGGATTCTGCACCACCAGCAATCACAACGTCTGCACGACCATTACGAATCATGTCGAGTGCCACGCCGATTGCGTCCGTAGATGCAGAGCAAGCGGTGGAAACGGTGAGGACGGGGCCCTTAGCCTTGAGGTAAATGGAGACGTTACCGGGACCTTCGTTGGCAATGAGCATCGGAATGGTCATCGGACCGATACGACGGGGACCCTTTTCAAAGAGCGTCTTGTAGGTGGGAGCGTCCACTTCCTTACCGCCGATACCCACGCCGAGGATACAACCCACGCGAGCAGGATCAACGCCCTTAGCGGGTTCCTTACCCACAGTCTGCCAAGGATTGGGGCATTCTTCGGTAGCAGCAGGAAGTTCTGCATAACCTGCATCCACCCATGCCTGCTTAGCAGCGGCCACAGCATACTGAGCGAAGAGCGCCAAACGCTTGGCTTCCTTCGGATCGATGTAGTCGCCCACGTTAAAGTCCTTCACTTCACCTGCCACCTTCACATTGAGGCGGGAGGTGTCAAAACGCGTAATCGTGTTGATGCCGCAACGGCCTTCACGAATACCCTTCCAGAAAGTATCCACATCGTTACCGAGGGGCGTAATGCAACCAAGACCCGTGACGACGACTTTTTTCTTATCCATGATGTGATTTCCTTTCAAACTGAAAACTTACTTAGTCCACTCAACGGCGAGACCACCATACACAAGGCCTGCACCAAATGCGGCCAGAATCAAACGATTACCGCGACGCAACAGTCCCTGCTTCGACATTTCATCAAGGGCAATCGGAATCGATGCGCTGGAGGTATTCGCGAAACGATCAATGTTGACGTAGAACTTCTCCACGGGTACATTAATGCGCTTCACTGCAGCATCAATAATGCGAACGTTTGCCTGGTGCGGTACAATCCACGTGAGATCCTTTTCCGACCAACCGTAGTGTTCCATGCTCTTGGCAATGATATCGCAGAAGCTGCGCACTGCGAAGTTGAACACCGAGCGGCCATCCATCTTCAGGTCGCCGGGCTTTTCGCGAGCGGTTTCTTCCGTGCGTACGCCGCCTTCGCGGTGAATTGCCAAATAACCCGTGCCGTCAGCACCGATTAAGTGGAAGCCGAGACCGCCAGGCTGTTCGCTGTTCTTCAACACCACTGCGCCTGCGCCATCACCGAAAAGACAGCAAGTATTGCGGTCGCTCCAGTTAATCGTACGGCTCATAATTTCGGTAGCAATCACCAAAACCGGGCGATTATCAATCTGCATCAAACCCTTTGCCACGGTCAAACCATAGACAAAGCCAGGGCATGCCGCAGCCAAGTCAAATGCCGCCGCATTCTTCGCACCCAACATTCCCTGAATAATGCAGGCCGTAGAAGGATAGACTGCGTAGTCAGGCGTGGTCGAAGTCACGATAATCGTGCCGATTTCCTCTGCGGAAACACCGGCATCCTCAAGTGCGCGACGTGCTGCCTCGCATCCTAAGGTCGATGCACTTTCTTCCGGACCCACCACATGACGCTGGCGAATGCCCGTGTGCGAGAAAATCCACTCATCGCTAGTGTCAACCATTTTCGCCAAATCATCGTTCGTGATGACGCGCTGGGGCACTGCGGAGCCAGTTCCTGCTATATGCGTATACATCGTGCTCTTTGCTCCTTTGTAACTAAAATCTTTACATAGTATCCCATATTCCGCCAAATTTTGCAAACGCTTATGAAGCCAAATCCCTAACTTTTTATATTTTCCACCTTTATTTCCTCAAAAATACACCTTTTCTTCTCTATTCAATTTCTTTTTATCCGCTTTGTACGCTCATTCCTTGCTTATAATTTGAATGCATGATAAGACAGAATTAGTCGGATAATGAAGTTTTTTCATTTTTTGTGGAACATCGTCGTCCTAACGCCCCCACGTAGAACACGCTTTCGGAGAAAACTAAGAAGATTTTGTTCCACACTCGCCCTTAAGTCGGTCCCAACTTCACTTGCGATTCCCTCTCATTTTCTCCTCCCTAAAATTCATGCCATTTTTTAATTCTATTTCCCCAGGAACCAAAGATGCGCATTTTCTGCATAGAACGAATGCTATTAACTTCCATTTGTTTAAAGTGTATTGCATCATACGTATGAAATCATCAATCGAATCATAATTCTGTTTGCTTAGCATTTTTTGTGAGGTCTTATTTGTTTAAGGAGATCATTGCACAAAGCGTGCAGCGATATCGCCACCAACAAGTAGGCAAAAGGGTTGTCGAGAAAAAAGTAAGATGAAAGCATCATGCTATCATATTAAGCGCTTAGGGTCATTTGATTTTTCTCCGATTAGGCAACATCTGTCAGGGATTAGAAGACTTCAGCGAAACATGATTCTAATTATGAATAATCCACTTTGAAATAATCGGATCCAAGATAAATCAATTCAAGCCGAAGAAAATCCCCGTCAAAGGAGAGTCTCAGACAACTTAATTTAACGACTCATTGATACAACGTCAAAGAAGGATCGACGATTCTCAGTGCAGGGTAGAGAATAAAATAGCTTTCCACCGTAACGAGTCATACAGAAAATACTTAGCTGGAGCGAGGTCTCTCATGAAAGGGGAGAATAAACATTTTCTTTTTAAACACTCGTTCTATCCTTCTTAATCCATAACACATCCGTCTTGATGAATTAAACGTATCTTCCTAACCCTATAGAAACATTCTTCTTAACACCACCTTTACATTCTCCTTTCTAACTATAAACTTCTCCCTCCTAACAACCTTAAACTCTTCTTCTTAACCATTAACATAGCCTTCTTAGTTATCATTCCCTGCGTAACTTCCACTCCGTTTATTTATTCCAATAGGGAATGAACGACGGAGTCATTGAAGAGAGGATTCTGCTATTACGCCTCTGACTCTATCCAATGTGAAACTTTAGTGAGAATCCCTTAGGCATGTATTACTTCTAAATGACTTTTACGCCGCATTAGACAACTATCAAATCCTGGTCTTTATTCAGTTACATTTTGTTTAGGAATAGAAGGAGAACTAAGCACACACTTTCCTATGTATACAGACCTTGTTTGATCTGCATTCTCTCTCATTACCTAACAACTCAGGTTTTATATCCCTTGTATGTGATTGTCCATGTACAAGATCAATTTCGTTAGACAAGAGGGAAGTCATAAATTTGTTGTTGTCTACTCAATCATTTCCCACCAAACATATTTGACAGTCTGAGTATAAATTTCTTGATAGCACACGAATACAAACAATGAAGTTCAGACCTTCTTTAAAACGCTTCATCATCAAGGTTTGTTCCGTGCATTGACGTAGGAAGAGATTTACCACACTGTGTGGATTGTTTCGATGCGACACTTTCTCCTTCAACGATAGATAGGGCAAGTTATCTTTTTAACAGCAAGTCGTTTTCCATTTGCGGATTAACTATTTTAAAACGCCTAGTCGTCTTGTTCTACAGTGTTGCAAGTCAATAATCATGATTATCTTTACAATTCTCTCTAATCTAATACTTCATTTAATGTAATGAAGTAAAGAAAGCTACTGAGTATCTTGTGTGTAATTAGTTTCGTTTTAAAATTCTTTTCTGTTTAGATGGATGTTAGAAAAGATCATTTCCACAACCGATTAAACGCTATTGCCATAATGCTCTTATATGCCGATTTAAAGATGTTACGTTCTACACTGTTTTATTGATTGCAACCCAAAGAGCAGCTCATGATAGGGTAGATTGATAACTGTTTCTAAATGAATTGAGGCTGAGACTAAAAGAGAAAACTCATCCAACACTAATGAGCCGCTTGCACATTGTACGAGATAGAGTAACCATTTTAAAAGGGAAGTTTTATACACCTTATCAAAGGATTGCTTTTAAGTTAATTAGTATTTAATTTCAGCGATAGATAAATCCACATTGTAAGAGAGATTAGATGACGGAACTCTTAAATCCTTTTCTCTTCATTGTTATCTTCATTTATCCAAGGATTCATTCCTATATGATCTGTTCTCTTGCCACTCTTAAAATGGCTTTCTAAAAGCAATATGTTTACTTCTTTTTAAAAGTTGTTTATGAATGTTTCTACCAGCATTAAAGCGTTTATTTTGTCTATAGCACAATGCAATCATAACCCGCATGAATGCGGGCTCGATGAGAACAATAACTCCTCTTTAAGAATACGCTTAGTTATGCCTTTGAATAAGCGGGCGCGTATTTTAATTTGCGCAGGGCAAGGGCAAGCAGTGCTAAATCTGCAGGATTTACACCAGGAATACTCGCGGCGCGGCGCAACGAATCTGGGCGTTGGCGTAAGAGCTTTTCACAGGCCTCATAGCGTAACCCTTTTACAGAAGCATAGTCAAAAGTTGGCGGAATTAAGAGTGCCTCATCGCGACGAAGCCGTTCAGCCTGGAGCGCTTCATGAGCAATGTACCCTTCATACTTTGCACGAAGGATAAACTCCTCCTTCCAGTCGGCAGGGATGTGTGCGTAACACGTTGCATCAGCCCCGCCGAAAGTCGCGGCGCTCTCAAACGTTTCCCCCTCGCGAGAAAGAAGCTTCCAACGATTCAAGCCGTTGCCATCCAACCACTCTGTGCGCCATTGAGCCTCAGTTTCACGCAGCCAATCCAATTCCGCCGCAGAGAGATTTAATAACTCCTCCGAGACCAAACCCAACTTTACCGCATACGTATGCAAACGCAAATGCGCATCTCCCGGGCGCAACAATAATCGTCTTTCAGCGCGCGAAGTGAACATACGATAAGGTTCATCTGTTCCCTTCGTAATCAAATCATCCACCATTACGCCGATATACGCCTCATCCCTGGAAAGCAAGAGCGAGGGTTTTCCCTGCACAGAAAGTGCAGCATTTACACCAGCATAGAAACCCTGTGCAGCGGCTTCCTCATAACCCGTCGTGCCATTAATCTGCCCAGCAAAGTAAATCTCTGGACGATTCTTTAACGCCAAACGTCCATCCAAAGCACGCGGATCAATGCAATCATACTCAATGGCATAGGCAGGCGCTGCAAACTCTGCACGAGAAAGACCTGGCACCGAACGCGTCATTTCGAGTTGGACCGATGCAGGAAGCGAGTTTGAGAGACCGTTAGGGTAGCACCAAGGGCAATCCTTTCCCTCGGGTTCCAAAATCACATGATGTCCACCACGGTCACCAAACTTAACAATTTTATCCTCAATACTTGGGCAATAACGTACTCCCTCGCCGCTGATATCTCCACCATAAAGTGCTGATTCAGAGAGATTATTACGAATGATATCATGCGTTTCCAAGGTCGTATGCGAAAGATAACACGGCAACTGTGCTGTTGTGGCGCGTTGGTAAGCCGCAATCATCTCATCCGACAGTTCAAAATGAATCACAGACGAATCGTTTGATTTCTTTTCAATGTCAAGATTTGAATTTTTACTCCCCTCTTCCCCACCAAGAGAAGCGGTTCGATTAGAATTCAATAAGACAATCTTCTTACCTGAAATACTTTGTGAGCGATCTCCCATGCCACTCGGTAAGATATTTTCTTTTGACGATTTATACTGATCAAAGCCCGCTTCAAAACCCTCCACGGCGCGATACGTAGCAAATCCATCTTTTATAATCCATAGAGGATTAGGTGGTAACACTTCACCCTTTTCACCGAAAGCAACCCCTCGCACAACTTGTGTTCCACGTGGAACATCTACCTCTTCGCAAGAAGATTTGACTGAGTCTACTTCTGGTTTAATCGGTGTTCCACATGGAACACTCTTTTGGAAAGAAAAATTCTGATTAGTTAACGTGTCAAGACACTTCTGTGTTCCACGTGGAACATTTTCACCATCGCACACTATTGGGCTCGTGGATTCTTCAGGAAGTTGTACTGTTCCACGTGGAACATCTTCCGTATAAAGTTCGCCTTCTGGAATTGTTTTTAATCCTTCTTGAAGCAAGCGCATACGGCGAGAGAAGAAGGGAACGGGGTCTTTCTCACCCTCTTGGCGTTGCACCAAGTGCCAATCCACTGAAGTATTGAGAATACGAGGCGGTGTGCCTGTTTTTAATCGTCTCCAACCTATCTGCGGTGAAATCTTTTTAAGTACTTCTGGAAGCTCAATTGCAGGGCGTGCATCACCGCCACCATCTTTACCCACGTGTCCAACCCAAATCTTTCCGCCCAATGCAGTCCCCGAGGTTAATACCACACGCTTACAGTAGAAGACACGTCCATCGTCTAATTGAACGCCTGTTAAGGCTTCATTTTCGGTTGAATCCTCGTCTCCTTCTAACTGAACCCCATCAGCAGTCTCAGTTATTAACGCTGCAGTTTGTGGAGATTCTTGAGCAGGAAGAAGATTAATCACGGTTCCTTCAATAAGGGTTAATTTTGGCAATTCTTCTGCAATACGGGCCATTCGCGCCGTGTATTTTGCCTTATCACACTGAACACGCACCGCTCTTACAGCTGGTCCACGCGATGCATTAAGCATACGATATTGCAACCCGGTGAGATCGGCATTAAATCCCATTTCACCGCCAAGTGCATCGAGTTCTGCTACCAAGTGAGATTTCGCCAATCCTCCAACGGCAGGGTTGCACGGCATCAGTCCCAGTGTATCCCGTTGGGAAGTTATCAACATGACATCACACCCCATTCTTGCTGCCGCAAATGACGCTTCACATCCAGCATGTCCGGCGCCAACCACAATGATGTCTGTTTTTATCTTTTCTGCCATACGTTTCATCTCACTTCCTTAGATTGCCAAATTATAACACATACACGCGCGGGCGCGTATTCACTTTTGTTCCACAATTAACGAAAAGATTAAATCTTTTATGCGACTATAGGTGAAATTCAAAGGCTATTCCACCAAAATTAAAGCGCGTTTCTGAGGTAGGGAAATCTACCCTCTACTTGAGCTTCTTACCATTTAGTTTGATTTATTACCAGAAATGAATCTCAAAACGTTGAGTGAGACTGATGGATAAAAGATCCCTTGGTGATTGATTTCAATCTTTGTTCCACGCATGCAGGTGCCAGGATTATTGGGTTAAAAACTATATCGGTGATTGATTTTAATTTTTATTCCACGGCACTTTTTCCCTTTGTTCATCCATTTTCCTTTTCTTCCTCGCTATACGAAACAAAAATTATCCCACTAATGCCTTGGTTTCTTCACTTTTTTTAAAAGTTTTTCTCACCCGCCTTCTTCCTCTCTATAAATTCATGAATTATCAATAACTAAAGAACAAAAAACAGGGAAGAAAATGATGAAAAATTCGGTTTTACCCAAAAAGTTATCAACAATTTGAAAAAAAAGTTATCAACAGGTTGTAGATAACTTTTATTTTTAAGATTGTTTGATTGATTTTTCAATATCTTATTTCGAAGACAACTTGTTGATAACTTGTTGATAAAATGTCTATAAAGAATGGTAGACATTCGCTTTTTTTGGTGTCATAATAATGGTGTTTTGATTTGATTATCAACGCTTTAATTTGAATCCCTTGATTAAGTTAAAAATTAATCATTTTTTTGTTAGTTGAACATTGCGATTGATGATCTGTTCGATAAAGAGAAAAGTGTGGAACACGATGGCAAACGACATTTTTAATTTGGCTGCTGACACATTATGGAAACGTGTCTTAACGCATTTGATTGAAGAGTTATCTGAATTAACCGTGATGAACCACTTTGGTATGGAAAGCCGTGGTATTTCACTTGAAAATCAGGTTTTAACTGTTGAACTTCCGGAAGATAAAGATGGTAAATTGCTCTTAATGAAGTTTTCCTTCTTTATTGAAAATGCCTTAAAGGCGGCCGATGCACCAGATGGCATTGAACTCCGCTTTGTCAATCCACAGCCGATTGTCCCAGCACTTACCATAGATAATAGCGTTGCTGCCAGTTCTAAATCTGGTGCTGAAACGGTTTTACCCGAAATGACCTTTGACTCCTTTGTTGAGGGTCCAAGTAACCAATTTCCAGTGACCATGGCGCGTTACGTCGCCACTAAGCCTGGCGACGATGTCAATCGCACGAATCCGCTCTTCCTTTATGGGCCTACTGGTGTCGGTAAAACGCACTTGATGCATGCGATTGGTAACCTGGCTAAGAAGATTAATCCCTCTCTTTCAATTCTTTACACAACCAGTGAAAACTTACTCAATGAGTATGTGCGTTCCTGGACCAGTGATGCTAATAAGGAAACCTTCCGCCAAAAATTCCGTTCGGTCGACATCCTTCTCGTTGACGATATCCAATTTATGGCAGGGAAGAAGGGTCTTCAGGACGAATTCTTTAACATTTTTAATGCCCTTAAAGACAACCATCATCAAATTGTGATGACTTCTGACCGTGCTCCTAAAGAAATTCCTGAATTGATGGATCGTCTCGTGAGTCGTTTTGAGAGCGGTATTTGTGCAGACGTTGATATGCCTGCCTACGAAACACGTCTCAATATCTTAATGATGAAGTTGCGTTCCATTCCTGGAATCACCCTAAATCCTGAAGTATTAGACTTTATTGCTCAAAAGGTCACCAGTAGCGTACGAGCCCTCGAAGGTGCGCTCTCCTGCACGGTCAACTACGCACGTATGTTCCCTGCAAATATGTCCTCTGCTGTAACAGTTGAAGTCCTTGAAAAGAGCGTTTTGAAGAATTTCATTGCGCAAGAGGACTCCATTGTTAAATTGACCTGTCACGATATCCAGAAAGCAGTCTGCGATTTTTACAATATCTCCATGGCAGATCTCAATGGTAAGAGCCGCGAACAGCACATCGCCATCCCGCGCCAAGTCGCCATCTTCCTCTGCAGAAAGTTTACCGATTGCTCTGCTACAGAACTTGGCCACAGCTTCAATCGCAGTCACGCCACTGCATTACACGCCTGTAATGTGATTAATGAACTCTATAAGAGCAATGATACGAAAATTGTCACCGCACTTAAGAGTATCATCTCTGAATTAGGTCGCAGCATCAGCGAACTCGAAAGACGCGAAGATTAATTCTTTCTCTTCTCACCTCCTTCATCGGATGTCACTTTTGTGATGTCCGATTTTTTTATATTCAAACGCAAGATTACACTGAATAAGTTGCGTCTTTGTAAATGAAGTGCGCAGGATTAAAGCAATAAACCCATTGGATTCTAAAGTCAAACCCATTGGGTTTCAACATCAAATCCATTGGATTTCAAAATCAAATCCATTGGATTTCAAAATTAAATCCATTGGGTTTCAACAGAGGTAAGACTTGTTTTAGGCTTCACCATAGCCCATCTATTGACTAAAAAAGTTCGCTCGCTCCGCGCTCTTGCGGTTGAATGCTCGGTCACACTCTGTGGAGGAATTATAGGGATAGAAGCGCGTCTTGACGCAGCGCGCATGGATGCGCGCAACCCGAACCGTACCTTCGGGCAATTGCTCAATATTTTTAAAGCTTTACAATCCCATGTGTGGCGAACGAAATGATTCTCCGATTGATTTGGAGCTACGGGTAGTGCGAAAATTTATGATAAACTGTAGGAGTAATCGGTGCGTGGATGCTATTGATGAAGTAGCAAAACAGCAGCTTCGCTATCGTCGTCGCAAATACTATCTTTCTGGCGAAACACTGGAGGTGAAACTCAAATTCTCAAAACAGAATTGGGAATACTTTGTGCTACCATATTTAAAAACCTGTGCATTTACAGAATGGAATCCAGTCTATCGTGCGATTGATATTGAACACAAAAACTTTGTGTGGCAAATGGTCGCACACGAAGATGGTATAGCACATCGGAGCTGCGGCTGTAATGCTGCGCCAATCGAGTGGGGATGTTGGGAAGCCTTCATCCATAACTGTTTAGACCTCAACACCACATTAGGCACCGGCTCCTACGTTATCTCAAAGTAACTATTCACTACCTTACTTAAGAGAAAAAGTAATCATCTTAAGTATCCATTCCCTTAAAACAAATCGCACTCATCAATCCAATCTGACGAGCGCGATGTTTTTTTAAAATACAGTTCTCTTAAAGCTCAAAGCAATTCCTTAATCAATCGGAATAATGAGATAAGGCTTTCCCATCTTTTTACAAATTGATACCGTATTTGCGGTTCCACGGGAAGTAGCGGCGGCAAAGGCAAGTACAAAATCAGCATACTTCACAATTTTACGATTCCGCACCGGTCCAGCACTGCGTCCATAGCGTTGCCACTCCGCAGAAAAAACCGTTAATGAAAGTCCTAATTCATCTGCTAATTGCTCTGCAAGTGAATCAGCGCCCGTTGCCCCACCCGAGACAATCTCTGCTAATACCTCCTGGTCAAACAATTTGAGTACAGTCTCTTTAACCTTATCATAATCCGTAAACGTCCGCGATCCAACAATCGCCAATTTCACAACACGATTCATAAGCAGCTCCAGTATTCCATTGTTTTAATTTTTGCTGCAAATATAACAAACTCCTCTTCCCACACTCATTTTACAACGCAAAAGTCGCCTAAAGGGCGACCGTTTGAGGCGTTTTTGAGATGAAGTGATTGTCTCATTAAGCGTGATATGTTACACTCATTGCGTTGTACAGTCATTGTTAAAGGAGTAAAAGATGTTTAATTTCATTCGTGCGCTTTTTAAGAAAAACCACAAAACAGCGGCGCAAATCCAAGCAGAACAACTTCAATTTAAAGCGATTCTGGAAAAGGCTCAACTCTACCTGGATCAACAGTTCACGCCCCTTTCTCCAGCTCCTGCTCAGGAAAAAGCACCGGTTGAAGCAAAAGCGCCTGTTGAAGCAAAAGCGCCTGTTGAAGAAAAACCCACACCCTGCGAAAAAACGAAAGCAGAAGACAATTGTCGATACAGTATTACTTCAGGTGTACGTTTCAGTATTACTTCTGAAACGCGTTACAGCGTTAGCATGCCCGACATTGAAAGAGATAACAAATACCCTCTCTCTTTTGAACGTGCGATGTCTTTGATTCACGAATACAAAGAAGAACCCTTTTATACACACTTCTTCAAATATCTGAATCAAAAACATTTTACGCCACCAGAAGTATACAAACGCGCCGGGATGGATAAACGTTACTATTCAAAGTTGATCTCAAACTCAACTAAAAATCCACCGCGTGATGCTGCCATCGCACTCTCCATCGCATTAAAACTCGATTTTTCTGAAACCAAGTGTCTTATTGAAAAAGCAGGGTACACCCTGACACACAGTAGTAAGCGTGATATTTTGATTGAATACTGCATCAATGAAAAAATCTACGATGTCAGCAAAATCAATGAAGTCTTAGCTAAATTTGATCAACAGCTCCTTTGACATCAATCAACTCCTTTATCTTCTTACACGATTACCCCTTTTTAAATAGATCCCTTTTAAAAGCGCTTTGAGTGCGTAGGATTGACTCGGTCTCCTCATCAAAGCGCTTTTATTTTTCTTCTATATCTAGACCCTCCCGTCATACAATAACTTCATCCTCTCTAAAAATAACAGTCCAAAATTTTACACTTCGATTGCTTCATCCTGGAGCATGTTGAAAATCACTCCTCTCCATTTGTTCATAACTACGGTCAAATTACACCCACTTTTCATCAATTTAAAGTCCACTCTCAATAAAGTATTCTTTTTTCATACACTAAAAAAGAAATATCAAAATCCATGAGTTGTTAACAAATTGTTGATAACTTGTTGATAACTCCTTGATAACCTGATGAAAAGAGGTAAAAATAAGAAAAAAACAGTAAAAATAATGTATTGAAAAAAGAAGAACTTATAAAGAGAGGATAATTTATAAAAACTAAATAACTCATTGAAAATAAGCAGTTTATTACAAAAATATAAAACTATTTAAAACCATTTCAGAAAGTGCCAGAAAAGAAAAGGATGAAAAATGAATGAAAAGAAGCAAAATCTTCAAAGTTGTTGATAACTTGTTGATAACTCCTTGAAAAACTGTTGAAAAAGGGCGAGTTATCAACATACTTTTAGGTTTTTATCTTTCTTTTTACCCCTTTTTGAACACTTATCAACAATTCATCTTCACGTCATCAACAGGAAAAAAATGCATAACTCACTCAAACTTCAATCATGAATCCGAGTTATTTGAATTATCTACAGCCCTACTACTATTAACTCATTTAAATTTATTTGGTTGTAGATAACAGAAACAGTCAAAGTTAACCATACACTCTCCCAGGCATAGATTTTTTTCATTCATCATTTTAGTTCTCTTAACTTAATCTTTATTGACTTAACTGTAGCAAATTTCATTTCCTCACATTCTTTGTTTTTTATTCTTTCTTTGCTTTTATGAATCCTCTTTTGTTTTACCTTATTAAGCATCCTTCTTTTTTGAATGCTTTGCTGCTTTTGACAATTGATTGAAGTAAAATCACGTTTTCCTTTCCATGCTTTGTCTTCTTTTAGACTTAAAAGACTTTGTCTTTTTTGCTATAATGCTCTCTTATTGATTTTATGTTGGAGTTTTGATTATGAAGTTTACCGTTATTCGCAGTCGTTTTTTGGAACTGCTCTCGAGTGTGCAGAGCGTTGTTCCCAATAAGCCCTCTTTGCAGATTATCTCTAATGCAATGTTTCAGGCATCGGAAGATGGTTCGTTGACCTTGACGGCCACCGACCTTGACCTTTCGGTTCGTGCTACGCTGACGACGGATGTGACGGTGGAAGTGCCTGGCAGCACGACGTTGCCGGTGCGTAAGATTGTTGAAATTCTGCGTATGGCTCCTGAAGGTGAAGTGAGCTTTGACGTTGGTGAAGATGATGTGGCCCGTGTGATTACGGCTGCTGCAAAGTATCGTGTGATTGGTTTGAATACTCGTCAGTTCCCTGTGATTAAGGAACCTGATGAAACCAATCGCGTCTTTACGATTGATCGTGCGACCTTCCGTGAAATGCTCCGCAAGACGGCCTATGCAGCTAGCACGGATGAAACGCGTCGTGTGCTCACTGGTGTTTGCCTCCGTTTCCGTGACAACAAGCTCACCATGGTCGCCACGGATGGTAAGCGTCTCTCTTTGGTTGAACAAGAAATTGAGTTCCCCGATGAAAGTGCTTGCGAAATGATTCTTCCTCCGAAGGCTGTGGCAGAACTCAGCCGCCTTTTGGGTGGGGAAGGCCAGATGCGCATTATCGGTCAGACAGGTCAGATTATGTTTGACTGCGACACCTTCCGTTTTTACAGCAAGCTCATCGAAGGTGTTTACGTCTCCTATGAAGCAGTGATCCCCACGGCATGTGACGAACGCGTAACCGTTGATCGCAATGAACTCATTGCTTCGATTCAGCGTGTGGCGATTATGTCTAATGACAAGTCCCATGCAGTGCGCCTCTCCTTCGCAGATGGTACGTTGACCCTTTCGGCTAACAATACTGAGTCTGGTGAAGCAAGCGATGTGCTTCCGATTAAGTACGCAGGTCGCGCAATCAGTGCTAATTACAATCCAAACTACATCATGGATTGTATTCGCAACTTGGATACTGAAGCAATTACCTTCGAATTGAATGAAGGCACTGGCCCCGCTGTGCTCAAGAGTGATGGCGTTCCCTTCCTCTGCGTCATTATGCCGCTCCGCATTCCGGTCTAATCTTCGGGATCGCCTCAGGCATCTATTAAAAACACCCGGTTTTCGCCGGGTGTTTTTAGTTTAAAAATTCCGCTTTTTCTTAAATTGCTTCAATTGATTAATTTACTTAATAAGAAGCGATCCTTCACCTTTCAATAATTTGAAGGGGACCTGTTTCAAAAAATCCTTCGCATCGGGTTGGCCTTGTGCAGCTGCCTTTCGGATCCACTGTTCCGACAAATCGAGACTGGTTGGGACATGTTTACCATAGAAATACAACGTACCGAGTACAAATTGTGCATCGGCATCTCCCTTCTCAGCGGCAGATTTCAACCATTTGACGGCGACTTTTGGTTGCTTCTCCATGAGACAAATGGCGAGTAAAAAGGCGCCCTCAGCATCCCCCTGGTCAGCACTTTTTTGAAGCAACTGAATAGCCTTCTTTAAATCTTCAGGGACACCCCTCCCGCTCATATAGCATTTTGCCAATCTATTTTGAGCGATAGTATCCTCTTTTTCTGCGGCTTTAGTTAACCAATAAATAGCCTTCTTCTCATCTTTTTTAAAGCCATCACCCCCGTTTAAATACAATAAACCAAGATTACATTGAGCCTTCATATAATCTTGTTCAGCAGCCTTTTGATACCACTCAAGTGCTGTCTGTAAATTTTTGGTTACACCTATTCCATGTTCATAATTGATTGCTAAATTAAATTGTGCCTGCGGAAGATTTTGTTCAGCCGCTTTTTTAAACCATTGAAGTGACTGCTCTAAATCTTTTTCAACGCCATCTCCATTTTTATATGCAACACCTAAATTAAATTGCGCACGCGCATTATGCTGTTCAGCTGCTTTACACCACCACATCACCGCCTGTTGCGGATCTTTTTTGACCCCCTCGCCAGCGATCAAACACTGTCCTAATTCGCACATCGCCTCAACATCTCCCCTGTTTGCGCGTTCCATCCACTGCGCCACAGCTGTTTTTTCGGGGATGTTTTGCTCCACTTCAGCAGCCCCACCCATTCCAGTGATGGCCACCAACAACAGAATTAGGAATAATTTCATTGCGTTTTCCTCGTGTGATAAAACAGAACAGATTGTATCACATGAATTCCCTCTAAATAAACTTAGAACTCAATGAAGGCACCGGTCCTGCTGTGCTCAAGAGCGCTGGCGTGCCCTTCCTCTGCGTGATCATGCCTTTGCGTCTCCTGGTCTAATCTTTGGTCTTGATTAAGGCATCTATTAAAAAACACCCGGTTGCTGCCGGGTGTTTTATTTTTTTCGTTCATGGATGCGAAGATTAAGTCAATTATTAAACCTTCGTTTTCTAAGTAGGTTTAAAAAGTCCCGTGCAAACATTGTACAGTTAAAAAAAAACAGAAACGTTAGAGTGAGACTATTCGCAGGTATACCAAGTGGTAGAAACTCCATCTCCTGTAGGAACTTCACGTGCGATTGAATTCACATCAATTACATCATTAACACCTTCTACATGTGTTCCTGGCTGTAATTGGGCCATGTATGCAATAAGCGTTTCTTGATTAATTGCAATTTGAGCAGTTACTTTAACAAGCGTTTCAATCTCTTGCGTCAATGTTGTTAGATTTGTCTCCATTTCTTTCATTCGATTAATTGCTTCATTTTCAAGTTCTGCGCGATTATAAAGTTCTTGATAAATTTTTTTAGCCCAATACCATATCATGATGGGCGAACAAATAAGGACAGAACCAAAGATAATCCCTATTAGTGACGTCATCGCAGAACCTAATTCCAGTAAACCAGTAGAAGCCAAAAACATACATATCCTTTCTTTTGAGTTTTAAACTCATACGACGATGTGCAACATCCACGCTGTTATTCTATCAAATTAAGATTAGGAATTGTTATCACTTAATTTCTATTAGATTTTCAAATCTTAACCTTAAAAATATCTTTCACATGATGGATTACTGAACCATTAAGATACGCGAAAGGCCCCTTTCAACAAGATTAACCTGTTCATTTTGAAGAAAAGAAGGCGTGTTTCATGGCGCACGAAAAAAGTTATGAACATCTTTTCAACAATTGAAGAAAACGTTATGAACATTTTTTCAACACCCACACTTTTTGATGAAAAGGTGTTGATAACTCCTTGAAAACCTCCTGTTTTCCTTCGGTTAGGCACTCATTTATCTTTCATTTATCAATAGCTTATGAGGGCTTTAAAAGTTATTAACAACTGTTGATAAAATTGTTGATAACTTTGTTGATAAAAATCTGTCAAAAGACTTATAAACAAGTTATCTACAACTGTTGAAAAGGTTATCAACAACTTTTGATAAGTTATGAACAATTGTTGATAACTTGTTGATAACTTTTTCTTGCAAAAGATTCCGCAAATGCGCTATTCTTGTGCCGTATGAAAACCTTAGGTGAACAAATCAAAACAGCACGTTTGCAGCGGCATCTCAGTCAGAGTATGCTGGCGCGAAAGGTTGGCTGTAAACAGTCCGCGCTCTCAATGTTTGAGAGTGGGCGCGCGACGGCCTTAGGTGCGCAGACCATTGGGAAACTCTGTGATGAATTAGGGCTTTTGCCCCCCTCGCAGGCTGAATTGGCCGCTGCGCTTAATGCAGAAGCACCGATGACTACTGCAGGTGAACGTAGTTTTTGTCCAAATCCACAGTGCCCCTCTAATTTACCTATGAGTGTGGGGGAACGCGTTACCCTCGTGCCACGGGGTCATTTGGCGCAAGCGCATGAATGTCATTGCGCTTGGTGCGGAGAAGTATTAGAGCGTGCCTGCCCGGAATGCGGAGCACCTGTTAATCCTGGTGCCTTCTGTACGTGTTGCGGTAAAGCCTATCTTGTGGAAACGCCAGCCATGCTGGATCCCCGCCGTATCTCTCAGAGTGAACGCCTCAACGAATGGATTAGCGTTTAAACGAAAATACACTTTCTGACCCATTTTAAACACTCCGCATCATTTTGATGTGGAGTGTTTGTTTCTTTTCTGAAACAAACCGTGACAGATGGTTTTAAAAGTGTTATCTTAATGACATAAGTTAGGGAGAAATCTTATGAAACGTTCTGTTTATCTGGTGATGCTTGTCATGCTCAGTGGTTTGGTTATGGGAAAGGATGCACCCAAGCCAGTGGCAGAGGCAACGAATAAAGCAGTAAAGATAAATATTCCGAGCGCATTACCTACTACGATTAAGACAAGTTGTACGCGCCAGCGTAAACCTTCGGATCAACCGAAGGCAAAACCTGCTACGATGGAAGATGAAGCCATGCGCCGTGCAAAAGTTTTTCATCGTGGATTACCCATTGAAGGCTGTGCTCCTCTTTCTCCAGAAGCGCACTATCGCCGTTTCCACGCAGCAAAGCAGGCAGAGAAAAAGCAATCCTCCGCTACGGACACAAAACAAAAGTAACTTTTTCGCTGCAAAGTAAACAAAAACTGTTTTTGACGTTTTCAATGTTCGCCTTTTTATTCATTGAAGATTACATTTTGACTTAATGTTAGATAGCTTCAATAGATTGAATTGTTTCATTAAATAATCTTTTAATGTGCGAGGGCAGTTTTGCGAAAAACTGCTCTTTTTTGTTTACAGAAGTTGATTTTCGGGGAGGAATGCGGGAGATGGGGTGCGTAAATGCTTGTTTTTTGCTATACTGCAACGAATTGTAATTGGAATTGGAGTGCCTTATGGCGGATTTTAAGTATCTTGTTTCGGTGATGACACCGGATAAAGTCGGTTTGACAAGTGATATTGCGCGCACGATTGTGGAGTTGAAGGGCAATATTTCTGACATGCGTCAGACGATTGTGAGCGGCTTTTTCTCTTTGATTTTTGTGACCAACCATAGCGAAAACGTCCATGAAGTGTTGCGTGCGTCGCTTGAAAAAGTGTTGCCTGAGGGTGCAGAACTCTCGATTATGGAAAATCCTGAGGCGGCATTGAAGGCGACGCCGATGGAAGGGACGCGTTATGTTGCAATTACGACGGGTATGGATCAGCCAGGCATGATGTTGGCTATTTCTTCCTTCATGGCAGAACACAACATCAATATTGAAGACTGGTCGACTGTATTGGATGGCGCTCATGTGACGCATGTGGTGTATGTCACCTTCCATGCGCCCTGCACAGATTTGAAGACGGTTCAGGCGCAATTTAAGCAGGCGATGACGGAGGCAGGCTTCACGGCACAACTTTGCCATGAAGATATCTTCCGTGCGACGGGTGAAATTGCCCCTATTAAGACAATTCTCTAAGGAGTTTAGCCATGATTACGAATCAAGCGGTGATGGCAACGTTGCGCATGGTGAACGAGGAAAATCTCGACGTGCGTACTTGTACGATGGGGATTAACCTGTGCTGCTGCGCGAACCCTGATCCCGATAAGATGGTTGAGGCCGTCTATAATCGTGTGATGACCGTGGCAAAGGACCTCGTTAAGACCTGTAATGATGCGGCGACGCTCTTTGGTGTGAATGTGGTCAATAAACGTATCTCCATTTCTCCTGCTTCGATGCTCCTTGAAGGGCACACGGTGGAAACCGCTGTGAAGCTCTGTAAGGCACTTGATCGCGCAGCTGATGAATTAGGGGTAGACCTCCTTGGCGGTTTCTCGGCTATTGTGCACAAGGGCATTACGCCCGGTGAACGCACACTCATTGAATCTTTGCCTCAGGCTTTGGCTGAAACCACGCATGTGTGCTCCTCAATTAATGTCGGCACCACACGCGCAGGTATCAACGTAGATGCCGTCAATCTCGTGGCTGAAACGATGTTGAAGATCTCTAAGGCCACCGAGTTTATCAACGGCTTCGGCTGCGCGAAGATTGTGGTCTTTGCCAACATTACTGAAGACAATCCCTTCATGGCCGGTACCTTGCTCGGTCCTGGTGAACCCGATGTCGTGATTAATGCGGGTGTTTCTGGTCCTGGTGTGGTGAAGTGCGCGATTGAAAAGCTCGTGAAGGCCGATCCGAATGTCACGCTGGATGAAATCGCAGAAGAGATTAAGCACACCACCTATCGTGTGACCCGTACGGGTGAACTCATCGGTCGTCACGTGGCAAAGAAGCTCGGCGTGCCCTTTGGTGTGCTCGACCTCTCCCTCGCGCCCACCCCGAAGGTTGGCGACTCTGTGGGTGAAATCTATCAGGCCATGGGCATTAAGAAGATTGGTTGCCCAGGGACGATTGCGGCAGTGATGATGCTCAATGACGCTGTGAAGAAGGGTGGCGCTTTTGCTTCCTCCGCAGTGGGCGGTCTCTCCGGTGCATTCATTCCTCCGATGGAAGACCACACTCTCGAACTCGCCCTCACCAATGGCACTCTCTGCCTTGAAAAGCTTGAAGGCATGACTTCTGTCTGCTCTGTGGGTCTTGACATGATCATGCTCCCGGGCGACATTAAGGCGAGCACACTTGCGGGTATCATTCTTGACGAATGCGCAATTGGCGTTTCGGCACGTAAGACGACTGGCGTGCGCGTGATTCCTGTGCCGGGTGCAAAGGTGGGTGACTACTTTGACTTTGGTGGTCTCTTCGGTGGTGGTACGGTGGTGGCACCGCGTTGCCCAGATGGTCAGGAAGAATTTGTGGCTCATGGCGGTCACATCCCTGCACCGATTCACTCCCTCCTGAACTAAGGCATATCCTTTTTAGGAAGTTGAAAGCCGCCCAGCTTCGGGCGGCTTTTTTTGTTGCAAAAGTGTTATTTCAAAAGGGAAGATGCAGGGTGAAGTTTAAGGGTGGATTTTCATCTGCGCAGGGGAAGATTTTGTAGCGGGAAAATAGGCGTAAAGCTTGAAGATTCGGTATACTATTAGATATTAGTAAAGGAGTCTACTTAGATGAAGTCATTTAAACGTATCTTTTTAGCGGTCTTAATGGCCTCTTTTCTGGTGCGTATGGTGCAGGCAATTGCACCCATGCCAGAAATGTTAAATCGCGAAGCAATGTTGCAAAAGGCGCGTGAAATTACACGTGAAATGGCGCCTGATGCTCGCACCTTGGGTTATGCACAGTCGCGTTACGTGGTGTATGCTGCCGATGGTTCGAGCACGCAGTGGATTGAATGGTGGATTAAGGCGTTTACCACTGAAGGTGCACGCGAATTACGTGATATTCCATTGTGGTACAAGAAGGGCTTTAGTGAAGGTGCCTTTTTGGTGGCAGAAGTTTTGCGTGCAGATGGTACGTTGATGCCGGTAGACTTGAAGACGAACGTGACAGACGTCTCTTCAAATGATGGTAACGCTGAAAATATCTATGACCAGAATTCGCGTCAATTGGTATTGACAGTGCCGCAGATTGAAAAGGGTGATGTCTTACACTTTGTGATGGCGCAACACACCAGCCGTCCGCGTATTCCAGATGCTTACATGGATTTTGATACCGTTGAAAGCATGGATTGCCCCTTGCCCTATTCGTCACTGACGATTGTCGCGCCGAAGGAATTGCCGCTGAAGAGCATGGCTATTTTGGACGAAGTGCCGGGTACGATGACGAGCAGCCGTGAACAGCTTGCAGACGGTCGCATGGTGTACCGTTGGGTAGCACAAAATGTGCCGCAGACCTTCCCAGAAGAAAATATGCCCGAAGAAATGACACAGCTGCAGCGTATTGTGGTGTCGACTTTCTCCTCCTGGGAAGAACTTTCGAAGTGGTATTGGAATCTCTGCGATCCCCACATGAAGGTGACCCCTGCAATTGTTGCTAAGGTGAAAGAATTGACCGAAGGCAAGACGCGCGAAGAACAAATCGCGGCTTTGTTTGGCTTTGTGGCACAAGAAATCCGTTACATGGGCATTATTGCCGAAGATACGGCACCTGGTTATGAACCGCATGATGTCTCTTTGACCTTTGATAATCGTTATGGCGTGTGCCGCGATAAGGGAGCACTCTTGGTGGCCATGTTGCGCGAAGCAGGCTTTAATGCATTCCCTGTGTTAATTAACGCAGGTTCTCAGCGTGACCGCGAAGTGCCGATTCCGTACTTCAACCACGCTGTTATCGCGATTGATGAAGGCGATCGTGAATATCGTTTGATGGACCCGACCGATGATACAGCTCGTGCAGAATTGCCGGCGTATTTGAGCGATTGCACCTATTTGGTGACCCGTCCAGAAGGGGATACCCTGCGCGTGACGCCTGTGCCGAATCCTGCAGATCACACGGTGGCTGTGGAAACCGACGCTGTGCTTGACCGTTCTGGTAATTTGGAACTTTCGACGACACTGCGCTTCGAAGGTGTGAATGACAATGTGTACCGTTCGGTCTTTGTGAAGTCCACGCCTGATTTGCTCCGTGAACGCATGGATGGCATGGTGAAGCGCGTGTTGCCGGGTGCAGAATTAACGGCGATTTCGTACACGCCGAAAAATCCGAAGGATATTACGCAACCTTTGGTCTTGAAGTTGAAGGCTCGCGTGGCAGACTATGCAGTGCCCAATGGCGAAGGCCACACCTTGGTGAAATTGCCCTATTTCAGCCGTGTTTTTGGTTTGGTGAACTTCCTCTTTGAAGGGCTTGATCAGCCGACGCGTAAGTATGATTGGGTGATTAGCTCGCCCTGCGCGGTGCGTGAAACCTTGAAGTTGCGTGGTTTCAATAGCCTCGGTGAACCCCAGCTTCTCCCGCAGGATCCCATTTTGAAGTCGAATGGTGCGTCCTATGATGTGACCTGTAAGCGTGATGTTGCCGCCGATGTGATTACATTGACGCGCGAACTTGAACTTTCGCATAAGACCTATTCGCCAGAAGATTATCGTGCTTTGCGTCGTTTCAATGAACGCATGAGCCGTTTTGAAGAATTGCGTCCGCTCTTCGTTCAGAATTCTTCCAGCGATGAAGATGCCACCGTTTTGAAGGATATCGCAGCCACCACGCTTAATGCAGATGGCACGGTGAAGCGTCATTACACGCGCGATGTGCGTGTCAACACCTTCCAAGGGAAGCGTGATAATGGTGAAGTGAAGTTGTGGTATGCGCCTGATTGGCAGACCCTTACGTTGAATGCCGCTGAAGTGACCACCGCTTCGGGTGATTGCATCCCCGTGACCGCAAAGGAAATCAACGAGTTGGATAGCGATGGCGCTGCACTTTCGCCGCGTTATGCCGCTTGGAAGCAGCGTGTGATTTCCTTGCCCGCCGTTGAAGTGGGCTCTGTGTCTCACTTGGACTATGAAGTGGTCTCCAAGGATCAGCGCCCCTTCTGTGAAACGAAGGTGTTTGACTGCGGTTATTCCACGAAGGAAGAGACCTACACCCTCACCGTACCCCTCGCAGAGGTGGACAATATTCGCATCGCTGAACGTAATTTCGAAAACGTCGATGTGGAACGCTCTACCACGAAGAATGATACGCAGATGATTTACTCTTGGACCCTGCGTAATCGTGCAGCAATCAAGGCTGAACCCAGCACCCCTGCACCGGAATTCTTCTCTCCCACCATCTATGTGGCTCATCGTCAGGCAGCGGCACACCGCGTGATTCCGACCTTGATTGCTCAGGTGGAAGAACTCCTCAAGAAGGATGCTCCGAAGGTGGAAGCAATGGTTGAGGAAGTCTTGAAGGATATTGATGAAGCAAAGTTGGATGAACGCCTGACGGCACTTCAGGATTACATCGCCACCCGTATTCGTCTGATTGGCCCGACGTGGGATGCGCTTGCTTTCGGTACGATGACCGACCCTGAAACAACGCTCACCTCTGGTTATGGCAATCGCTTGGACCGTTTGATTCTTTGGCTCGCGATGCTCCGTATCGCAGAAATTGATAGCGAACTCGTCTTTGCCGACGGCTATTCTTTGGCCTATGCGTATGCCTTTAGCACGCAGATTGCTGCACGTGAAGTGCCGCGTTGGCCGCGTTGGACCACGCCTTACATTCGCTTGGCGGATGGTCGTTTGCTCGGTGATGGCGCTGAAAGTGACGAATTGGGTGCTACGCACATCACCTCTTGTGCATTGATGACCGCTCGCGGTCGTGAACTCTTCAATGCTGATCCGGCCAACCGTACGCGTAGCGAACGCTTGGTGCGTATGGTTGTGGATGCTGGCGGTGATGCCGTGATTACCTCCGATGTGCATGACTATGGTTTGAAGGCTGGCGCAGTTCGTCGTGCAACGCGTGAATTGACGCCCGAATCTCGTCGTCGCACGATTGCTGCCTTGGCAAATGCGTTGGCCACCGGTGCCGTGCCGAATAGCGAATACATCGTGGATACGAAGGCGTATCCAGTGCGTACGCGTCTCTCGGTGAGCGCGAAGAACTATGGTGTCCGCCAGGGCGCGTTGTTGACCATTCCTGTGCCGCGCCTCATCCCCACGCTCTACTCGCTCCGTGGTACGCGCCGTACCACGCCGATTTGGCAGAACGAAGTGGAAGGTCAGAATGCAGAACTCGATATTTGGTTGCCGAAGGGTAGCGAAGTTGTCTCTCGCCCTGAACCCTTTAAGGTGACGCTTCCTGGTGGCGGTGTCTGCGAACTCTCCCTGAAGGAAGAGCATATCGCGACCACGGGTATGTTGCGTTTGACCTACAAGGTGAATATCACTGCCTCTCCTGCAGTCTTGGATAACTGGCTCTTCCCTGCTTGTGTGGAATTGAATCGTCGTCTCACAGCACCGGAAATGCAGACCGTTATCGTGCGTCTACCCGAATAAGTCTGTACGAAAAGGGCATCTTCATGATTGTTCTTGGGATTGAAAGTTCCTGCGATGAAACTGCGGCAGCCGTCGTTCGTGACGGCACGCAGGTCCTTTCATCGGTCATTTACTCCCAGGTGCCGCTCCACCAACCCTATGGTGGCGTGGTGCCTGAGATTGCCTCGCGTTCGCATATCGAAAAGATTCGTGGCATTATTGAGCAGGCACTTACCGAAGCATTCCCAGAATCAAGCAATCCTTTAGATGAAGTAGATGCAATTGCGGCCACGTGTGGACCAGGTCTTGCGGCCTCTTTGCTCGTGGGATGGAGCGCTGCGAAGGGCCTTGCGCTTGCTTCGGGTAAGCCGTTAATCCCTGTGAATCACATGCATGCCCACCTTTGGTCGGTGCAGTTGGATCGTGCTTCGGTGCAGCCTGAGGCAGTTTATCCGCAATTGGGCCTCGCGGTGAGTGGCGGACACACGTGTTTTGTGGAAGCGACCGCACCGAATGCCTATCGTTTAATGGGGCAAACCATTGATGATGCCGCCGGTGAAGCCTTTGATAAAGCAGCGAAATTGCTTGGCTTGGGTTATCCTGGTGGCCCCGTGATTGATCGTGTGGCGCGTACGGTTCCGATGGAATTGCGCCGTTCGATTGCCTTTCCGCAGGGGAAGGTGGCCGCAGATCATCCATTGCCAGAAGGTCTTCGTGCAGAACTCTGCGTTTCCTTTAGTGGCTTAAAGACCGCCTTGCTCACCTATGTGCGCAAAAATCCTCCTCAGTCTGAAGCGGATACTGCACGCATTTGCGTCGCATACCAAGAAGCAATTGTGGATGCCATTGCGAAACGTGCAGAAATTGCATTGCGCACAGGCCGCTATAAAACCTTCGCTGTTGGCGGTGGCGTCTCCCTCAATGCGCGCCTTCGCGAAGCATTACAAGCCGTGGCCGACCGTCATCGCGTGCCCCTTCTCCTTGCACAAGCGCGTTATTGCGGTGATAATGCCGCTATGATTGCTGGACTTGCCTCCGCTGGCGGTGGCCTCACCGCTGATAATCCTTTAGAATGGGATATTGATCCCTCTCTCCCTGTGTAAATTTTTTATTCAACAAAACGAACCCTACAAGACCCAGAAAGGTACCTCCATTATGGCAGAAAAGAAGACCGCCACCCCCGCAAAAGCCAACGACAAACTCTCTGCAGTGCTCAGCCAAATCCGCAAAGAGTTCGGTGATTCGGCAATTATGCAGATGGGTGACGTGGAAGTTCAAAAGATTCCCGTGATCTCTACTGGCGCATTTTCCCTTGACCTCGCGCTCGGCGCTGGTGGCGTTCCGAAGGGACGTATCGTCGAAATCTTCGGTAACGAATCCTCTGGTAAGACCACTCTTTCGCTTCATATCGCTGCCAATGCCCAGAAGGAAGGTGGCGTGGTAGCCTTCATTGATGCTGAACATGCGCTTGATATCGCCTATGCCAAGCGCATTGGCGTGGATGTGAATAACCTGCTTTTGGCCCAACCCAATTCGGGTGAAGAAGCCCTTCAGATTACCGAACAGCTCGTTCGCTCGGGTGCGGTGGATGTGGTGATTGTGGACTCCGTCGCTGCGCTCGTCCCGCAGAGCGAATTGGATGGTGACATTGGTGACTCTCACATGGGCGCTCAGGCGCGTTTGATGTCGCAGGCCATGCGAAAGCTTACGGGTTTGCTCGCGAATACCAACACACTTTGCATCTTCACCAACCAGATCCGTATGAAGATTGGTGTGATGTTCGGTTCGCCCGAAACCACCACTGGCGGTAATGCACTCAAGTTCTACGCCTCTGTGCGTATGAAAATTGCGCGTATCTCTACCATTAAGGACAATACGGGCAAGGCGCTTGGTAATCGCACCCGTGTGAATGTGGTGAAAAACAAAGTGGCGCCGCCCTTCACCGAAGCCGAATTTGACATTCTTTACTCTCGCGGCATCTCCTGGGAAGGCTCTATCTTAGACGCAGGTATCGCTGCGGGCGTAATCATGAAGCGTGGCTCTTGGCTGAGCTTTGAAAATGAACAGATTGGCCAAGGTGCCGCCGCGGCCACCGAATTCCTTCGCACAAATCCCGAAATCCTTGAACGCATTCGCACCAAGGTGCTCGAACATCGCGAAGTCTTCGCACCCGGCGCCACTTCTTCCACGCCGCCCCCCGCCGCAGAATAATGTGATAATCCTGCGAAACAAAAACCCGACTTCGGCAGATCCGAGGTCGGGTTTCTGTTTAATTTTCAATAAACAAAGCATTGCTTCTACGAAAATTGAAATGAATGATTTTGAATGGATTTCATTTGGACACCTTAGGAGCGCGAAAAGGGAATGTGAGGTGTGTCGTGTCACGCATCATCTTTAATAGGTTACGGATGGATGAAGTAAAGCGAAAATTGGAGGAGCGTGTGGGGAGGGGAATGATGGACGAAAGGGGCCCGTTTTGCAGTGCATCAATTTTTGAGAATTAGCGAGTTTTTATAGGTTGTGAGTTGCACCGAGGTATGTTTTTTGGCATACTTTATATGTTTATAGGTCAACAAGGAGTTTTAAAATGGAACCCATCACGTTCCTGTCGGGTGGTATTACCTCTGCACAGGGCTTTCATGCTGCAGGCGTGGAAGCCGGAGTGAAGTATGCAAATCGACGCGATGTGGCGTTGATTTGGTCCGAAGTGCCGTGCGTTGCGGCAGGTGTTTTCACAACAAATTTAGTGGCCGCTGCACCGGTGGTGTTGGATCGTGAAAAGCTCGCTGCGACTCCTTGTGCACGAGCAATTGCGGTGAACACGGGTTGCGCGAATGCTTGTACGGGCGAACAGGGTTTGGCAGATGCACGTCAGATTGCGAATGCCACGGCAGAGATTTTGCAGATTCCGGCAGAGGAAGTCTTGGTTTCAAGCACTGGCGTGATTGGGACGTTGCTCCCCGTGGAGCGAATCATTGCCGGCGTGAAGCAGGCGGCAGGTGTATTGGCTCGTGGTGCGGAGGCAGATGAACATGCGAGCCGCGCCATCATGACCACGGATACGAAGCCAAAACGTGCCGCGGTGTCGGTGCAAATCGGTGGAAAGACGGTGACCCTGGGCGGCATGTGCAAGGGCGCTGGGATGATTGAGCCGATGATGGCAACGATGCTCGCCTATGTGACGACCGATGCTGCGGTGGATCCTGCGTGGTTGCAACAAGAATTGAAGGCCGCTGCGGATGTGAGCTTCAATCGCGTGGTCGTGGATGGCGATGAGTCCACGAATGATACGTTGATTTGCTTGGCAAATGGTTTGGCTGGAAATGAAGTGCTCTCGGCTACGCATCCTGATGCGGGTGTCTTCTCTGCAGCATTGAAGGCAGTTTGCACCGCCCTCGCTAAGCAGATTGTGATGGATGGCGAAGGCGTCAGTAAGTTTGTCACGGTAAAAGTGACCGGCGCGAAGACGGATGCAGACGCACACTTGGTGGCGCGCGCAATTGCTCGTTCGCCGCTGGTGAAGACCTCTTGGTTTGGCCTTGATCCGAACTGGGGCCGCGTGATTTGCGCCACGGGTTACTCTGGCGCAGAGGTTGACGCCTACAAGGTTCGCATTTTCTATGGAGATATTTGCGCGTATGATTGTGGTAAGGTCGCAGATGAAGCGAAGCTCGCCGCAATGCAGGAATTGATGAAAGCGCGCGAGTTTGACGTTTCGGTAGACCTCGGTCTCGGAACGGGAACAGACACGATTTACACCTGTGACTTGACGTTTGAATACGTCAAAATCAATGCGGAGTACACCACATGATGCAGCAGTATATCGAAAAAGCCTCTGTGTTAATTGAGGCAGTGCCTTACATTCAGGACTTTAGCGGAAGCTTGGTCGTGGTGAAGGTCGGTGGTAGCGTACAGGAATCGCCAGAAAATTTGTTGCGTCTCTTGAGCGATATTGCCTTCATGCGCACGGTGGGAATTAAGGTGATCCTCGTGCATGGTGGTGGTAAGGCGATTAGTCGCGCGATGGAACGTGAAGGAATCCCGCCAAACTTTGTGCAAGGACTTCGCGTGACCGATGAACGCACCATCTCTGTGGTGGAGCAGGTCATCAAGCATGAGGTGAATGCCAATATTTTGCGTTTGCTGAATAATAATTTTCACGTTCTTGCTCGTCCCTTGCACGGGGATTGGGTGATGACCGTGCGTAAGGTTACTGGCACCGACCCCGAAACGGGCGCTACGCTCGATTGGGGTTATGTGGGTGAACCGGTGCATGTGAAGACCGAAGCCATCGCTCAGATGACCGATGCTGGCGTGATTCCCGTGATTACGCCCCTCGGAGTAGGTGAAGAAGCAGGCATGCTTTACAATGTGAATGCCGATATTGCCGCGGTCGCTATCGCAAAGGCAATGCGCGTTCGAAAACTCGTTTTCATATCCGATGTCCCAGGACTTCTGCGCGACATCAACGATCCTGGGTCGCTTATTTCCACGCTGCGCCTGGGAGACGTCCAACAACTTAAAGATGACGGCGTCATCAGCGGCGGTATGTTGCCGAAGATTGATAGCTGCGTCGAGGCCATCGAGGCGGGTGTGCAGCGCGTACACCTCGTAGACGGGCGCATGCCCCACTCGTTGTTGCTCGAAATCTTTACCAAACAAGGCGTGGGAACGGAGATTAAAGCCGATGAGTAAGAAGACAGAAGACATTGCGTCCCTTTACGATCAGTATGTGATGCCCACATACGCTCCGGCGATTGCCCTGGTGCACGGCACTGGTAGCAAAGTCGTCGACATCGATAACATTCAGTATTATGACCTGACTTCCGGCATCGCCACGCTCGCTTGCGGGCACTGTCACCCCGAAGTCACTGCCGCCATTGAAGCGCAGGTCAAGACGCTCCCGCACGCTTCCAATCTCTACTACAATACCAACATGGTGATTCTCGCGCAGTCCCTCGCGCGTCTCTCTGGTGGTTACAAGTCCTTCTTCACCAACTCTGGCGCAGAAGCGAATGAAAACATGGTCAAGATTGCACGCCTTTGGGGCCGCGCAACGGGTCGTTATGAAGTGATTACCTTCAATAAGGGCTTTCACGGTCGCACCTTGGCGATGTGCGCTGCTACCGCTCAGGAAAAGATTCAGGCTGGCTTTGATCCCTTGCCGACGGGCTTTGCCTATGCTGATTTCAATGACTTGGAATCGGTCAAGGCCGCAATCTCTGAAAAGACGGTCGCCATCATGGTGGAACCCATCCAGGGCGAAGGTGGCGTTATTGAAGCGACCAACGAATTCCTCCAGGGTCTTGCAGACCTCTGCAAGGAAAAGAACCTCCTCCTTTTGATGGACGAAATCCAGACCGGTATGGGCCGCACGGGCACGATGTTTGCCTGGGAACAGACCCCCGTCAAGCCGGATATGTTTACGCTTGCAAAGGCACTCGGTGGCGGTTTGCCCCTCGGCGCTGTCTTGGCTCGCCCCGATCTCGCTGATTTGTTGAAGCCTGGTATGCTCGGCACCACCTTCGGTGGCAATCCTTGCGCTTGCGCTGCAGGTCAGGCAGTGATCAACGTTATTGAGAAGGAAGGCCTTCTTGCTCACGCTAAGAAGATTGGCGACCAGCTCCGTGAAGGTCTTGAAGCACTCATGGACACCTATCCTCAGATCCTCGAAGTCCGCGGCCGCGGTTTGCTCGTGGGCATGGTTGTGGAAGGTTCCGCGAAGGAAATCGTTGATGAATGCCGCTTGGGTGGCGTCCTTTGCTGCACTGCCGGAGAACACGTCGTGCGCTTCCTCCCGCCGCTCAACATCTCTGAGAAGAACCTTGGCGAAGCACTTGAAATGATTGGCGAATCGCTCGATACGCTCTTCAACGACTAATTCCCCTTCGCTGAAGCTAAAAAGAACCGCTGCCCTTTTGGACAGCGGTTCTTTTTGTATTGTCACATTCTTTTTACGATGATTTTGTGTTTTTAAATGTGCTTTCTCACAGAAGCGATTTTTGGACGGCGGTTTTGTACCCAATCTTTCTCACGCCTCATGAGGTTTATTTCATAAGTTATTGAAATGATAAATAGACTTGTCTTTTCTATAGGATAGGAGTATGCTATGAATAGATTGCTGAGTGGGGACGATGACGGGCTGCGTTTTCTTTCCTTCTCCACCTAACCGAACAAACTAAAGAGAAAGACAAAACAATGAAGAAAGTATCCTTTCTCGCCGCACTCGTGTTCGTTGGCATGACCCTCACGGGCTGCATGAACAGTGTTAAGATTAACAATGGTATTGCCTCTTGCCCTCCCGGCGCCCTCTTCTCTGAAATGAAGGCGGCCACGCTCGTTCAGGATCGTGCAGAAGGTCGTGCATACAAGGTGATTAAGCCAGTTACCGCAGAGGCTGCCACCGTCAACTACCTTGGCTTGATCTCCCAGGGCGATGCCTCTTACGCTACGCTTAAGGCTCAGGCACTTCGTGGCACGGGCGCAGACGACATCATTGACCTTGAAATTGATTACACCCACAATAATATCCTTGGCATCGTCAACAAGGTGACCACGGTCATCAATGGCACAGCCGTCAAGTATATCAAGTGATTCCTTTTAACCTTCTGTGAGGGGCAGTTTTGTGTACCCTGTCCCTCGCAGAAGTGCGATTAATAGGAGTTCTGTGAGGGGATAATTTACAACATAAACGCAAACGACAAGAAAGTCGTTTTATTCTTTTATCCACACATGGGATTTGAATCTAAAAATAGGATATTGTACAGACGATTCGTAATGTTTTTTCTCATAAAAGATGCGTTTGTAAGTTTTTTAGAAACTTTGTAAGTTTTTTTGCTAAAAAAGTCAAAGTTGTAACTTTTGCTTTTTTAGCAAAAAGAGTACTGATTAGAAAACAGTTTTGGGTAGCGCGCATGAATGCACACTGCGGCGAAGCTACGTAATCCACGAAGAGCTTGCGCGACGGAACAAGAGATTGCCAGTCGCTTCGCTTCTTGACTCGACAGGCTCGTCCCCAATTGCGTCCTCGCGTTAAAAACACACGCTATCCTCTGCACACATCGTCCTGCGAGTAGTATTTTTTACGCAAGATCGCTAATCTTACAAATCCAATCAACTCGGCGCTAGAAGTGTTATGCTTCGCATTCCACTTCCCGAGTATGACGGATTTGCGCTAACGCGTGAATAAGACTTGCGAAGAGACTTAGCGTTTAGTAACTTATTCGTAGGAGGTAACGATGCATCCCAAGTATCAGCAAGCAGATTTGGTCATGTCGGATATTCATGCCGCAACT
>JAFYWN010000009.1 GCA_017558005.1 Kiritimatiellia bacterium | reverse complement strand
CCCAATTTCGCTGATATTGGTCGGGAATTTCGCTGATATTGCGACCCAATTTCGCTGATATTGACCCGAAATTTCTTTAGCTTTCCCCCAAAAAGCTGCTACTTGTTGATAACTTTTCTATCACTCTGGGTCCAAAATTTCGCAAGGAAGCCGCTGTAGCGGAGTTGATTTACCCCTGTTTTTGCTTTATCTCTTTATTTATCAAGGAGTTATGCAGTTTTGACAAAGTTGAGCAAAAGTACCGAAAAACTCCCGATCCGCCGACAAATTTTCAAAAAACTGCGTCGGAAAAGGTGAATTGTTGATAACTTGTTGATAACTCAAAAAAGTTTTCAACAGCCGAAAAATCGATGAAAAAATAGAAGAAGTGAACTTTTCGCGCACGGGATTTTAACCACGAATTTCACGAATTTACACGATTTTTTAGAGTCCACGGATCACACAGAATCCACGGAAAAAGGACTGCATGTGAAAGGACTGCATGTGAGTTAACACTACGAACACAAGGGGATGCGTTGAGCTTTTCGTAACACTAGGCTTCGCCCACGAAAAGACAACGCATCTGCGAAGCATGTAAAGGACTGCATGTGATTTTCCGCGAACTACGCGAGGCGCACGACCGCACCACGGCGCGATGGCCTGCGGCCCCGTGGATGCTGGCTCGTGCTTTTGCGAAGCATGTAAAGGACTGCATGTGGGCGCCTGCGGCGCAGGACTGCATGTGAGTTAACACTAAGAACGCGAGGGGATGCGTTGAGCTTTTCGTAACACTAGGCTTCGCCCACGAAAAGACAACGCATCTGCGAAGCATGTAAAGGACTGCATGTATTTTTAACGCAAGAACGCTATCTCTTGTTCCGTCGCTCAACTCGGCGCTATGAAAAACCTTGCTACGCAAGCTTTTTCCCAGCACTTTGTGCTCGGGCGCATATATTCCCGAGTATGACGGATTTGCGCTACACCCGTGTAGTAAGAAGAGAGGAGTAAGAAGAGGCAAGCGCACGCTGGCAGAGCACGGATATGTGCCCGTGCGACGCAGCGTGCATGACGGTGCGACTCGTGGAGAATTACATGCAGTCCTGTGGCGAAGCCGCTTAACCACGGGGCGAAGCACCGTTAACGAGGGCTCGCCGCCCCACCCAATTCCGCAGTGTGCAGTCGCTGCAGAATTAAATTAACCATTTTGTTTTCTCTCTTTATATGGTAGAATGGAGGCGATTATTTTTCCGTTGAGAATTATTGCGGAGTTGGAACATGAAATATGCGTTTTTGGCGTTAATTCCTTTCTTCTTTCTTTCGGTCGGGTGTATGCCTGATTCGCCGGAGGCTTTGGCTTTAAAGGCTGAGCAGGCGTACACAGAGGGCAACTATTCGCGCGCGATTGCGGCCTATGAGGCGTTGTTGCGCAAGACGGGCGAAACGCCGATGACGTGTTACAACTTGGCACTCGCCGCGTTTCAGACGCAGGATTATTCGTATGCGATTAAGATGCTCGAAAAGTCGCTCGCCTCGGGGGCGAAGACGGAATTGGCGGATGCCTGCTATGAACTTTTGGGGTTGATCGCCGAACGTGAAAAGGATTTGGGGCGTGCAGCAACCTATTACCGCAAGGTTTTAAATTCTCCGGATGTGGCCCTCAAGGTGCGCGTTCACTCGCGTTTGGCAAAGGTGTACACGAAGCAGGAACACTATGATGCGGCATTGGCGCTGCTCCTTACGGCTCAGGAACTCAATCCTGGCGATCCTGTGACGCTCTATAACTTCGGCATGCTCTGCCGTCATGAAGCGGTGAATTTGCGTCATGCAGCATTGGACAGTTTCCGTCAGGCGGAACGTCTTCTGCCGGCCAATTCGCCTAAGTTGAAGGATGCGAAGAATCAGGTGAAGCGCTTGGAGGGGTACTTGACCTCGCTGAAGCAGTTGCCCACCATCACAGGGGATGCGGTGGCGTGCGAAAAGGCGCTCAAGCAGATGCGTGATGCGCAGAAGAAGAAGAATTACAAGACGGCCGAACGTCTCGCGCGCAAGGCTTCTGAAGCCGATCCCTCCAACTACGAGGCGGCGCTTGAATTGGGCCGTTTGTGCAAGCAGAACAAGGATGCCACGGCGGCCCTGAAGGCTTACGATACGGCGCTCACCATTCGTCCAAATGCCTCCACGGCGCGTCAGGAGGCGGCGAAGATTGCCTTTGATGCGAAGAAGTACAAAGAGGCGGCCAACTATCTGCGCCCTGCACTGATCGCTGATCCGCGCAATAGCACGCAGGCAGACTTGATGGGGCGCATTCTCTACACGCAGCGCCAGCGGGTCAATGCCAAGCAGTGGTTTGAACGTTACTTGCGTCTCGCCCCGAACACCACGGAACAGTATCGTACATGGGTCAATCAGTTGCCCGAGGCCTAAGCGATGATTGGTATCTCTAAACTCTACATGGGGCAAGCGGAGGCCGCGGACCCCTTGCGTTATGGTCGCCGTAGCGCCCATCTCCCAAGCCACTTGCTCCAATTTTCCGAAGACAAGAAGCCGATTGTGGTGTGGAATATCACCCAACGGTGTAACTTGAAGTGCAAGCACTGCTATGCGGCAGGGGTGGCAGATATCTCCCAAGAACTGACGCATGAGGAGGCCTTGCGCGCGATTGACGGATTTGCGGCGTTCGGGTGTCCTGTCCTCCTCTTCTCAGGTGGCGAACCCTTTATTCGCGAAGACATTCTTGAATTAGCGACCTACGCTCGCCAAAAGGGTTTGCGCGTGGTCTTCTCCACCAATGGCACCTGTATCACCGAAGAGATTGCCAAAAAGATTGCGGCGATTGGGGTGAGCTATGTCGGCATTAGCATCGATGGCGTGCGCGAAACGCATGATGCCTTTCGTGGGGTGCCAGGCGCCTATGAACGCTCTTTGGCGGCGATTCGTTACTGTCGCGAGGCAGGGGTTAAGGTGGGCTTACGCGTGACCCTTACCCGTGCCAACGTTAAAGAAATCCCCTCCATTTTCCAACTCATGCGTGAGGAAAACATCCCGCGCATCTGCCTCTACCACCTCGTCTACACGGGACGTGGGGCCGATCTGAAGAGCGAAGATTTGTCGCATGAAGAGAGCCGTGCGGCGGTGGACTGCATCATCAATGAAACCAAGGCCTCCTTTGAGGCGGGGCATCCCTTAGAGGTGCTCACGGTAGACAACCACTGTGACGCCCCCTACCTCTGGATGCGCATGGTGAAGGAAGGTGCGCCGAATGCCGATGAGGTCTTAAAACTCTTGCAGATGAATGGCGGCAACTCTTCTGGCAATGGTCTCTCCTGCGTCTCGTGGGATGGCACGGTCTACCCTGACCAATTCTGGCGCGACAAACCCCTGGGCAATGTCAAAGAAAAACCCTTTGGGGAGATTTGGGGCAATCCGCCGGAAGGCTCTTTCTTGCACCAATTGCGTCATAAGCCCGAACACGTCACGGGGCGTTGCAAAACCTGTCGCTTCCTCAATCTCTGTGGCGGCAACTTCCGCGCTCGTGCGGAGGCAGCAACCGGAGATGTGTGGGGTGAAGATCCTGCGTGCTATTTGACCGATGAGGAAATCAGCGGCACCTTGCCGTAATGCCAAAACGCCCGAGGTAACCAATGGATCTCTTCTCTGCAATCATCGTCATTCTCTTCGTCTTTTTCCTCATCCGCGGTGCGTGGCGAGGATTTTCAGGAGAGCTTGCGCCCCTTGCAGGGATTACGGTTTGCATTGGGATTCTTTGGTATGGGTACACGCCGATGCAACACCTCTTAGCGGCGTACTTCCCTACGTTAGAGCCCAGCGCCTGCGTCTTTTATGCCGCGGCACTGATTAGCGCCTGCGGATGTGCGGGCTTCCTCCTCATCACCTACCTCGTCCGAAAGTTGGTCAAGTGTATCCTGCCCCAACCCTTTAATGCCATTTTGGGGGCACTCGTTGGGGCGGCGAAGGTCGTCCTCTTCGTGAGCTTAGCGGGCGGTCTCTTCACGATGGCACGCAATACGGTGAAAGAAGTGCGTGAAGAATCGGAACGCAATCCCTTTATGGCGGTGGTCATGGAATTTTGGGTGGGACAATTGGAAAAAATCCCCGTGGTGCGCAATCTCACCGATAGCACTGACGCCGCGCCCAGTGGTCAGAAAGGGACATTTTAATGGCCTCTTTCGACCAAGTCACCTTAGCCGAAATTAAAGACCGCATTAACCTCGCCGACCTCATCAGCGAGTATGGCATTGATATCAAACGCGTAGGCTCTTCCGTCAAGGCGTGCTGTCCCTTTCACAACGAAAAGACCCCCTCCTTTCACATCAACACCGCCAAGGGATTTTATAAGTGCTTTGGGTGCGGTGAACATGGGGACATCTTTACCTTCGTGCAGAAGTATGAGGGCATCCCTTTCACGGAAGTCGTTCGCAAATTGGCCGAACGTGCGGGGGTAAAACTCGAAGAGCGCTACGATCCGCAGGCGCACATTCGCAATCGCCTTTACCAAATCAATCAAGAGTTGGCCGCCTTCTATCGGCGGTGCCTTCTGCAGACCCGCGAAGGCAAAATTGCCCGCGACTACCTTGAATCCCGCGCGCTCCCAGATGCCATCGCCGAACAATTCCAACTCGGTTACGCACCCTTAGGTCAGGACACGCTGCTCAAGTGGGCGGACAAGCACGGCTTTACGGCAGATGAACTCGTGGCGGCAGGCCTCCTCGCACCGCCCCGACGCCCAGGAGATCGTTACTACGACCGCTTCCATGGGCGCCTCACCTTCCCCATCTGCGACACCCAAGGACGCGTGGTCGCCTTCTCCTGTCGCCTCTTGCGTGAGGCAAAGAACACGGGGAAGTACGTCAATAGCCCCGAGACCGACATCTTTAAAAAGTCCACCACGCTCTATGCGCTACACCTCTCTCGTGGGAACATTGCCAAAGCCTCCCCGAGACGCGCCCTCGTCTGCGAAGGACAAATCGACGTGATTCGTTGCCACGCCTGTGGCTTCAATACGGCGATCGCCTCGCAAGGCACCGCCTTTACGGCAGAGCACGTGACCCTTCTTAAGCGCTATGCCGACACGGCAGATTTGGTCTTTGACGGCGACAAGGCGGGCGTTAAGGCCGCTTTACGCACCATGGAACTCTTTTTGGCCGAAGGCATTCCCGTGCGAATCATCTCCCTTCCCGAGGGAGAAGACCCAGACTCCCTCTTACGCACACAGGGGGCAGCAGCCTTCCAAGCCTGCCTCAATGCAGCAGAAGATCCCGCACCCTTTTTAGTCCGTAGCCTCAAGGCGATGGAAGACGCCCCTGAAACCATGGAGGCCACGGTTCGTATCGCCCGCGCGGCGGTGATGACGGTCTTAAATTGTCCCACGCCAGTCCTCTCGGCACGCTTCTTACAAGATGCCGCCCAAGCACTCAATCTCCCCGTGCAGACCCTCTCAGACGACTTAGAACATGTGCGGGCAGACGCTGCCGAGGCGGAACGTCGCCGTGCAGAATTCTTGGCACGCCAAGAGGCACAAAGTCGCCCCCAACGGCCTGCGCCGGCACCCACTGTTGAGGTAGTGGAGACCTATGATGACGATTTGATGCCCGACGTAGATGATGGCGACTTCCTCCCCGAAGAGGACATTCCCTCGATGGAACCCGATGTGGAGATGGCAGAGCCCACCCTCCCCTCGGCCGACGACCTGGATATCTCGCGCAACTTAGCGGGAGCACTCTGCGAATTGCTCGCGCATCACTTCACCGATGCCGACGTGATGGCCTGCCTCCTAAAGCACCTCCCGCCCTCCTTCGTGCGCAATCCCTACGCCTCCAAACTCTACGATTTGGCAATTCAGGCCACCTTAGCCCAACACCACTTTTTGACGCCCGACCACTCCGATGTCCCCTTCACCACCTTCTTGGCGCAACTCTTCGCCACGCCCGACCGCGTCACCTCTGGCAGTGAAGAGATTACCCCGCTCGCTTATGCGCAGGATATCGTGCGGTTATATTGGCTGCGTGAGTTTGAATATCGCACGAAATTGGTGGACCCGACCTCCCTCGAAGCCTTCCATTTGACCCTCCATCGTAAACGGTTGCAATCGCTCCCCTGGGAGGCGGCGACCCCCTTCATGAATGCGTTGGACCCCAAGTTCGCCATGCCCGAACGCACCCAAAAGCGTGCGCCCACGATGGTGCCCGAAACGGAAGCGCCCACCCCCTCGGCAGAAGATGCCCCCTCGGCAGAAGACGCCCCCGCCCCAACCGATTTTGAGTCCAACGCCACCCCAGAACCCACGGAGTGGCTCCCCGAAGAAGACGAAGTCAACATCTATGACACCCTTTAATGCCTCCCAATATCCTGGACGCCAGAAACTTGAAGCGTGGGGATTAGCGCGGTGCCCCCTTGAACAGCTCCCGCGACTCGAACCTGCCGTTGAGGCGCTCTCAATGGGCTTTACCGCCGAACGCCCCGACGCCTTCTCCGTCTACTTAGATGACGCAGACACCCAGACGGCCTATGCACTCTGCTTTGCCCCGCAAACCTATACCCGCGTTTACGAGGCGCTGCGCGGCATTTTTGCGCGTTTGCCCGACTTCCCCAAGCGCGCCCTCCGCGTGCTTGACCTCGGCTCAGGGATGGGTTCGGCGGCCTTAGCGGCGCAAGATTTCTTAACGGGAATCATCGGTGTGCCGCCGCAGATTACTTGCGTAGATTGGTCCACTAAGGCGTTGCAAACCGTGCAAGAATTGATTCCAGAGGCGACTTGCCGCCATGCCGACCTGCGCACCTATCGTCCTGAAGCGACCTACGATCTCATTCTCTCCAGCTTCGCCTTCAACGAAGCCTTTCCGCTCCAACACGATGCATTGGAAGCACTCCGGCTCTTCCATACGGCACTCACGCCTGACGCACCCTCCTTCCTCCTCCTCTTAGAGCCCGCCGACCGCGCCGCCGTGCCCAAACTGCACGCCCTGCGCGCCTTCTTAACCGATGCACCCGTCTATGCGCCCTGCCCCCACAGTAAGACCTGCCCGATGGTCGCAACGCAAGATGGGGTCTGCCACGATGTGCGCCGCTTCCGTCCAGAACGAGCGATGACCCTCCTCTGCCGTCATCTGCGTGGCACCGTGGCCGATGTGAAGTACGCCCTCCTCGCCTTTGGTCGGGCGAATGGACCTGAGGCAGAAGGATTTAATGACCCCGAATTTCTCCGTCTGACAGGCCCCTTCAACAAGGTAAAGGGATTGCTCACCTGTCGCGTCTGCGCAGGAGATGGACGCCTCAAGCGCCTCGAAATCCCCGCAGCAGCCCTCTCTACCGAACGACGCCATGCATTATTGGAACGCGAACGCGGCGACTGTGCGTGGTTGGACGGGCCCTTGGAACTGCGCAAGCAACTCAATGACGGCGCAATCCAACGCACCGCCGACCTGCGCTTTACCGATGAAGCGGCGATTACCTTAGATGAAGCCCTGGATGACTTCTCCTTCTCCATCTAACAACGCCAAACAGCCCTCCTAATAAAATAAAAAGCCGACGCGGAACTCCGCATCGGCTTTTTTATTGAGAGTTTGCGTGCGTGTTTGGGCAAGTCGCCAATTAGAAATTCGGCAAGATGCAGCACGCAATGGCGTGGTCAAACAAGACCGTCGTCTTAATTGGAATGCGCGTATTGCGGAACATCGGGAAGTTTTCAGCCCACGCACCGCAGAGATCCATGCCCAGCATCCCCGTCGCGGGATCAGAATCACGAATCTTGAGGTCGGTCGGGGCGAAGCGAATGCCCACGCCCAATGCCTTCGAGATGGCCTCCTTCGCACACCAGAAGCGCAAGACAGCCGTGGGGCCGTCACCACTCTTCGTGGCGAGTTCCTGCTCTTCCAACGTAAAGACACCGCGCAAAAAGTCCTCCGTAAGGTCACGCTTCACCGATTCCACATCCAGACCGATGCGACCCTGCGCCGTGGCGGCACCCAAGATTAAGCCTTCGGTATGGGCAATCGTGAGATCAATCGGCGTAGACACCTGCGTTTCCCAGTCACCCAACGGGTGCGGTTTGCCAAGGTTATCCTTCCAAATCGTCACGTCAGCAGAGGATTCGTAGACATTGTAGTTGCCCACCAACAAGCGACGCACGGCCTCCTTCGCGGCGGTACGCCCCAAGAGCCACTCCAAACGACGCGGGGCTACGCCACCCATTTGGGCGTAGTTTTCCCGTTCATTCGCCGTCAAGACAGCAGAAGCGAGGGCATTGAGCCACAACTCCTGATTGGAAATGAAGAAGTCGGGCGTGTTATTGACATACAAAGCGCCCACAATCTGTGCGTCTGGATCGGGGAGAATCGCCGCAGGTAAGGGCGAAGTAATGAAGTTCTTCGCGGGATTCATCACGAAATCGTGCAAGGAGCGCACGGCACGTCCACCCACTTCTTCCCATCCCTCAATCTTCAAGATGGGGTGACCCGACATATCCGTAACAAAGATATCTACCTGGAAGGTGCGCACCGTCACATTCACAAGACGCAAGGCGCAGCGCAAGCGCGTGCCTGCCAAGACCGAGGCGGCATAGTAGTGAATCTTTTGGCAACGGAAGGGCAAGGAGATGGCGCCATGGAAACGTTCGTGTGAACGCCACAAGGGGAAGCCCGAAACAACCGCATCCAGTAAGAGCGGCATCGCATTGAAGAGCGGATTGCGCGTGTGGCGAACCGTTGCGGCACGCGAGGGAACACGTACTTCGTAGTCCAAACCATTGTAGCCCCAACCCGAAACCTTACGCACATTGCGCAAGAGGGGGCCCTGGAAGAGACGTTGCGGATAGATATCCTGCACCATCCAGTTCACCGGCTTCGGGCTGACCAAGGGGGGCGCAGAGAGTTCCTCTTCTGGTTCGGGAACAGCTTCACCAAAGTGGAAGACCGCTTCCATCGCGACGTGACCATTATCCTCAAAGGAGTCTTCGGGATAGATGCGCACCTTCACCGACTGTGCAGCGGAGTCACTGCTCGTGAGGCACTCCGCCGTTACACGCAACTTTAAAGTACCGAAGGCAAAGGAGAGCCAACGTGGCGAGCGCAAGTGGTCGATGCGTTGCAAGACCACATTCGGCAAGAGGCGATGGGCCGTCTCGGCCATCAATTCCAATCCCGACGGCACCGAGAAGAGCGTCAAACCACGCATCTGCGGATCGTGCATTGAAACGCCCGAGGTACCAATCGCATAGTCATTCAGATAGGGATAGTCTTCCAAACGGAGGACACAACGCAATTCCAAGGACTCCGCCGTGCGAGAGAGTTCGGAAATCTCACGCAAGAGCGGGGTCTCTAAACCACCGCGCAAGAATTCCTCCTGCAAGGTGTGCGAGTGCGAGAGGCCAACATCCTCCGCCACCACGGTCTGCTGCATCCCAAGGATACGAGACGCATCAATCAATTCAGGGTGAATTGCAGGCAATTCGCGCAACAATTTTAACGTCAACGTCTTGGCCACTTCATCCACCACAGGCGTATTGAAGTCCAAGCGCTTAGCATGGTTGAAGAAGCGAATCTTTGAATAGTCCACAGGGACGCCATGTGCGGCGAGAAGGCCCAATGCCTGCCCCACCTGCACCCCGCCCGAGCGGTGCAAAATCTGCATCGGGATCACGGCGGGCGGTTCGTCCGTTTTATCCGCCAAGACCTCAGCAATGAGCGGGGTCAACAAGCCACGGGCACCGACTTCCACAAAGATACGGCAGCCATCCTCATACATTTGGCGAATCATCTTGCGGAAATTCAAGGGCTCGGTCATCTGTTCGACCAATCCCTCAAGCACCGCTTCAGGGGTGCTCCCCATCTGATGCGCATCCACTGCGGAGTAGAAGGGAATCTGCGGTTCGCACGTCACATGACGTTCGAAGAAGCGACTGAACAAGGCACGAACCGCCTCTGGGCAACGGCCCGTATTCACGGGAATCACCATCGGCTCCGCTACCGATGCACCACCCTGCGCAAGCACCGCTGCCTCAACCTCGGCAACGCACTCAGGGGCGGCAACAAGGACGCAGTCATCATCGGTTAACTGTTGGGTAATAATCATCGCCCCCGCGAGCGAGGACTCCAACTCACGCAAGGTCGCGACAGGCACGCCAGAGACGGTCAACTGCGACCACCCCGTGAAGGGCGTCTCCTCAGAGCCCAACTGCAAGAGCAAGCGACCTGCATCACGCAGAATCTGCACCAGGCTCAGTTTTGGATTGTGATGCGTCGCGTGGAAGGCCGAAAAAGCACCTAACCCCACACCGCAGACGGCATGAGGACGAACGCCAACAGAGAGCAAGAAATCGGCGAAGACCTTACTCGCCAAATAGGTCGAAGCTGAGGCGAGCAAGGGTAAGAAGTCACGCGAGGCTGCGAGGGAAAGCGTGTGCTCAGGCGCAGTAGAGAAGAGCCACTCAGAGGGAGAGGCCACCTCACAGAGTCCCGAGTAGGCCTCTTCCATATCGTCAAAGCGTTGGCGCACACCATCAAAGGTTAAGGCCAAGTCGCGCATCATTTCCAAGTGGAAAGAGCCGGTACCAGGAAAGACAAAGGCCACCTTACCATTGGCATGCACGAGCGGACGCGCCGTGAAAAAGACGCCCGACTTATCACGCATACGGGTGCGGCCACTCTTGAGGGCATTGAGGGCAAAGCGGAGTTTGCGTTCCATCTCCTCCAAAGAGGTGACCCAAAGGCCCACCACGTGGGGATGTTCGCGGGCATCACAGGTGGCCGTGTAGACCACATCAATGAGACGCAGGCCAGAGCTCTTTTCAATAAAGGAAAGGATGCGCGTTACCTCATCGGTCAATTCTGCAACGGAATCAGCGCCAATCAAACACAAGACGCCTTCAGAACGTTCCAATCTCATTCCGCCACCTCCTCGAGGATTGCCGCGCCCGAATTACCCGTGTGCGAAATCGTCGACACGGCCAAGCGACGCGGACGCGTGGAAGACGCAATCCATGGACGCGCCTCCTGCACCCAGTAGTACGCCTGCTCGGGTTCTTTCAATCGGAAGGATTCATCAATCGGGGTGACCGAGGGCGGCAAGACGCGATGGCTCACCGCCAAAATGCCCTTTAGGAGACCCAACGCGCCAGAAGCGGTCATCGTATGGCCGAAGGAGGTCTTTGCAGAGCCGAGTGCCAACAAGGGAATGTGTGCGCCACGATTCATCGTTAAGCGCTTCAAGAGTGCCTCTTCGGCGGCATCCTCCTGTGGGATGCCCGAGGCATTCATCTCCCAATAGTCAATATCACGGAAGCCATTAGGAATGCGACGCAACGCACGATGCAAGGCGCGGCGTAGCGTCTCCTCCAAAGCAGCGGGGCTATCAGGAGCGATGCCAGACAACTGACTGCTCCCATGCAACTTCGCATAGATCGGTGCGCCCGACTTCTGTGCGTCACTGAGGCGACGCAACACAAAGGCGGCGCCGCCCTCCCCTGGGAGCGTGCCGGTGGAATTTTCCGTAAAGGGGGCTAATGAAGCGCCACGGCTAAAGGGCAAGAGTGCCGCCTCGCCCGCCATTTGGGTCTGCGGGATGGGAGGCTGCAAAGTTAGGACGACTGCCACGTCACATTGGTGTTGGCGCAATGCATTAGAGGCGGCTTCCAAACCAGCATAGACCGAAGTCTCACCTGCGGTGCAGAGGCTCGCCGTGTCACACGCACTAATCGTTTGGGCTAACGCACGCACCACACCATCGCCACGCGCCATCGCCAATTGGCGACGCTTCAGCAAGGGCAAGGTATTGGTGATTTCCGTGCGCAAGGCATCCATTTGTTCGTATGAAGCCTCTGGGAAGAAGCGTTGCAACGTGCCCAAAATCTGCCCCACGGCATTGGCATGCCACAACCAGTTGACCAAGGCAGGGTTCAACCCCGCATCGTAGCCCACATAAAGTGCAATACGGTCCGTTTGATTCGTGCCAGGCGGCAAGCCCGCATCACATAACGCATCATGTAAGAGCTGTGCGGCAAACCAAAAGTCTGTGTTATCCCCAATGCCCAAATCTGGCGGCAAGGGAATATGGTCCGCACGACAAGAAAAGGAATCATCTAACGACGCGCAAACCTCTGGCGGTGGACAGCCGGGAAACAATTCCTCGGCGGTATGTCCATCTGCCGTCTCTGGAAGGGGCGCAAAAAAACTCCGTTTGCGCAAGATCGCCTTCCAAATTTCACGCGGCGTAACGGCTCGAGCAAAACAACCGCTCAATCCTGTAAATACAATATTTTCCGCAGTAGTCGTCATCATAGGCGCTGCTCCAATTTACGCTACCATTATAACATAATCAAAAACCTGTAAGCTACATTCTGCATACAGATTCATAGGGTTGCGAAGGGTCTAGGGGAAGTGATAGACTATGCGAAAGAGTAAGGAACCGAAATTATGCGCATTTTACAGATTCTTCCTTCTTTAGATGACGGTGGCGTGGAACGTGGCACCGTGGACTCCAATCGCCTCTACGTGGCCGCTGGGCATGAGAGTTGGGTCATTTCTGCGGGCGGCAAGCGCGTGGCAGAGATTGAACGAGACGGTGGCAAGCATCTCACGCTGGACGTCAAAAGCAAGAATCCACTGACGGCGCTTCCGCGCACCTTTGCTTTACGTCGGGCATTACGTCAGATTCGCCCAGACATCATCCACTTCCGCAGTCGCGTGCCAGGGTGGCTCACCCTGTGGGCAAATGCGGCACGCGATTTGAAGATTCCCGTGGTCTCCACCATGCATGGGCTCAATCATCCCTGCTTTTACAGCAGTGTGATGGTGCGTGCTGACCGCGTCATTTGCGTCTCGACGGCGGGGCTTGCCTTCGTGAACGAACACTATCCATGGGTCGCCGCAGAGAAGATCAAGGTCATCCCGCGTGGCGTTGATTTAGACACCTTCTCCCCCGACCATTTAGACACGGCATGGATGAAGGAATTTATCCAAACACATCAATTAGAGGGGAAGTTCATCGCCACTGCAGTGGGCCGCGTCTCTGCCCTCAAGGGCATTGACACCCTTGTGCGAGCAACCGCCGAACTGAAGGACTCCCTACCCGAGCTCGTCGCCTTAGTCGTGGGAGGACCGCAGAAGAATCAAGAACACGTGATGGACGATTTGCGCACCTTGGCGGAAAGTCTCGGCATCAGCGATCGCGTCCTCCTCGTGGGAAGCCAACGCAAGATTCCCGAAATTGCGGCGCTCTCCAATGTAGTCTGCTCCTGCAACACCAAGAAACCCGAAAGTTTTGGGCGCACCGTGGCAGAAGCCCTCGCGATGAACACTCCTGTGGTGGCAGCAAAGCATGGGGGCGTCCTCGATATCATCCGTGACGGCATTGATGGGTACTTCTTTGAACCCGGGAATGCCAGTGCCCTCGCCGAAGTTCTCCTCAAGGTGAAGCAAGGTGACTTTGGTGACTTGCGCACCCACATTGCAGAAAACTTCACGGCGGCGTGTTTGGCCAAGTCAACCTTGGCCCTCTACGAAGAGGTGCTCCACAACAGTTGAATGTTTCCGTTCTCGCCGTGTACCTGCGCAAATAAAACTTGCACAAAAAAGCGACGATATGATAGGATATTTTCCAATGAGGGCGGCATCGGGCTGTCCGAAGCATTGAAAACCTTTTTTAATCATTAAGGAACAAGCAAATGAAAACACAGCTCAAGCAAGGCTTCACGATGATCGAAATGCTCGTCGTTATCGTGATTATCGGCATTTTGGCAGGCTCCCTCTTCGGACCTGTGACCAACTTCATGCTCCAGGGTGAATTGACTGGTATGATGGGTAATGGTCGTAAGATCGTTCAGGCCATCATCGCAGCCGATATGTCTGGCCGCTATGAATCCATCGCATGGCCCTCCTCTGAAAATGCCGAAAACGCTCCCACCGAAAAGCCCAACGGTCCTGATATGTACCAGGACTTCTCCTCCACTGCTAAGTACTTCGAAGAAGCACTCTACGTGAAGGAAGCCGATGTCACCCGTCGTAATCGTTTGAAAGTTCTCAAAGATATCGAACCTTCTACCATCTCTGGTAAGGGCGTGACCGCCGCTTCTGGCACCACCATCAATGACAACAACTGCGCTTGGGCACTCGCTAAGAACACCTCCAATGCCCCTGCAAAGGCTCCCGTGTTCGTGACGCGCAATGTCAACACCTCACAGCTCGTCTCCGTCGCCGGTAACGATGTCTCCTCTGACACCGAAACCCTCCTCAACTCCCAGAAGCCCTTCCAGAAGGATGGTTGCGTCATGATTTACAAGGACGGCTCTGGTAAGAAGTTCGCAGCTGACGAAGTGTTCCCGAAGAATATGATTGGCGAACTCGGCACGGGTAAACTCAACGAATTCGAACAGGGCGAAGGCAACAAGTTCGAATTCCTCAAGTCTGGCAACGCAAACTAATCTTTGTTGATTGCTAACAGATTACCGAGAAGCGGCATCTTTCAAGGTGCCGCTTCTGCTTTTTACCACTGACTTCTCTACATAAATACTACGCGCCTACGCGCCCGATGTGGTATAATGGCGGTGATATGGAGACCGCCAGACCCACTGATGCAATGAATCAACGCAATGCGTCCTTTGACAATCGCTTGCGTCCGACCCAATTTTCCGACTTTCTCGGCCAAGAAAAAGTGCGCGACCGCCTCATGTTGGCGGTTGAAGCAGCGCGTGGTCGCGGAGAGCAACTTGACCACGTCCTTCTCTCGGGTCCGCCCGGCTTAGGGAAGACCACCCTCGCCTACATCCTCGGTGAAGCGATGGGCGTGCATGTGAAGGCGACAAGTGGTCCCGTCATTGATAAACCTGCAGACTTAGCAGGCCTCTTAACCTCCTTGGAACCAGGGGACATCGTCTTCATTGACGAAATTCATCGTATGCAACGCACCGTGGAAGAGTACCTCTACTCGGCGATGGAAGATTTCGTCATTGACATCATGATTGACCAAGGGCCCAATGCTCGTAGCGTACGATTGGAACTGCCGCACTTCACCTTGGTAGGAGCCACGACACGCAGTGGCCTCATCTCCGCCCCCTTGCGTTCGCGCTTCGGCCTTCAAAATCGTCTGGACTACTACTCCTGCAACGAACTCGCCGCCATTGTTACGCGCAGTGCGGGCCGTCTCAATGTCTCCATTGATGCCGACGGCGCACACCAAATCGCAGCACGCAGTCGTGGGACACCACGTATTGCCAACAATCTTTTGCGACGTGTGCGCGACTATGCACAGGTTAAAGCAGACAATCACATCTCGGGCGAAGTCGCAGACAAGGCGCTCTCGCTTTTGGAAATCGACCCACAGGGGTTAGACGAGATGGACATTCGTATCTTGGAAGCCATCACCGTGAAATTCAATGGTGGGCCGGTTGGCTTGGGAACAATCGCGGTCGCGGTCGGGGAAGAACCCGACACCGTGGAAGAGGTCTATGAACCCTACTTGATCCAAGAGGGCTACATTGACCGCACCCCCAAGGGACGTGTCGCATTGCCCAAGGCCTACCAACGTCTAGGGCTCGACCCGCTCGGTCGTCAAGGCGAACTCTTTTAAGCGCATTTGTAGGAATCCTTATGTCGGTTACGATGTCTAAGCCCCCAAAACCATTTAAGGTGAAACGCGACCCAAATGTGGTGAGAGGTGTCCATTGGCGGAGTTCTGAAGAACGCCAAGAGGCTAAACGCAAGATTGAGGCAATTCGTCGCGCCGCAGAGCGCGCCCATCTGGAGATGAATCACGGCGTTGACCTCTCCGTCTTACACTCCCCAAAGGTCATGCTCGGGCTCTTATTGGGTTTGGTCGTCTTAGGTGGGCTCGTGATTAGCGCTTTTAATCGTCCGCGCCCCGTTACCGTTTCTGCGTTGCCGCAACAGCAACATCGCGCCAAGCGGAGTCTGCAAGCCGTGGCGACTGCGCTCACCCTCTACCGCGTCCATACGGGAGGATGGCCCGAACAACGCCTCGGGCTCTATGCCTTAGCCCGCAATTACAATGTGCCAGGGTGGAAGGGGCCCTACATCAATTGGGCGTATAAAGATCCGTGGGGCACCCCGTACGTTTACACCATGCCCCTCTCTCCCTTTGAAGCCCCCGTGCTCTACTCCTGTGGTCCGGACACCAAGCCTGAGACCAACGATGATATTCGCGTCTTTGAAGATGATTTTTCCTGTAATGAAGGCACGTGGCGTCGCCAAGAAGTAACCGAAGCGCCACAAGAAGCACCCGAAACGCCGCCCGTTGAAGAGACTGCGCAATGAAAAAACTCAACCTTTTCACCCATCCATTCACTTGGGGCATCGTCGCATTGATTCCCCTTTACTTCGGCTTAACCCCTTGGGTTTATCCAGGAGAAGCGGCCACCCTTTTGGCACATTTGACAGGGACATGGCAAGCTGCGGATGCCGTTGTTACCGCCCATCCGCTCGTGAGCCTGCTCTTTGGCGCACTCGGAAAGGTGCTTTCCCCAACGGTCGCCGTGCCCCTCTTCAATCTCCTTGCGATGATTACGGGCGCCCTCTGCGTGACCCTGCTCTGCCAGATTGTGCGTCACTGCGTACACTACCTCGCGGACGAACCGCGCACCCTGCCCGCCGTGGAGAAGGCGGCGAATGCAGCGGCCCCAATGGCAGGTCTCGCCCTCTTAATTTCACCGACCTTCCTACGTGCCGCCTCCCACTTCCAGTGGCAGATTTTTGATCTCTTTTTGGCACTCAGCACCCTCCTGCTCCTTTTCCGCACGGCCCAACGTCCCACCTTGGCGCGAGCAGGCCTAACAGCATTCATTTGGGGGGTAATCGCCTTTGAATCGCCCATGTTATTGGCCATCACCCCCCTCTTCGCGGTTGCGCTCTTAGCCGTCTACTGCGCGGAGCAACACCGCCTCCACGTGGGCCCCCTCCTCAAGGGGATTATCTTACCATTGATTGCGGGCGCGCTTGTCACCTTCACACTCGTGGTGCTTCAAAGCCTCTCCCTCAATCCCTCACTCTCCCTCCGTGCGGCCGTCTTAGTGCGTGGCTATGCACCGGTGGTTGCCCTCATGAAGTGCTTTGCGGGGCCGTGGATTTTGGTGTTCTTAACGGGCATTCTACCGGGCGTCCTCGCCTTCTTTGTCCTCCGTGAAGCAGGCAAGAACCACCGCACCCCCACCCTCTTCTTCACCTTCCTCTCCGTTGCCACCCTCGCCGTCTTGGCAGTGCTTCCGCAACAGTTAGGCATTGAGACCCTCTTGAGCAATTGGGGCGAGTGCTACCAACTCCTCCTGCCCTGCTTGACCGCCTTTGCCTTCGCCAGCTTGACGGCGATTAGCGTGCTCTTCTGTCAGGTGAATCGTCTACCCGAAGCGGCTAATGAGCTTGCCATCATCCGTCCCTTGTGCCGCTTTGCAGGTTACGGATGTCGCCTCTTACTGCCCATCGCGCTCTTGGTTTCGGCAGCAACATTGACCTTTTCCGCCATCAAGGAAGACAAGGTCTATGCGCACCTGCCGCTCGCCTACACCGATGCGCTCTTAGACTGCGCTGAACAGGGCGAAACGTGGATGCTCTCCGATGGCTTCATGGATGCCTACTTGGCCCTCCGCGTAGCGCAAAAGGAATTGCCTGTCGTGGTCTTCTCCCTCTCGCAGGATAAGAATCCCACGGCATTGGCCGCATTGCGAGCGCGCCTTGAAGCGTCTGCACTCTTCGCGCAGCAACCCGAATTGCGCGACACGCTTTCCCGTGCATTGGACATTGGCTTGATTCCCTTCATCCAAGATTGGATTCGTACCGACAAGGGTGCGGAGCAACACTTTGTGACGTTGGGCCTGCCCGACCTTTGGTACACAGGCAATCGCCTCCCCCTGCCGCAGGGGTTGTGGTATCGTGGCGTGAGTGACCGCGCCGCACAACATGCCGCCCTCTCCGTCCCTTGCTTCAAAGCATTGGAATCTACCGAACGTGAACCCGGCAAGGCGCTCTCGCCCTCCCTCGCCATCTTCCGTGTAATGGTCCGTCGCCAGCAAGGGTTTATCCTCAACAATGTCGCCTTTTACCTCGCTGATGCGGGCAAGACCGAAGAGGCGTACTCCCTTTTCAAGCAGATTTACACGAACGACAGCGACAACATTTCGGCGTTGTTCAACATCTTTGAACTCATCAATGGCGGCCTTCACCCCGAAGATCGCACGTGGTGTGAGCAAGAACTCAATGAACGTGTGCGCCGTCTGAAGGGACGCCGTTACCAACTTTGGGCACTTGCTCGTACGTATGGTTACATTCGCTCTCCCCAGCTTATCAGTATGTTTGTCGGCGCATGGGCCATGAGTGGCCAGACAGGGGCCGCCTTAAGCGGCTTGGATTTGGCGTTGGCCATGTTGGAAGACGGCAAGCGCGTGGCCTTCAATCAGGTCATTGCCGACCTCTACAAGGCCGACCCCTCCCGTCGTGGGGAAGCAATTGCTAAGTATCGTGACCTCTTAAATAATGCGACCGACCGTCGCCAGAGTTTGGTGTACGTGCGCGAATTGGTACGCATGAACATCCTTGAAGGCGACCTCGCTGCGGCGAAGGCGGCCCTTGAACAACTCGACCCGACGGGCGACTCCCCCGATTTGGCCTATGAACGTGCGTTATGGTTTGCCTCTGCGGGGCAAGAAGAACGCGCACGAACCGAATTGGAACGTTGCTTAGAGGTTGACCCGCGTCATACTGAAGCGCTGGCAATGTTGGCCACGCTCCAACTGCAAGCAGGGGAATTGGCGGCGCTAACCTCCTCCACCCTGCCCAAGTTGAAGACGGCGGCGGGCACCGAGGATAACTATTTTGTTCAGATTATCACCGCTCAACTTGCGGAAAAGAACAATGCCTTAGTCAAAGCACGCACTGCCTACCTGCGCGCCCTCGCCCTCAAACCCGAGGTGCATGCCTTGCGTAATACCATCTTGACCCTGGACATTCGCCTTAATGATAAGGCTGCGGCGGCACAACACGCCAAGGAATATCTCTATCAAGACCGCAAACTTCCCTTGGCCAACTACATCATGGGTTCTTTGGCGTTAGGCGAAGGCAATGCCAAGCGTGCCCTCTCCTATCTCTCTCAGGCGACCGCGCCCGACGTGAATCCGCCCTTGCCCGAAGCCTTCAATGACCTCGCCGAAGCCCATCGCCAATTGGGCGATTGGTCGGCCGCACTTGCCGCCGCCGAACACGCCTGCAAACTCTCGCCGAAACTCGCCATTGCCCGCGAAACTGCAGCAGCGGCACTCTTGGAATTGGGCCGTTATGCCGAGGCACACAACTACCTCGCAGAGGCGTTTGCATTAGAAGCGCAACTTCGCCCCGGCCAACAGCCCGACCCCCGTCTCCTTATCACCCGCGCTCGTCTCCACGAAAAGGAAGGCCACCCCGACTTGGCGCGTGTAGATTTGGCCGCGGCTCGCGGACAGTACGACTCGCTTGACAAGAACGCAAAAGCTGAATTTGACGCCCTTGCAGTAAAGGTCAATCTAAACTAACCCACAGTCCCTCTCGGTGGAGGTCCCTTATGGCTCGTTATGACAATCGCAATTCTCTCATCCTCGGCGCAGGACGTAGCGGACTGGCTGCGGCAAGATTGTTGTTGGAACGCGGTGGCCGCGTGGCGGTCGTTGATGAAAATTGGCCAGGTTCATCCTTGGCTGAGTTCTCTACCGAAGGGATCAGTTGCCTCTCAGCAGACCATGACCACTTGCCCGATGGGGCTTATGACTTAGTGGTCGTCTCGCCCTCCATCCCGTTGACCCACCCGTGGATTACCATCGCCCGCCAACGCGGTTTGGCGATGATTTCCGAACTCGAATTGGGTGCAAACTACTGGAAAGGCGAAGCAATTGCCGTCACTGGGAGTAAAGGAAAGAGTTCGGTCATCAAGTGCCTGACTGATACGTTGAACCTCGCAGGGATTCCTGCGGTCACGGCGGGCAATTATGGCATTCCATTGTGTGCACGCGTCCTTGAATGTGAAAATGCAGGTGCTGGCGTGATGGCGGTGACTGAAGTTTCCTCCTTCCAATTAGAACACACGCGCACCTTCGCCCCCACCCTCGCGGCAATCCTAAATATTCAGGCAGACCACTTGGATCGTCACGAGACACTAGAAGCTTACTCCACCTTAAAGCGTCGTATTTTCCAGGCGCAAGTCGCAGGGAAAGCCACGGCGTTCCTGCCGAAGGAAATCTCTATTTTGGGCGTTCCGCAAGGAGTGCCTGTGGAAACCTTCGGCACCAAGCCGTGGGATACTTGGCGTTATCACGAACAAAACGTCATCCATGGCGAGGTCTCCATCCCAGTGGTTGGCTTCTTCAACAACAAAGTCTTGGGGCCTGCCGCCGCATTAATTACTGCAATGCTCACCCATTTGGGCGTGGCGCCAGAGATAATTGCAAAGGGCTTTGCCGAATTCAAGCCCTTACCACACCGCATGCAACGTCTCGGCGCAATCAAGGGTGTAACGGTCATTGATGACTCCAAGGCCACCTCGCTTACGGCTACGCAGGCTGCGTTAAAGATGATTGCCCCTGCCAAGGCTCACCTCATCGCAGGCGGTCAATTAAAGGAAGACGATTTGGACTTCCTCGACCTCGAACTCTCCAAGAGTGTGAAGAAGGCCTACCTCATCGGTGAGGCAGCGCCGGCTTTGTATGAAGCGTGGGAAGATCTCTGCGATTGCGAACAATGCGGAGACATGAAGACCGCCGTAGACCACGCCCTTGCAAATGCGGTGGAGGGTGATATTCTCCTGCTCTCCCCTGGATGTGCAAGCTTTGACCAGTATGACGGCATGGCCAAGCGTGGCGAACACTTTAAGGCCTGCGTGGAAGCCCACGCACCCCTTGCTTGAGGCACCCCGCTGCACTCCACCCTTCTCCCGCGCTTTCCATGACACGCGAAGCCATTTTAAGTTATCTCACCGCTCCCACTGCCGACGCCTTATTCGCGGAAGCACGTCGCGTACGCCATGCGACCAAAGGCAATGGGGTCTTTTTGCGTGGGCTCATTGAACTTTCCAGTATCTGCGACCGCAATTGTCTCTACTGTGGGATGCGCCATGAGAATCCCAACGTACGCCGTTATGCCATGCAAGACGACGAAATCGTGGCGTGTGCGGCTTTGGCGGCAGAGCTCAATTTCGGCACGGTGGTATTGCAAGCGGGTGAATGTGAACGCCTCTGGACGCAAGCGCGCATCTCGCAATTGATTCGTCGCATTAAGGCAGAGACAGGACAAAAGATTACCCTCTCCCTCGGCGAACGGAGCGAAGCCGACACGGCGGCATGGAAGGCGGCAGGTGCAGACCGTTATCTCTTACGCTTTGAAACCACGGACCGCTCCCTCTTCAATCGGATTCACCCTGGCAGTCCGCAGACAGAGGAGCACCCACGCATCGCCCAACTCAAACGAATGAAGGCGCAAGGGTACGAAATCGGCAGTGGGGTGATGTTGGGTATTCCTGGGCAAACGCTTGATTCTGTCGTGGAGGATTTGCTCACCTTTGCAGAATTGAAGTTGGACATGGTTGGACTCGGCCCCTACCTCAAGCACCCAGAGACACCCTTGGGGCAGAGTGATCAGACCTCCGAGGTGCCCGTTTCGGCGGACTTTACCTGTCGGTGTTACGCGCTGACGCGGTTGCTTTTACCGAATGCCAACATTCCTTCGACCACGGCGCTCTCCACCCTTGACCCGCTCAATGGGCGCACCCTTGGGCTCACCTCTGGCGCCAACGTCTTTATGCCCAATCTCACCCCTGCCTTTTATCGCGAAGGGTATCAAATTTATCCAGGGAAGATCTGCGTTGTCGCACCGCAGGCCGACAGTTTGGATGCACTCAAGGCGACCTTTAACGAACTCGGTTTGTGTCAACAACAAGGGTAAGTTTCCCTATCGGACGTGGACATGGTCACAGCGCTCAATGACTTTTTAGATGCCATGCGCTACAGTCGCGGCCTTGCGCCGGCAACGCTTTATGCCTATCGGTCCGACCTCATGGGCTGTTTAGCATTCCTTGCCAAGCGCAACCTAACGACATTGACAGAAGTCAACTCGAAAGACCTTATCGACTATCTCTCCCATTTGCGCCAACGTGGATTTGCCGATCGCTCCCTCCTGCGCAATACTGCCTCCCTCAAATCCTTCTTTACGTGGTTATTGGAAGAAGAGCGCATCCCTGTAAATCCCACCGATATCTTCCCCTCCAGCAAGCGTCCGCAAGAGTTGCCACGCACCATTGCAGAAGAGACCTTGGGCAAGCTCATCGATAATCTGACCGAAGAGGGGCCGCTTGATTTACGCGATCGGGCAGTTTTGGAGGTGCTTTACGGGTGCGGATTGCGTTGCTCCGAACTCTGCGGACTCTCCCTGCATGACGTTGATTTCACCCAACAACGTCTGCGCGTCTGCGGAAAGGGCAATAAAGAACGCGTCGTCCCCTTTGGAAAACCTGCCAAGGAGGCCCTCCTCAAATACCTCACATGGCGCACCCACTACGCGGAAAGTGTTGATAAAGGCAAGCGTGCCCGCCAACTCCTCTCCCCTGTGGCGCCCTTCTTTCTCTCCCCGCGTGGCAAACCCTTACGTCGAGACATCCTCTCCAAAATTGTGCGCGACCGCATTCGCCAAAACCTTCCTGGCGATGCCTCCCACGTCACACCGCACGTCCTTCGGCATGCCTTCGCCACCCACCTTCTCGACCACGATGCTCCGCTTTTAGACATCCGCGACCTTCTCGGCCACGCCTCCGTCGCAACAACCCAAATCTATACCCACGTCTCCGACGCGAAGCTCAAAAAGACCTTTAAAAACTTCTTCCCTCGCGCCTAATTAGGCGGGAACTACTCCATCAAGAAGTGCGTGTATCCTCGCGCCCCGTGTCTCCAAGCACACGTCCACGCCTTTCTTGTGCCCGTCATCATCTCGCGCCCCTAACATCCACTCAACATAATTTCACATCATGATTTAGTCTCAACCTGCGCGTGAGCAAAAAAGACGACCCCATCCGCAGATGAGGTCGCCTTTAAAGTGCATCGCGGGAATATTCGCGAGAAATGCGTTAAGGCATCAAGGCCGCTTGAAAGACGCGTTCAATCGCTTCAAGGGTTGGGCGGCCTTCGTGTAATTTTTGACCCGCCACAAAGAAGGTGGGCACATAGTAGTAATCCAATGACGCTGCAAATTCCTTCTCCACCGTTTCATCCACGCATTTGAGGGGAACTTGCTTGTATTCTGGATGCGCTGCAAAGAGTTCATCCATCATTTGGCGTGCACGCTGACAGTGCGGGCACCCCGCCATTACCATCATTAAAACTTCTTTCGCCATATCGTCCTCCCTCACTTCATGAGATCATTTAAAAGCGTGTCATCCTCTTCGGCAATCGCCTTACGAAAAGCTTGCAAATGCTTTTCAAAGACATCAATTGCCGAGAGCAGATAGGCCTTGTTTTGCTTAAAGATGGGTTGCCACATCGAAATCGGCGAATGGGCGATGCGGGTCATTGAGGCTAAGCCCCCCCCAGCAAAACGCGCATTCAAGGCTTGGTTGCGTTCGGCCTCCTTAATGGTGCGTGCCAATGCATAAGCAAGGACGTGTGGCATGTGCGAGAGCAAGGCGGCCGTGCGGTCATGCTCTTCGGCGGTCATCGTAGCCAACACCGCACCGACCGACTTCCAAAGCTTGCTCACCTTATCCACCGCCTCAGGTGCGCTCTGTTGCGGATCAATCAAGAGAGTAAAGCGATTTCTGAAGAGATTATCAATGGCCGCATCGGGGCCGCTACGTTCGGTGCCCGCCATCGGGTGACAGGCGACGAATGCCGCACGATTGGGGTGATCCTTCACAGCATCCACGAGCGCCTGCTTCGTGGAGCCCACGTCAATAAAGATCTGACCGAGACGTGCTTTATCTAAGAAGCGCGGTAAACGTTCTGCCAAGACATTCACAGGCATCGCGAGGACCACGAGGTCACATTGTTCAAGCACGGCCTCAATCTCGTCGGCGACCTCATCCACTAAGCCTAATTCCAGTGCACGTTCGGCATGGGCGCGAGTACGATTCCACCCGAGAATGCGTCGCGCCAAACCAAAGGTGCGAATATCCTTTGCTAAGGAGCCGCCAATTAAGCCAATCCCAACGATGCCGACGGCATTAAAGAGTTCACCATTCATAAGCACTCACCTTCGCCAAAAGCGGTATTATTGCGCGCGCAACCTAAGTTCGCCAACCCATAAATTGCCGCCGTTTCCGCACGAAGAATGAGCGGACCTAAGGTGACCGGGAGTGCGCCACAGTCCAAAATGATCTGCATCTCTTCCTTCGTAAAATCGCCCTCTGGGCCACACCACCACCCCCATACTTGACCCTTTTGCAGAGGATTTAAGGTGTCCAAAACCGGCTTTAAGGGTTGGGCTTCGGGGATTAATGCGGCAACAATTAAGGTGGTGCACGCCTTCATCAGGGGGAGGGTCGCCGAGAAGGGTTGCGGTTCAAGGACTTCGGGCACAAAGGCGGCGCCGCACTGACGGGAAGCCGCCTCCACAATGCGTTGCCAACGTGCCCGTTTGGCCTCGGCTTGACGTTTATCCAACCGCACCACCGTGCGTGCACTCATCACGGGAACGATCTTCGAAACGCCCAGTTCGGTTGCCTTTTCAAGCAACCACTCCATGCGATCCCCCTTCGGGATGCAGGCAAACAGCACAGTCTCTACGGGCGCTTCCGTGGCAGAAAAGACGGGTTGTTTCGCTTCCAACGTGAGCGAGGTGGTGTTTCGGGCGACCACATGGTAGAGACGCGTCTGCCCCGCCCCATCAAATGCACCCACTTCCGTGCCTTCAGTCGCACGTAGCACATGCAGTAAATGATGGGCGAGTTCACCCTCTAAGACCAAAATATCCTGTTGGATCGCTTCCGTAGAAACTTGCTGTCGGTACATTATTCCACTCCGTAACGCGTAGAGAAGGCGCTCCAGATCTTTTTCAGTTGCGGATTTAAGAAGAAGGTCACCTTATTGGCAAGGGCTTCATCTACGCCATAGTACGCTTCAGCAATTGCGCACGAGATGGCCGCCTGCGTATCTGCATCGCAGCCCAGGGCAATTGTTTCAAGCAAACATTCCTCAAAGGAATTCGTCGACAAGAAGGCGCTAATCGCTTGTGGCACGGAGACCCATGTTTCATCAAAGCCCACCGCTTCGGCCTCATAACGCAACTGTTCCAAATCATTGGTCAGTTCATACCCAAAGCGTTCCGTAATCTCTGCGCAAATATCCGCCTTATCCTGTCCCTTACGTGCCAGGAAGATGGCGAGAGCAGTCGCTTGCGCACACTCAATTCCCTTGGGATGATTGTGCGAGCAGGCGGCGGTTGCCGCCGCTTCACGCAGGACGTCTTCTACCGTGTTAAATGCCCATGCCACAGGCGACACACGCATCGCGGCACCATTGCCAAAACTATTGTAAGGAATCGGGTTCTTCTTCTGCACCCATTCGCGATAGAACATGCCCCCCCACCCTGCGTCGGGATACTGTTGGGCCATTTCGAAAATCACATCGCGGTAGGGACGTTGCTCCAAGATTGCCTTCGCCACGGCCAAGGTCAAAATTGAATCGTCCGAAATCATACGGAACGGATGATTCAAATTAATCTTCGCAGTATTCCGTTCGGGGCAAAACTCATACGGCACCCCGCAGATATCACCCCATAAAGCACCCAATAAACACAACTTCATTCCAGTCCTCCGTTTAGAGCGACAACACATGTGCCGCACGTTTTTCTGCAGTATCCAAACCCAGCGCCTCAAGCGTCTGTAAGTGCGGCCAAAGATCGCCAGCTTGACGCGTCACATGCGCATCCGTACCCAACGACAACTGCACCCCTTCCGAGAGGCACTCCACAAAAAAGTCTAATTCAAACGCATTCTTATGATGGTTAATCTCCGCGGCCACCCCTGCCTGCTTGAGCAATTTCGCCACAGGCTTGTACAAGTGGCGCGGCACTGGACGTTTGTACCAAGGGAAGTAACGGAAAGGATGCGCCAAGATGCGAATCGGCTGCGCCAAGAGCGTCTCAACATCGCGCAACCACTTCTTTTCAAGTTCGGCATCAGAGATGGTCTTAATGTCCACATCTGCAATCTCGTGCACCGCACCAATCAGATAATCCCAACCCTCATAATCCTCAGGGGCTAAACAGAACTTGCCATCCTTCAAGAGATCCACCTCAAGCCCAAAGCGAACACGATCCCCCAAAAGCGGACGCACCGCGGCAATCAACTCGCGATAAGGCTTCATGCGGACATGATTCGGATCTGCCCAAGCGCGAGCGACCTCCGCCTCATCATTCTGCCACTTAAACTTTAAAGCATCCGAACCAAAGTAAAGTGCGAAGGCGTGTTCAGTAAAACACTGCGTCTGCACCCCCACAGCCTGCGACAATGCAGCAGCATCCAGCAAATCAATACCACGCCCACAATAAGCAAACTGCGTGTGCGCATGGCAATCACATAAACCAGGAGGCAACTGCAATTCGAGCGGTTCCGCATCAGCGAATGCCATAAAGGCAGTCGTCGCCTCGGGCACAGTTGCGCGAACCTCACACCGCAACCCATTTAATGCCGCCTCATTCATTAAGCGGTAATACATCTGTTGATCAAGACATCCCTGCGGCAAGATTACACGATCTGGACGCCCGACGCACAGTCGCGCCTTCTTAATCGCCTTATCTGCTAAATAGATAGCCCACGGCGATTCCACTAATGATTTTGGCAAATACAGTTCCATAATACTTCAATTATATCACATTTTCTCCACACCACTACCCCCACAATCAAACACAGACTTGTTGATTGAAAAAGTACGTGGGTAGGTGGAACAGAATTGCCTGTCCACTTGCTTTTTCAATCAACAATCATACGTTTAAAATGAGCAAACATAGTCCCTGTGGCATCCCTCTTAACAAACAGAAAGCGCACCTTTTGAAGATGCGCTTTCCATCTGAATTGACTCAGCTCAAAGATACTTACCAGTAGCCGAAACCCCAGTCGTCATGTGTAGAGATAACGGAATCCCAATCAATCTTCACGTCACCATCCTCGTTAATGGTTAACGGCACAATGAAACCAAGGTCATACCAGTCTCCATCCTCTTTATGCTTCATGTAAAGCGGGACGATGGCAGAATAGAGTCCCTGCTCAGCATCATAATCGGTGATTACGATTTGAGAAGTACATTTTGTCATTGTTCTATTGTCAGAGGGAGCATAGAGAGGCTCTCCGTCGTAATCCTCTATTTCTACGTCAAAAATAAAGGAAGATGTCACCGTATTACTATTGGCCTTAAATTCTAAGGTAAGATCGCCGTAAATCTCACCTTCATATTCTTCAAAGTAGCAGGTAAACATCTCTGTTTTTTCAATCGTTGGCAAGGAGACCGAAGTGTTTGACCACACATCTTCCCAAGCTTCTGCTTCGATAACAAACGGCATCTCATTTTTGGGATTCAGACCATCAAGCACGAAATCCGTTATCACACCGCGCGATGTTCCATCATATTCACTCCGTTCAATCGTGAAGGTAATCTCCCCTTTATAGTCTATCACCTTAGACTCGCCAGTAAACCTATACGTATCTTCGTTCACCTTTTCAACGACGAATTGATCAGTAACCGACACTGAGTCAGACGTATCGGCCAAAGTCATCTTTACGGAGGCCTTGCCTGTATTCGAAACAGTCATTGTAAAACGACCGAGTTGTTCATAGTTGGGTGAGTAATCGTTACTATAAAAATACCAATCGTACCAACCGTACTCATACCAATCACCTTCAAAGGTGGTCTGCACCCATTCGGGCAAGGGTTCAACTTCAACTGTGATGGTTGAGATAGACTTAATTTTACCCTCGGTCACAGTCAGTGTCACCGCATAATCCCCCGCCTTTGTGGGCACACCAATAATCTGACCGGTTTTTGCATCATACTTCAAGCCTGCGGGCAAACCACTCACTGCAAGCTTATTGTTTGAATTCTTTAAACGAAGCGATGGCAAATCACTCAAATCACCAACACCCGTGGTAACTTTGTATGATTCACCTTCGCCATTTTCGAGTCCAGATTCAAAGTAATCATTCGCTGCCTTCAAATTCGGGACTTCAATGTTAAAGGTCTTCGTAACCGCCTTTTTCACAGTCGTATTCGTGAGCGACACAGTCACGGTATAAATGCCTGGCTTCGTCGGCGTACCATAAATGGTATTTGCAGGATATTCCACCTCGGTCTTGGAGCCCTTCTTCATCACCGGCTTCGCAGTAAACTTCATGCCAGCAGGAAGTTCCTTCACAGAAACCTTCGGGAGCGAATACGAGTCAATCACCAATTGAATCGCACGCTGATCATTTCCTTTCGGAGTAATCGCTTTTGTTTCAACCAAATCTAACTTCGTATCCTCTTCAACCGTCACAAAGTGTGCATTGAAATTCACATTCTCAGCGCCAACATTGTAAGTATACGTCGGATTACGATAATCCGCCAAGGTGGAATCACAAGCTTCAGTAAATGCGTTATCCTTATGCCAACCAGCAAAGACATAACCCTTCGCTGCCGCCACCTTCAAGGTCACTTGCTCCATGCCGACAGGCGTCGCGGTAAAACTTGCCGCAGGATAAGGGAGGGGGATTTGATAGGAAGAAGATGATAGTGACGAAGGAGAGGGTGACGGACGCGTTTTCATCAAACACATCCGTATACCTTCCCAGAAAACTTCCTGAATTTCCAATTCCTCATTCCAAAGCTCAGATTCCCAGTCTGCCGCATATTCAGGTAAATAATAACCTGTCGCAGTAAAAACACCGTCAAACACCTGGTCTTCATCAACACCATAATAATTGTAATCATCAAAGTCTACTTCTGGTGGCCTACCTTTGAAGATTACCGAAGTCAAATTGGCACAAGTGCTAAATGCTCCCCAACCCATTGAGGTCACGCTCGATGGAATTGTTACAGATCGCAAATTAATACAACGCCTAAATGCCAAAAATCCAATCGTTTTCACACTTGAAGGAATTGTCACAGAGGTTAAAGCATGGCACGCTGAAAATGCCTCATCACCGATGGAGGTAACACTTGAGGGGATTGTTACTGAAGTTAGATTAAAACACCTCCCAAACGCATAATCATCAATTTTGGTTACACTTTGAGGGATTGTTACTGAAGTTAAACCTTGGGGGCACTTGAGTAGTGTTTTCCCATCCTTACTCAAAAGCAATCCATTCAATGATGCAAAAGCCGCATTTTCAGGGGCCACATTAAATGCTTGTAAACTACGACAATCAGAAAACGTATCTGCAAAAATAGAAAACTCGTCCACTACACCTTTGGGAATTGTTATAGAAGTCAAACTAAAACAGTCTACAAATGCCCCCTCGCCAAATGATGTCACACTTGAAGGAATTGTCACAGAGGTCAAATTAATACACAATACAAACGCACTATCCCCAATTTTGGTCACTCCTTCGGGAATCGTTACCGAGGTCAAACTTGAGCAACCAAAAAACGCAGAATCCCCAATTGAGGTCACAGGGCACCCACCAAGGGTGGAGGGAATGGTAATCGCTCCACTTGTTGATGATGGGATTGCAGGAGAACTCCAATCACCGCTCCCAATTGTCACTTCACCATTTGAAACACTGTAGTTCCAAGTAATACCATTAACTGTGGCAGTCGCTGCGTGGAGGGTAACATACCCCATGAGCAGACAAAGCATGAGTAGTAATTTTTTCATGTTTTTTCCTCGTAATGTAGGAAAACGATTCAACCCGTGACACAACGATGCCGACGAACCTTGAACCATATCCCCACACTCTACACCTTTTTAGATAAAAAGACAACCCCAAAAGCACTTTTAACCTTGAAAACTTATTTCCTTAAGGGAGGAGACTCTAAAGATAGATTAGACGGGTAACCGCCCGTCGCTCAAATAGATTAGGGATAGGTTAAGGATAGATTAATTGTTTTTGTTGACAACAAAAGAAAATTGCCTGCAGACTACATCGGGAGCTTCCACACTTAAAAGCCTCTTCTCCTCCACTGAAGTAAGCATAGCGAACGTCTATCCTACAGTGAAGCCGCTCTCACAAACCTCTTCTCAGAACTCTTCTCTACGCACACTAAAAGTGTAGCAAACTGGAGCCAAGTAGTCAACTCTACCGACCCAGGTAAGCGAAAATTTCGCGATAAGTAGGCGAAATTTCCGCTTGAAAATCGCTGACTTTGGTCACCCAAAATCGCTGACTTTGCTCAGGAATTTCGCTGATATTGCTCGCCAATTTCGCTGATATTGACCCGAAATTGCTTTAGCTTTCCCCAAAAAAGCTGCTACTTGTTGATATCTGAGTCCAAAAATTCGCAAGGAAGCCGCTGTAGCGGAGTTGATTTTACCCTATTTTCACCTTATCTCTTTATTTCTCAAGGATTTATGCAGTTTTAGCAAAATTGAACAAAAGTACCGAAAAACTGCCGATCCGTCGAAAATTTTTCAAAAAACTGCGTCGAAAAAGGTGCATTGTTGATAACTTGTTGATAACTCAAAAAAGTTTTCAACAGCCGAAAAATCAATGAAAAAATGGAAAAAGTGAACTTTTCGCGCACGGGATTTTAAAGGAATTTTTGAAGGAAGAAAAGGGATAAAAGGGATGATGTGGGGGCGGCGCCGCCCCCACACCCCTGCGACAGGACTGAGTCCTGCACGCTACGCATCCTAGCGGATGCTTTTACTGGTGCTCACAAGAAGAAAGGAAAGAACGAAAGGCAAGGATGCGAGGGGTACGGGGAGCGTTGCGTCCCCGTCGTTTGGTACCACACTGGATAGCGGCTAGAGAGAGCAACTAATCCAGGAAAACCGAGAGGATAAAAGAGACTTAATCATCCGGATAAGCCGAGTGACTAGACTCGATGATCCGGATAAACCGAAGACTCAGATGATTCAGGGAACCGGAGAATCCGAACTATCTAGGTGCTCCAAAAAGACCGAAGAAGCTGAAGAGATAGGCACACCTGAAAAAGTCGAGAGACTGGAATACCTGGACGGTCTGGAGGGCCTGGGCGACATTCAGTTTCGCCTCAGATGGTGGGAGGTGGTGTCAAATTTTTCACATTCATTAACGAATCAATTCTGACGCAGGTCAACGTGTGGCGGATGAACGGCATGGAGTCTTCAACTAAAAAAGGCCCGATTTTTGCATAAAAACCACCCGAAAAGGGTGTAAAAAGGTCTTTTTTACGGGCCGAGAAAAAATTATTTTCTTTTCACTTGACGGCGAAGTGGGGGAAAGTGTTTAATAGTGTCAGAAAAGGTCAAATAGTGGACACAAAAGACACAGAGGTTAAAACAATGCAAGGAGACGCTGTTTTTTCAGGCAGCGCTATGCATGCATTGGACCCCAAGCGCCGCGTGACGATCCCTTCGGGATGGCGCGATGCGATGGGTAAGCCTGCGTATGTCTTTGTCATGGCAGACCCGCATGAGAAGTGTCTGCGCTTATTGACCAATGAACGCATGCAGGGCATTCAGGCAAAATTGCTCGCAAAGCGTTTTGCAGATCCTACGGTGGCTCAGAAGTTGCGCATTATTGGTGCAAATACCGAACAGCTTCCGTTGGACGTTCAGGGACGCATTCGTATCAGCGATCGCCTCTTGGAGTTCGCGGGTATTAAAGGAAAGATTGCGTTTGTTGGCGCGGTGACCTACGGTGAGATTTGGGCGGCTGAAAACCGTGAACCCGAAACAACCGTTGATCAGGCGGCTCTCGGCGAGGCTTTGGCAGCACTTGATTTCTAATTGAGGTGTTATGCACATTCCGGTCCTGCTTGAAGAAACCGTCGCGGCATTGAACCCGCAACCTGGCTGCGTCTACATTGACGGCACCTTAGGTCAGGCGGGGCATGCCTCTGCGGTGATGCGCTTAGCGGGCGCACAAGGTCGCCTTTTGGGCATTGACCGCGATGGCGAAGCACTTGAACGCGCCAAAAACAACCTTTTGCGTGACCAAATCCCCGGAACGCATACCTTAGTCCATGGTGCGCATGGCGACATCGGTGCGATTGCGCGGGCAAATGGGTTTGAACAAGTGGACGCCATCTTGTTGGACCTCGGGGTGAGCAGCGACCAATTGGACACGCCAGAACGTGGCTTCAGTTTTCGTCAGGATGGCCCTTTGGATATGCGCATGCGCAACGATGCAGGTGAAACTGCGGCGGACTTGGTGGCTCGTTTAAGCGTGCAAGAGATGACCGACCTCTTCCGCGAATTGGGCGAAGAAAAGCGCGCATTTGCCATTGCCAAGGCAATTGATCGTGATCGCCGCAAGGCACCTTTCACGCGCACCTTACAGTTGGCTGATTGCGTGGCGAAGGCAGTCGGAACGGCGCACACAAAGGGTCGTCATCCTGCCACGCGCGTCTTTCAGGCATTGCGCATGGCGGTCAATGATGAAATGGGCGATTTACGCAAGGCGCTCGAGGCGGGCATTGAACTCTTGAAGCCCGGCGGCAGAATGGCGATTCTGACCTTTGAAAGTTTGACCGACCGCGTGGTCAAGCAGACCTTTAAGGCACACTGCGGGCAGGAAGTTTCCCTCATGCAGGGGGGAAGTGAGTGGCGCGGCACCCTACCCAAGACTGAACTGATTTTGAAAAAGGCTGTCAGTGGGCAGCAAGAAGAACTTGAAAGCAATCCACGGGCGAGGAGCGCAAAACTCCGAGCCGTGCGGCGCGTGGAGGACTGAGAATTATGAAGAAGCACAACCGGAGACGGAAGACCTACCATCTGAAGTTAGCGCATCTGGGCGGCATCGTGCTCTGCGCACTGATGATTCTCCCATGGGCTGGCCCGGTCTTTATTGATTTGAGCGCAGAACAAGTCGGCACTCAAGTAAAACAACTTGAGTACGAAAAGCGCTCTTTGGAAGCCTCTTTGCGTCGTCAGAAGGCGGATTGGAATCACTTAATTGAGCCCAAGCGTCTGGATGAAGCCGTTCGTCAGAATGGCATGAACCTCACCTACGCACCGCCAGAACGTAGCATCATTGTGCGTAAGGATGGGCGCTTGGAAATTCCGGCCGCCTTACACAACTCCTTGCAAGGGGCACAGATTGCCAAGACTGAGCAGGCTAAGCCCAAAAAGGTCGCAGCCACCTCGAGCACACGTCAACGAACCACCCGCCGTCGTCGTTAAATTACACCACTTCTCATTTTAAAACACCTGACGGAAACGCATGGCACATCACCCGCATCAGGTCACACACCGTTGGATGGCGCTCATTTTAATGGGCGTTATCGTCATTTTTTTACGCGTGCTGTGGGAATTAATTGACCTCCACATCTTCATTCCGAACTCCCCTGACTATCGCGAACGGAAGTATGACAACACTTACGAAGTCCTCGGTCTCCGCGGACGCATCCTTGACCGTAATGGGGTGGTGTTGGCCGAAAGCGTCTCGGGGCGAGAGGTAGCAATTGATGCGCAAGACCCTGCCTTAGATCACCCAAAAGTGAATCGCGATACGCTGCCAGTGGAACTCGCAGAATTGCTGGGGGTCAACCAAGAGAAGATGATTGAAACCTTCGCGAGTGGACGCCGCTACACGAAGATTGGCATTATCACCGATGATGCCTTGATTAAAGAACTCCAACAGCGCAAGGATCCCTCCAACACCACCAATCGCATCGCAGGGGTGAGCATCGCCACGGTACGTTCTGTGCGCTCCTACCCCAATGGCGCGCGCCTCTGTCATGTTTTGGGCTTCGTCAACCATGACGGGGATGGCGTGTATGGCATTGAGCAACGCTTTGACAAAGAACTCTCTGGCACCAATGGCATGGTCCACGCCATCTATGATGGTCGCCGTCGTGAAATTCGCACCCGTCGCATTGATGAGGTGAAGCCCACGCATGGTAATGACATCTACCTAACCATTGACAACAACATTCAGTACATCATTGAGACCGCCCTCTCCAATGCGCTCACTAACTTCCAAGCAGAGTCTGGCACCATCATCGTTCAACAAGTGAAGACGGGTGAAATTCTCGGTATGGCGACCCTTCCCAGTTTCAAACCCCAAGAGTTCAATAAGCACTTCCAAGATGAGTGGAAGAATATCGCCATCTCAAGGTGTTATGAACCAGGCTCGGTCATGAAAGCCATCACCGTGGCAATGGCCCTACAGATGGGGATCATCACCGAGCACACCGTCTTTGATGTCGGCACCTCTGGGGTGTGGTACTACGCAGGGAAACCCTTACGTGACCGAGTGTATGGCAAAATTCGCGCACGTGAACTGCTCATGCAGTCCTCCAATATCGGCACTGCACAGATTGGTTTGCTCATGGCTCAGCCCGCACCCGAAAAGGGCATGCCTGCACAAAATGAACTCCTTTGGCGTTCCTTCAATGCGATGGGATTAGGCAAAAAGACAGGCATTGAACTCATCGGTGAAGAAAACGGCATCTTCTGGAATTACAAAAACAAGGCTATGTGGAATAAACTCTCCCCGACCCGTATTCCTTTAGGGCAGAGTATTTCGGTCACAGCACTGCAATTGGTCAACGCCTACTCTACCATTGCCAATGGTGGGGCACTGATGAAGCCCACCATCCTTAAAGAAGTGCGCTCCCATGAAGGGGAAGTCGTTCGGGTGAACCAACCCAAAGTTTTAGGGCGTCCACTTTCAGAAAATGTCTGCAATAAAATGTTAGATATGTTACAATCAGTAACAGGTAAGTCTCCGCGTGGCACTGGATGGCGAGCAAATTTGCCCAGTTATACAGTGGCGGGAAAGACGGGCACCGGGCAAATTCCCGTGAATGGGCACTATAATCACAGCGATTATAATGTTTCCTTCATCGGCATCTATCCCGCGACGCGACCAGAACTTGCCATCCTCGTCACGATTGAAAAACCGCGCGGAAGCGTGCGTTCAGGTGGTGGCGTGGCCGCACCCACCTTTGCGGCGGTTGCGGAAGAGATTGGACACTATTGGGGCATCCCCGCGGACAAACTTCCGAAAGAACAAGGAAAGTAATGATCACTTATGTGGCTTTCGCTGGCATTGATTTGAATTCGCTGATTGAAGCGATTCGAAGCTCTGGCGACTTTCCTTGGATTCAAGGGTGGTTTACTTCTGTCTCCACCTTTTTCTTTGAAAATGTTGTTTGTTGGACCATTGTGCCGCCCTTAATCTCCGAAGGCATTCTTCATTGGATGACGGCACTTCAGGCCACCTTTTGGGGCGTCTTCATCGGCGATTTATTGATGTATCTCCCCGTCCGTTTCGCCATGCACTTTGTTGCGCGCTTAAGATGGGTGCGCAAACATCAGAATCAGATTGAGTTGTGCAGCCACTTCTTTGACAAACATCTGGGCAAAACGATGTTCGTCATTCGCTTTACGCCTGGCATTCGCACGCCTGCCCTGCTGGCGGCAGGGATGTTACGCGTCCACTTTGGCTCCTACACACTCTACTCGGCACTCTCCTGTCTCTTTCAGAGCTTGATTGTCACCTTCTTTATGCCGTATCTCTACGCACCGGCAATTGCCTGGCTCAAGCACCTTTGGACGCAACACCCCAATTGGGTGATTGCCATCATCGTTGGCTTTTTCCTTCTTTTCTGCGTCGCACAGTGGTATATCGCTCGAGCCGTCATGCGCCATCTCACGGCGAAAAATGACGCACAAAAAGCAACTACCGACACCGTCACTTGCGATTAACGCATCTCGCTTCAAATCCCCCACTTATTTCACTCAAGACAGAGGCGCTTTCAAAGCATTGCGTTATCTTGTCTCCGTGGTGTTTTTTCATAGAAAAATTCAACCCTTAAACACCTTATTTTGTTATCCTTTGCATGACTTTAGACTTTCTTTTTTCCCCTATTTTTGATACATTAAGAATGAATATCGTCAATCAGAGAGGATAGACCTTATGAAAAAATGTTCTTCTTTATCTGCGACGCTTCTGCTCACAGCGGCACTTACAGCGGTGCCCCTTAGTGCAGCAGTTGATGCTCGCTACATCACCATCGACCTTCCTCGTGAATCTGCCACACTCTCCCTTGCGGAAGTGGAGGTTTTTGTTAACGGGACCAACATCGCGCCCAAAGGCAAGGCAACTCAGTCTGATACGGCACATGGTGGCGTCGCTACGCGTGCTATTGATGGCAACATCTCTGGCGTGTGGGAAGAAAACACCATCACGCACACCCCCGAAGGGAGCAATCATCCCGCATGGGAGCTTGACCTCGGCGCAACCTACCCCGTGGAAAAGATCGTCGTTTGGAATCGTAATGTCCTCGGCGATCGCTTAAATGGTTTCCGCATCACAGCCTCTGATGACGCACGCACCATCCTCTGGGAGGGCAATGTCGGCAAGGCTGAACGCACGCATTACTTCGTTCCTGAGACGGGGCGTGCCGCACGTGTTGGCCAAACCTTGCCCACCTTGGCAGAACAGCAGGCGCAGGTGCGTATGCGTGCCCTCTTGGCAAGCATCAATACGACCTCGCTGCGCGAAGCCCTTTCGGCTTATGCTGAAAAGTATCCCGAATCCTACCCCGATGCAGCCGAAACACAGAAGGCAATTGACGCCTTGGAAGCTACGGTTCTCGCAGGTAAGGCAACCGCTGAAACCGCACGCGAATTCCGTGAATTGCAGAAGAAGGTGCTCTTGAAGCACCCCGCCATTGACTTCGATGAGCTTCTCTTCATCAACCGTCCTAAAGGCACCAAGCAGGGGCTCTTCCAGAACTATCAGGGTAACACCGCATGGAATGGTGACAACAATGCCACCCTGCGCGGTTACAAGAATGCAGTGTTGCGTGCGCCCCTCTGCCAAGAAATGGGCAAGCCAACCGTTATCCGCGAGTCCTCTGCCTACCTCGGCGAACTCTGCCTTGATTGGAATGCAGAAAAGATTCTCCTCTCCTCTGGCGACGAAAAGAGCGGTCCGTGGGGCATCTATGAAATGAATACCGACGGCTCCAACTGGAAGAAGGCATACGAAGACCCCAATCCTGAAGTGGACTACTATGACGCATGCTACCTTCCTGACGGTCGCATCATCACCACGGCGACCATTGGCTTCAATGGCGTGCCTTGCGTTTCTGGTGGCGACTATGTGGCCAACCTTCAATTGATTGAAAATGACCGCAAGACGGCCCGTCGTATCACCTTCGACCAAGACATCAACTGGAACCCCGAAGTCTATCCGAATGGTCGCGTCGTCTTCTTACGTTGGGAATACACCGACTCTGCACACTACTTCTCTCGCGTGTTGATGACGATGAACCCCGACGGCTCTGACCAGCAGGAATTCTACGGCTCCAATAGCTATTGGCCCAATGCCATCTTCTACCACCAGCACATTCCTGGCAGCTCGACGAAGTTTGTCGGCATTGTCACCGGTCACCATGGTGTGCCGCGTAAGGGCGAATTGATCCTCTTTGATGTGGCACGCGGCCGTATCGAAACCCAGGGTGCCGTCCAAAAATTCCCCTTCCGTGGTAAGCCGATTGAAAACATCACCAAGGACCAATTGGTTGACCACATCAAGCCCTACTTCCTCCACCCCCGTCCGCTCAATGACGAACTCATCCTCACCGCCATGCAGGATGATGGTTCTGCACCGTGGCGCATCGTGCTCGTGGACATCTATGATAACGTCTTAACCCTCTGGGAAGCTCCGGATGCCAACTACTATGAGCCGATTCCGCTCAAGTCCAAGCCGCTTCCTGCCTATCGTCCCGACATGGTGGACCTTAGCAAGAAGACGTGTAACGTTTATATGGCGAATGTCTACCGCGGTCAGAAGACCCTGGATGGCGTGCCGAAGGGCAAGGTGAAGAAGCTTCGCGTCTTCAACTATGAATATGCTCCTCGTCACGCAGGTGGTCACTATGCCATCGGCATGGAAGGTCCGTGGGACGTCCGCGTGCTGCATGGTACGGTTGACGTCGAAGAAGACGGCTCCTGCATGTTTGAATTCCCCGCAAACACGCCGCTCAGCGTCCAGCCCCTCGACGAAAATGGTCGCGCCCTGCAGATGATGCGTTCGTGGCTCGTGGGTATGCCGGGTGAAACCATCAGCTGCATTGGTTGCCACGAAAGCCAGAATGCCGCCGCTCCTGCGGGTCTCTCTACAGTGGCCTCTCGTAAGCCTCCGCAAAAGATTAAGCCGTGGTACGGCGAACGTCGCGGTTGGGGCTTTGACCGTGAAGTTCAGCCGGTGCTTGATCGCAAGTGCGTGGGATGCCACAATAGCGCGAGCAAGGCGCTCACCAAGATTGGCACGCCGATCCCTGACTTCTCCTATCGTCCGAACGTCTGGAGTGGCTTCAGCGGCGCTTACATCGCACTTCACCCCTATGTCCGTCGTAACGGTCCCGAAGGCGACTACCACGTCCTCACCCCCTTGGAATTCCATGTGACCACATCTGAACTCGTGCAGATGTTGAAGAAGGGCCACCACGGCGTAAAGCTCTCCGCTGAAGAATGGGATCGCCTCTACACTTGGATTGACCTCAACGTCCCCTACTTCGGCACTTGGACTGAACGTGGTGCAAATCAGCACTACATCCAGAGCCGTCGTGAATACGAAAAGCGTTTGGCTGCATTGGATTATGACCCTGAAGTAATCATCAATCCTTACAAGCCCGGCACAATCGCCTTCGAACCTCCGGCAGCACGTCCTCCGAAGGCCGCAGAAGCAACCGTGGCGGGTTGGCCCTTCAATGGCGCGCAGAAGCAAGGTCAGCGTGAATGCATCACCTTGAATATCGGTGGCGACCAGAAGATGGAACTCGTCAAGATTCCTGCGGGCTCCTTCGTCATGGGTTCCAACGCCGAATCTCCTGCTGAAGCACCTGCACACGCAGTGACCATTGATAAGCCCTTCTACATGGGCATCACCGAAGTCACCATGGGCATGATGCAGCAGTTTGACCCGACCTTTGAAAACGGTGTCTACGACATGCACTACAAAGACCAGGTGCGTCGCGGTTACTTCGTGAATGACCCTGCCTTCCCCGCTATCCGCGTCAGCTACGACAAGGCTGTCGCCTTCTGCGAATGGCTCTCTGCGAAGACGGGCAAAAAGGTGCGTCTGCCCACCGAAGCTGAATGGGAATATGCTTGCCGCGCCGGTACGAGCACGCCGATGAACTACGGCGACTTCAACACCGACTTCTCCAAGCATGCCAACCTCGCTGACGTGACCATGAAGCGTCTCGCCGTGCACGGCATCGACCCTCAGCCGATTCGTAACCCCGACAAGTTCTGGGACTACGAACTCAAGGATGCACGTTTCTATGACCAGGTGCTCCACCTCGCAAAGGTTGGCTCCTATGCCGCCAATGCCTTCGGCTTGAAGGACATGCATGGTAACGTCGCCGAATGGACCTCCTCGCCCTTCGTTGGCTATCCCAATGCCGCGGCAAGCGAAGCCTTTGATCCTGAGCTACGCGTCATCCGTGGTGGCTCTTGGTACCAGCGTCAGCACCGCGCCACCTCTGCATGGCGTTGGGGCTATCCGACCTGGCAGCGCCCCTACAACGTGGGCTTCCGCGTGGTCGTGGAAGACTAAGCACTCCCTGCTCAAACAAAAGAGACGCCTCCACACGGAAGCGTCTCTTTTGTTTTTATTGATACAGTGGCGTTAAGTCCGAAAGATTAAAGGATGGTCACACTAAAGATTAAAGAGCGTGCACACTTAAGATTAAAGAGAGTTTCTGTGCAATGGTGCACTTCAACTCCGACTTCACACTCGAAAATAGTTATCGCCACTGGAGCGGAATCAACCGCAGAACGCGTTCAAATTCATCGCGGGTGCGTGTAATCTTTAGGCTATTCCAGAGTTGGTCGCCCTGCTTAAAGGTAGGCGCGAGGTAACTCCAGAGTTCCTTTAAGTGTCCCAAGAGGGCATGATCGCCCGGGGCATTCTCTGCATAACGCGCCAAGATGTCTGCATGCCACGCCTGGAAACGTGCCATATCGCGGGTATCCTTCCCTGCGCGAATGCTTTCCGCGAGGAAGGGATTGGCAACGATGCCGCGCCCAATCATCCAACGGCTCACCGTCGGGAAACGCGCAGAGAGCATCTGATAGTCTTCCAACGTGCGAATGTCGCCATTGTACGTGAGCGGAAGTGTACATGCTTCACAAATGCGTTCAAAAGCGTCCAAATCGACAGATCCCTCATACATCTGCTTTGCCGTGCGAGGATGCACGCAGATTTCTCGCAGCGGATAACGCAAAAGGATGGGCAAACGCTTTGCCAAAAGCGTCTTCTCTTCAATCCCTAAGCGCACCTTAATGGAGAAATTCCCCTCACCAAGTTCCTCACATCCCGCCTCTAACATTGCGGCAAGATTAGCCTCATCGCGCAATAACCCCGCGCCACGCCCCTTCTTTGCCACGAAGGGCCACGGACATCCCGAGTTCAAATCGACCTGTGTATAACCCAATTCCTTCATCGCGCGCAACATCACACGCAACTGACGGGCATCTTTCCCAATGACTTGTGGAATTAAGGGCAAGCCTTTGGGTTGGACAGAAGGCTCAATACCACGCAAGATTTCGGGTTTAACGCGATCGCCTTGCACAGTGGCGATAAAGGGTGCCACTGCCAAATCGAGGCCAGACATATGTGCCTGAAAGGCCTGCCGAAACCGGAGACCCGTTACACCACGTAAGGGAGCGAGCGAAATGGTGGCATTTGTCATGGTTAGAGTCCTGCAAAGGGATTATTGGAAAAGGTGGAGGAGCCCTGTTGGCGCGGACGCGGTCCAGGAGCATGGCGATGTTGACCGCCTTGCTTTGCGGCGGGGCGTCCCTTGGATTCGGAACGTGCCGAAAGCGAAATGCGGCGACGTGCAAGGTCAACATCCAAGACACGCACGGTCAATTTGTCGCCCGACTTCACCACTTCAGACGGATCACGAATAAAGCGATCGGACAATTCCGACACGTGGACAAGACCATCTTGGTGAACACCGATGTCAACAAATGCGCCAAATGCCGTCACATTGGTGACAATTCCTTCCAATTTCATTCCTGGGCGCACATCTTCAATCGTGCAAACATCCTCACGGAAGGCGGGTGGTTCAAACTCTGCACGCGGGTCACGGCCAGGTTTGCGCAATTCGTTCAAGATATCTTCAATTGTTAAGAGCCCCGCGTCGCCACTAACGTAACGTTGCTTCTGAATCTTCCCAACGGCATCCGTATTCCCAATCAATGCCTCCACAGAAGAGCCGATGTCTGCGGCCATCTGTTCCACCAAGGCATACCGTTCTGGGTGGACCGCCGAACGGTCCAAAGGATTCACACTCTCACGAATACGCAAGAAGCCCGCGCACTGTTCAAAGGTCTTCGCACCAAGCCCCGAAACACGGAGCAACTCTCCACGTGAACGGAAGGCTCCATTGGCATTGCGATACTCTACGATGCGCTTTGCTAACGAGGGCCCAATGCCAGAGACGCGCGTCAAGAGTGGCACACTGGCCGTATTCAATTCCACACCTACGCTATTTACGCAACGTTCCACCACCTCGTCCAACTTAGAGGCTAACAGCGTCTGATTCACGTCGTGTTGGTATTGGCCCACGCCAATTGCCTTCGGGTCAATCTTCACAAGTTCGGCCAAGGGGTCTTGCAAACGGCGACCAATTGAAATCGCGCCACGTACGGTTAAATCCAACTCTGGGAATTCATCACGCGCCACACTACTTGCCGAATAGACCGAAGCCCCTGCCTCATTGACGGGCACCACAATAATGTCTTGCTTCCCACTCCGACTCAAGGTCTGACGAACAAAACGCTCCGTCTCGCGACCCGCGGTACCATTCCCCACGGCGATGGCCTTGGGCTCATACTGAGCCACCAGCTTCAACAACTCAACCGCCGCCTCAATATCTTTCTGTTGGCTCTGCGCAGGATAGACGGTGACATTCTTGAGAAACTTACCCGTCGCATCCAAAGCCACACACTTACATCCCGTGCGAATCCCGGGGTCAACGCCCAAAACGGCACGTTCACCCAAAGGCGCTTGCAAAAGCAAATGGCGCAAATTCTCAGCAAAAATCTCCACCGCAGCGCGGTCGGCTTGTTGCTTCAATTCCACCATCACATCCAGTTCGACCGAGGGGGCAATCAAGCGACGGCAGGCATCCTTTGCCGCAAGGGTGAGCTGTTCCGCCCAAGGCGAGGGACGCAACCCAAAGGTCTCCTCGGCGAATGCCACCACAGAATCCCAATCCACCGAGAGCGAAACGCGTAAAATCCCCTCCGTTTCACCACGCTTAATTGCGAGAAAACGATGGGACGGGATGGCGACAACCGCCTCTTCAAAGTCATAGTACTGTTCAAACTTCGTCGGAGTCTCAGGCGCAGGCTCCACCACTTCGGAGTGTACCAAGCCATGTTCGGCCAAATAATCACGCGCAAAGCCACGCACTTCAGGGTGTTCGGCGATCTGTTCGGCCACGATGTCACGCGCGCCCTTTAGTGCGCTATTGGCATCAAAGACTTCCTTCTCAATTGAAACAAAGGCCTCCGCCTCAACGAGCGGATCCCCAGAAGTCGCAAGCGCCAAGATGCGCTCTGCGAGCGGTTGCAAGCCACGTTCGCGAGCAACCATGGCGCGCGTCCGACGTTTGGGGCGGTACGGCAGGTAAAGGTCTTCCAATTCCGTGCGCTTTTCGCAGGCAAGGATGCGCTCCTTCAATCCATCGGTGAGCTTACCTTGTTGGATAATGGAAGATAAAATAGCTTCACGACGCGCTTCAAGTTCGCGGTGGTAGCCCAAGCGCTCTTGGATGGAAGCGATCTTCACCTCGTCCAAATTTCCATGGGCCTCTTTACGATAGCGTGCGATGAAGGGGACTGTACACCCCTCTTCAAACAACTTAATCACTGCTGCCACTTGACGAGGAGAGAGGTTTAACTCCGAAGCAATCTTATCTGCAAAAAAATCTTCCGCCATAGTCCACCTGACGTAAGGCACCCTTTACGCGCCAATTCGTTAAGAGAAAGCCTGCTCTGTGCACTTTCCCCAAACGAGTCTTTAAGAAAATGAAAGAAAAAAGCACTGTCCTTTCTTGGGGACAGTGCTTCTTAATTGAAGAGCCTTAGGCCAACTTCACATCAGCCTTCGAGCGCAATTCCGCCACATGGTCGGCGACTGCCTGACCGCGCTTGGCGTGGAAGAGGAATTCTGCCACCTTGTCGCGAATCTCTTCGAGTTCAGGCGTGTGGCCCTTTTCTTCGCCAGTCTTCACGATAATGTGATAACCGAACTGCGTCTCGAGGATTTCAGAGATTTCATTTTCAGCAATTGCGAAAGCCACATCTTCGAAGGGCTTGACCATCATGCCCTTGCCGAACCAACCCAAGGAGCCACCATTAGACTTGCCGCTCGGGCAATCAGAGTGAGCCTTTGCTTCCATTTCAAAGGTGCTTTCGCCAGAAACGATACGAGCGCGAATTGCTTCGAGCTTCGACTTCGCGGCGGCCTTATCATCAGCAGAATCGCTATTCGGCTTAATCAAGATATGCTGAGCGAGCACGCGATCTTCGGTGGCATACTCAGCCTGATGGGCTTCGTAGTGAGCCTTAATCTCATCTTCCGTCGGGGCCTGCACGGCAGAGCAAATCTGATCAATCAACTTATTGATGGTCACACCCTGCTTCAATTCCTGCTTGAAGCTATCAAGCGTCATGCCCTGTGCTTCCACAGCCTTGGCAAACTTTTCACGATCGCCGCCGAACTGCATCACATAACGATCAAACTGCGCATCCAATTCTTCGCCGGAAACGGGGATATCCAAACGCTTTGCTTCGTCAATAAGCAACTTTGTGCCGATGGCCTGTTCCAATGCACGAGCACGAATCGCATCCAACTGCAAGCGCAACTGCTGTTCGGGCATGCCCTGCTGCTGATAAAGATGAATCAAACGCTGCAATTCAAAATCCACAGCCTGCTGGGTAATCGGCTCACCATTCACGGTTGCGATAATCTTGTCTTCCATATCCTTCATTTCCTTTTAATTTGTAAAACGGATTTCATCAATAAAAAAACGTGCGACAGTTTAGCAAAAATACGGCCATTTGAAAACAACCGCCCCCTGTAAAACAGGAGGCGGCAAGTGTTTTTCAGTACAAAACTGCCCGATTACTTGTCCAATTGCGCTGCAGCCGCAGCGGCGGCCATCTCAACAAAGGGAATCTTATTCGTCGGATGCACATTATTCTTTTCGCCAAGGCCCGCACCAAAGGTGTCCAAATAGGTCGCACCCGTGAGCTGACAAGCCTTCTGCTGAGCGGCGCGATAGGGTTCCCACGGACGATTCATCACGGGGAGTCCCACCATCAAGAAGGGTGTCTTTTCATTGGGACGCAAGTCTTCGATGACGGCAAGCAGGGTTTCAAGCATGTACTCATCGGCGAGCGGTTTGTCCGGCGCGAGGTTGACCGTGGCATTGGATTCGCCCTGGTACCACAACACGCCGTCAATCGGCAAGTGCTTCACCTTGGCGATGCCCTCGCGATAGAGTTTGTTCAAAGCCCACCAATACGCTTCAATCTTGTTGTTCTTGCGCTTCGGATATTCGCGCGCACACCACTTACAAGGGAAGTCTTCATTCTCATGAATCTGCTTGCGATTGGTCACAATCTTCAAGAGATTCGGATACTTCGGCTTACCCTGAGCATCCCATGCCGCCATGGTCTCTTCGCTTAAGAAGGCTTCCGTCGGAGCGCCACCCGCAGCCACATAGAGAATTGCAATGGGCTTACCCGTGGCCTTCGCACGACGAATTGCAAACGAGACCCCCATCGCCGACCAATCCTTGGCATTCTGCGGCGTGATCTTAATCCAATTGCCAGACATGAAATCCCACAAGCGAATATCATAATTCGCCGTGGCGGCCGCTTCTTCATTTGCCTTCGCGCATCGCCCTAACGGCCAGTACATGTTTGACTGACCCGCACAGAGCCACACCTCTGCCTTCCCTGCGATATCTTCAGGCAAAGCAACCGGCGCTTCGGGCGGCGTGGTCAACGCAGCATGCACGGTTTCAGCGATAATCTTCGCACCTTCTGCAGTTGGGTGAATCTTATCCGGAAATGCCGTCAATAAGACCGGGCGCAAGGGCTCCTGCATGTCAATCAACTGTGCACCCGTGGCGGCAGCAACTTTCGCCAATTCGGGTTGCATCATGAAGGGCTCTGCCGAACGATAGAAGTTCTGACCAGGCGCAAGCGGAGCAAGTTTTCCCCAAATGTAGAGTTTGGGCTTGGTTGGAAGCGCTTGGTAATCGGCGAGTAACGTTTGGTAATCCTTCGCGAAGGTGCCGGGTTCTGCACGGTCCTTCTTGATGAATTCACCATTATCATTGATGCCGAGATTGCAAACTACAATGTCGGGTTGCCACGCCAATGCCGCCTGATGTTCAGGCATGTAACGATAGCCACGACGTTCCTTCCCGCGCCAAGAGTGGAGATAGATACCACGGCCTGGATTGCCGAAATTACGCACTTCGTAGTTAGGACCAAGCAACTTCTGGAGCTGTGCAGGATAGGAATCCGTCTCGCGGTTTTTAATCCCCGTGCCAAACGTAATTGAGTCACCAATGCAGGCTACCTTAATCGGCTCTGCACAAAGGACCGCGGCGATTAATGCACAACAAAATGTCAGGATACTTTTCATTCTTTACCCTCCCCAATCAAATGCAGTGAGGCGTTTAACGTAAACGAAGCGACTCTTTCAGGCGATCATTCTTATCAATCACCTCTTCCAAGTCTGCTTTCATACCATTCAAACGTGCCGTGTCAGCCGTGGCCGGATCCAACAAATTCTGCGTGGAGCGTCGTACAAACTCCTCCTCCAACGACCAAAAGACATTGCGCACATAGTACTCTGGAGTCGCACGATGCAAAATCGTAATTTCACCCGAAGGAGCAATGTTCATGCGGGGTTTGGAGAGCGGCAAGTACGCGCCCAACATCACCGTTGGGAAAACCACACCAGAGGGAGTGTCTTCAATACGCAAGAAGATACGATCCACATGGTCACGCGGCCAACGCACCAACTTGAAGTTGCGCTGTTGATAACCCTTTCCTGCGAAGATCTGCACGCCTTCAGAGATTAAACTGCCAGGAACAATTTCCAACACCTTAATCTCGGTTTCATAACGTGTATCACGAACCACGACGCCAAACGTTACAAAATACTTCCCTTCAGAAGAGACATCGGCCGCCTTGGAAAGGTCCACGCGGAAGGTGCGTTCTTCGCCGGGCTTCAATTGTAACGGGCGAGGCAAACAGCCCCCACGGTCAAGCGAGAGCGAACGCTTCTGTGGGTCCCCCACGCGATAGACATCCAAGACACCTGCAGGAAGGGAGCCCTTGCCTAAGGTCAATGTGCTTGCGGTATTGTTTCGTACCCAAAGTTGCACTGGGATTTCTTCATCCAAGACGTAACTCAAGGCTTCAAAGCGCATGCCCACCGACACGGGGCGAAGTTGTTGTGGTCCGGCGGCAAAAAGTACCGCCGAACCAAGACAAAAGAGAACAGTCGTCAGCAACCGCATGACTTAGGCTTCTTCCTTTTCAGGACGGGAGAAGTGCGTCAAGCCCTTGGTTTCACTGGTGTTCGGGAAGAAGATCGAGAGCACCCAAGCGATCACCACGCAAACCACCAAGCCGATGCCACCGTAAACGAACGGGTGAGGCTTGATAATCGAAAGTGCGCTACCTGCGGGAATCAAGTCCAAACCATAGCACACGAAGTAGTTTGCCAAGAGGCCAATCACAGCAGGGATACCGCCGACGCGCGGCATGAAGATGCCCATGAAGAAGAGCGCCGTGAGACCTGCGGTCAACATTGCGATGAACTTCTGGAACTCATCGAAGAGCGAACGCGTGGGCAACTGTGCCAAGGTCAATGCTGCACCGACGCCCAAGATACCAATCACAATCACGCAGATACGACCGCACTTCACCTGTTGAGGCCCCGTCAAGGAGGGCTTGAAGCGCAAGACGAAGTCCGTCGTGATTGCAGTCGAAGCGGAGGTGAGGTTTGCAGAGAGGGTGGAAATCGTCGCTGCAAAGATAGCGGCAATCACCAAGCCTGCAATCACAGGATGCAATTCCATCGCCATGAAGATCGGGAAGACCGAGTCGCTCTTCGGCATCGTCACGTCCATCAAGCCAGGATTGCTGAAGTAGTGCGTGTAAAGCGCCGTACCGATGGCGTAGAAGATCACGGAAGCAATCACAGAAAGGACGCCGTTGAACCAAATGGAGTTGGCAGCCTTCTTTTCGTTTGTGCAGGCGATATAACGCTGCACCACGCACTGGTCGGAGGTGTAGCTGGAGAGGTTACTCACCAAGCCCTGGATCACGACCACCCAGAAGACAGGTTCCGTCAAGAGGAAACGGAAGTCCAACAAACGGAGCTTTTCGTGTTCCTGCGCGATATCCACGAAGCCACCGAAGCCGCCCGAGGTATTCATGATGAGCAACACCAACACTGTCACTGCGCCACCGAGCAAGACGATGCCCTGCACGAAGTCACTCCAAATCACCGCATCCAAACCGCCGACGCAGCAATAGAGAATCGTTGCCACACCGCAAATGAGAATGCAGTTTTCCACGCCAATACCCGTCACTGCGTCCAACGCAAGCGCAGGGAGCAAGGTCACTACGGCCACGCGGCACACCATGAAGATGTTAAACACCGCAGAACCGAAGAGGCGAATAGCCAAATTGAAACGCTTTTCGAGATATTCATATGCCGAAGTGATGTTCAAACGGCAGAAGAACGGCAAGTAGAAGTAAATTGCGATCGGTGCCATTGCCAAGATGCAAAGCACCATCGGGAAGTAACGCCAGTCGCCGATGTAGGTCATCGTGGGAATCGAAATGAAGGTAATCGAGCTCAACATGGTTGCAAAGATACTCATGCCTGCCACGAACCACGGGATGCTCTTTCCGCCACGGAAGTAGCTATCTGCCGTCTTCTGACGCAAGACGAAGATCATGGCCATGCCAACCATTGCCAAGAAGTAGATGCCAATCACGACCCAACTGACCCAAGAGAAGGCCCAGCCCTGACGTGCGAAGCTCACCACATGAGCAACATTCGTGCGCTGTGCAGGCTTGACTTCACCACCAGCGATGACCAACTTCGGCATCACCTTGCCTTCGGCAGGCAACAAAACCGTTGCCGCGCCACAGCGAGCCTGCACCTCTTCCGGCAATTCGCCGTACTCGGCCCACTTGCCTGTCACTGCGCAGTATGCCCAAACTTTGCGATTCCAATTGAAAGCAGCGGGCGGTTCCGTCAACATACGCTGCCAATCTGCGGCCAGCATACGATTCGCACGATCCCACATCTGGCGGTCATAACCACCAATGAGCAACACGTGCTGGTCGCCAATTGCCTGGAAAGTGGCGCCAATTGTGGACACTGGTGCATCCTCAAGAGCCTTCCAAGTCCACTCTCCATCGAAATTCTTCGTGTAACCCCAGCCCTTCACGTCGGCCATAGACTTGCCATCTTCGGCCATAATGGCGCCACCATACACGGCGAGCACCAAGGACTTCTGGTCACCATTCTGCACTGCAGCCACAGCCTGAGCACGTGCAGGACCCGGCAACGCAAGCAATTCGCCCCATGTCCATTCGCCATTCACACGCTTCAAGGTGAAGACGCGATTCGTGAGTGCGCCATCCAAAAGACCGCAAGCAAACACGGCGCCGCCATCCCATGCTGCGGCCGCCGTCATCGAGAGCGTACCATATGGGCACGGAGGAAGCGCTTCAGTCTTGCCATCTGCGCTCAACAAAAAGGCCTGAGCCGTGGCGCCATTTGCCGTCATGCCGCCCACGCAGAGCAAACGCCAATCCGGAGAAACAGACGTGCCCACATTCACTGCGACCGTAGCACCCTCAGCGATTCCCTGCGGCAACGTGCCCACCTTCGTCCAAACGTCAGTCGCAGGATCATAGGTGGCAATCGTCGTGGAATAAGCCTTCGCCCCCTCATACGTCGAACCGCCTGCAACCACCATCGTCTTATTCAGCAGACCAGCGAAAGGACGCGCCACTGCTTCGGGCGCTGTTGCCGTTGCCTTCCAGTCCATCTTTAATGGAGCTGCACATAACAGAGAAGCTACGACTGTCGCAGCTACCATCAGCATCTTCTTACATCCCATGAGGATACTCCTTATTTTCCGAAATTTTAGGGCTCGCCAACAGGCGAAATCGCCACTTATCAGATTACTAATAATAATAGCATATCTCCCCTCCTCAACTCAATGCTAATCTCCCCATTAATAAAAGAAATCTCCGCTCAGTCCACCTCTCTCACGCCCCTTTCTCATTAACCTCAAAGGCATCACCCACCCCACTCCCGACTCAACCATAAGACGTAGCGACTCCATCCCCTCCTTGCAGTTTCCCAAACTGCGAGGAATTATCGGGTTCAAAAGGGAAAATAGCACGTGCAAACTTCGCTGTTTACAGCTCTTTAGCCGTAATCTACGAAGCGATTATGACGCACGGATAAAGCGTGAACGTCACTCCCAAATACCAGAAGTTGAGGGAAAGGTAAGGCTTTCCCGAAGGATTATGGAGCCCTTACCGTAGATTAAACGGATGAATGCCTCATCCAAAAGATAGGTTTGCTCGATCTTGGTCTCTTCTAACCCGAGATCGCCATCCGAAACAACGCGTGAAAAAAGGGTGTACTGACTCATCGGCAGTCGAGAAGTGAGGGCCGGAGTGTATTGTTCCAAATGGGTATAAGCATTAATGCGATGGACGGTATCCGAGCGATTCTCTGCGCCGAGCACGGGATCCACCCACCCAGTGGTTTTACGTGCTAGCGCGCTCTCACCCGCTTTGAGGCGGACGTCTCGATGTAAAAATTGTTGACGAAGACACACCTGGGCCAAGGTAGCCACCCCAATAACTAACGTCACCAAGACGACCAATGTAATGACCAATTCCGCAAGCGCTTGCCCACGAGTGGTAGACCGCGCGGTTGAAATTCGGTTCTTACAATCTGAGCATGCGAAACGCATTGGGCCGAGCGCCCTTTCCGAGGAATCAACGGAGGTAGAAAGATTATTGCCCAGTATAGAGACGATTAATTAATCGCTCTGGCAGGCCTGCGTCCTTGATACGTTGGACGGCAGATTCAACATCATAGTCTACGCGACGAAACTCAATTGAAAGTTTGGCGAGACCTTCAGTTGTAAAGATGAGGTAGCACGCCTGAGGAATGCCGTCACGCGGTTGCCCCACGGAGCCGACATTGATGAAGTAATTCCCCTGCTCCAACAAACCATCCGCCGCACCGAGTTTGACAATGCCATGCGAGGTGCTTCGTTTGAAGATGCACGGCACATGGGTGTGCCCATGGAAACAAACACGTGTACGTTGGTAATTGAAGCTATCTTCGGCGTCCTGCTTATCAAAGGCATAACGAAAGTGTTCAGGGCTATCAAGTGTGGAGTGAACAATCGTGAAACCCATGATGACAGCAGAGAGTGGCAAGTTGTGCAACCACTGCATATCCTCTTCCGAGATATTACGACGCGTCCACTCAATCACACTGGCTGCATTCGGTTGGAAGTCATCCAAGTCAACCAACGGATCCGAACAGTAGTGATCGTGATTGCCTTTGACGACTTTACACCCTAATTCGCGAATACGCTGAATGCACTCACGTGGGGCGGCATTATAACCGACGACATCTCCTAAACAAACGAAATCGGTCACCCCCTGCTGCCGTGCATCTTCAATCACGGCATCGAGGGCTTCAATGTTGGAATGAATGTCACTAATAATTGCGTAGCGTTTTGGCTTTGCCATAAAAAATTAACTCAGTCGCAACAACGCCGCAGCAATCGTCAAATCGATCGGCGTAGTAATTTTGATATTCGGAGCGTCCCACTTCACGAGCTTAACCGTTCCGCCATTCGCTTCAAGGACGGCCGCATCATCCGTGTATTCAATTGGACAACGCGGCGCGACCAATTTCTCGTAAGCAGGCAGAAGTTTATCTGTTGCGAAGCTTTGCGGAGTTTGAACAGCCCAAAGTGTGGCGCGATCTGGGGTTGATTCTACCACAAGATTCTTGCCAGCCACCTTTATGGTATCGGTCATTGCATGTGCTGCGACGCCACTTCCATACCGACGTGCGGCCTTTAAGGTTTCGCTGATTAAATCCGCGGAAACACACGGGCGTGCCGCATCGTGAATGGTCACGTATTGCGTTTCAAAGGGGTCAATTTCCTTTAACGCAGCCTGTACAGAGTCTTGGCGACGCGTGCCGCCAACAACAATCTTCTGTAGCTTTCGGATGCCAAACATCATCTGGAGTCCGCGCGCCGCAACGACTTGCTCCTTGCGAACAACCAAGATGATGTGGTCAACCTCTTTGCAACTTTCAAATGCAAGCAGCGACCAAGCAACTACTGGGCGCGGCCCAAGAGAGAGGAAACATTTATCCATCCCGGCTCCCATACGGGTGCCTCTACCAGAAGCTAAAATAATCGCTGTGACCATAACAGACTCCTCAATCAATACAGATTGGTTAAAATCGTATTACGCCTTCTTTTTCTTCGGACGGCTCGCACGGGCGACCTGCGGCGGAATGCGCTCAATCACCAATGCGGTACGTGCAGGAAGATAAAGACGGATTGCAAAGCAACGTTCATTTTCACGATCAATTGTCGTCAACGGGAATTCCTGACCAGGAATCACGCGATTGAATCCACCGAATGCTTCGGCATCGGTATCCAATGCGTGCTGGTAAACACCTGGCGGGACAATCAACGGGTAATCTACGAGAGACTGTTCAGAGTGGAAGTTAAAGATGAAGAGCAATTCACCGCGCATGAAGGCGAGAATCTTGTCTTCATCATTGGCGTAAATGCGACGCGGATAGGTCCCTTCCAACGCCTTACGCCCATTGACCACAAGCTTCATCATCGCTTCATCAAAGTCGCCAAGCCCCTTGAAGCGCAGTTCATCACTATCACGGAGCGACCACTGACGGCGTGCGTAGTGATAGCTATTGTTGTTGCCTTCACGCGGGAAGTCAATCCATTCCGGATGGCCAAACTCATTACCCATGAAGTTCAAATAGGCACAGCAACACCCAAGTGTTGCCAAACGGGCCATTTTGTGCAAGGCCAAGCCACGATCAATGAGGAGATTCTGCGAGCCCTTATGCATGGCTTCATACATCTCCTTATCAATCATCTGGAAGATGAAACTCTTACCGCCGACGAGTGCTTGGTCATGGGATTCAACGTAATTCACCGTGCGTTCATCTGCGCGACGATTCGTCAATTCATGCCACAAGAAGCTCACCGACCAATCTTCATCGCGGATATCACGGACGAGCTTGAACCAACATTCCGGCACACCCATCGCCATGCGATAGTCAAAGCCGATACCACACTCTTCAAGCGGTGCGCCAATACCAGGCATACCACTGACATCTTCTGCGACGGTCAAGGCATCCGGACGCACCGTGTGAATGACTTCATTCGCGAGCGTCAAGTACGCACACGCATCTTCATCCACGGTGGAATCAAAGTACATACCGTAGTTTGAGAAGTCCACGCCAAGACCATGATGCAGATAGAGCATCGAAGTCACGCCGTCAAAGCGATAACCATCAAAGTGGAATTCGTCCAACCAGAAACGGCAGTTGGAAAGCAAGAAGTGCAAGACATCCGTTTTGCCATAGTCAAAGCAACGCGAATCCCATGCATCGTGCCAACCGCGCGAGCCGTCATGGAAGTACTGATAGGCGGTGCCATCAAAACGAGAAAGACCATCGCGCTCGTTCTTCACTGCATGCGAATGGACGATATCCATGATGACCGCGATCCCCATCCCGTGAGCCTTGTCAATCAAAGCCTTCAGTTCTTCAGGGGTGCCAAAGCGCGAGCTGGCCGCAAAGAAACTGGAGACGTGATAACCGAAGCTACCGTAATAAGGATGCTCCATGATGCCCATAATCTGGAGCGTGTTGTACCCTGCCGCCTTAATGCGTGGCAAGATTTCGTCTGCAAATTCAGTGTAAGTGCCGACACCTTCTTTTTCCTGCGCCATGCCGATGTGCGCTTCGTAAATCACGGGCGCTACAGCAGGACGCGTGAAGGCATTCTTCCAGTGGTACGGACGCGGCTGCCAAACCTGTGCAGCGAACAATCCAGACTCTGGATCCTGCACCACACGACGGGCATACGCGGGGATACGTTCCCCGCGGCCACCATTCCACAAGACTTCTAAGCGATAGAATTGACCGTGGCAAAGCGCCTCTTCGGAGCCTCGCCACTCAAAGACATCACGCCCAGGAATACGCACAGCCTGGAATTCAGGACGGACTTCCCAATTAGAGAAATCACCGACCAACCAGATTTGCGTTGCGTTCGGAGCCCACTCACGGAAGATCCATCCGTCTTTTGTACGGTGGAGACCGTAATACTCGTGTGCACTTGCGAACGCGACCAATGCTTGTGGGTCGTCCCGACCGCCAGTCAAACGCTTTACGGTGTCTTGTGCGCGTTGCGCCCGACGCTCAATGACATCGGCATAGGGCGCAAGCCACGGATCGTCTAAAAGGCGCATACGCGGAGAAGGCATCTTACATTCCCCCGTTCGTGTAAGGGTTCTGGTTTTCGTTGCCGCCGTCAAAGAGTTCGGTCAACGGACGCTGGAGCATTTCTTCGTAGATCTTGATGTACTCTGCTGCGCAGGCTTCGTGGTTGAAGCGCTGCTTTGCATCGACCATGATACGAGAGATCTGTGCTTCGCGGACATCGGTGGGCAGACGATAGAAGTCCATCGCGCGATCGATTGCCCATTCCAAACCTTCGCTGCCGTAGAACTTGAAGGGGAAGCCATTACCGGTGTTGTTTTCAACATCCAGCATTTCAACCGTGTCATGGAGACCTCCGGTATCATGCGCAATGGTGAGCGAGCCGTAAATCGGTGCGACCATCTGCGGCAGACCGCAAGGTTCGAAGAGCGAGGGCATGAGGGTGAAGTCGGAAGAGGCATAGCCCAAGCGCGAGATGTGTTCGTCGAAGTCCACCACTGCCAAGCGGCCATAGAGATTGTGGAAACCGAGAATATCGCGGAAGGCCTGCTGATAAGGACCGTTAGCAACCACGGCGAACTGAATATTGTCGTCGCGATACTTTTCAAGCACCTTGTAGAGAATGTCCGTGAGGAGCTGCGGGCCCTTCTGCACAGGGTCAAGGCGGCTGGGCCAGAAGAAGAGCGGAGCGTCGGGGTTCTTGAAGAGACCGACCTTTTCCTGGAACTGCATCTTGTTGGAAATCTTTGCCGCATGGTGGGTCTGTGCGGTGTAGTTCACCTTCAAGTTTGCGTCCGTTTCAGGATTGTAGCTATCATCCGGAGCATTCAAGATACCGCGAGCGCAGCCTGCGTTGTACTTCGCAATCACTTCATTGCGGAACTGCCCCGGGATGAAGTCGAACCAACCGCGCACGATTTCTTCAAGGAAGGTCGGCGACACGGAGTTGATGAAGTGGGAGGCGAAGACACCAGAGGTCAAGAAGTCCACGGGGTTCGTGTCGCGGCTCTCAAAGTAATCATAGGGAGGACGCGAGTAGAAGAGGTTCTTCCAGAATTCTGCAGCGTCAATACCTGCGTATTCAATTTCGCCGAGGCAACGGTGCACCGTGTGGATGTTGTGAATCGTAAAGAGACAGGGAATTCCAAGGCGACGTGCCGCAGCAGGGATCAAACCGGTCATCCAGTCATTACAGTGGATGAGGTCGGGCTGCACGGTCGGGATGATGTTGTTAATCACTTCGCGCTGGAATGCGAGTGCGAGGTGCGGGTTTTCATCACCCTGCGAGTACACCGTGTCACGATAGTAGAAGCAACGGTCTTCAGCCAAGTGAATACGCGAATCCGGCAAGTGTGCCTGATACGTACGCAATTCATCTGCAATGAGTCGACCCACGTCCACATGGAACATGCGACGATAGTGTGGCAATGCCACATGGACATCCGCGCCCAACTGGAACAAACGTGCCACCAAGCTTGCGGAGACGTCTGCCAAACCGCCGGCCTTTGCACTCAACTTATCAGCCATATTGCCCATACCGGCAGGCAAGTAGGTGATTTCTGGTGTAACGATTAGGATGCGCGGTTTGCGTTTCTCAACTTTCTTTGTCTGAGACATGATGATTTCTCCTGGTGGTTTTAAGGTTTGGCGTCGGGCTGCGCAGGCTTTGCTTCATTCGGAGCAATGCTCTGATGCAGTTCTTCGATGCGATTGTTGTTGGCCTCAATAATGGCCTGAAGTTCGACGATTTCCGGCGCTTCCATTGAAGCTTCGGCAATCTTTTTGTCAAGGGCTTCTAATTGCTCTACCATGCGACGACGCTCTTCACGAAGCGCCTTCACTTTTTCTGTGGTGAGCCGACCGCTACGTATTAATACGTCACGCTTACGCAGTAAACCATTTGCGTAGCTCTTACGGCAAAGAAATTCTGTCTGTTGACGGCGAAGGGGCACTTTTTCTTGTGCGAGACGTGCTAAAATCGCCTTCTCTTGCTGCGCGGCAAAATCCGCAATCTCGGAGGCAGCAAATAGGCCTCCGAACGTTAAAAACGCCAAAATCAGCAATGCTAATTTTCTCATCCGAGTCTCTCTATGATGACTTTAACCATTTAAAGTATGCGCTTTTGCAAGTAAAATTGCAAGCATTAATCTTCAAAGTGTTGAAAAAATCCGTTTTTATCGTATTTTCAAATCGTAGCGTACCCCTCATTTTGTCAATTTCGCGCACAATCTGCGCACCGAAACAGTCCAAATCTGCGTACCGCCCCTACCCCTTCGTCCCCTTTTACTCCACCCTGCCACGCCAAGGTTCGCACCTACAAATAATGCATAGGCAATCATTGGGATTAACGATTGGCATTGGCAATAGTCCACACGTCCACATTCCTAAGATTCCTACGCGCACTGCCGAAGCACGTCAATTAATATTGGCCACACTTCCACACGCCCCCGCCCTCTGCGCTCAAGCAGAAGCAGAAGTGCCTCCAAATGAAAAGCGGACGCCTATAGACGTCCGCTTCAATCACATCGTTTAAAGGTAAGCGATTAGTTCTCTTCTTCAAACAATGAAGCCAAATAGGCTTTGACCGTTTCGATTGCCGCCTTGGGCGAAGACTTAATGTCGCACCCTGCAGCACGGAGATGCCCTCCGCCACCGAAATGCGCCGCAATCGATGCCGCAGAAAAGGATTCATTATCCCCACGCGTGCGAATGCTTAGACGCGTCAGCCCAGGCTTATCCTTCGTCTCGTAGAAGAAAAGCGAGACCTGTGCTGTTGGAATTGAACGCGGGATATCAATCACATCTTCAATTTCACTCTTCGGCACACCCGCACGACGAAAATCGCGCGCCGTCAAGCAAATGTAAGCCACACGCCCTCGCAAGCAAGTCGTAAGTGAATCATACGCCTTACGCTTCAAGAGCATGGCACCTTCAGAGGTGTACAGATAGAGGCGATCATTAATCGCAGAGGAATCTACGCCGCACTCCAACAATTCTGCCGCCGCCTTCATCGTGGCGGGTTGCGTGCAGGAGTAAGCGAAGCGTCCTGTATCCGTGACCAATGCCACCCACAGGGCTTCTGCAGTGTAACAATCAAGCGACCACTTAAAGCGTTTGGCGAAGCGATAGACCAGTTCGCCCGTGCTGCTCGCATCTGGCACGACCCACCGTGCAATCCCAAAGGGCTTGCGCGACGTAGCATGGTGATCAATATTCACAATCGGCAGGCGCGCCACGGCATCGCGCAGCGGGCCTTCCGGTAAACGATCCAAACCGCCACAGTCCAAAACCAACGCACAATCGTAGTCACGAGCGCGGACATTGGTTGGCGCAATTGCCTCAGCATACTCCAAAAGGAACTTCGGCGGCCCCATACCCACGGGAGAAAGCGCCACCGTCGGCTCCCAATCGTTCGCCTTCAATAAGCGCGCCATCGCCACACAACTGCCCACCGCATCCCCATCTGGACGCGTATGCGCAGTAATCAAAATGCGTTTAAATGGACGAAGCGCATCCAATACACGCTTCGCAGACCCTCGGCTTTGATGAGCAGAAAAAGCTGTCATAAAGAGGTTTGTCCGGTTCGCAGACCCATTTCATGCGAACCGGACATCAGTCCCTTATTAGGCATTAGCAACCACATGGGCGGTGGGAATTTCCGCCAACCACGCACGCACCGCATCATCCATCACGCTGATTGCTGCCACGGTGGCGACAATCACGCCCTTCTCTGCGGGCAATTCCACCTGATCACCCATGCTACGGCCGAGCAATGCTGCGGCCAAACGCGTACGGCAAGAGATGATGTTCAGGGTTTCATCGCTATCAAGTTCACCCAAAATCGTGTAGGTCAACACGCCCGTCGACGTTTCCAACGTCACACGCGTACCAGGCACAACCTTGTCGGTGGTGACATCAGCGAAGTCCGTTTCCTTGAGCATCTTCAAGCGGCGAGCCATCTCATCCTGACGAGAAAGCAACACACGCTGCTGATCCTTCGCGAACTGATATTCTGCGTTTTCGCGCAAGTCGCCATAGCTACGAGCCGTAGCAATATCACGCGCATTGGCAGGGATTTCCGTGTTGATCAAATAATCGTAAGCCAACTTGAGCGCCGTGAGCGAACGATGCGAGGTGATGTGCTCCTGCTCCACCTGCGCCTTCACCTGGCGACGATACTTCGTCAAAGCCTCGTCAAAGCGCGTCATACGCACGAGAATCGTACGCTGGGAAGCCGTATCCCAAGCCGTCGAAGCCTGGATGCGTTCAAACAAGACCTGACGATCAAATGCAGACAAGTTGTTGCAAAGATCTTCCAACCAACGTGCATTATCAAAGAAAGCCTGAAGCGCATTACGCATCTTGAGTGCTTCGCCCGTCAAACGCTGTTCCACAATGTGGATTGCCTGCGTCACGAGGTCATTCAAAGAGGGCAATTCCCATGCAGGATTTGCCGAAAGATTACGCAATGCCCACACCACCATCGTCGGCACAGGATTTGCACTGCGTGCGAGCAACGAACGCACTGCCAAGCCCGTGACATCATCATTCGACAACACGCTCAACACCGCGCCCAACGAAACACTGTTGTACTGCGGGAGGTTGTTCAACAAGATGCCCTTGCTCTCAGGCTTCACAGCCAAGAGGAACGACGTCAACGCCATCACATCACGAGCAGGAAGGCCACGCATTGCCAACAACAAATGATTTGCTTCATCATTTTCAAGCAACACATCCGCCTGAGCGACCTGAGCTTCAGGTTCAGAGAGGTTCAAATCACGCAACAAGACCGCCACCTGAGCATAACGCGGGAAATCCGTACGTTCCGCACCCTTAAGAGCAAACTGCAAACGTTCCGTAACCGTCTTGCGATAGCCATCAGGGATGGCGTTCTTCTTCGCGGCCAAGAGCGCCAAAACGCCATCGTAAATCGACTTGATATCCTTCTGCTTGGAGAAACGGGCCAACCACTTGTCGCCGAAATCTTCTTCCGCTTCCAACAAGCGAATCGGATCCGTGCGCTTCGTCGGGATTTCCACCGGGCGAGCCTTATCAGCCTTCAAGCTACGACGCGCCGCTTCCCAGAACTTCTTCCAGTTTTCCTGCGGCACGAGGCGCGTTTCAGCCAAACGATCCGCCAAACGCACCACCGACATCTCACCGTAGCTCTGGAGCGCCAAACGCACCAATTCGCCCGGATGCTTTTCAGCCATCGACTTAATCGATTCCGGATCCTTCATGTAGCGCGTCATCAAGTGATTGTCATCTGCGATGGACAAGTTCTGACCCGCCACAGAGAGACTCATGGCGTGATCCTTCTTGCTATCAAAATCAATAATCACCTTACCATAGAAGGCGTCAATGCTCTTGACCAAGCCAAAGCCCCAAGACTGGCTATTCACATACACGCCAGGCTTCAGTGCGAGCAAAACCGAGAGGCGACGCACGATTGCAGCAGCAATCGCCGTATTCAAACCAATCGAGTCCACCATCAACTTCTCATCAGCCGTCGTTGCGCAACGACGCACCACTTCACGCATCTGAGCCAACGTAATATCACGCAACTGCTCCGCGTGTTCACCATAAAACTTCACACACGCAATCGCATCTGCGAGCGACTTGCGGTTTACCACAGCCTCAGTCAAAACGGCAAATGCACGAATTGCACCCTTCGCATCCTCATTTAAACGCGCGTGAATCAAGGCGGTAATTGCAGCGAGATCCAACGTCTCACCCTGCAACAATTCCTGCATCTGCTTTTCAAATTCAGCTTTATCCATTGTTTTCATCCTTAAAACAATCAAAACTCATTAAACAATCAACCGCAGATTTCTGTCGTTGAAATCTCGTTGAAAAACCCATAAATAATACCAAACCCTTTTCCCAAACGCAAGTAGCCCCACTACAAAGGCCACTTTTACGGGATATTAAACGAATAGAAACAAGCGAACCAAGCCTACTGATACCACAGTGGAAAGAACCGTCCTTCCCAATAGAAGCGCTCTCCCACAAGGTCAGCAGGAGACACCGCCCTACTCCCGTGATTTTATTTGTCATCCACTTCATGCCAATAGTTTTCTAAGAATACAATTCAATCATAAGCATGAAGATAGATGAGACGAGCAACCGCCCGTCGCTCAAATAGATTAGGGATAGGTTACTGTCCGCGGCGCAGGCTAAACACGTCACCAAATCGCCCGTCCTTACGTGAATAAGGATAGGTTAAGGCCTGATTGAGGATAGGTTATGGATGGTCATGAATAGATTATGGACAGGTTAAGGATAGTTAATTGTCTATGTCGTGGCGATGTTTAGCGATGGATTAGCCACTTATCACTTCCATAGAGGAGAAATTCTTGAGCAAAAAGGGCGAAATGAAAATCCAGTTTGTTACAAACTCAAATCTAGTTTGTTACAAACTCAAGTCCAGTTTGTTACAAACTCAAATCCAGCTTCGCCCTTTTTCTCTGGTTTTAGGACTTTATGGGCTGAGATAATGGGGCGCAATGAGGCTAAAGAGCTTTTTAGGGAGCACGGAGGGACTCGACTTGAAAGCCGCCTGCAGTCCTCACCACCGTGGGTGCGACTGTCACAGAAGCAGAAGTGAATCTCCGAGATGATATCATGACCCCCACACCCCTGCGAGAGCGCAGGGCGCTCTACCCCGTGCTCGTCCTGCGGACTCGCCTTTCAAAGGCGGCGAAGAAAAGAATCTCGCAGATCCTACCCACTGCGAAGCTCCTCCCTTATCGTGGCCACGGCCCACCGCGGCAGCGTAGTTTATCGTGGCCACGGCCCACCGCGGCCGTGGTGAGTCCTGCATGCTACGCATCCTGACGGATGCTTTTACTGGTGCTCACAAGGAGAAAAGAGAGGAAGAAAGGCGAGGGTGCGAGGGGCTCGAGGAGCGCAGCATCCCCGTCCTTTGGTACCGCACTGGATCGCGGCTGGTTAGAAGACGGCAGGCAAGAATGCGAGGGGTTCGGGGAGCGCAGCGTCCCCGTCGTTTGGTACCTCTCGGGACTGCGAGTGGCTGGGGAAAGGCCGCTGAGGTGAGGCGAGGATGGTATGGGGACTTAAAAGGGGATGTAGGGGCCAAGGGTGATTTCGGTTTTATGTGGCGTTTTTTCAGATGCGAGGGGGTTATTAATTATGGTATACTGTCTACGTTTATTTTTCATTATTTCAGCTTAACGTTTGAGGTTTAAGATGGCGATTCAGATTACGAAGGAAGAAGTGTTCGAATTTCATGATGGTGGCAAGGTGCGCGTGGCGCTCTCGAAGCCTCTGGCCACACAGAAGGATCTCTGTCTTGCTTATACGCCCGGTGTGGCGCAGGCAGTAAAGGAAATCGCCGCAAAGCCTGAAACGGTTTACAATCTTACAAGCAAGAAGAACTTGGTGGCAGTGGTCTCTGATGGCACGGCCATTTTGGGTTTAGGTGATTTGGGTGCAGCGGCTTCGATTCCTGTGATGGAAGGTAAGGCTGCGCTCTTTAAGACCTTTGCTAATGTGGATGCGTGGCCGGTGCCGTTGGGTTGCTGCCGTAAGGATGGCAAGGACACGGGCAAGACTGATCCGCAGCGCGTGATTGAAGCAGTGCGTGCATTGGCACCGATGTATGGCGGCATCAACTTGGAAGACATCGCCGCGCCGGCATGCTTTGAAATCGAAGACACTCTTGATGCCGAATTGGACATTCCTGTTTTCCACGATGACCAGTGGGGAACGGCCGTGATTACGGTGGCAGGTGTGATTAACTATGCTTACATCAGCAAGCGCGATTTGGGCGACCTGAATGTGGTGGTCAATGGCGCAGGTGCGGCAGGCATTCGTATCGCCGATATGTGCAAGGCGGCAGGCGTAAAGCATCTTACCATGTGTGACTCGAAGGGCATCATCCGTGAAGATCGCGATGATTTGACCTCTCACAAGCGTCGCCACGCCGTGGCAACCGATAAGCGCACGCTCAAGGATGCCATCGCAGGTGCTCACGTCTTCATCGGCGTGTCGGCGGCGAACGTGCTCTCTGGTGATGATGTGAAGACGATGGCAGACTTCCCTGCCATCTTCGCAATGGCAAACCCCGACCCCGAAATTGAACCTGCGGTGGTGGCAGAAGCGATGGGCGATAAGCCCTACATCATGGCAACGGGTCGTTCGGACTATCCGAACCAGATCAACAACGTGCTCGGCTTCCCCTTCCTCTTCCGTGGCGCGTTGGACGTGAAGGCACGCACAATCAATACCGAAATGAAGGTGGCTGCCTCCACGGCATTGGCCATGTTGGCCCGTGAACCTGTGCCGGCAGATGTGCAGGCCGTCTATCCTGGCGAACAGCTTGAATTCGGCACGCAGTACATCATCCCCAAGGCCTTTGACCGTCGTCTATACAGCGTGGTCTCCTATGCCGTGGCAGAAGCGGCAGTGAAGTCTGGCGCCGCCCCTGCGGACACCGACCTCGCGACGCTCAAGCAACGCCTCGATGCGGGTTTCTAAGCACGCCTTACGGATTCTCCCGTGAGTAACAAAACAGAATCCCCCCTTCAAGAATCTGCGGAAAAGCCAACCCTTTTCCGCAGATTATTTGCATTAATGCTTGTCTTCGGCAAGTTTGGTGCATTGACCTTTGGCGGTGGCTATGCCATTATTGCCCTGATGGAAGATGAGATTGTCCATCGGCGGCGTTGGATGACGACCGACGAACTGATGGACTTAATTGCCATCGGTGAGAGTACGCCTGGACCGATTGCCGTGAATACGGCGACCTTCGTCGGGTACAAGCTCGCAGGGATAATTGGAAGCATCGTCTCCGTTTTAGCTTTAGTGCTTCCAGCGTGGGCGGTCATCTTTGCGATTAGTGGGTGTTACCTCACCCTCCGCGACAATCCTTGGGTGGCGGCGGCATTAGGCGGCATCCGCGTGGCGGCAATTGTGCTCATTATCCAGGCCTGTTTACGCATGGGAATGAAGTTGAAGCGCAATTGGTTCAACGGAATCATGCTCACCGCCTCCTTCTACTTGGTGGCGTTTCCCTCTGTGAGTGCATTTTATGTCATTATGGGAGCGCTGCTCATTGGGTTGCTCTGGCATGGGATTCGGCCCCGGTTTCTCCTCAAGAATCAGGAGGAGCAACCATGATTTACCTCACACTCTTCTTGACCTTCTTTAAAATCGGGCTCTTCACCTTAGGCGGGGGTTATGCCATGATTCCCCTGATTCAAGCAGAAGTGATTGACCGCCACGGATGGATGACGCTTGAACAATTCGCGGAATTTGTTGGCATCGCCGAAAGCACTCCGGGGCCCTTCGCAGTCAACATCTCCACCTTCTGCGGGGTAACCACGGCGGGCTTTTTGGGGAGCCTCTGCGCCACTGCGGGAGTCGTTCTCCCCTCGGTCATCATCATTCTCCTCATTGCCAGCATGGCCAATCGCGTACTCAACCACTGGTCTACCAAATCTGCACTCCAAGGAGCAAAACCTGCTGTAGTGGGTCTGCTCGCAGTGGCAGCCTTTTCCTTGGCGGGGCACGCCTTTTTCAAAGGAGAAGGCGAGCTCAATCTCACGGCACTCCTTTTAGCGGCAGGGTTATTTACGCTCGTACGCGTCTTTAAACTCGGTGCCATTACGTTGATTCTCTGTGGAGCCGCCGCGGGGGTGGCATTGCAACTATGCGGGCTCTCCTTCTAAAGAGTTGTCATTTTCTAAAGGCGTGCTACCAGACCCTCTTGGATCTGTGCTATCCACGCGACTGCTACTTCTGCCGAAAGGATGCTGGGGACGAGGGGCACATCTGCCAATCCTGCCTTGAACGCCTCTCCCTCCATCGCAATCCCTCCTGCATCCGTTGCGGCATGGAGTCTACACTCCGTGAAGGGGCTGACTTTACCTGTTCCGAATGCCTCCGCCATCCCCCACCGATTGAACGCACCTTTATCGTGGCCCGCTACGAAAATGCCTTTCGAGATTTGATTCACACCTTCAAATATCGCAAAGGACTTTGGTTAACCGAAGACTTAGGGCGCTACCTCTTAGCGACGTACCTTGAACGCATCCAAGGCAATGGCACCCACGTTGACCTCCTCATCCCCGTGCCGAGCCAACCCGCCAAGCTCCGGAAGCGCGGGTACAACCAAACCGAACTCCTCACTGCCTACCTCGCGCGTCATCTCAATCTACCCGTTCACAAACATGATTTGAAGCGCGTCCGCACCGACACCCTCTCCCAAACACGTCTCCGCCGAGGCGAACGACTCCAAAATGCTAAACGCGCCTATCGCTTGACGCGCCATGCCCATTTGGAAGGGAAAACGGTTCTTTTGGTGGACGACGTAGTAACCACGGGCGCGACCTGTAATGCCTGCGCCACCCTCCTCCGATCGGCTGGCGCAAAAGCGGTCTATGTCCTCGCCCTTGCCCGTCCTCTAAATCCCTAACATTGCAAAAAAAGCAAAGCGGCGACAGAATCCCCTGTCGCCGCTTTTGAACTTGTGCCTACCCGCCTTATTCGCCTAAATCTGCGGCGCGAGAGAGGTAGGACGTGTGAAGTCTCGCCTTTGCGGCAGGCGACCCAATCTCCCCGACCGTCTCGGCATAAAATTGCTTCACGACTGGATTCTCATGCGCCAAGCGAACTTTTTTATCTGCATCACACGCATAGAGCGCATCAATCCGTGCGTTTCGCATAGCACGTGTTAGGTAAGGTACCGTTTGTGCACGGGGCAAGCCTGCTCCACCGATGCACCCACCCTCACAGGCCATCACCTCAATCAGGTCCGCCTTTAAGTCGCCCTTACGGAGTTGCTCCAATACCGTTCGTGCGTTAGCGCATCCCTGCACGACAAGCACCTCTACGACGCACGTCCCCGAAAAGGCGACTCTGGCGCGTTTCAAGGCACCAGGACGCGGACTTTCGGTGCCCAATAAGCCACGCACAGGGGCAAATTGCAGAAAATCTTCTGGCGGATTTTCACCCGTATAAAATGCATATGCCGAACGCAAAATGGCCTCTGCTACGCCGCCCGTATTGCCAAAAATAATCCCCGCGCCACTTGCCGTGCCCAACAAAGAATCGTATGCGGAAGGTTGGAGCGATTGATAATCCACGCCCTCTGCCACAATCCATTCAGCGAGTTCGCGCACCGTGACGACGGCATCCATGCCACGCATACCATCGACCTCAAACTCAGGGCGACGAATTTCAAACTTCTTCGCAGGGCAAGGCGTCAAGGCAACATTAAAGATGTTTTTGGGGTCAATCCCCTTCTGCTTGGCGAAAAAGGTCTTAATCGCTTCACCCTGCAAGGCGATGGGGCTCTTTGCCGTAGAGAGATGAGGAAGTTCATTTGGGAAATACGTTTCGCAAAACTCCACCCATGCGGGGCAGCAACTCGTAAACTGCGGCAAAGGTGCGGTGCGGTTTTTGAGGCGTTCGATCAATTCCTTTGCCTCCTCCACAATCGTTAAATCGGCACCAAAGCACGTATCCAACACATAATCCGCCCCTAAAGCACGCAAGGCGGCAATCACTTCCCCCTCGCAAAACGCCCCTGCGGGTTTGCCAAACGCTTCAGAGACACTCACGCGGACTGCTGGAGAGAGCGACACAACAATCGTCTTTCCCGCAGCTTTCGCAGCCTTCACCGCCTGCCACTCAGGACGCATGAGAATCGCCTCGCCTTCACAGACCGTAGAACACTGCCCGCAATGGATGCAAATGGGCTTATTCCCATTCTTTTTCAAATCAAAATAACCCTCCACCGACATCGTGCGATGGCAGACACGTTTGCACGCGCCACAGTAGATGCACTTCGCCTCATCAAAGATAATCGCGGGATTCTTGGAGGAAATCGGCACACGGACATCTGTGCACGTGTATGTCTCCTGAGCGGCGGCACGAAGCACTTGGGGGACTGCGGGAAGTACCCCAGCCGCCACCAACATGCGCAACCAATCCCTTCGTGTAACTTGTGACATCTTCAAAACTCCAATTTAAAACGCACGACGTGTCTTTTGCCAACCCCTCATGCGAGCTTTTTCGCTTAGGACTTTTGCACCCCTTTTCGCAAAAGACAAACGGTAATCCACAATAAAATAATTGACCCAAGCGAACAAACGAGCGCATGAATAGCTTGATTCGTTGTCCACGCAGTGGTCACCCCGCTGAGCAGTTTCCACGCTGCCGAACGGAAGTCAAAGAGTTTAGGGAGTAGGTAAAACCAAAGAGCAGCAGTGCCAAAGAAGGTAATCGGCGCAAAACACCGTTTAAGGTGGAAGACATCCGTCAGCAGATAGATGCCTGCGCAGAAGAGTAACGTCCATCCCCCCGCCACACAGACATAGGTCGAAGTCCATAACTTCTTAACAATCGGCACCCACGGAGCACCCCCAAAGCCAAAGGCCAATAAGCCCGCCCCCGTAAGCGCAATCCACAACGCCTTTAGCGGCACCTTTTTCCGTAAGAAATCCGCGAGTAACATGCCCAAGTACGCTGTGAAGAGCGCCCCAAGCGTAGAGACTAGCCCCTCAGGATCAAGCCCATCAATCCCACTCGCATCAATCCGCCCCGGCAAGAAGTGACGATCAATGCTCGCAGCCCAATTGTGATTCATCGCATAGGGCGCATCCCCACCACAGAGCTCAAAGAGCCCCGCATAGGCCAAAAGGCCCACGGGGAAGAAGACCCATCGCCACCGTTCGGGCAAATTGACATAGGCAATCGCCGCAAGCAAGACGCCCAGGCCGATGCGTCCTAACACACTCGCATAGCGAATCTCTGCAAATGATGAGGCCGAGAGCGCACCATTATAAAGCACCCCTAACACAATGAAGAGCAGCGTGCGAAGTAGTAGGCGCCCCCACCGATAAGTAAAGGAAAGGCCCTGGGCACATTGACGTTGCCACGAATAGGTAAACGATGCACCAGAAATCAGTAGAAACGTGGGAAAGAGCGCATCGTAAAAGGTAAAGCCCTCCCACTGCATATGGCCGAGGTGAAAACGCATCCACGCGGCACCAGGCAGGTTGGGAAATGCAAGACACACGGCCAACAAAAGCGCATCGCCCCCCGCGATGAAGAACATGCTCCAACCACGCACCACGTCTAACATATGAACGCGAGAAGTGGTGGGCGCTTGAGTATTCGCATTGGAGACGATGTCCGCTTGCATTTTATTTCCTTAAAAACATACTTACCGTGACAAACTACTCGAATGCCTAAAGTATACCCCAAACTGAAGCGGAAGAGGTGGAGAACTTACGTTCATTTTCTGCTGTGTGCTCAATGGCACAATGGCGAAAAGTGCGCATTAGCGTTGGCGCACAGGACGACGCGCCACAATACGTAAGAGGACGGGCTCAACGATTGCCCAGGGATCTTGTTCGGTGGAGTCCACCAACTTAAAGCGCATCTCAATGGCATAGTGTCGCGCGGCACGAAGTTCATTCAACGTATAACGCTTAGCGGCATCCAACAGTTTTGAGAAGCCCCACCCCTGCAATCGCGCTAAGCGTTGCGGCAAGTGATCCGCCGGCAAGTGCCACTGCCCACCCGAAATCCATTGATGTTCAAGTGCATCTGCGAGCGCACAAAGATCGTTTAACGTATTGATAAGCACGGCGGCCGCGGCAAAGGCGGCATTCTTATCCATGCGAAGTTTTTCAATCACGCGAGTAACCTGAGACGGGGAGCGCTGTTGGAGCGCGGTAGCCAAATCCAAAGGTTCGCCGCCCGCCGAAGAAGAGGTCACCGCCTCAAGATCTTCTGCGGTCACCACATCCCGCTCGGGGCCGATGTAGGTCTTCAACTTTTCAAGTTCAGAATGAAGCGTACGTGTATCGGCACCGACCTGTTGGACAAAAGCAGAGCGGATCGGTGCCGCCATTTTGAGTTGCTTTGCCTCCAATAAGGGCGCGAGATTCTCTAAGGCAATCTTCTCTAAATTGAACGAACGGACCTCAACGCCACACACTTCAAAGCGGCCCGCCGACTTCACCCATTTACCAAAACGCGTGGTCTGCGGGCAACTCTCCGCAGTCATCACCAAGTGGTGCCCTTCTGGGAGAGGGTGTGCTTGCAGATTTTCACAAAATGCTGCCACGGCATCCTTCGCCGCCTGTGCCTCCACTGCCCGACTCTTCACGCCAGGCAGAAAGTTCACATCACGCAACCAGACCACCTTACCGCCCCCAAAGAAACTATCTGTAAACAGGGCTTCCTCCGCGCGATTCAGCACACTGAGCACCTCTTCGCACTTATCGCACCGCGCATCAATCGTCTCCAACCCAAAATCCCGCTCAGTCGCGGGAACGAGTTGGTCGATAATACGTTTCGCTCCCTCGGTCTTCAGGTATTCATCTGGCCCGGCAAAAAGATAGATCACGTCACGTCACCCTTATACAAAAAGACGGCACGGTTCTGTTGAACGCGCACCGTCTTTTTCTGTCTATCCTTAGAGGATCTTCATGCGCGGCAGATCCTGGATATCGATCGTGCCGACCAAACGTCCTGCCTCATCCACCACAGGGAGGTCATCCACCTTGTGATGTTCGAAGATGTGCAGCACTTCCACGGCCAATGCGCCCAACGAGACACTGATGGGATTATGAATCATCACATCGGTAATCTTACGAGCCATCGGGTCACCATCCACATCCGAGAAGAGGCGGCGCAAGTCACCATCGGTGAAGATGCCGAGCAATTTGCCATCTGCATCCACCACGCAGGCGCACCCTGCCTTCGCAGAGGTCATCGCCACCACGGCATCCTTCACCGAAGCCGTCTCGGGCAACGATACCAAACGTTCGCCAGAACGCATGATATCCTTCACGCGGAAGAGTAATGCACGACCGATTGCACCCGCCGGATGATAAAGGGCGAAGTTTTCCTTCTTAAAGCCACGTGCTTCCAAGAGCACCATTGCCAAGGCATCACCCAAAGCAAGTGTGGCGGTGGTCGAGGTGGTCGGTGCCATATTGAACGGGCAAGCTTCTGGACCGCAATCAATGTGATACACCCAGTCAGAATCCTTCGCAAGCGACGATTCTTTATTGCCCGTCATACCGATAATCTTCACGCCAATACGACGCAACGACGGCAACAGGCGAATCACTTCGTCCGATTCACCAGAGAAGCTGATTGCCAAAACGATATCCTTTTCGGTCACCATACCCAAATCGCCGTGCATTGCCTGCACAGGATTCAGCAATACCGATGTCGTGCCAGTACTAGCCATCGTTGCAGCAATCTTTTCACCCACATGGATGTTTTTGCCAACGCCAGTCACCACCATCTTTCCGCCCTGCTCCAATGCAGAGAGGATTGCCTCGGTAATCTGGCAAAACGTTTCATCCAGAGCGGCATTGGTTTTACGCAAACCTTCAATTTCAACCGCAATCACTTCATGGGCACGAGCCAACATTTCATCATGTGTCATGGTAAGACCTCCAGAAAAAGCATTCTACTCAATCATTCATTCTCTAAACGTTGTGCAATGCGTTGGCGCACCGCTGCGCCAGACGCATCATCCGCAAGCACATCAATCAGTGCATTGAGGCGAACGATTAAGCGATCGTCCATAATGTGTTCCATCCGACAAGCTGCCGCACTGGCCTCTTCTTCGGGCAAACACAAGACATCCTGCAAAAAGGTTTTTAAGACGCGGTGACGATTAATCACGCGTTCGGCGGCGACAACGCCCGCTTCAGTCAAAGTAACTGGATAACTTGAGTCGTAATTGATATATCCGTGACGGCGCAAAATTCCCAACGCATTCGTCACAGAAGGCATCTTCACTTTAAGGCGACGCGCGATTTCACTCGTATGCGCATGACCATGCACATTTTCATCAATCAACTCTTTAATTGCCTCAAGATAGTCTTCGAGGCTCGCAGTCAGTTCAAAAGGTTTTTCTGCCGCAGTGTGCATGCCACTCTCCAAGTTCCCTTTCAGTATAGCACAATTTAACACCTTTAGGCCGCAAATCCCAAAATTAGACCGCATGAAACGACCCAAGCTATACCAGACAAAATCAATACGGGATCTTTCAAAAATAAGATTTCAGGAACACTGGCGCGTTGCTCTTGGTACGTTAAGCGCAGATAACGGAAAATTCCCAGCACCACAAGAGGCAAGGTATAGATCAGAGCCTCTGTTCCGAAGTGCGCCACAGTGTTCGGAGCGAGTGTATAGAGTGCATAGCATGCCACCGTGACCGCCGCTGCAATCAGAATTTCAAAATCCAAAATGCGCGTCTCTTGCGCAGAGGGGGACTCCTGCCCTTTCACAAAGCATGCACTTCTACGTTTGCATAACGCCACAAAGAGGGCCCCCATAAAGACGCAGAGGATTAACCACGCCGAGAGATGCACTTGCACCACCACCGCACCTGCAAGTGCACGCAAAAGAAATCCTGTCGCAAGCACGAGCACGCCGAGGTCCTTTATGCGCTTCGCAAGGAACGTATAGATGAGTTGCAACACTCCATAGCCCACGCAGACGAAGAAAAAGTCCATCTGACCACTGCGCAACCCGACCCAAGCAGCCAAAGAAAGGCCACTGCCACAACAGAGCACCGCCAAAGGAATCGCGGCGCCCAAGGAGACCTTTCGTGCCACAATTGGACGGTGTTGCTTCACGGGGTGCTTACCATCGGTGGCGACATCACGCAGGTCATTCACCACATACGTCGCAGCAGAAATCAAAATAAAGGCGAGAATCGACGCTCCAATCGTCAACAAGACCGCTACGGGGTCTGCCTTCATAGCCTTCGCAAAGGCCCCCTCTGCCTGTGAACGATCAAAGAACGCAAAGAATGGCGCCGCCAACAAGAGGCTATTTTTAATCCACTGCCCTGGGCGTAGACACTTGATTAAGTCACTCAGTTTATTGGTGTAAAGCGCTTCACACCCTTGATGATCTGACCAATCGGCACTCTCGCCAAAGGTACGCGCCACCCCCTTGCGAGGTTTCGCACTGCGGTGGTAAACGCGACCATAGGAGCCATTATTGCGTTGATACGTGCCCATCGCCTCAGTTTTCCTTGATGCTCATCAAGAATTCAATATTGTTTTCCGTCAAGCGCAAGCGCTTCAACAAGATATCCATTGCCTCATTGGGCCCAACAGGCGTGAGCACCTTACGCATCGACCAAATACGTGACAGTTCATCGGGATGCAACAGCAAATCTTCCTTACGCGTACCCGAGAGTTCGATATTAATTGCAGGGAAGATACGACGATCCGAAAGACCGCGATCCAACTTCAGTTCCATGTTGCCCGTGCCTTTGAATTCTTCAAAGATCACATCATCCATCTTACTGCCAGTTTCAATCAAAGCCGTGGCCAAAATGGTCAACGAACCGCCATTTTCGATGTTGCGCGCTGCACCGAAGAAACGTTTCGGCTTGTGCATCGCATTGGCATCCAAACCACCCGAAAGGATTTTTCCGGAGTGCGGCGCAGCGGTATTGTAAGCACGCGCCAAACGGGTGATAGAGTCCAAGAGAATCACCACATCCTTGCCACTCTCCACCTTACGCTTCGCCACTTCAATCACCATTTCGGAGACCGCACAGTGACGTTGCGGTTCTTCATCAAAGGTCGACGAGAAGACCTGCGCCTTCGTATTGCGCTGCATATCGGTCACTTCTTCCGGACGTTCATCAATGAGCAAAACGATCAGCTCCACGTCAGGATAGTTTTTGCTGATTGCATTAGCAATCTTCTGCAATAAAACCGTCTTACCCGTGCGCGGCGGCGCCACAATCAAACCACGTTGGCCAAAGCCCACCGGCGTAAAGAGATCCATCACACGAGTGGAATACTCGGCGTGTTCGGTTTCCAACAAGATGCGACGATTCGGGAAGACAGGCGTCAAATATTCAAAGTGTGCGATACGCTTCGCCTGCTCCACGGGGAGCTCATTAATTAAGGAAACGCTCGACAATGCGAAGAAGCGGTCGCGATCACGCGGTTCACGCAAAGGCCCTTCAATCAAATCACCCGTGCGCAAGCCATGACGACGAATCTGCTGTTGGCTCACATAGACATCTTCCGGGCACTGCAAATAGTTGTTTGCCGCCGAACGCAAGAAGCCAAAGCCCTCATTTAACGTCTCCAACGTCCCCGTAGCAATCACCGTCCCCTTACGGCGCAGATACGTACGAATCAACTCCATAATCACTTCGTGACGACGCAAATTAATCGCATCTTCTGCACGATCTGGTGGTAACATCGCCACTAATTCTTCAAAGGGGACCTTATCCAACTTCTTAAGGTAAAGCGGCGGCGCATCTTCTGGGAGCGGTTCATATTGCGGTGCGGGCGGTTGACGGTCCCCACCTTGACGTTGTTGCTTATTGCGCTTATCGTTTCGATCCCACTTATTTTTACGCGCTTCCCAACGTTGCTGTTGGCCGCCCTCGCCCCCCTGCTCTGGGGTGCCTTGGTCTTCCGGCATCACCACTTCGGGTTGTTCCACCACAGGTGCGGGGGTGGGTTCCACCATCAAATCGGGTTGCCCCCCAACCTCACCCTCCACCTCATGCGAGGTGCACTCGGCGATGGTCTGCTCAGTGGGCAACATTGAGGGAAATTGTTCTCCAGAAATGACCTTTTCAGGTGCGGGGAAGTCTGGCTCAGGCACAGGGACACTTTTCGTTTTTGCAGGTGCTCTTGGTTTTGCAATTGGCCGTGTAGCGCGCGGATGCGTATTTTCACCTAACGTTTTGGGTCTTGCGACGCGACGGGCTCGACTTGCAGGTCCTTGTAACTTTTGAGCTTCTTCTTCCATAATTTCTGCTTACTTTCAATCGAGATTACGTTTCCAGGAGGCGACCAATGCTTCGACTTGGCGTTTCAATGCCTCTGGATCGTCATGATCATTCTCTAAAATCCAATCCGAACGTTTCACCTTTTCCGCCAAGGGCATTTGCGCATTCAAGCGCGCTTCGGCGGCGGCCTCTGTCATTCCGCGCGCCTGACACATCCGGCGCACTTGCGTTTCACGCGAAGCCTTCACACACACCACGCCCTGCCAGGTTTTTTCCCACCCACACTCATACAATAGCGCTGCCGAGAAGACCGAAATCTCCCCTGCCCCCGCTTGACCCAACCACACTTCTGTTGCACGTCGCACGAGTGGATGAACAATGTGTTCCAATTCCCTTCGTGCCGCAGGATTGCTAAAGACTTCTGATGCGAGCGCCTGACGATCTATGCCGCCATCCGCAGCCAACACCCCTTCTCCAAATCGTGCCACAATCGGTGCCACCGCCGCCCCACCGGCAGATTCCAAATCACGCACCACCTGATCTGCGTCCAAAACGCGACACCCACACGCCGCAAAACAGGCCTCAGCCATACTTTTGCCGCATGCTATACCACCGGTCAACGCAAATGCTAATGACATAAATACAAATTGGGAGAAACAAGAAAATACGGAGTTATCCGTCTACATCTTACATCAGAGATGTGGCTATGATATCACAACTCCAAATGTAATGTAAACCTTGAAAATTCACCCTTTCACACTAAAAACTACAAAAAGCACCCCCGACGTTGCATTTTTAACCTCCATTTCATCCAAAGCCCCCGACCTCTGCACCACACCCCTCAGCACTCCCACATAAAAAAATGAAGCAAGACGCCCCTACGCGTCTTGCTTCATACCCAATGGCCCCCTACATTTTCAATTTCTCCGACAGATCACACGCCCCACTGCCTGTGACACACCACCGCACCCCGAGGGAAGACGACGCAGGCTTACCCCTTGAGAGAGGCCAAGGGCACCAGGCGTACGAGAGGTTCTACCAAGTCGGTCTCAGCAGAAATGACCTCTTCAATATCCTTATAGGCCTGTGGCGCTTCCGAAAGGTCGAGGCATCCCTTCGCCTTTCCATAACCCTTATACGCATGCCAGCGTTCGCACACGATCCCTTCCATGGCCTTATCGCACTCCTCTACCGTGAGGTTTCGGGAGGCCGAGATTCGACTCATCTTTCGTCCTGCACCATGGGAGCAAGACATGAAGGACTGCGGATTTCCTAATCCTCGCACAATATAGGAGGCGGCTCCCATAGATCCAGGAATGATACCAATCTCATCGAGCTTCGCCGAGGTAGCCCCCTTGCGGTGCACGCAAACCTTCTTCCCGAAATGTTCTTCGAAGGCTGCATAGTTATGATGGATATCAATCGTTTGGATGAAATTCACCTCTGGCACAAATTCGGCCAACGTTTCCTTCATCACCTCCATCATGCGACGACGATTTTCCTTCGCGTAACGCAGCGCAAAGAGCATATCCGTAAAGTAACGGTGTCCCTCTGCCTCCTCAATCGGCAAGAATGCCAAATCAGGATCTGCCAACGGCACATGGAAGCGCGTGCACAGTCGCTTGGCAATGCGGTGATAGTGTTCCTCAATCCGCTTTCCTAAGTTGCGTGATCCCGAGTGAATCATCAACCAAATCTTGCTTCCACCTTCAGGTTCTCCCTGTCCATCTAAGGCCGTGGTCTTCTGCAACTCAATGAAGTGGTTGCCACCCCCGAGCGTTCCTAAGTTCTTACGGTCCAACTTCAATGGCCAGAGATCTGCACGCATGGAATTATTGGCCGTATACGCCTCAAAGCCTTCCCAATCTTGGGTCGTCTGATGAGAAACCCCATCCCCAACAGGAATGCGCTCCTTCAACCGTTCCTGGAAGGCACGCCGAAAAGACATCTCTGCGAAACGTTCTGCCGGGATATCCGTCTCAACGGCAATCATACCGCACCCGATATCCACCCCGACCGCCGCCGGAATCACAGCCTGTTCCGCGGCAACCACACCACCGATCGGCATTCCATACCCTTGGTGAGCGTCCGGCATCAATGCCACATGACTAAAGAGCACCGGATGCTTTGCCAAATTCGCAGCCTGCTGGACGGCCCCCTCTTCGCAATTTTCGCACCAACTCTTCACCGGGATGCGAAATCCTTCCTCAAGCTTCTGCCACTTCATTTTCAAATCCTTTCTTACCAATATAAACCTTCGTCGTATACTTGCATCGTTTCGATGGCACCTCTACCATTGCGCAGTCTTCGCGGAACAATTTTAAGATCTCCCAATTCGTATCAAAATGTTGCGAATGTTTTCGGGGCATTGAGAACTTCCCCCAATAGAGACTCTCTGCGGGCACGCGATCGGCTGCGAGCACGATGGGCAGCAACAATTGATTACTCAAGTGCGTATCCGCCACGAAACTTGCCCGTAAGTAGGCCTTCGCTTGCTGCGCCACGCTATTCGCCACCGCCTTACGCGACTTCCCATACGTTCCAATCTCCGAGAAGACCGCCGTGATGTTTTGACACTTTTTCACGAACAAACAGTAGTTGCCCGTTCCATGCGAACCGACTTCCTCCACTTGCATGCGCATCTCACGCCCAGGCAATTGATCATACACAATCTTCGCCTCTGTCGAAGCAATCCCTAACGAGAGATGCGCCACCTTTGCCGTAATCCAAGTTTCCACCTTCGGCCCACGCGTAAGCAGTTCCAAAGGCTTTGCCACCTTCCAAGGTTGGATTTCCAAAACCACCTCACCGCCGCCAGCAGGATAGAAGCCATAGTGACGCAGCTTTGCCTTGACCTCTGCTCCCATTGCCTGCAACTGTGGCACGTAGGTCTTCTCAAAGAATTCCCACGTAGGAGCCATTGATACATGTGTTCCACCCGTGATGACCACCTTCGAAGGAGCATCTGCGCACAAGAGAATCGGCACCACGGTCTGCGCCACCAAGGTCACACTCCCTGCCGTCCCGATACTAAAACGGTAGTCGCCCGCCTTAATTGCGCCCGGACGGAAGGTCACGCGCATCGACTTAACCTCATCCCCCGTCACCTCCGCTCCGCAGATCTCTGCAGCAGCGCGCAATCCCGTCAAGTGTTGGCGCCGCAATCCTGGCACCTCGCGCTTCGCACGAATATTCACCATCTCAAAGGGCTTTCCAGTTACCGCACTCATCGTTAACGCCGTGCGCAGCATCTGTCCACCACCTTCACCCATGGCACCATCAATCACAATCATTTCATCACTCATCTCTCAAATCCTTTCTACTTTTTTTAGCCTAAAACCAAATGCCCATGTAACCACAGATGTCCACGAACAGGCTCACCAACGGTTGGCACTTCGTTAAACAGTGCCTGTTTTGCAATCAAGGGAATCTCAACCGATTCTTCACACCCTCGCGCAATACCAATCTTGAATTGGTAAAACGATGTATTGAATTTCTCAAATGTTTCAACATCATCAATTACTGGAGACTGAAACTCCGCATCATCTGGATAAGCTGCATCCAATTGAAACAAGGCCACCAGCTCATCCAATCGAAAGATTATCGGCTTCACATTACCCGATTCATCATAGGAAATTTCTTCACCTCTCATCCGATAGTGTTCCACCGCACGTTCACCTTCAATGCGAATCTCACGACTCTCCTCTGGCAAAACTTCCGCAGTATTGGCAAGCGCCGCCAAATTAAACGTATAAATTTCACCGACCTTATACTGATCTTTGTTGAAGACATAACGCGTGTCAAAAAAAGCCACTTGCCGATCTTCACAGTCAACCAGTTCACCTTCTAACGTCGCCTCTAACCCTGCAGCCCATTCATGAATCTCCGTCAAACGGATACGAACCGCGACACCATCGCATTCGGGATAGAAAGAGGCGAGTTCAAACTTTTTCTCTTCCTTATCCCCTACCAACAAAACTGCCAAACGTACAGGACCGGAGCCATCTCCAAGCAATACTACATGCCCTTCTTCAAGCGTTTTCAATCCGTCTTTAACGTCTTCATCCGCTTCACGATACCATTGCACCTTTTCATTTGTAGCAGCCAGAACAGTCCCCTCTTGGCACGCACGAGGCAACCACTCGCCAAAAAACTCCGCCTCATTCTCATAGCCATTCACGCATTCATTGTGATCACCATGCCCTTGATAGATATCAAATTTACGTGTTTGTTCGTTCATCTTACACCTCTTTCTTATGCGATTAGACCTTAAAACAAATCCTTAAATGAAACTTGACGGTGCCCAGCCCCAGACTCTAAGATCAATTCTATTGGTGCCTTGTAGCGCTCATCCAATTGGCGACCCTTTGAGCTCTTTTGTACCCAACGAAAGTTACGACCGTTTTCGTATGGAATAACAATACTACCATCCTGCAAAAACGTGCCACACTTTCGAACATCACCACATTTCATTAATAGTGTGCCAAGTTCCACCTCCTGAGTGCCTGAAATGCCTTCAAGATCAATATTCAGATACATCGCATCGCGCGACTTATCAAAGAAGTTATGCTGCCCAACCCAACGCTGTTGCAATTCTTCACCACTTGCAAAGCGCACCCGTGCACTGTAGTAGTGATAACCCGTCACATTCAAGATATTGAGCACTTCAAGGCACGCATCAAAACTCTCTCCTAAAACCAATTCTGAAGCAATCGCAGTAAGACAGTCATACGATAATGGGACCATCGTGGAAAACTTAACCACATTATCAACCTCTTCTGGATTTGCAGCCTCGCCTAATTGATCCTTTAAAAATTGGCGAATCTCTGCCTCATCGGGATAAGTAAAGCGTAAGTGATAACGGAAACGTCCTGGACGATTAATTAAGAATTCCGAGAGTCTACCCAAAGAATTCGCCGTAATCACAAACAACTTATTTGACGCATACACTCCATCGAACAAGGTTAAAAACGAATCTTGTACAGCAGTATGATCTTCTGTTTCACGTGAAGGGTCAAAGAAGTTCTTATCAAACTCATCAAACAACACCATGCACCGTTGTTCAATTGACGCCAGGAATTGTGGAAGACCCTCATAGTATTGGTTTACCATAATAACAGGTAGCCCCTCGTCAATCGCCCGTAACGAAATTAACTTTGCAAAGAGCGACTTCCCAATGCCCTTCGCACCAGAAAGAATCACACCTAAATTACGTTGTGAAAGCGCATAACTCTTTAGCACCTTCTCAATCCGTTCGGTCATGCGACCATACACCTTCCCAATTTGTACCACTGGATTCGGTGTTGCACGCAAATAAAACCCATCATTCTTTACAAAGACGACTTCATACATCGCTGGGGATAGAACCTTCCCAACCTGAACGCCATTGCCAAAAATACGATAATATTCACCAGTCTTAATAATGTTCATCTGTCACCTCCTTGTTCAAGTTTTTAGTGAAATTACTCATCACTCATGCTGTTCATCCAAAAATCAAAAAGAAAACTCCCAAGGTTCATAACGTTTTCACCCTAATTCCCTTGAGAGAAAGTCACATCACTCCATCTAAAAATAAGGTTTACGATTTAAGTTTTTCAATTTACGGATTAAGCACTTACCCTTTAAGGTTTAAACCTCATGCGAGGGCGTTTCAATCCCGTTAATTGTCATGCAGGTATAAGCCTGCAGAAGATGTAGCGGTGTGACTTTTTTAAATCCTACTCAGTCCACTTCAATCTCCACAAACGTTGTTGCATTAAAGTTATCCAACTCATCTTGAAGCGCATCCGCTTGTTTTTGAAGTACCTCCACTTCTTTCAAGACTTGCGCCTTCTGAATTACGGCCGTCACCTCCGTTTCAATCGTCTCCGAATAACGTGTCGTCACAAACCGCCCCTCCTTCACATTCAGACCATTCAAGAAGGCAATCTGTGCCTTAACCTCATCCAACTCCAGAATCTTCCCGACGATCGCATGGTTGGCTTCCGCAATCGCACGCTTCGTAGCCAACAATCGTGCCCGTAATTGCTTGGCTTGTTCGTACATCTCCAAGACATCAACCCCACGCGGAATACGCACATCTTGAGAGTTTTCCTTTCCCACTTCCTCCAAGGCCTGTCGCAACCGACCTGCGATACGATTCTTTTCCTTCAATGCTCGCGCAATCGATACGTTCTTTTTCATTTTTAAATTCCTTTCTTCTTGCGTGCCAAAACCTTTATTGACAAACCAGCACTGTCTTCATTGCACCTGCCGTGCCAAATGCCGAAATAAAAAAAACAAAAAATCTTTTTTTCATCAAAAAAACATGAAAACACCCCCACGCCCTTACCATAGTAAAAGAATACGCGTGCGGGCAATGAAGGCTAACTTCCAAACATCCCCTTCAACAAAATAACAATTATCCACAAAAACTATCCAAAAAAATAGACAAACTATCCAGTTTTATGTTAACTTATCCTCATGAAGACTACCGTTATCTCTGTGCTTGGCACACAAAAAGACGCACATGGCGGCTACGGCCCCACCCGTTGGGATACTTGGCGCCCCACCATTGGCCTTGTCCAACAAGACACCCTGCCCATTGATGAGTTGCACCTCATCTTCAATCGTGAATTTCTACCGCTTGCCAACCGCATTAAAGAAGACATCGCCTCCGTCTCCCCCGAAACGGAAGTCATCTTTGACAATATTGAGCTTCAGAACCCATGGGACTTTGAAGAGGTCTATGAAAAATTCTATGACTACTCCAAAAGCCCCTGTTTCCACGAGGAAAAGACTGATTATTACATCCATATGACCACGGGTTCACACGTGGAGCAGATCTGCCTCTTCCTCTTAGCAGAATCCAGGCACTTCCCTGCCAAACTCATTCAGACCACCCCAAAAGAGGGGCACGTCCGCCACTCCAAAGACCCCAAAGGCACCCACACGATTATTGACCTCGACCTGTCGCGTTATGACAAACTCGCCACACGCTTTGAATCCGAACGTCAAGACGACCTCACCTTCCTAAAGCAGGGCATTGATACCAAAAGCCCCGCCTTCAATAGGTTGATTGAAACGATTGAACGCGTCGCTGTGCGTTCGATTGACCCCATTCTCCTTAGCGGTCCCACGGGTGCCGGCAAGACCCAACTCGCCAAGCAAATCTATCTCCTCAAGAAGCAAACGGGTAAAGTCAAGGGCCGCTTCGTTGCTGTCAACTGCGCCACCCTTGGCGGCGACTTGGCGAAATCTGCCCTCTTTGGTCATAAAAAGGGAGCCTTCTCTGGCGCGGGCACCGACCACACTGGATTCCTAAAAGAGGCCGATGGCGGCATTATCTTCTTGGATGAAATCGGCGAACTCCCCTTAGAAGCGCAGACCCTTCTCCTTAAGGCAATCGAAGAAAAAACCTTCCGTCCCCTCGGGGCCACCGCCGATGAGACGAGTGATTTCCAACTCATCTGCGGCACCAATCGTGACCTTGAAGCCGAAGTGCGTAATAACAAATTCCGTCGCGACCTCTTGGCGCGTATCAATCTCTGGAGCTTCTGCCTCCCGGGGTTGGCCGCACGCCGCGAAGACATCGCCCCCAACCTTGAGTACGAACTCAATCGTTACGCCTCCCGCACTGGAAAATTCATCTCCTTTAACAAACAGGCGCGCGAACGCTTTTTAGACTACGCCCTTCATCCCACCACCCAATGGGAGGGCAACTTCCGTGATCTCAATGCCATGGTCACTCGCATGGGAACCCTCGCCGATGGCGGTCGTATCACCTTAGACCTCGTAGAAGAAGAAATTGCGCGCGTCACCCCCACCCCCGCAGACCAAGCATCCGACGATGCCGAGACGCAAAACCTCCTCGCCACCCACCTCGGCGCAGACTATGCCGAACACTACGACGCCTTTGACCTCGTGCAGCTCGCCCACGTCATTCGCGTCTGCCGCACCTCAGACTCCATGGCAGATGCCGCCCGTAAACTCTATGCCGTCTCCATGCGCGCAAAAAAGTCGGCCAATCACACTGACCGACTCTCAAAATACCTCGCGAAATTCAACCTCAAATTCCGCTCCCTGCTCTCCTAATGCCTAGCCCACGCACTGCGTGAGTCCCCTCACGCACGGGGCGCATGCTTCTGTTTGCGCGCGTCAATCAATTGGAAGAAGGCCGCGATTAGCGTTCCAGAGATGGAGTGCCAAACGCAACTCACCGCCGCCGCAATTGCCGCCTCAGGGTGAAATGCGAAGTGATTCGTGGCCAAATTCGTGGCTAAACCCGCATTCTGAATCCCCACCTCAATGGCCACCGTGCGACGTTTGGCCAATGGCATTCGCGCCGCCAAGGCAGCCAAATAACCAGTGCCATACCCCAAGAGATTGTGTAAAAAGACACCCACAAAAATGAGCAGGCCCGAATCAAAGAAACGTGCGCCGTTATACGCCACGACTCCGCCCACAATACAGGCAAAGGCCAGCACCGACACCCCAGGCATAACGCCACAAATCGCCTGATAACGGCTCGACTTCCCCCATAAGAGATTCGCCCCTAATCCCAAGCCAATCGGTAAAAGGGTGACAATTAGGATTGATTTAAAGAGCGCCATCGCGTGAATATCCACGCGATTACCAATGAGAAGCACCATCAATAACGGTGTCAAAATCGGCGAAAGCAACGTTGAAACCGTGGTCATCCCCACCGAAAATGCGATATCGCCCTTACTCAAAAAAGTAATCAAATTCGAAGAAACACCCCCTGGCGAACACCCCACCAAGACAAGCCCCACCGCGATTCCCGTTGGCAATTGGAAGAGATGAACCAAGCCAAACGCGAGCAAAGGCATCAAAGTAAACTGAGCACACGCACCGATTAATAAATCTACAGGCCGCTGAACCAATACTGCAAAATCTTGCGGCTTCAACGTCATGCCCATCGTAAGCATGATAATACCCAAAACCACCGTCTGCCAATCCCCCTTCACCCACATGAAGAGTTGGGGTTGGCAAAAGGTCACCACCGAAACCAAAATAATGATTGCAGACGTATACGTCGTCAAAAATGTTGCAGCCCGTTTGAGAAAGGTCATCATACCCATCAATCCACCCATTGTGTTCGCACATCACCTACGAACAATTCCAGCCTCATTCCAAGGCATCCAAAGAGAAATACGGGGTCTATTCTCTCATAACCACCCCGCCTTGTCAAAAGAAGCCGAGGCTTAGCCGACTTCTAATGCAAACCCCCACCTAAACAACGTACAGAAAGGCCCTGCGCAATCCTAAAACTAAAGCCTATCCCTTACTTCCCACCCAGAAACTGAACCACACATCGCATCGGCTTATCCAAAAAAATGTTGTAATCGCCACCTAATCCCATCTCTTTAGCCGCTTCTGCCCATACCATTCCACCATAAAAACACCATCGGATGGTATCTTTTTCTGGAATTGCATAAACTGCAACGAGACTTGGGGCTTTATTCCATTCGCGTATTGTTTTTTCAAAGAGTGCAACACCGCGTTTCAAGGGGCATGTACGCAGATCTACGCAATTTTGAAATGGTGGGATAGCAGCCATTCTCCAATACGGCTTTTTTTCAGTCTGTCGTTCTAACAAGAGCGTTTTCTCGCATCTAAAGACAAAAACACGATAGAGTGTTTTATCCAACTCCGTCCTATAGACGACCTCACAAAAGAAGTACATTTGAGAGGCCTTCCTGTCATAGAAATGTCCACACCCTATGATCTTGTGCTGACCCAAAACCGCATTTTCAACTGTTTTACTAACGACCTCTATTGCATCAATTAAGAAATGACTACCCACAATAAATGAAGACGACTTGTCGCTCATCCTCTGTTGATATGCCGACCAATCCAACACCGCCCCCTCACCCAAGGCAATGCTTACACCTACAAGCAACCATACAACAACTATCCTCAACAATTTCATTCTTACATCTTACCAAAACAATTGTTTTACCAACTTCAGACAGCTAAATTTAAACTGAATATTGCACAATATAATCGCGGGGTAAGAAGAGACCCGAACAAAGGAAGATATGTCAAAAAGGAAAGAAGAACGCTTGGCGACGAGTCACCCCAAAACTCCAAACTATGGCGAAACAATCCTCTTCTCTCTACGCACACTAAAAGTGTAGCAAAACGGAGCCAAGTAGTCAACTCTACCGACCCAGGTAAGCGAAAATTTCGCGATAAGTAGGCGAAATTTCCGCTTGAAAATCGGCGACTTTGGTCACCCAATTTCGCTGACTTTGCTCGGGAATTTCGCTGATATTGCTCGCCAATTTCGCTGATATTGACCCGAAATTTCTTTAGCTTTCCCAAAAAAGCTACTACTTGTTGATAACTTTTCTATCACTCTTGGTCCAATTTTTCGCAAGGAAGCCGCTGTAGCGGAGTTGATTTCACCCAATTTTCGTCTTATCTCTTTATTTCTCAACGAGTTATGCAATTTTAACAAAGTTGAGCAAAAGTGCCGAAAACGGGCCGATCTGCCGAAAGATTTTCAAAAAACTGCGTCGAAAAAGGTGAATTGTTGATAACTTGTTGATAACTCAAAAAAGTTTTCAACAGCCGAAAAATCGCCGAAATTTTCGAAAAAGTGACAAACCTGCGTAAGAGATTTTGAAGAGAATTTTGAAGGGATAAAAGGATTTTGAAGAGATAAAAGGGATAGAAGGAATAGAAGGGATGATGTGGGGGCGACGCCGCCCCCACACCCCTGCGAGAGCGCAGGGCGCTCTCCCCCGTGCTCGTCCTGCGGACTCGCCTTTACAAAGGCTGCGAAGAAAAGAATCTCGCATATCCTACCCACTGCGAAGCTCCTCCCTTATCGTGGCCACGGCCCACCGCGGCAGCGTAGTTTATCGTGGCCACGGCCCACCGCGGCCGTGGTGAGTCCTGCACGCTACGCATCCTGACGGATGCTTTTACTGGTGCTCACAAGGAGAAAAAGAGAGAAAAGCGAGGGTGCGAGGGGTACGGGGAGCGTAGCGTCCCCGTCGTTTGGTACCACACTGGATAGCGGCTAGTTAGAAGACTGCATTTATCGCCGCCCCTACCGTGGCGAAGCCACTAACCTGCGACTCTGCCGCCCGTTAACTGTGCCGTGCCGCAGATGCTCCTTTTTATTTATTAATGTAGTGGCGGGGGTGGCAATGTGTTATACTATTTCTATGAAATTGCCAAAGAATCCTTTTTTACGTAAATTGATTGTTTTGCCGTTTATTGCAGTGGCGGCGTTATTGGTGGCAGATGTCTACCAACAGGTCACCATGCAGACGCCTGAAGATGTCTTAGTAATGTTAAAGGCGCAACAGGTCATGTCGCAGACGATGATTGTCAATGGAAAGTCTGTTTTGGCCGATGTATGGCGGTTGCCCGAGTTTTCCTCTTCAGCACCTTTACGCAAGCTGAAGGCAAAGGTCATCACGGTGGGCAAAATTGTGTACGTTTTTCACGACGATTTTACCTCTATTCGCGGTCAATGCACGTATCCTTCTGATTTGCCAGCGTGGGATATTTCATGCAACTATGTCATTGATGCGACCCACTCTCGCTTTATCAGTGGTTCTTCCACGCAATCGCCCGAATCCCTTTTGGCTGCGTTCGCCGCAACCGCCACTGCAGACGGATGGATGCCGCTCAATAGCACTTTATGGCAAAAAGAGAATCTCACCCTCTTTGTGCATGCCACAGAGGGCGACCCTGACACCCATGTGATGCTCGCAATTCAGAAGGAAATCCAATGAAACAGAAGATTATCCTCATCGTTTCCGTTGTCGCAGGACTCATAGCAGCCTTTTTGACGGGTTCTTACATCTCTGCGCAGAAGCAAGCCCTCGAACGTGAAAAGGCGGCATTTGACCGAAAGAATCGTAGCATTGATGTGGTCGTCCTAGTAAAATCCCTGCCTGCGGGAACCACCTTAACGATGGCCGACCTCGGCATTTTGACCTTCCCCGAACGTGCGCTGCGCGAGCAGACCATCCGTCCCGATGGTAATACTGCTATGCGATTGGTCGGGCGCAAGTTGGCCGTGGGGGTCAGCGGTCGTCAGCCCCTCTTGTGGAGCGACATTGAAGGTGGCGCACCTGGCGCAGGTGGACTCTCCACCCTCCTCCCGCCGAAGATGCGTGCGATCTCCATCTCGGTTTCGGCAGCAGCAAGTGTCAGCCACATGGTTCGCCCCACGGACCACGTGGATGTTTTGGGCACCTTCACCCTCCCCAGCAAGACGGTGGAAGGCGCGACCGAATTGGTCACGATGACGATTTTGCAAGATGTCTTAGTTTTGGCCACTGGCAAAGAGACTGCCACCACCTATCGTGGGGGCGATCTCAACTACTCTTTGGTCACGCTGCAAGTCTCCCCTCACGAAGCAGAAGTGCTCACCTTTGCCGAACAGATGCGCGGTCGCCTAACGCTTGCCTTGCGTAATCCTGAAGATTTGCACTATGAAAAGGATTTACAGCAAATCAATTTTGATCAGATTCGCACCTCTTTGGAAGAATTAAACCAGCGTCGCCAGAAAGAACTTCTGCGCAAGAAATAGTCGGAGAGCTGCCGTGGACTATCTGATTACGATCGCCCTTCCTGGTCAATCGGCCCAACAAATCACCCTGCCCTGCGGCGCGTATATCGTTGGCCGCGGGACTGAGTGTCCGATTCATTTGGAAGATTCGAGCGTCAGCGAACTGCATGCGAAGTTAATCCTCTCTCCCACGGAGGCATGGATTGAAGATTTGGGCTCCTCCAATGGCACCATTGTGAATTCAGTGCCAGTGACAACATCGTCCAAATTGGACGCCTCAACGATTGTTTCGGTGGGCAACACCGTCTTTCGTGTGCAGCCCAAGCAACCCGCTCCGCAAGCCCCCGCCCCCACTCCTGCGCCATCCGTAGCGGCCGCCCCTGCGATGCCACCCCCCGTCTCTGAACCCGCCCCGCCCCCTGTGAATTACAAGGCGCGCGCCCTTCGTCAGACCGTAAAATCCCAAATTCATGACGAATTAGTACGCCGACTCGACCTCAAACGCTTAACGGCGGGCTCCATCTCGGCAGACGAACTGGCCAAACGCGTTCGTGAAACCCTGCAAGCGATTTTGGATGAAGTCTCCGAACGTGGCGCACTGCCGGCGAGCATTGATCCCGATGATTTGGTCAATGAAATTTACGATGAATCCGTCCGCTTAGGCCCTGTGGAACGCTTTTTGGCCGATGACTCCGTGACCGAAGTCATGATTAATGGCCCTGAGCAAGTGTATGTGGAACGCAACGGTCGCCTCGTGCTCACCGACCAGACCTTTATGGATGACGCGAGCGTCTTAGCGGTGATTGAACGCATCGTAGCGCCCTTAGGTCGACGCATTGACGAGAGCCAACCCTATGTGGATGCACGCCTTGCGGATGGTTCGCGTGTGAATGCGATTATCCCTCCGCTCTCCCTTATCGGACCCTGCATCACCATTCGTAAATTTGCCAAGCGCGTCCTGACCACCGAAGACTTTGTTCGCTACGGCACCTGGACACCCGCCATTGCCGCCTTTTTGGAAGCGTGCGTTAAACTGCGCAAAAACATCATCGTCGCAGGTGGTACGGGCTCTGGTAAGACAACCCTGCTCAATGTTCTCTCTGGATTTATCCCCACCTCCGACCGCATTCTCACCATTGAAGATGCGGCAGAACTTCGCTTAGTGCAACCCCACGTGGTGCGTTTAGAAGCCCGTCCGCCCAATATTGAAGGCAAAGGCGCAGTGACCATCCGCGACCTCGTGCGCAATGCCCTGCGTATGCGTCCAGATCGTATTATCGTAGGTGAATGTCGTGGCGGCGAAACGCTGGACATGCTGCAAGCGATGAACACCGGCCATGATGGTTCACTCACCACGGTCCACGCCAATAGTCCACGCGATGTGATTAGCCGTTTGGAAACAATGGTGCTGATGTCTGGCGTTGATTTACCCAGTCGCGCCATCCGTGAACAGGTCGCCAGTGCAGTACAAATCATCGTCCAAGAGGCACGCCTCAGTGATGGTTCGCGTAAGATTGTGGCGATTTCAGAAATCACCGGCATGGAAGGTCAGCAAATCGTGATGCAAGACCTCTTTGTCTTCCGTCAGACCGGGCTTGATGCCAATGGACGCATTCAAGGAAAACTCACCGCCACGGGTGCAATGCCGACCTTCTTTGACACCCTCTCCGTGCGAGGGCTCACGTTAGACCCCGCACTCTTCCGTCCGGAGGCAGAATGAACGTGTGGGTCATCAGTGCACTGACACTCGCGGGGATCGCGGCGGCAGGACTCGTCTGGGCCTTCGCCTCAGCCTTCTCCGAAAGTGCCCGTGAGGCAACCTCTGTCTATGAAGACGAAATCTCACAGTCATTAGAATCGCTCTTCCTCTTCATTCCGGCGAGAAAATTGGTGGACATCGGCATCCTCACTGCTGCCACGGTCTTCCTTTTGGTGATGTTGCCCTTCTGCAGAATTGAACCACCCTGGATTCTCCTGCTCGGAATTATCATTGCCACACTCCCTGCGACTGCGGCATTTTATCTCCCCAAATGGATCGTTAGCCACCTCAAGGCGCGTCGTCTTGAACGCTTTAATCTCCAACTTCAAGATACGCTCCCGATGATGTCCAATGCACTTCGCGCGGGGTTTTCAATCAACCAAGCCTTCGAGTCTGTCGTTGAGGGGTCAGAAAATCCCATCAAACAAGAAGTCGCCCTTCTCCTACAACAGCTTCGCGTGGGCGTCTCCTTCTCCGATGCGCTCAGTGCTTTAGAGCAACGCGTGGGAAGTGAAGACTTAACCCTCGTCTGCACGGCGATTGACATCTCGCGCAAATCAGGTGGAAACCTCACCGAAATCTTTGACACCATTGCCGAAACCATCCGTGCGCGCTTACGCATTCACCAACACGTTCGCACCCTCACGGCACAAGGTCGCCTCCAAGGGATTATCATTGGTGCGATGCCCTTCCTGCTCGGCATTGGCATGTTAATCTTCAAGCCCTCCCTCATGATGCCCTTTGTGTGTTCATTAATGGGAGGTGTCACCCTATTCGCCGTGACGGCATTGGTAGCCGTCGGCGGATTACTCATCCGTAAAATCGTCACGATTGACGTCTAACACACGAAAGGCGAAGGCAAGTGATGGTTTTTCTCTATTGGTTTTCAATTCTCTTTTGGGCCATTTGCATCGCGGCATTGACGTGGTATGTCATGAGTTTTGCATTGCAAATCACCTACGTAACACTCGCGGATGGACGCCAACAAGAACGAAAATTGCCCCTCCTTTTCCGTCTGCTACTCCCCTTTGTGCCCAATTTGGAGACAATTCTGCGTCGCCAAAGCCTCCGCGCCACGATTAATACTGCGACGTGGCAACTCATGGCAGCAGGTTATGAGGGGCTCCTTACGGGGCGCGAATTCACGGGTCTGCGCATGCTTGTGCCCCTCATTGTGGGATTATTCCTCCTACTCTTCTTCATCCCATTAGGCACGAATGCATTCCCAATATGGTTGGTCGGCACCTTGCTCGCATGGTGTTGGCCCCTGCACTGGCTACGCACCATGCGCGAACGCCGTGCGAAGAGCATTTTACGCGCATTACCCTTCGTCTTAGACCTGCTCACCCTCTCGGTCGAAGCGGGTATGGATTTTATGGGTGCAGTCCGCAGAAATTGCGAAAAGCGCGCCTTAGATCCGCTCAATGAAGAACTTTTACGGATGCAACGCGAGATTCAAATCGGTACCACCCGAAAGGTGGCCTTCCGCAACCTCTCTGAACGCGTACGCCTCCCGCAATTGAGAACTCTCTGCTCTGCACTCATTCAAGCCGACGAACTTGGCGTTAGCCTCGGGTCAATTCTGCGTATTCAAGCAGAACAACTCCGTCGCGAACGCTTTGAGCGTGCAGAGAAACTGGCCCATGAAGCCCCCACAAAGATGCTCTTCCCGCTCTTACTCTTCATCTTCCCGGCCACCCTCATTGTGTTGTTAGGGCCAGTGATTGCCAATATCATCACTGAAGGGCTCTTCTAAGCCTCGCCCAACTCGGACGTTCTGACCTCTGAACCCAGAGCTCTAAACCCAAAACTCGGGACCTCAAGCTCAGCACTCAGGCCCTCAAACTCGGAACCCAAAACCCAGAACTCCGAACTCAGAACACCCCACGGCCATTATTCACAAAAGGTCATTACGCTATGGAATTTGATTTTATCTTTCGCAATGCCACAGTCTTTGACGGCACAGGCGCCAAACCAACGATTAAAGACGTGGGGATTCGAGGCGAAAAGATTGTAGCCGTGGGCGACCTCAGTGCCACGCAAGCCCCAGAAGAACGGAATGCGAAAGGGATGTGGTTGACGCCAGGCTTCATTGATGCGCACACACACTCTGATGCCTTTCTGCTCATTGATCCCTATTCACCCAGTAAACTCACGCAGGGCGTTACCACCGAAATCGGCGGACAATGCGGGGGAAGTGCGGCCCCCCGCCTCAACAATGCGCGCCTTCCCTCCGATTGGGAAGCGCAAACCTACCCTGCCCGCCCGGGTCAAGCACCCTGCGTGGGGCCGAATTGGACCACAGTGGCCGATTATCGTACCTGCTTTGAAGCGGCGCGACCTGCCACCAACTTTATCCTCTTTGCGGGGCACAATACATTGCGCAAAGGTGTAATGGGCGATGCGCCGCGAGCCGCAGAACCCGCCGAAATCGATGGCATGATTCACAACTTGGAACAAGCCTTAGATGAAGGTGCGTGGGGCATGACCACGGGACTCATCTACCACCCTGGCGTCCATAGCCGTCCAGAAGAGGTGTTGCGCCTGGCCGAAGCCTGCGCCAAAAAAGGCGGCATGTATGCCACCCATATGCGCAGTGAAGGTGACCAACTCTTAGAAGCGATCGATGAAGTCCTCGCCCTCACCCGTGCCACGGGCATCCGCACCCAAATCTCCCATCTGAAGACAGGCGGACGGGACAATTGGCACAAGCTCCTGGCGGCATTGGAAAAGATTGAAGCGGCGCGTGCGGAAGGGCTCCACCTCCACTCGGACCGTTATCCCTACCTCTCCTCTGGCACTGACTTAGACATCGTATTGCCCGATTGGGCAGCGGCAGGCGGGAATGCAGAGATTCTCAAACGTTTGGATGACGTGCGCACCTGTGGACAGATTGCCGCAGAGATTGATGCCTCTGGCCGTGACCCTGATGCCATTATGATTGGGGGTACTTGGACTGCAGAGACACGTCCCTGCTCGGGTAAAACGGTGGGGGAAATCATGCGCGCGACCTGTCGCACGATGGGAGCCGTCATTACTTGGATTCTCCGCATGGACAGGAGTCGCACGGGTGCCTTCTTCTTCAGCATGTGTGAAGAGAATCTGCACACCATTTTGAAGCAGCCCTGGGTGATGCCAGGCTCCGATGCATCGTTGCGAGCGCCGTGGGGGGCTTTAGGCAGGGATACGCCTCACCCGCGCGCTTATGGCACTCACCCCAAATACTATCGCACACTCACCGAACAACTTGGATTCACCCCCGAGGAGACCATCCGACGCATGACCTCGTTGCCAGCGAAAGCCTTCGGCATTCGCGAACGAGGCGAGATCCGAGAAGGATTTTATGCAGACCTTGTGCTCCTCAATCCCAACACCTGGCGCGACACGGCCGACTATCACTATTCGCATGCCTTCGCCACGGGGGTGGACACGGTAATGGTCAATGGCGCGCCCGTCTTCATGGGAGGACAAATCAATCCCTCTGCGCCCCGTCGAGGCGCCTTCCTTACGCGATAAGTGACGGTCTCATTCGCCGGCATCCCTTTTATTTCCACTTCCAAAATGAAGCGACGACCGCAATGGCGATCGTCGTTTTGTTTGATTTCCGTTAGCGCTTAACGAAAGAGTTGGTAGACACCCAAGCAAATGAGCGGGAGTACAAAAAAGACGCCCACAACATAGATGAGTGCGACCAAACGCTTCTTACTGGCCAATTGCGCGAGACTTGAGGCAGCCACCATTGGGAGACGACGTAAGAAGGGAATCCCAAAGATGATGATGACACCAAAGATATTAAAGAAGAAGTGAACAAAGGCAATCTGAAGCCCCAAATCCGCTCCCTCTCCCGAAAGCGCAAGTGCGGCAAGGAGTGCGGTTACGCACGTACCAATATTCGCCCCCAAGGTGAAGGGAAAGACCTGGCGCAACTTCATTAAACCCGCCCCTGCAAGAGGGACGATTAAGGAGGTGGTGGTGGAGCTTGACTGAACAAGGGTGGTAATCAAAGCACCACTCCCAATTGCGGCGAGGGGACTCTTACCCACAGCAGAACGGAAAATCTGTTCGGCACGTCCCGTTAAGAGGATGCGAAGCAACTTCCCAAGGAGGAGAATCGAACAGAAGATGAGGGCCAACCCAAACAGCGTGTACAACAAAGCGCCAATCCATTCTGGACCAGGTGTCGCGACGAAGAGTTGCTTGAAGGCCGTGGTCGTGGGGCGCGTAATCACATTCATAAAGTTGAACGAATCAAGGTTAAACCCACCCGAACCGAAGCAAAGCGTGGTCAAACCCTTCGAACACTTTTCAAGGAGGCCAAAGGTCATCTCAAGCGGGAAGAAGATCAACACCGCAGTGAGGTTGAAGAAGTCATGAACCGTAGCCGCCGCAAAGGCTCTTCTAAACTCTCTGCGATGTCCGATGTGACCGAGTGAGACCAGTGTATTGGTAATTGAGGTGCCAATATTCGCACCCATAATCATTGGAACTGCAGTTTGGATGGGTAAGCCAGCGGCACAGAGGGCCACGCAGATTGAGGTGGTCGTAGAGCTCGATTGAATAATCGCAGTCGCCAAGATGCCCATGATTAATCCCATGAAGGGATTGGTCGCAAAGGCAAAGAGTGACTTTGCACTTTCCGCGCCCCCAAAGAGCAGTTTGAAGCTTTCACCTAAGGAAGAGACTGCCACTAAGAGTAAGTAGACAAAACAGAACGTGGTTATCCACGCAAGCCAGGGACGGGCTGTAATGGCTTTAAATGTTCGCGTAATCAATCCCTCTTTAGGCGCAGGGGCTTCTCGCTTTTTATCTAAATTCGCATGAAGCGATTCCACCGCGGCAAGTAAGCCATCACGAAGGCCATGCCAAGACTCAACATGATAGTCATTCGCTGGATCAACAACACAGTTGATGAGCTCATCCTCAAGCGCGGCACGCTCTTTCATTAACTGCTTCAACTTCTCCTTTAAAATGTCAGGCGAAAGACCCGAAACCTCAAGCGCTTTAATTTCATCACGGAGCAATAAGAGCCGATGCTCTAAACTGAGTTGTTCTGTATTCATGCTTTTCCTTTCAATTGATTACCACTACTATCGCAAAGCTCTGTTAGGATTTGATTAGGGCAATGTTATGAATTCGTAAACAAATTGCCGAAGGCTGAACCCCTTCGGCAATTTGTTTCGTAACAATTAGCATGAAGTCACGTCGTTAGGGACGGCGGAAGCGAATAGAGAAGGTCGTCCCTACGTTACACTCGGACGTGACCGAGACCTTGCCGCGATGAAGGATCGCAATATGCTTCACAATGGCGAGCCCCAAGCCCGTCCCACCCGTGGCGCGGGAGCGTTCCTTCTGCACACGATAGAAGCGTTCGAAGAGGCGCGGGAGATGTTCTGCGGCGATGCCTACCCCATTGTCGCTAAAATGAACGGTGATGTGGCGCGCCGTTTCCGTAAAGCTTACGGTGTAGCGCGTGGCATTGGCATAGCGCAATGCATTATTGATGAGATTGCCGAAAAGATGCTCAAGTAAGCGTTCGTCACCCATGATGAAGACTGCTGGCGGAGGGTCAGGCACGAAGGAGACGGCCACCTTCTGCGCCATAATCTCATCATGGTAGTCGGCGAGCGCATCTTCAATGATGTGCACCAAATCAATGCGACGGAAATCTTGCACGGCATTCGCTTGGCGACGTTCAATCGTCGCAAGGGAGAGGATATCTTGCACGAGATTATTCAAACGAGTGGTCTGGCGTGTGAGGATATCAAAGCAACGCGCCTGATTCGCGGGATCAAGTTGCATCTCAGTCAGAGTCTCGACCGTAGAGAGAATGGCCGTTAGGGGCGTCTTAATCTCATGGGAGACATTGGCAATGAAGTCTGTGCGCATGCCCTCTAAGCGACGCAAATCCGTCACATCGGTCAATAGCAGAAGAAGATTTGGCTTGTTCTCATGGACTAACCGCGCGATGTGCGTTAGGAAGACATAGGAGACCCCGTGATCATTGTAAGAAATCTCCTGCGCCTCCAGAGGAAGTTCCTCTAAGGCAGCCTCCACGAGGGAACTCAAGGTCGCGAGGCCAATCGTCTCAATTGTTGCATTCGGGTGACGGAGGGACTCGCCAAAGCGTTGGACTGCGGCGTGGTTTGCATGCAGGATTTCTCCTTTGTTCCCGATGTAAAGAAGCGGTTCGCGCAGTGTATTAAAGAGTGTATTGAATTCGTCCTTCTCGTGTTGCAACGTGGCAATGTGCCCCTTTAACTGCGCCGCCATCGTGGCAATCGACTGTGACAACTCGCGCAAGAGGCCAGAATGGGGCAAGACAATCGGCGTATTGAGTTGACCTTCGGCGATGGCCTGTGCGGCACGTTGGAGTGAGATAAAGCCCGGACGAATCCGCCTAAAAATATAGAAAATCAAAGCAAGGACCAAGGCAATCCCAAGTACCAACGCCAAGAGAATGGCCGCAACGGCTTCCGTAAACGCATCATCAAAGGCATTCACGGGAAGTGAAACGCGCAGAATCCAATCATTGGGTAAGCGACGGGCATTGTAAATCAACGTCGCGTGCATACTCGTGGAGTAACGAATGGTAAAGTTATCAGTCTCAGCGGAGGCGCGTTGGATCTCTGGGCGTTCGATATGGCTGACACGAGAGAGCGCAGAAAGATCGGAGTCGATCACGACCGCGCCCAATTCGTCAATCACCGTAATGCGCAAAGGCTCTTTGTGAAATGGACGAATCTTCTCGGCAATCGTCGCAACGTCTCTACGGGCGATGTCATCCTGCAACAGTAACGTAACTAAGGTCGCATGCGTGCCAAGGCTGTGTTGGATATCTGCAATATAGTTGCGCCGAAAGGAGTGATATTGGAAAAAGAGCAGAATAACGGTCAGAATAACCAAGACACCCGCAGTCGCAGGAAGCACGGAAAGTAAAAAGTCGCGCCGTTTCATAACAGATTCACTCCACCGATTCGCCGTCGCTTAGTTGACTTCACAGAATTCCATTCGTGAGGCTTCACACGCTCATGCGATAGCCAATGCCACGCACCGTTTCAAGATTACGCCCAAATTCGCCCAACTTTTTACGTAAGCTCACAATCTGGACATCCACCGCGCGATCGGTAACTGGATAGTCGTCCCCCTTCGTACGCGTGATAATTTGACCCCGCGTATACACATGACCCGGAGACTCACAGAACAAACGAAGCAACTCAAAATCACCCGCTGTCAAGGAGAGCAACTCCTCGCCCAACCACGCACGATGTTGGTTCACGTCCAAGCGAAGTTGCTTATACGTAATTACCCCGTTCGCCACCGTTTCATCTTCCCAACGCAAATGGGCACGAATACGCGCCACCAACACCTTATTGCTAAATGGTTTTGTGATGTAATCCACCGCCCCCATCTCAAGCCCGAGAACGATGTCACTCTCCTCGCTCTTCGCCGTCAACATGATGACAGGAATTGAGGCCAACTGAGGCTCTTGCTGCATCTTCCGAAGCACATCCAGCCCATTTATCCCTGGGAGCATCCAGTCCAATAAGACCAAATCGGGACGTTGCGCACGGACTGCCTCCAATGCTTGAAACCCATCCTTAGCCTTTGCCACACGAAAGCCCGCAGACTCAAGATTCATTGTAATTAAAAGACGAATCGGTTCTTCATCCTCAACAACTAAAATCAATGCTTGGCTCATAATGTTTCCTTTTAATTTCCTACCATAATACTATAAAACTACCGACGTGACACGTTAGAACTTTGTTAGGCGCTCACCCCGACCTCAATACCGCAGGGCACGCACCCTAAGTCTCTCCCCACCGCCACTTCATTTGACTTCTAAAGCGCGCTGCCCATTCCTCCCCTCAATCCTCCCTTCTCTTCTCCTTCAGTTAACCCCTCACCCTTTAAGCGCCGCGTTTCATCTCCATCCACCATCCTTCGCTACACATCCCAATAAAAAACAATCCCTCAATGCACCTTTTCCGTTTCATCAGTACCACCAAAATGATTAAAGTAAAATTATTTTGAAAAAGTACTTGCGTTTTAGTAGAAGCTTTTGTTACAATACGCTCCGTTTTCAACCCACTCCGGGGGATTAGCTCAGTTGGTTAGAGCGTCTGCTTGACATGCAGAAGGTCACTGGTTCGAGTCCAGTATCTCCCACCAAATACGGACCGTAGCGCAGCCTGGTAGCGCGTTTGCTTGGGGTGCAAAAGGTCTCGGGTTCAAATCCCGACGGTCCGACCATTCCTTTCTTTTAGACCAGAGCCTATGGCTGTGGTTTTTTTGTTTCTAAGGGAGGGATGGAAGAAAGAATGGACGTCGGGATTTAAACCCGAGGTGACCGCTAACGCGGAGTGGTCTTACAGACCAACAAATCCCGACGGTCCGACCATTCCTTTCTTTTAGACCAGAGCCTATGGCTGTGGTTTTTTTGTTTCTAAGAGAGGGATGGAAGAAAGAATGG
>JAFYWN010000037.1 GCA_017558005.1 Kiritimatiellia bacterium | reverse complement strand
GAGGAATCACCCGACACCGCGGGTGACCGAGATGCTGATGCAGGGTGACGTCGCACCCTGCCGCACCACGCTTATGAGGGTGACTGCGCACGGGGATGCAGTACGCTTAGTGGCTCGAGGGAAGAGCGTGGGATAGACGCCAGCGGCGAATGAGGCAGCCTGCGGCTGGAAGAAGGACGAGAAGGTGGTGAGAGGGCATCTCCTGCGAGGTGACTCTAAAAAGGGACCTGGGGAGCAGGGGGAAGGGGGGCATCTGACACCGCGGGTGACCGAGATGCTGATGCAGGGTGGCGGCGCACCCTGCCGCACCACGCTTAGGGCTTATGGAGTGAGGCTGCGGGACAGACGCCTGCGGCGAATGAGCCTGCCTGCGATTGAAAGAAGGATGCTCGGGGGTGACTGCACCGAGGGGACTCTCTCTAGACAAAGCCAGCCTGAGGGTGGAGGATGGGTGGTTTTAGATGGAGGTTAAGATGGTGCGGAGGCGTTTGAGGCGGCGGTCGGGGCTCTCTTCGGGAAGCGGGAGGCGGGTGTAGTTGCGGACGGGGGCGTGATTGAGCTTGGCGTAGCAGAAGAGGAGGTTCTCGGTTACTTCTACTTTGGCGAGTTGTTTTTCCGCGGCGAGCATACGAAGGGCGGCGAGTTGGAGGGTGCGCTTGGCAGCATCGGGGAGGGGACCATAGCGGTCGACGAGTTCGCGCTCTAAGGTTTTTAATTCTTTTTCGTTGATTGCTTCGGCGAGGCGACGGTAGACGTTCATGCGTTGAGCATCGTCTTCGACGTAGTTGTAGGGGATGGATGCGGCATTATTGCCTTCAGAACCAGGAGAAGCATCAAGGAAGTCAAAGGAAATTTCGACATCAACCAAGTCGGGGATGCGTTCTCCTTTGAGTCGCGCAACCGTACGACGGAGGAGCTGGCAGTAAAGGCCAAAGCCAATTGCGGCGATGTGTCCGCTTTGTGCGGCACCGAGGAGGTTGCCAGAACCACGAATTTCCAAGTCGCGCATGGCGATGGCGTATCCAGAACCGAGGCCACTGTGGCGACGAAGTGCCTGAAGTCGTTTGCGTCCATCACTATCAACATACCCATCAGGCGGCAGTAAGAGGTAGGCAAAGCCCTTAACGGAAGAGCGTCCCACGCGGCCACGGAGTTGGTAGAGTTCTGCCAAACCGAAGCGGTCAGCGCGATCAATTAGGATTGTATTGGCGCGCGGGATATCGATTCCGCTCTCAATAATTGTCGTGGAGAGGAGAATGTCGGCCTCTCCTTGTTCAAATTGCCGCATGGTTTCGGCTAATTCTTTGGCAGGCATTTGACCGTGCCCAATGAGAATTTTCGCTTCAGGCAAGAGGCTTTGTAGGCGTGCGTAGAGGCGGCCAATGGTGTGAACACGATTGTAAAGGTAGAAGACCTGGCCACCACGTGCGAGTTCTTTTCGAATCGCGGCAACCAAGAGTGCATCCGTGTCGCGTTGAATAATGGTCTCAACCGCAACGCGGTTTAGCGGCGGTGTTTGAATTAAAGAGAGGTCACGTGCACCTGTAAGTGAGAGATAAAGTGTACGTGGAATTGGCGTGGCGCTCATGGTAAGCACGTCAACCAAGGCTCGGATGCGTTTTAGGCGCTCCTTGTGGGCGACGCCGAAGCGTTGCTCTTCGTCAATAATGAGCAGGCCAAGGTCTTTAAAATTGACATTTTCGGAGAGAAGTGCGTGGGTGCCGATGAGGATGTCCACTTCGCCTCGTTCGGCGGCTTTGCAGACTTGGCGACGTTGTGCAGGGGGGCGAAAACGTGAAAGGACCTCAATGCGAATGGGGAAGTGTGCCATGCGGTCGCAGAAGGTGGCATAGTGTTGCTCCGCTAAAACCGTGGTGGGCGCGAGGAGGGCAACCTGCTTATGATTGGTCACCGCAATAAAAGCGGCACGCATTGCCACTTCCGTTTTGCCATAACCTGCATCACCACAGAGGAGGCGGTCCATCGCAATGGGTGCCGCCATATCCTTCTTAATTTCAGCGATGACGCGCGTCTGGTCGGGCGTTTCCTGCCATGGGAACATTGCTTCAAACTCGGCCAACCATGGATCAGAGAGGTCAAAGGCAAAGCCCGGAATGACCCGTCGCCGTGCTTGCGTCTCAAGCAACCCCGCGGCGAGATCTTCGATGCCCCGCTGCGCAGCCTCTCGTTCCTTTGCCCAGCGTTTTCCATCCAATGCATGTAGGCGCACCTTCTTTGAGTCTGGGCCGATATAACGGGAGAGAAGGTGGGCATGCGTGGTGGGAACGTGTAATTTGGTCCCGTCGGCATATTCCAACGTAAAGACCTCGGTCCGTTTCCCATTGAGCACGATTTCCGTGAGCCCCGTAAACTTTCCAATGCCGTGCGAGAGGTGAACAACCAATTCTCCGGGCTCAACATCAAAGGAATACTCTAGGCGTTGGCCACTGACGGGGGTGGTACGTTTACGGACGTGGTGCCAAGTGCGTTGGGTCGGGTAGAGATCGCGCTGAGAGATCAACGTCAAATTGAGGTTTTTGAGCGTAAATCCTTCAGAGAGTGCCGCCTTAAAGAGGGTGATGGGGCTGTCTGGGGGTAATTCATGAAGTAGTAATTCATGAGCCGCATCGGTATCCACCCCAATCAAAATCTGCTCCCGCTTTCTAGCGCGCGCATCCAAATCAAGGAGCATTTCCTTTCGGATGCGGGCATAGAAGTCTGGATTGTGGGTGCCGCCTTTCCCTGCGATTTCACGTACGCCATTAATTGCCTCGGCGGCAATCGCAATGGCAGGCACATCGGGATAGAGCGGTTCGCCGCTACGACAAATGCGCGATTGGAAGGTGCTTAGTTGGCGATTGAAGTAGGTTACATTATCTTCGCGGGAAGAGAGGGGACGCAATTGCGCTAACGTTGCTTCCACGGCGGGCGTGTCATGGATGCAGACGGCGCAGTCGGCGAGTTGGGGCAAGAGCTGAACAGTTTTGAGCTTTGCCTCAGGTGCGGGAGGGAGCGTAATGGCTGTGGTACGTGAGACAGAACACTGAGTCGCCGGGTCAAAGCAACGCAAACTTTCAATCTCATCGCCAAAGAATTCCACGCGTACAGGCATTGGCTCGCCTGCGGCCCAAATATCAAGAATGCCACCATGTACCGCAAAGGTTAAGGGTTCAACCACGAGTTCCTCTCTGCGGTAACCCATCTCGCTCAAGCGTTCAGGCAATGCGTCAAATGCAATTGTTTCATTGACAGAGAGGTGAAGGGTGGCGGCAGAAAGGAGCTTAGGGTCGGGGATGGGTTGGATTAATGCGTGGATTGAGGTAATGATTAAGCACGGCGCTTCTGCCGTTAAGATGGCGCGTACCTGTGCCATTCGCTCTCCCGTAACGAGCGCCTGTTCATCATCGGCGGGTGCAAGCGGGAAGAGGGGCAGCGAGGGGGCAAGCACTGCGGCATCGGCGATTGCTTGGTCAGCCAACTCTGGAGACGGCAAGATAAGCAATCTGCGTCCCTCACTTAACGCCATTGCCGTGAGCACTGCAACCGGAATGGGCAGATCTCCTGTGGCAAATGAGGGGTGCTTGCGTGGCAAAATGCCACCCAAGAGAGTCGTAAATTTCGGAAGAATGTCGGTAAAACGTTTCATTTTCCGAGTTCGTAAGGATTAGTGAGCGCTGAGCCAATCGGTGGCCGCAGAGATTGCCACGGGGAGGGCCACTGGCAAGGGTGTGACCGTCTCCATGATCTCCTGAATCAATGGCTTTACAATATCAAGTTCACACTTCGGCACATCAAAGAGCAATTCGTCGTGGATTTGCAGAATCATCTGCGTGCGCAAGCCACGTTGGTCAAGTTCCTTCTGGATGCGCACCATGGCGAACTTGATAATATCGGCTGCGGTTCCTTGAATGGGCATATTGAGTGCAATGCGTTCGGCGGCGGCACGAACGGCACCATTGCGCGAGGTAATATCTGGCAAGGCCCGCCGTCTGCCAAAGCGCGTTTCGGCATATCCCTTCACGCGTGCAGTCTCAATCAATTCCTGCATATACTGCTTCACGGAAGGGAAGTGGCCGAGCACGGCCTCGATGAGTTGTTGCGCCTCTCTGCGAGGGATGCGGAGACGTTCCGCGAGACCGAATGCAGAGATGCCGTAAAGAATGCCGAAGTTCACCATTTTGCAACGGGCACGTTGTTGGGGCGAGACCTCTTCCAACGGCACATTGTAGACCGCTGATGCGGTTTGCGCATGGATATCGGCGCCCTTCGCGAAGGCGTTCAACATCTGTTTGTCGCCACTCATGGCCGCCATGAGGCGCAACTCCACCTGAGAGTAGTCGGCAGAGAGCAAGACCCAGTCCTCGTCACGGGCAACAAATGCCGCACGAATGCGTTGGCCACGTTCAGTACGAATTGGGATGTTTTGCAAATTTGGGTCGGAAGAGGAGAGACGGCCCGTATCGGTGAGTGTTTGATGGAAGGTCGTATGGATGCGACCATCTTCGGGAGAGATGTGCTCAGGCAGGCGATCCACGTAAGTGTTTTTGAGTTTGACGCAGGCACGCCAGTCAAGCAAAAGATCAATAATGGGGTGCTTGTCACGTTGCTTGAGAAGCAACTCTTCATTGGTGGGGAATTGACCGCGTGCAGTTCGCTTGACATCGGGGTCAAGTTTTAATTCTCCAAAGAGGAATTCGCCCACCTGTTTCGGGGAGGCAAGGTTGATGCCCGCACCGGTGTAGTTGCGAATGGCAATTTCCAACTGCAGGATCTCGCTTTCCAGTTCGCTCCGGAAACGGCGCAACGCAGGGAGATCAATGCGCACCCCAGCCTGCTCCATGCGTAATAAGACCTCCGAAAGGGGCGCTTCGCAATTCTCCAAGAGGGAGAGTAATTGCATTTCCTTCAATTTTGGAAGCAATGTTTGATGGAGCTGTAAAGAGACCATTGCACGCTCAGCAAGTGGCTGAGAGAGGTTGGTTAGCAATGGTGAATCGGCAAGTTCCTTTGCCGATGGCAAGGGATATTGCAAGGAGGTCTTCAGTAAGGACTGCGCGACATTTTCTAATTCATGACGTTCAATTGCCGCGAAGAGGTAGTGCTCAAGCAAGGTGTCATAGAGATTTTCGAGGGATACGCCTTCGATTGTCGCAAGCAAACGCTTGAAGTCGCGTGCGCCATGGATAACCTTCTCCACGGACGCATTGGATAACAAGGGGGCAATGGCCGAGAAGAGGGGGCGAGCCGTTGCGTCATGTGGGGTGATTCTTAAAAACCAACCTTCTCCTGTGGCATTCGCAAAGGCGAGCGCAATGCCTTGGGTGGTGTCTGGCATGGCGAGAAATGCGAGGCCGACCTCACGCGCTGTTTGGAGTTTTCCCACCATCTCCTGCGCTTGTTCAGGCGTGGTTACTTCGGTAATGGTAAGGGAGGGACGGGGCGCAACCGCGGGTGTATTGAAGTCAAAGAGTGATTGCGACTCGGTGGTTTCGGTTTCAATGCCGAGGCGTTGGGCGAGCTTTTTGAGTTCATAACGCTTTAAGAGCGGGCCTAATTGTTGGGCATTGGGGGTTGGCACAGCCAATTCATCCCAGGTGATGTCCAATGGGATATCGCGCACAATGGTGACCAATTGTTTACTCAATAAGGCCAAGTCGCGATGCTGTTGCAATAACGCGCCCGTCTTTCCCTTGATGGAGGGAGCGGCATCCAAGAGCGCTTCAAGCGAAGGATACTCATTAAGCAGTTTAATAGCTGTCTTTTGCCCAACGCCTGGGACGCCAGGAATATTATCGCTTGAGTCACCTGCGAGGGCCAGATAGTCAATCATGCGCGCTGCGGAAGGAATTTGCCACTGCGCAGCGATAGCCTCTGCGGAAAGGGGATTATCATCGCCCGGACGGTAAATGGAAATGTGTTCGCCGGCGAGTTGGCCAAGGTCTTTATCGGGAGAGGCAATAATAACCTCAAAGCCTTCTGCCGCACCACGCGTTGCTAAGGTGCCAAGGATGTCATCCGCCTCATAGCCATCGGACTGAATTAACTTGATGCCCCATGCTGCGGCGAGTTCTTGCGCTTGAAGAATGGCGGCGGCAATATCTTCAGGCATCTTTTCTCGTTGCGCCTTGTATTCGGGATAGAGGGTGTGACGGAAGGTCGGCGTGGCACTTTCCATGGCGATGGCTAAGTGAGTCGGCTTAAACTTCCGAATCATCTGCTCTAACGTATTGGCCAATAATGACAACGAAGAGGTGTTGATGCCATCTGCGGTACGGCGAGGCTTACTAAGAAAGACGAAGTAGCCGCGATAGAGAATCGGCATCAAGTCGATAACGATGAGTTTACCTTGCGTTGGAGTCATGGTGAGGGTCTTTCAAATGCGTGCCACTTATGCTTGGCTATTCTCTGCTTCTTGCCAATACGCCGCCAACGTTTCAAAGGTTTGCGTGAGGGCCTCGGCCTCTTTCGGCATTTTAAGCTTTAGGTGAAATTTTAATGTGGATAAAAAGCGTTCGTTTTCACAATCGTCGTAGATACAATGTTCTGGGTACAAGACAAGATAGAGGCCCATTGGCGTGGACTGGTGCGGGAGACGTTTGGCCCAACCGAAGGGTAAGGCATAGGCCTCTTCAATGGCGGCAAGGAAGGTCGCATCCTTTGTGGTCCAGAAGGGGTCTGCTTCCAAGGGGAAGGTTTTGTTGAAACGACGCCGTTGTGCGCCACGATTCCAAATCCAAATGATGAGCGTTAGGATGGCGACGAAGAGCGCGCAGAAGACAAAATGAAGCCAATGAGACATTTAGAACCTCCGCTTGTAACGCTTGGGCAACGTGGTGGGATGGAAAGCAATGCGCCATTTTCGTAGGGGACGGGCAGGGGGTGTCGCCGGCGTCGCGGGGGTAATCTTCTCTCGCCCTTCCAATAAATCAATGACACGACGTTGTACGGTTTCCAAATTATCCGGACGCAGATTCGGCGCTTCCACGGAGAAGAGTTCGCCCGTGGGCTTAAATTCATATAGGCGTGTAATGATACCATCGGCGTGTTGGCGCACATCGCGTTCAATGAACTGCTTATTGCGTTCCAAGAGAATCGCCAAGATGTAAATCGCGCCGCAATCTTCTGGATTTTCGCGTGCGACGAGTTTACGCAATAATTGAATCGCCGTTTCCTTTTTTACGGGCGCCTCTTTTTTCGTGTTTTTACCACGCTCAACGGGAATTGTAAATGACCATGCTGCAGAGGTGAATCCTTCTGAGGAGGCGGCGCGTTTCTTGAAACAGGCATCACAGAGATCGTTGCGCAGATAACCCGCTTCAGTTTGTGTCAACACCGTGTGTCCAGTCATGCGCGGGGCAAATGCTTGCCCGCAGTCAACGCAGTTCATTGCTCTTGGACGAATATTCCAGTCAGCCATTGTGTTCGCCCTCTACTTTAATTTCCAAAGAGCCCGCGTAAGGCTTCCTCTAAAGCGTCTTCCGGTTCTGTTTTCTCAGACACCTTCTTCCGCTGATGCTTTTCAGCGCGTTTCTTCAAGACCTTTTCAAGTTTGTTTGTGAGTTTGTCTTTTGCCTTTTCGACTGCGGTTTCGGTGAAGAGACGTAACAAGGGGGAGGTGTCAATGAGGGGCTCTTTGACTGTGCCACGGATGGGGAGGGTGATGGTTTCACCAGGTTTGATGGAACTCGCAAGTGAACGTCCCAACAATTTGGCGTTTAATGGAATGGTGACGGTGTAATTAATCGCCTGTGTCGCAAGATTCGTCGAACCCTGGCAGGAGAGTTTGAGGTCTTCAATACGGAGCGAGATGGGGGCTGTTGTGAGGAGCCCATCGACAACCGTCACCGAAAACGCCGCATCATCTAATTGGATGGGGTGTTCTTTTCCTGTGATGGTGGCGATAACCTTTTTGACGGGACCATTGGGTTGCAGGCGGCAGGCCTCTGCTTGAATCTGCATTTCAGTGCTTAACCCTGCCAACAAATTCTCCGTCAAGGGTAAGTGCAATGATTGACAGGTCACGGAGATGTACCCATCTGGATTCGCGGAGCCCGTTAACATCGGATTGACGGCACCTAAGGCCGCGTCGAAGAGTTTTGGGGTGAGGCGGACATGATCTAACACCTTTCCATGGGGCTCCCACGAGAGGATCGGGGTGGTGCCAGAGAGATTGAGGCGCGGTTGTAGGATGACCTTACCTTCATTGACAGTAACCGTGCTATCAATCGCCGCCACGCCTTCGCGCAATTGAAGGGTGGCCACGCCTTCGGGAATGTCTAAGCCTGGCACAAGCACTTGGTCAAAGGCGATCTCTGCGGTGGCAGATCCGTAGTTGAGGATGCCTGGAAGCCCCTGGCCGATAGGCGCATCAAAGGTGAAGTCGCGCGTGTGACGTCCTGTAACTGCAAAGGAATTCCGATTGGCGGCAAGGGATGGAATTACGGAGAAGAGTTGGGTAAAGTCGGGGGTGAGCTTTCCCATTAATTTCAAACGCTTCGCTTTCGCATCAAAGTCGCCAGTGGATTCCACTGTAAGGCAGGGGGAATTGAGGGCGAATTGATTGAGCTTCGTCGCGTTCGCTGTATGTGCAAGGGCGAGATTGAGACCAAAGGGTAAGGAAATCGGAGCCGATTGTGCGGGGGTAATCGTAAATTTCTCGGTGGCAAGTTGTGCAGCGCACACCAAAGGGGCGTCTGTCTTTTGAATGGAGAGGGTGGTCGCAATCTCGCCTGCGAGGTGGAGGGGATGCTCATCTTTCCCCCAGACGCGCCATTTGTTTAGCAGAGGTTCTGGCGTGAGTTTGCCCACAAGTTTACCTGAAAGGGGGCCTTGTGGTGCCAATATCGCTGTGAGATTACCCTCTAATTGCAAGAGCGGACCAGTAAGGTTCAATGCGGAAACCGTCAGGTTCTGCTGATCTGTTATGGCAACCGAAGCCTTGCCTTCGAGCAATGTCGGCTCTTGGATCTGCCATGAAGTGGCTTGGAGGGCGATATTGCGAAACGCGAAGGCTGCATTGGCGCGGAGATTGGCGAGGGAACCCGTTGCACCGAGGTTGAGATAGGCGTCGCCCGCCGCAGAGATTCCCTTGGGCAATTGAGTCGTTGCGGCGAGTAGGTTCGCGATGGACCAATGGCTACTGAGTTTTAGATTTTTAAAGGACTGCGCGACGGGATCAAGCGCGTCTACCTTCAAGGTTGCATTGCCAAGGGGGGCCTTGTTGCTTGTGAGCTGCGTCTCAACCGTAAGGGTTTGATTGAGCGCCTTTGCCGTAAGGGCGATGGAGACGGGTTGTCGCAATGGATATTCGCCAATGAACGGCGCAAATGATTCCCAAAAGGGCGTGGAATTAACTGTGGCAGAGAGGTTGCCATTGGTTACTGTGCCCGCACCATGGATGGAGATACCTGGAAGGTCAACCTCCATCTTTCGGAGTTCGGTCGCACTGAGATGGTTGGGCGTCCACAAGATATCTGCGGCAACTTTGGGATTACAAAGCAACGTCTTACCATCGTAGGCGCAGGAGAGGTCGCGACTTGTGACGGTACATGAGGTTTGAATTTGGGTGGCGTTAACAGGGTGTACCTGTGCCGCGATTGCGAGTTGGCCCGAGATGCTTGAGAGCGCTGGCGGTAAAAGATTGAGGGGGCGGATGAAGGAGAAGGCTTTCCCCGTGTTCAATGAAAGGGAGAAGGTCGTCTCCGGAAAACGTGGATGTGTGGTGCCACGAGCCGTTGCTTGGCAGTTGACCCATGGTGCTTGAAGAGATGCAGTCGCATGGGTTAAGCATTTTGCAGAAAGACCATTGGCAAGGATTTGCTCTGCCGTGCACAATGTGACTTCCGCATTGAGATCAGCATCTAATACTTTGGCGATGAGCGTCGCCTGAATGGATTGATCTATGGCGGGGAGTGAGAAGGTGAGATTGCCCTCGTGCAGAATTGGCGTTGGCAACAGTGGACAGGTGACTCGAAGATTGGTGACCTTGGTATTGATAGCGATATCCCACATGGGCAAAAGGAGGGAGGGCTTCTCCTTTGGGGTGGGCGATTGAGAGGGGGTGGCGGTCGGAGGGGAGGGTTCGGTGGAGATTGGCGCAGGAATAATTGACGGAAGCGCGATCTCGGGGTTTTCAATGTGAAGGTCAGCGACGACTTTTCGAATGGGCAAGAGTTTCCACAAACTACTAAAGGAGGCCGTTTGGATGGTCGCGGAGGATTCGTAGGTGGGGTTTGTATAGGTGATGCCAGAGAGGGATTGCGTTTGAAACCATGCGAATGACCAGTTTTCAATCGTGAGTGTGGCCGGCGCAATGCGGTCATTAATCGATGCTAAGACATGCTCGCGCATCGCTGTGGTGGAGAGGAGGGCGGGTAAACAACCAATCAAGCATATAATGCCTAAACAAACAAGCCCAAACCCGATGAAAAATTTACGCCACGAAAACTTCCGGCGACGGTGTCTTCGTTGGGCATTAATGGGGTGATTAAAATCCATGTCGCATCCTTCTGCAAGTGCGCTCTTTAGGGATGGCAATGCGCTACCTTATAAACCATTAATAGTATATCAAAATTAATGAATCAACCATTCAAAAGCCCTTGCTTTCAAGTGGAAAAATGTGCCTAAAGTACGCATTTAGCGCATGCATTCTTAAAAGTCGGGCGAAGCCTTTAGACGTATGGAGCGAATTGGGAGAAGAATGCGCTACTTGGCGTATTGAATGTTGGCCACGGGAGATGAGGCTTGAGGTGTAAAAATAAAAAAGAAGAGGCGCCTTGCGACACCTCTTCTTTTTGTGATTTCAGGAGAAGAAATCTTACTTAGCACGAGCGGCCTTGATGGCTGCCTGAGCTGCCGCGAGACGTGCGATCGGCACGCGGTACGGAGAGCAGGAGACATAGGTCAAGCCGATGGTGTTAGCGAATTCCACAGAGCGAGGTTCGCCACCGTGTTCACCGCAGATGCCGAGGCGGATGCCAGTGTTGACTTCCTTAGCCTGGGACACAGCGAACTTCATCAACTTACCCACGCCAGCCTGGTCGAGCACGATGAAGGGATCGTATTCGTAGAAGCCCTTGGAGACGTAGTCACGGAGGAACTTACCAGCGTCGTCACGAGAGAAGGCGCAGGTGGTCTGGGTGAGGTCGTTCGTACCGAAGGAGAAGAAGTCGACTTCCTTAGCGATTTCGTCGGAGGTGAGCGCAGCGCGAGGCACTTCAATCATCGTACCGATGAGCACTTCGAGCTTGATGCCACGTTCCTTCTCAACAGCAGCGATCGTGTCAACGATGATCTGCTTCTGAGAGAGGAGTTCCTTGACGTTACCGACCAACGGAACCATGATTTCGGGGCGAGCGCCCTTGACGTTGGCAGCAGCTTCGCAGATTGCGCGGACCTGCATTTCGGTGACTTCAGGGTAGGAGATGCCGAGACGGCAACCGCGGTGACCGAGCATCGGGTTGAATTCATGGAGTTCTTCCACGAGCTGCTTGACTTCTTCCACGGAGATGCCCATGACCTTGGCCATTTCAGCCTGACCAGCTTCGTCGTGCGGGACGAATTCGTGCAAGGGCGGGTCGAGCAAGCGGACGGTGCATTCGCGGCCGTCGAGTGCCTGGAAGATGCCTTCGAAGTCGGAACGCTGCAAGGGGAGAAGCGTTTCGAGCGCAGCATTGTACTGAGCGAGAGGCGCATCGAGCTGAGCCTGGATGGCTGCCTTTTCAGCGTCAGAAGCGGCCGTAGCGAGGGCTTCCTTGAGCTTCTTCACCTTTTCAGCCACGAGGATCATGCGGCGGAAGGCGATGATGCGGTCTTCAGAGAAGAACATGTGTTCGGTACGGCAGAGACCGATACCTTCAGCGCCGAAGCGGACAGCGACCTGCGTGTCACGGGGCGTGTCAGCGTTGGTGCGGACGCCCATGGTGCGGTACTTGTCAGCGAGGGCCATGATTTCAGCGAAGGGACCCGTGAGTTCAGGATCGCGGGTTTCGATGCGGCCTTCGTAGACCTTACCGGTGGAACCGTTGAGGGAGATCCAATCGCCTTCACGGAGGACGACATCGCCGATCTTGATGGTCTTAGCCTTAGCGTCGATGATTGCGTCACCGCAACCAGCCACGCAGCACTTGCCCATACCACGAGCCACCACAGCTGCGTGAGAGGTCATACCACCACGAGCGGTGAGGATACCCTGAGCGGAGACCATGCCAGCGATATCTTCAGGAGAGGTTTCTGCACGGCAGAGGATGACCTTCTTACCGAGCTTAGCCCAGGTTTCAGCGTCTTCAGCGGTGAAGACGACCTTACCGGTGGCCACGCCAGGAGATGCGGGGAGACCAGTAGCGATGATCTTAGCATTCTTTTCTGCCACAGCGTTGAACACGGGGTGGAGGAGCTGATCGAGCTGCTGGGGTTCGACGCGGAGCACTGCGGTCTGTTCGTCGATGAGGCCTTCCTTCACGAGGTCGGTAGCGATACGAACTGCTGCAGCGGCGGTGCGCTTGCCGTTACGCGTCTGGAGCATGTAGAGCTTACCATCTTCAATGGTGAACTCCATATCCTGCATGTCCTTGTAGTGGAGTTCGAGCTTTGCGCGGATGGCGTCGAATTCCTTGAAGACTTCAGGCATTGCTTCTTCGAGAGAGGGATACTTGGCGAGGCGTTCTTCTTCAGAGATGCCAGCGCGCTTAGCCCATTCACGGGAACCTGCGATGGTGATTTCCTGCGGGGTGCGGATACCAGCCACGACGTCTTCACCCTGAGCGTTGATCAGGTATTCGCCGTAGAAGTAGGAGTTGTCACCGGTGGAGGGGTCACGAGAGAAGGCCACGCCGGTAGCGGAGTTGTTGCCGCTGTTACCGAACACCATGGTCTGCACGTTCACAGCCGTACCAGCGAGACCGCGGATGTCGTTGAGTTCGCGGTACTTGATTGCGCGGGGGTTGTTCCAGGAGCTGAACACAGCGCGGATACCCATCTTGAGCTGGTCGTAAGCGTTGGTGGGGAAGTCGGTGCCGAGCTGAGCCTTGATGACCTTCTTGTAGCGAGCGATCACTTCTTCGAGGTCTTCAGCGGAGAGTTCGGTGTCGAGCTTAACGCCCTTGGTGGCCTTCACGGTTTCGAGTTCGTGTTCGAAGTCGTGGTGTTCCATGCCCATCACAACGTTACCGAACATCTGGATGAAGCGGCGGTAGCTGTCCATGACGAAGCGCTTGTTGCCCGTCTTGACGATCATTGCTTCCACGGTTTCGGGGTTGAGACCGAGGTTGAGCACGGTGTCCATCATACCAGGCATGGAGACTGCAGCGCCGGAGCGGACGGAGACCAAGAGGGGGTTGGGGCCCTTACCGAAGGTTTTGCCAGTCACTTCCTGGAGCTTAGCCAAAGCGGCATCAACTTCAGGCATAATCTTTGCGAAGAGTTCTTCTTCGCCGATTTCATAATACTTACCGCAAGCTTCGGTGGTAATCGTGAAGCCGGGGGGCACAGGGAGGCCCATCGATGCCATGTCGGCGAGGTTAGCGCCCTTACCGCCCAAGAGCATTTTCATCGAACCGTTTCCTTCAGACGCATCACCGCCGAAGAAATAGACGTATTTTTCCTTACTCATTGTTTTTCTTTCCTTAGTGCACTACAGAAGGCAACTTGAAAATTACAAAAAACATTCTCTCCCCACTTGGGGTGAAAGGAATAAAATAACACAATTCCTTTAAATTTGCAATCAAATAACATGAATTTAAGGGGTAAAAAAGTAAGCATAGGAGGAGGAAAGGGAGGCGAAATCGTGCGTTAACGCCTTTTTCCAAAGAAGAGGAGGAGAATTCCCGCCACAAAGGAGGCGCCGATGAGCGTCAATAAGAGGGGATAGGTCCACGGAAGTTTGTCGGTAATGACAAAGAGGGTGAAGGTGAGGATAAGCAGGGCTTCAAGACAGCCAAAGGCAATCAATGCTTTTTTCATAGGTCATTAAAAGAGGGTTTCTTGGATGTATTCAGTGGGTGCGGGGGCTTTGGGTTTGCTCGGTGCCGCAGGCTTTTTGGGCGGAGGGGGCGTTTGGGGCGCCGCCACCACGCTGGACGAGGGTTGGCTCGCACCATGAATCATCTCCATAAAGGCTGCTTCCGTCAATAAGGGCGTGCCAAGCGCTTGTGCCTTGGTGTACTTACTTCCGCCAGGATTCTCTCCTATTAATAAATAGGTGGTCTTCTTACTGACGGAGTTTTGCACGCTCCCGCCTTGTTGACGGATAAGGGCTTCAAAGTGCTCGCGCGGTTGGGTCAACGTACCCGTGATGACAAAGGATTGCCCTGCCAATGCAGATCCATTGGCTTGCGGCAACTCTGGCTTGGGGTCAATGTGCAGTTCGGCAAGTCGGGTGAAGAGGTCTTCAGCATAGGGTGAGGTGATAAAGCGATAGAGCGACCGCGCCATTTCGGGTTTGACCGTGAGGAGATAACGGTCACGGATGTTGCGCGACGGGTCATCGCGTTGGATAACGCCATAGGGCGCTAAAGCCTCCGCACGTGCGATAATCTCTCCTGTAAAGAGGTCACGGTCATCGGTACGCTCTAATTTGCGGTCGGTGGCCTCATAGAAGGCGATGATTTTTTCGATTAGGGTCGTCTCTTTCATCGCCGAGAAGGAGGGGAAGAGCGCCGCCAGGGTGCGTGCCGCGGTTTCGCCAATGCCAGGAATGCCAAGCGCAGTAATCCAACGGTGCAAGGGAAGCTCTGCGGCATGGGCGAGGGCTTGTGCCACATCTTCTGCCTTCTTGCCGAAGCGCCGTTCAGAACCATCTTCGGAGATTAATTTAAAGGTGGCGAGGGCTTCTGATTGGAGGGAGAAGAGGTCGAGCGGACGAATGACCAAGCCCGCCTGCACAAGGGCTTCAGCCATGCGTCCACCGATGGCGGAGATGTCTAAGGCATTGCGCGAGACGAAGAGTTCTAAACGGCCAACGCGTTGGGCGGGGCAGTCGGGATTGACGCAACGCGTCGCGACTTCGTCATTGAGCTTGACTGCGGGTTCGCCACAAACAGGGCAGACGTTGGGGAAGACGTAGGGCGTCGCTTCTGGCGGACGCTTTTCCATCACCACGGCATCCACCGCAGGAATGACGTCGCCATGCTTTGAAATGAGGACGCTATCGCCAATGCGAAAGTCCTTCGCTTCAATCATGTCGGCATTGTGTAAGGTCGCACGTGAGATGACAGACCCCGCCAATTGCACGGGTTCAAGTTCCGCCACTGGCGTGAGGACACCGGTTCGCCCGACCTGAATCGTGATGCCATTGAGGCGCGTTTCGGCGATTTCAGGGGCGTATTTGTAGGCTCTTGCGAAACGGGGCGCGTGTGCCGTGCTACCGAGGCTCGCGTAAAGGGTGCGTTGGTTCACCTTGATGACGGCACCATCAATTTCAAAGGGGAAGGTGTGGCGACGTGAACCGAGTTCATCAATGGCCAAAAGGACTTGATTGATGTCCATGCAGAGGCGTTGCCACGGGGGTGTCTTAAACCCCCATTCGGCGAGCGCGCGCAACATCGCCGTGTGCGTTGTAAATGACACCCCCGAGAGTGCGCCGACGCCGTAGAGCACGGCATCCAAGGGGCGCTGCGCCACTTCGCGCGGGTCTAAAAGCTTAATGGAGCCCGCCGCCGCATTGCGCGGATTGGCAAAGGGTTCGCGTCCCGCTTCTTCTTCGCGATGATTGAGTTCAACAAATCCCTCGCGGGTCATGTAGATTTCGCCACGCACTTCTACCAAAGTCGCCTCTGTCGGGATTCGTAAAGGAATGGAACGAATCGTTTTGACATTTGCCGTGATGTCATCTCCCACTTCGCCATTTCCACGAGTTGCGGCACGCACGAGCACCCCATCGCGATAGAGCAGGGAGAGGGAGAGCCCATCAACTTTGGGTTCAACGGTATAATCCCAAACAGCATCAGGCAATTTGTCGCGCAGAAAGGCGTCAAATTGCAGGAGTTCGCCACGCTCATAGGTCTTATCCAAACTTCGCATCGGCGGATCGTGACGCACCTTTTCAAAACCCGAAATGGGGTCCCCGCTAACGCGTTGGGTCGGGGAGTCAGGGGTAATCAATTCTGGATGGGCGCGTTCGAGTTGCTCAAGTTCGCTCCAGAGTCTGTCATATTCAACGTCCGAAATCGCGGGGCGCGCTTCTACATAGTAGAGGCGGTCATGGTGAAGAATGGTTTCGCGCAGGGTCTTGGCGCGTTCAGCATCAGTTAGAGTAGGACGGTCCATACAAAGAGAAGAAAGGCGATTAAACTTAAAACGAGAAGGACGGCCGCCATGAGGAAGAGCCAAAAGGAGGATGACTTCGGCGGCTTCTTGACCTTGCGATAGGCGCGGAGGTCTTTAACAGAGAGACGAATCGTGACACCTGCGCGTGCATTGACTGTTGGGTTGGGGCGTGCGATGATTGAGGTCTCGGGGGAGACCATCGGCGGGATTACCCCCTGACGTGACTGATAGAGGTCGAAGCGCACCTCATCCCAGTCGTTGTAACGACACGTGGGGTCGCGCTGCGTCATTTTGGTGAGAATTTCTGCCAATGCAGGTGGGAAATTAGGACTGATATCGCAGGGCGATGGAATGGTCCGTGTGGCCATCGCTTCAGGAATTTCTTCTGGCGGTAAGAGCCCAAAGGGGATCTGTGCGGTTGCGAGGGCATAGAGGGTCATGCCCACCGAAAAGATGTCTGCACGTGTATCAATTGACGTCTCTTCACCGGCGATTTGTTCGGGCGCACACCAAACGATATCGGTGGAGTTGAGATCAATCGCATGGAGCACGGAGGTCTTGTGACCGATGACTGAGGCCGGCGTGATGTCGGGCAACACGGGAAGGTTGTCTTCGGTGAGGAAGAGGCGCTTCGGGGTGAAGGCGCCATAGACCAAACCTCGCGCTTGCATCGGGGCAAAGGCGATGGCGATTTGTTCTGCTAAATGGAGCAATTGCTCTGCATTCAACCGTTTACCGTTGAGCAACGTCAAGATGCTCGTGATTGTGGCATCTTCTAAGATGATGTAATCTTGATTGTGCTTGGAGAAGATGTCAATGATATCGGGGAAGAGGGAGTCGCGTAATTGCGTGAGATTACGCAGGGATTCAAAGATCGCATGCCGTTGGTCCACATCGGCAGAGGCTTCGGGGGTGAGGGCCACGACCAGGACCGAGCGGTCCAGATTCTTTTGCGTCGCACGCCAAATGGAACAAAGCGGTGTCTCTAAAAGGCAGGCACCCGTTTGAAAACCCGAAAGATCAGGGGGAGTGGTCACTTACAATGCCTCCTGATGGTTGATGAGGGCCCGCAAATCGGCTGTAGAAATCGCCGTTGGGCGCACATCAATTCGCCACCGTGCACATTCGCGTTTGAGATGGGGCCCCATCGCATGGGTGAGGAGGAGAATCGGTGTACGCGAAGAGTGGGGATCGCGACGTAACATACAGATGGTGGCGCAGAGCTCGGCTTCGGGGAGGTCGCCGTCAAAGATAAATCGTGCGGGCGATTCAGTGTTGGCCGCAGGTGGCCCCTGGAGTTGCTTTAAGGAAATTGAGTTGGTGCGACTCATCGGTGCGAGGCTCACGGTGAGACGCGTAATGAAGTCGCTGTTGTGCGAGACAATGGTCATGAGCGGGGGCGTCGCTTGGGGGAAGGCAACCGTAATGCGTGTGCCCGAAGCCGTCCCCGGGACGGGTGACTGCACTTGGAAGGTGCCGTTGTGCAATTCGGTGATTTCACGTACGATGGAGAGACCCAATCCCGTGCCGGCGACTTGTTCGCCCACGCGGAAGTAACGTTGGGAGACGCGGGGCAGGGCTTCTGGCGGAATGCCGATGCCATTGTCATCCACTTCCACAAGGACCCGTTCATCCTGCGCATAAATGCGCGCCACGATGGTTCCGCCTTCGGGGGTGTACTTAATCGCGTTGGAGAGGATGTTGAAGAAGACGCGCTCAATCTTGTGGTGGTCGGCGTAGATATAAAAGGCTTGATCTGAAGCGTCGACTGTGAGGGTCTGCTGCTTCATCTCTGCCTGAATCATCAAGGCTCGCACCACTTCGGAGAGCAGATGGGTGAGTGGCAATCGCGTACAGTGGAGCTTGAGGGTGCCATTTTCCATCTGGCGTAAATCTAAGAGGTCATTGACTGTCGTCATCAAGCGTTTGACGTCCACATGGAGGCGTTCCAAATACCCGACCGCCTTTTCGGGCAGGGTGCCGCAGATACCACGGAGCATATTGGTTAATGCGTAGGACATCGACGTGAGGGGCGTCCGTAATTCGTGGGAGACGTTGGAGACAAATTCCATGCGGTCGCGGATGGCGGCACGCAGACGTTCATTGGCTTCTTCTGCACGATGCAGACTCTCTACGCGCGCCGTGACGTCTCGGAGGGTAATGAGGTGCTCCCCTGAGGGAAGTCGATGGGCCACCGTCTCTGCCCAAAAGGCCGTCCCATCATCGCGCGTGGCGCGGAGTTCAATGACCACAAAGGGCACGGCGGTGAGGCGTTCGCGAAAGTAGGTCGGGAAGTCTGCCCCTGGCACATTGTCCGAAGGGATATCGGCCAAGATGCGTCCAATTAAATCTTCACGCGACTTCGCACGCAGGACTTCCACAGCACGGACATTGCAATCCAAAATCTTGGAATCGCCATCCGTGAGAAAAGCTGCTTCGTAAAGTGCGTCAAGCGTGAGACTGATGCTCATGGATTACTTTCTACAGTCGTAAGGGCTTGATTGAAGACGCGCAGGGTATTGAAGTCAAGTGCATAGACGAGCGGACGCCCTTGGATCATGGCGGGGACGTAATTCCCAATGGGCTCGCCAATCAAAAGGATGCGCCGCAGACTGGTGGTGTTTTCATTCAAATCAAGGGTAATCTTCATGGCGGGGGCATCAAGACCATACTTCTGCAGTTCGCCGTAGGGGATGGAACTCTGTAAAATGGTCGTTGCCTTGAGGAGAGTAAAGGCTTCCAACCACGTTTGGATGACCGCCGTATTGGGATAGACGCCACGCGGATATTCGGTGTGCCACTCCTTTGAGCCTGGCAGACAGGCCACCGTCTCAAAGGGGCTCCCGTCGTGGTCAACGGAGATTCGGCGAATGTTTGCGGTTTGGATCGCCAAAATGGTGCGGTCTAAAAGGGCACGATTGAGGTCGGTGCCATTGCGCAGTAGCTCTGGCACATCGGCTTCGTTCAAGACATACAGGCGGCCCGCGTCATGGCGAGAGGCGAGGAGGGTGCCCGCTTCGGTATTCTTGTAAAATGCCAATTGCACGCCGTCGGTTTCACCACTACGACGGAATTCCACCGTGCAGAGGCGCTCGGCTTCGTTCAACGGACGGGATTCGGTCAAGTCGCCTGTGAGGGCTAAGAGCGAACGCAAAAGGGACTCTGCCAAAGGCGTATCTGCAGGCAATACGGCGGGCGTGGAGATCTCCCACCGTGCTTGTGTTCGCATGAGGACGGTGGTCTGATCTTTAGATTTGCCGATGATTTCAATTGAGGCGGGGGTCGTCACATCGCCCAGGAGTGGCAGGTCTTCATGACTTGCAATGAAGGGCCCTGCTTCCGTGAACATCTGACAAATCTTTTCCGATACGGAGACGACCGAACGGTGATCGTTCAGTAAGCAGTAGAGGTGGTTGGGGCGATTGGGGTCTTTTTTGCCGAAGCGCAGTTGGAGGGGTTCGCTCATGCCGCGCAGACGGATGACGACGCGAATGGCATACTCTTCGTCTAAACCATAGGTCGCAAGGAGGGTCTCGGAGAGGGTCGTCGAGGTCTCTTCGCCTGGCATTGGGCGGATATAGGCGGCGATGGTCTGCGGCCCTGTTAAGCGTTTGAGGGCTTGGGTGACGTCAGTGGGGTTGGGGTCAAAGGCAAAGGGTTGCGTAACCGTCCAAACGCCGTCGGCTTTGCGATGGGCGCTAACGAAGGGTTTTCCCGTCGCACGCCATTCAAGCGAGGTGATGTTTGCCGCCGAGACGGGCAGAATCGCGCGACTCCATAACTTGCTCGCCGAGTCTGGCAGTGCCGCCACGTCTGCCGTCTTGACTGCGATGAGGGCATCGTTGTACATCGCGAGCATTTGCGCCAATTCCATCACGGGCATGTCGCCAAAGGTACACACGCGACTCCGCTCTGGAGTGGAGACTACCAAATTGCGCGCATTGGCGATGAGTTCACGACTGGGATCAAGCGTGTGTTGGAGTTCGGTGTCTAAGAGGCGAATGACCTTCATCCCTTGGATCACGTCCAAGAGTTTGCTAATCTCCATGTGATCGCAGAGGAGTCCTGCGTAGGGCGCACCCATCTCCCAAAAGTTCCCCCGCCGTTCAATGCGGATGGTCTGCGCTTCTCCCTTTTCGTCCATGATATCCCACGCGATGGAGGTGATGGTCTCGGGCGACATCGGGAAGATGGCGTCACCCGCCAGGACGCGCCGTTCGGGATGGAGATAACGTGAGGCGATGAGTAACCCTGCAAGGGTGAGGGTAATCAAGAGCAAAAGGGTAATGTTACGTCCGAATCTCATATGCCCCTCCAGACCAAAAGACGGATGATAAGACAGAGCGCAAATGGGACTAATGCGCCCATAATCACAAATAGCATGTGCCAACCTTGGCGGTCGATATTGAAGAGAAGGACGTTGGATGCGCCACGCGCACCGCTGCCCGAAAGGCCGGTCAACCACCTAACCGCATTGACCGCGAGGTCTCGATTGGCCGATGCGTGATTAAGCAGATAGCGATTGCTAATGAAGGTCGCATCGCCCGTGACAATCATGCGCCCTGGGCGGAATCCCAAATCTGAGCTAACGATGCTTCCGCGTTCCGCCGCTAACATCGCCGTGCCTAATTCGGGCTCACCTGGATTGGGGAGGTCGTGGGGAGGGCGAATCGGGAGGCGGACTAATGCCGTTGCGTGGATGCCACGCACCTCAAAGGGATAGAGGAGGCGGGGCGCACTGAAGTAGACCGAGGCATTTCCTGCGAGTTCGGCCGTAACCGGATGGATCTTGTCCAGAAGCGCTGCGATGGCCACCCCTGAGGCGGTGGTGGTGAGTCCTTCGCGGGGGGTGGAGCCCAGGCGAATGCCCCATTGTTCAAGTAATGGCGTGAGCCCTGCATCGTGTCCCGCTGGCAGGAAGCAGAGGATGCGCCCGCCGCGGTCTAACCAATCGGAGAGTTGGATGCGCTCGGCATGGGTTAAGGGATAGCGTGGTGCCACGATGGCTAAAACGCTAATCTCGGGCGGGATGCTGTTGTTCTGGGGCTCTGCGGGGAGTTGGAGGGGGCTAATTTTGCACCCTTCATTTTCAAGGGCGCGACGGAAGGCCGAATAGCCTTCTAAGGGGTCGGCCGCAGTAAAGTCGGGTTCGCCGTGGCCTGTCAACCATCCAATTTGCACCCCATCCACACGGGAGAGCCGCGCAAAGCCTGCCGCGATGGCTTCTTCTGCGTCAGCAGGACTGTAGGAGCCGTCGGTGGCGAGGAGGGCGCGTTCGGGAATAAAGACGTTGCGCCCTGCCTGACGGAGGAGGATGCCGGTGCCTTCTGCACCTGAGGCCATCATGCGTGCCGCATCTTGCGGGAAGACGCGCGGGTCGATGTAGGCGATTTCAATGCTCGCACCCGCTAGTTCGCGGGAGGCGATTTCAAACCGACGGAGGAGTTGCCCCGCAGGGACTGCCGCCGCCGAGTCTGCGGGTAAAAGGCTCACGGCAGAGATGATGCCCGCCGTTTCGGCAAGGGTGGCTCGGCTGCGTTCGGCGAGAGCCGTTTCGTCGCAGTAGGTGTTGAGGCTCAGGGCGGGCCGCCACTGGGTGAGGAGGAGATCAATCAAAACCGCAGAGGTGGTGGCAAGGACTGCGCAGAGAATTGCGCAGAAGAGCCAACGGCGTTGTGAAGCGGAGTATTTCATAAAAGCGTGTCCTTTGCAACGGGTGTCAACCACACACGAGGGGGTTGCACTTCTACACGATTTACACGATTGGTGCAGGGTAGTACCACAAGCGGTTCGCACTCGAGACGTTGGGCATCGTTGGAGGTGATGTTTTCATTGTCGCCGACCATCACGAAGATGGAGGAGGGATCAATGGCGAGCAGGTCGCGACGTGCCCCCTGCACGGTCACTTCCACTGTTTCAGATTCAGCAGCATAGTGGATACCCTTGGCCGATTGGAAGACGCGCACGGGCACTTTTTTGAAGGTTTGTTCAATGTCTTCACGCACAAAGCGCACATTGGCACGCACGGTGTCGGGCTTGAGGGTCCACCCGCCTCGACTGTCGGGGGGGAGTACCTTGAGAATGGTGTGAAAGCCTTCGGAGCGTCCCGAGACGTCTAAGAGCGCTGTGGCTAATTGGGTCTGCGCCGCTTCGAGTTCGTCTAAGAGCATGCGTGAACCCGTAATTTCCACCACCTTGGGGTCCACTTCCACAATGACTGAGGCATTGTGCGGGGCGCCACTGACGATGGGTTCGGAGACTTCGAGTTGGCGGGTGTCACTGGTATCGAAGGAGGCTTCGATCAGATTGGGTTCGATGGAGACCACGCGAAGCCCGCTATCGCAGATGACATTGCTACGGGTCAACTTCACTTGCATGGTGGAGCTGTTGTTCTGCGGCTTACGCAGTTTGATGCGAACGCGGGGCACTTCGGTGCCTGAGAGCGCCAGTTTGCGAATGGCACTCTCAGATCCACGGAAGGTCACGCTCACCACGCCGGGTTCAAATCCCGTGAGGGCTTGGTCGCCTTCCACGGATTCTGCTTCCACGGTAAGGGTGAGCGTTTGGCGATAACTGATGGTGCGGCGCACCGCAGTAAAGACAATAATCGCTAAACCTAATGCCACGAGTTTCCACGTCCAGTTGGCAAAGATGATTGAGAAGGGATTACGCATCGACGTCCTCCTTGTTTCGGTCGGCGCTCAGGGAGATAAAGGGTCGCAAGAGCCACGGAATGTGCACGCGCGGACCGAAGACGACCTTGAAGAAATTGCGTTGCTCGCTCTCGGGCACAAAGGCGGCGCGGAGGAGACGTTCTAATTGGCGATCGGAGAGGTTGCGAATGAGATAACCATCGCGGGCCACAGAGATTTGACCGCGTTCTTCGGAGACAATCAAAATGATCGCATCGCATTCGACCGAGAGGGTGAGGGCTGCACGGTGACGCGTCCCAACGCCACTGATGCTGAGTTCGTTGTCTAATGGGAAGATGCAGTGAGCCGCACGAATGCGGTCTTTGCGTAAAATCGCACCGCCGTCATGGAGGGGCAAAGGGGGCGTGAAGATGGAGATCATCAATTCTTCACTCAACTGCGCATCTAATTCCACCCCTGTCTCGCACCAACGGTCCAAGGAGACCGATCGCTCAATCGCAATCAACGCCCCTAACCGACGCAATGCCAAACTGCGCGCCGCACGCACGACGCGTTCTGCCGGCGTCTCTGGAATGCGACCTTGCAGAAGCTGAATGTAGGAGTTGCGCCCGAGCATGGAGAGTGCGCGTCGCAGTTCGGGATGGAAGACCACCACCAGGGCCAACAGGAGGAAGATGGAGAGCCACCGCAACACCACCCCTAAGACGTCCAACTCCAAGAAGGTCGTCGTTAGGAAGATAATCACAAAGAGCGAAGCCACGCCCAAAAGAATCTGCGCTGCACGGGTGCCTTTTAAGTAGCGAATCAGATAGTAGATTCCGATCGCAAGCAGGAGGATTTGGACTGCGTCCATTAAACTCGGCCACCAACCTTCAAACATTTCAGTTGTCCTCGTTTGTATTCAAGCGTGAAAAAAGAGTTAAAGCGTCAATTGTTTCGCGGACGTCGTGGACGCGGACCACGTTGGCACCCGCTTGTACCGCCCAGAGCGCTGCCCCCAGACTAACCGCGCCACGTTGGCTAACGTCGGGTTGCCCCGTAAGCTCTCCCAAAAAGCGCTTGCGTGATGCGGCAATCATGAGGGAGTAGGGGAGCGCCGCTAAGCGTGCGGTGTCTTTGAGGAGTTGCAGGGAGACCGCAGCGCTCTTCGCAAAGCCCAGCCCGGGATCAAGTTGGATTTGCAGGGGATGAACCCCACAGGCTTCTGCATGGTGCGCCGCGGTTAATAAATCGTGAATCACTTGCTCGGTGCAGGTGGTTGGGTCGGTGAGGGGAGTGGGGCTGAGGGCTGTTCCTTGCGCATGGGTCAAAACATACCCCGCGCCTGTGGCCGCCACTAATTCAAGCATCCCTTCGTCGGGGGCACACCCGGACACGTCATTGATGATGTCCACGCCCGCTTCAAGTGCCGCTTGGGCGGTGGCGGTGTGTCGGGTGTCGGCAGAGAGGAGCGCCTCGGGGAGTGCCTTTCGTAAGGCAATGAGTGCGGGGATTAACCGCTCACACTCTTCAGCGGGGGTGAGGGGTTGGGCCCCAGGACGCGTGGATTCTGCGCCAAGGTCCAAAAGTAGCGCGCCAGCGTCGTAAAAGGTTCGCCCCCGCGCGACGGTCTCTTCAATCCCCCCAATGCGACTGCCCGCATAAAAGGAGTCTGGCGTCAGATTCAAAATGCCCATAACAAGAGACGGACCGAATTCAACGGTTCGTCCTCGGCAGTTCCAAATTGTCTTATGCGCTTCTTGCATCATTTCTGCAAACAGTATACCAAAATAACACGCGCCTGTCCACACGCATATAGGCGCGTATAAAAGAAAAAGTGCGTATTCGTCCCTTCCTCGGCGCTGCCGTGGAGAGACTTCTTTTTTGCCGGCGGCGGTCTTCGTGTAGCGCCTTCCCGCGGAGCGTGTCAGGAGGAGCGTGAACGCTCCGTCCCTTCCTCGGCGCTATGAAAAACCTTGCTGTGCAAGCTTTTTCCCCAGCACTTCGTGCTTGGGCGCATATCCCCTAGTGGGGGCGGCGAATTGGAAGGGACAAAGAGACCTAAGGGACAAAGGGACGCCGCCTTAGCTCTTGCAAAGCGCACGCTGGCAGTCCTTTACATGCTTCGCAAAAGCACGAGCCAGCATCCACGGGGCCGCAGGCCATCGCGCCGTGGTGCGGTCGTGCGCCTCGCGTAGTTCGCGGAAAACCACATGCAGTCCTGCGCCGTAGGCGCCGATGGCGCTGTTAACGGTGCGATGCACCGTGGTTAAGCGGCAGAGCCGCTAGTTAAGCGCCTATGGCGCTGGTTGACGAGCTGCGCTCGTGGATCATTCTTCACATCGCAGTGGCGCAGGGGGCGGCGAATTGGAAGGGACAAAGAGACCTAAGGGACAAAGGGACGCCGCCTTAGCTCTTGCAAAGCGCACGCTGGCAGTCCTTTACATGCTTCGCAAAAGCACGAGCCAGCATCCACG
>JAFYWN010000036.1 GCA_017558005.1 Kiritimatiellia bacterium | reverse complement strand
TCTTTTCGTAACACGAGGGTTTCGCCCACGAAAAGCCAACGCATCTAGAAGCGTTACGTACTGCTAGTGTGGGTTTCCGCGAACTACGCGAGGCGCACGACCGCACCACGGCGCGATGGCCTGCGGCCCCGTGGATGCTTGATCGTGCTTCTGCGAAGCAGATGCTATGCCAGGATGGTTTCACGAGTCGCACTGTCTTGCTCGCTGCGTCGCACGAGCACATATCCGTGCTCCGTCAGCGAGCGTCTGCGAATAGCAAGCACTGCCAGCGTGAAACACTGCCAGTATGGTTTACCACGAAGACGCAAAAGGAAGCGTGTGTACTGCCAGGATGGTTTACCGCTATCTACGCGAGGCGCACGACCGCACCACGGCGCGATGGCCTGCGGCCCCATGGATGCTTGCTCGTGCTTCTGCGAAGCAGATGCACTGCCAGGATGGTTTCACGAGTCGCACTGTCTTGCTCGCTGCGTCGCACGGGCACATATCCGTGCTCCGTCAGCGAGCGTCTGCGAATAGCAAGCACTGCCAGCGTGAAACACTGACAGTGAAGCGCGAAGCGCTAACTCAAAACGCAAGGGAGTGAAGCGACCGAATAGGAACCCGAGCGAAGTGAGATCAGGTGTTTTCTAAAATCATTTCGCCCCACCCGAAGGTGAGGCGAAGGCATTATGTCATTAATTGTTTCTACGGAAACTACAGTACGCGTTTAGAGCGCGATATCAAGAATGGTATTGCCGGTTGACAACGGAATATAGGTGCCATCTTTACCGTGCTCATTTTCCCATTGATCCTGACGCTTCGCGCGTAAGTCATCATCCACAAATTCATCAATCGTAATGGTGTGCTCTTGACGTTGGCCAGCGTCTTCCACAATTAACGTATAGGTCGCGCCAGGTTCCACGCCCGTAAAGCAATAAGCGCCAACCGCATCTGTCGTAACCGTTTCTTTAAACGTGGGAGCGGTGACATCTTGTGCCGCATCCGCAGCGGGAATGAGTTTTAACTGCGCCCCAGACACACCGCGCCCCTCACGCGTTACACGTCCCGCCACGATTCCCTTTAAGGGCTGCGGATGTACATTAAAGAAGAGCGCCTGAAATTTATCTTCGCGCGTTCCGATAGTCCAGAACCAACTCATCGGCATCCACTTCCCACTCTCTGCGCCCCAACCGTAGTGCAAGTGAATCAATTCTTTCCCCTCGGCGTCATAGCCAAAGCCATCACACACAATCATGTGTCCACCCGTCTTGGTAAGAATCCCAAGTACCGTGGGCGCGCCTGCCTGTAAGGAGCCCCGCACGGAAGCGGTAATCACTTGCGGCCAGTTCTCCTGTATGAGTCGACCATTCCCAAGCGGCATCGTCAACTTATACCCTTCACCTTTGTAATTAAAATATTTTGCGAACCCGAGGTTCCCAAGCGTCCCAGAGGTCGCACCAGGACGATATGCCGTGTGCCCCAACGCGCCCAAATCGCGCATCAACCGCGAAGCTACGGGCTTTTGGTCACGCACATCAGCCCAATTATATGGGCCAGGCAAGGTGGTGCGTTGTTCAAAATTAATCAAATTTCCCCTGTGATCATAGAGAGCCACATCACTCGTCACGGGTTTAGGACACCAGCCCGCAGCAGGATAGCCTAAGCTCAATCCATAATGAACCGCCACCTGCCCCCAGGCAAGCATATCACACCCGCAGGGATAACCCATGCCTAAATCCACAAATGCATTCAGTGCGCCCGTCTGATTCCAGGCAACCGTTGCCTTACACAATGGCTCCACCACCATTGTCTCTGGCGCCACCGCCATGACGCGGCCACTCATCAAGCCACAAAGCACTACGCCCATCAACCATTTGTACATACGACCTCTCTTTCCCATGCCCGTGCATGCATTTCCATTACAGTATCACAATTTGACAGAGCACGTCATTAACAAAACCCGCTTTTACTTCACCTGCATGATCCGCAATCAATAACCAAAACGGCCTCCACAAGGGAAGCCGTTTGGTTCAAGTCCAAACACCTTACAACGTTGCAGACGCAGACGTTGAGAGGGGGACGCGCATTGATTATTCTGCCACAGGAAGCGGCGTAGATGGCGTAGCCTCCGCAGACGGCACTTCCGCCTTCTCCGTGGATGAGGCCTCCGCTGCGGCAGGCGGCGTAATCACCAATGCCTTACGAAACTCAGGGTTATTCATCAAGTTTTTCATCGCCAACTTGACCCCTGCGAGATCAAGTTCATCAATCTTCTCAAAGCGATAAACCTCCTCTGCCTCTATAATCTGCACGCTCAACGCAGAGAATACGCGCGGCTTTTCGGACATAGACAGCACCTGCGCATAAGATTTCGAATCTGCATGTGTGTAGCGCGTACTCGAAGTCAGTTGATTCATCAACATCTTCGACTGTTCCGTGCCACTTAAACCATGCTCATCGATGTAATAGCTCTGCTCGTAGACCATGCGCTTCCGTACATCATCTGCACTCGTGTACTGCTCTTTATAGTCCACCTCGCCAGGTTTACGCACCTGCACTAAGAGGCGCGTATAGTAGGCGAGCTTCCCATTATACGGTTCATAGAAGGTCCAGATATACAATGGACGCAACACCCAATCCGGGCGTACGTGTTCCCCATTTTCGCCTTCGCCCCACTTAATCTCCTTAAAGCCCGTTTTCGTCATTTCCTCACGGAGGATCTCTGCCGAAACACAGGCAGTTTTAAGCTTAGCGAACGAACACGGACCGCCATGGAAATGCGAACCATCCATCCGCATACACCACGCATCCGTCACACCAAAGGTCGCAGAGGTATCCGCCTCCACGGGCGTATACGCCGGCATCAACCGCAAGACATCTGGTGGCTTAGAGGCACACCCCGCCAATAAACCCATTACGGCACAAAATCCAAGTCCGATGAGATACTTCATTCGGTCACCTCATATTTCATCCACGTTTTCATATCCCCAATCGTCCCTGCGGCGCGCTGAGTGTCCTTATCTTGGTCAAGACGTGGCGTAATTGCCCCACCATACTCAAGCGGATAGTTATTCACATACTTCACACTCGGCGCAGTCACGCCAGGCGTAACCGTATAAGTCGAGTCTCCAATGCGATCATAGAGGTGATAGGTCCACGTCTTCACATTGGCGCTTTTTCCTTCGGGAAGGTGCAATGGAATCAAGACAAATTCACCTGGCAGCGACTTCCAATAACGCACGTCTGCTTGGCTATTAATCAACGCACCAATCGCGTGGAACGAGATGCCCGCGAGGAACGTTGCGCCACTGATACACAACAACGGCAACGCCGCATCACGTGCATGCCCCGCCGCCACGAAGGAGCCTACCGCAATGATGAGCAACACATTGCCTGACGCCTCCATGCCCTTCTTAATGGTGGCCTTATTCCGCAAGACACCATCCATTTCTCTACCGCCACGCGTACTCGCCTGGAAGTGGATATCTGCCAAACACATCGGCGCTTCGTATTCCGTTCCCCCATCAACTGCGTATGTAATGTACTGACTATAGGACGGATTTGAAATCAAGAGCCGTTCTTCCTCATAGGACCCCGCGCGTTCATAGGTCGGCGGATACTTGGAGAACATTGCTAAGAAGGCATTCGGAAGCGGTCCCTTAAACAGCGCTTGATAGGGCGTCATCTGCGCATTCAGCGCAGGCATTTTACGGTTAAACGCCGCCTCAAACTCGCGCTTATACTCCTCCGCCTGTGCCACCTCGCCACGATACATCGCACTCACATAACCCAAATAGTGCAAGAGTGCATAGTCGGCGACATAGGTCTCATCCTCATTGGAAGCATCCGCAAACAACCCATTCTTTACGCAACGCTCCGCATCCTCATAATTCCCTTGTTCAATAAAGGAGAGCGCCAAGAGTGCATACATCGTAGCTCGTTCGTGGGGTTCGCCCTTAAACACCTTATTATTTTCACCGTGCCAAATACTCACGGCACGTTCTTCCAATTGCGGATCGAAGAGCAACTCAATGTGATTGCGCGCCTTCATTAGAAGGTCATGCGCCTGGGCATGATCCCCCTTCAAAAGCTCCAGCGTGGCCAATTCCATTTGATACAACGGCTGACTCACCGTTGGCTCCTCTGCCATCGGGCGCAACCGCTCCTCCATGCTCGCCACGACCACCTGCATCTCCGCATTGGAAGCCGTGTTTTCAATCTTCATGTCACGAGATTTTGAGGCAACTTGAGCCGCCTCCGCCTCCATAATGTCTAATTCCTGTTCGGTCTTATGCACGAACGGACCTTCATAGGAGGCGCAACCTGTGGAGAGAACCATTGAAAGGAGCGCAGCCCATGCCCCTACTTTACGAAAAGGACAATACATCATTATTCTCCCAACACCACTTGATAGGAGCGCGCCTCACGCACAGGCGAAACCACCTTGAGCGAGACAGTCTCCCCCTTACGGAAGAGAAGCGTCTGACGATTGCTGGCATAGGCCACGGGGCTCACAGCACGTTCACCTTTATAGAAAGTCGTCTTTGCTACCAAGGTCATCTTTTCGGGAATTTCCTGTGTCCAGTTCGTGAATCCCGTACCGCCGCGGTAACGAATCCCAACCTCAAGCACGGGCAAACCCGCTTCATTGGTCGAAAAGTCTTCATACACCACTTCAAAGTAATCGCGCGGCGAACGGGAGCCAAAGATTGCAAACTCCTTCGCGCGTTCAAAGACCACGCTTCCTTCTGCGGCCACATCGGCACGATCAGCCGTATCCAACTGCGTTACCGTTCTGCACCCAGTCGCCACCAAGCACATCGCCATCACCGCAAAAATCACCTTATTCATCGCAATTCCTCCTACATCCAATTAACGATACACTGTGCCCGTCTGCGTCACACGCTTCACTTCATAAGCGTCTTCCCAAATCACCTCATTCGACACCGGCTCCACCAAGGTGACGGTGATTAAGAGGTAATCTGCAGCAGAGCCGCCACGTTGCGTGCTCAAACCAGAGATTTCACCAGAAAGCAAGTAATCTGCCGCACCGCTATTACCCGGCGAAGTGCGCTGTGTCACGGTAACGGTTGATTCATAGACGCAGACCTTGTCCTTCGGATTGACCAACATCACATTCAGGCGCTTCGTACTATCGCTTGCCTTTCGTAATTCAGGATTACGCAACATCTGCAGCAGCACATCCTCACGCTTCGCATTGGCCACCACCGTCGTTGTGAGCGGCGTCACATTCACCAATGCATTATCTTCGATATACATCGACTTCCCTTCACGAATGCGCGAATCAATGACCTCAATGTAGTTCGCAAGGTTAATCACCCCTTCCAACTGCATTGACTCCGGATAGAACTGCGTCGCCATCCAATAGTCTGCCCCTTCGGTTTCACCCGGCATCAAGAAGAGAATCTTGCCATCGGCCGCTTCCGCCACCGCAGAACGCACCATCGCGGTGAAGCTTTCGGCATTCATGTTCACCAAATTCGTATTCAGCGGAGGCAATACGGCCACCTTAATCGGCTTCTCTGCAGAAGCGACAAAGGCGCGTTGCTTCAACTGATTGGCAAATGCCTTGATCTGCTCTTGGAAATAGGCCGACTGACGTTCGCGCAACACTTCTGCGCGGCCAGCGCTCACACGTTCATTCGCACTCAAAAAGCGCACCTGTCCGCGTCCATAACGATTTAACTCCACCGAAAGGCGCTTCATAAACAAATCGTTATCAATAAAGAAACGGCTCGAGTTCTTCATCCCCGCGATCTTAATTCGCGGTGCCGAAGGAGCATCCACCACCTCTGGCAACGAGAGAATTGCGGGGCACATTTGCGATGCGACCGTGCGAATATCTGCGCTGCTCAGCGCACCATCCACACGTTCATCATCTAAATCCACACGCGTAGAAGAGGAAATCTCAGGCGAAACACACCCCGCCATAACACAACTAATGACACCTAATGCCACGTACCACATCTTTTTCATTGCTATCCCTTTCTCATTCAATCGCAAACTTGTCGCTTACTGTCATCGGTTTTCGAGCGCTACGGCCCACCTTAGTGTCTCTTCATACCCATTCTTATATGGATAGGAAACTCGCACTACACACTCTACAGTATTTTAACTTAAAAAGCAAGTTAATAATACTCCCATCATCCATCTTTTCCAGCGTGGCAGGGAGAAGACTTAACCCATTGATATTCTTAGCCATTTGTGTTAATTTGTTAGGGATAAATGTTACGCACAATTGAATCAAACAAGAAGGGTACTTACGGTTATGGCAAATGAATTAGACGAACTGAATCCTCAGGTGAATGTTGCGGGGCGCGATATCAATGTCATTGAACGTCAATTGCCCGTGCAGGTGGGCTTTGGTTCTGCCCTCTTTGAAATCCTCTTATGGGTGTGTGGCATTCTCCCTGGACTCATCTTCCTCTTCATGAAGATTAGTGCCAAAAACTATTTCCAGAAGCTTCAGCAAAAGATTCAGGCCGATGCCTCGCAGATTGATAACTTTTTGGAACAGCGCGTGGTGATTCTCCAAAATGTGGCAAAGTTGGTTGAAAAGGCCGTTGCGCTGGATACCGATGTTATGAAGACTGTGGCGGCTTTCCGTGGTGGTGCCACCACTTCTGATCTCAATCGTAATGCCATGGCTGCCCAACTCGACACCGCCTTTGGCCGTCTCTTCCCCCAAGTGGAAGCCTACCCCGAACTGAAGGCGCACGCCGCCATCGCCGAGGCAATGCAACAGAATAACTACCTCCAACGCGAAATCACCGCCGCGCGCGCCCTTTACAATGACACGGTCACCCAGTGGAATACCGACATCTTCTCATGGCCCACGAAGATGATTGTGGCGGCACGTGCAGGGTACACCACGCGCATCCCCTTCACCGCCTCTGCGGAAATTAAGGCTCAGGCCCGCGCCACCTTCTTCTAATGGCGAGTTTTGACCAACCCCTTGAGGCCTATCACTCCCGATTACGGCCCGCCCACGCCAAGCTTGTCCGCCAACGCCTCAAGGCGATGGTGGCGCAATCGGGCGTGGACATTCAGGCCAATCGTGCCACGGTAAAGGCACTCAAGGCTGTTCGTGATCAACTTTCCTCCCTCCGCCGCCAACAGTCTGGGTGGAAGGGACTCCGCATCTTTTTATGGGTTCTCTTCGGGGGTGGGCTCCTCTTCATCGGTGTCCAACTCCTTTTTACCTATCTCGACCCCTCCTTTCCAATCAATCTCACCCATCTCCTGTGGGCGGGGCTTGCCTCATTGGGCGCGCTGTTACTCAATGTCGCATGGCTAAATGCCAAGATTGCCTCGCTGAACACGCGCATCGCTACCATTGAACTCCGCGAGCAGGCCCTCCTCCAAGAGGCGTGGCAACAGTTAGCCCCGCTCAATGACCTCTTCTCTTGGGATACTGTCACCGACATTCTCCGCCAGACCTTACCCGAGACCACCTTTGACAAGGCCTTCCTTAATCGTCAATTTGAAGCCCTCCTTGCCGCCTCAACGTGGCGACCTGATGCAGATGATGACTTTTCAGTACACGATTTGCAAACGGGCACCTTCTGCGGGAACCCTTTCGCATTGGTGAAGGGACGCACCTTTTCCATGGGTGAAAAGTGTTACTCCGGGAGCCGCACCGTCTTCGTCCAAAAGAGTTACACCGATAGTAATGGACGCCGTAGTACGCGGTCTGTGCCTGAAGTTTTGACGGCCACCATTGTGCGCCCCTATCCCGAATACAGCCACTCCTCCTTCCTCCTCTTCGCACACCACGCCGCGCCCAACCTTTCCTACTCGCGCAATCCCTCCAAGCATTCGGGCAAAGAGGCCTCCTTCTTTAATCGGTGGTCCAAACGACGCACGGAAAAGGAGTTGGAGAAATTCTCCAAAAATCTGGATGATGAATACGGCTTTACGATGATGGCCAATCGAGAGTTTGAAACCCTCTTCTACGCCAAAGATCGTTCGGACGAACGCGAATTTCGTCTGCTCTTCACCCCCTATGCCCAACAGCAAATGGTGGCCCTCCTCAATGACACCGAGATTGGCTACGGCGACAACTTCCGCATGATTAAAGAGGGCCCGCTGACGGCAGTGCTCCCCCTCCACTTACCCACCACCAATCAATCCTTGAATCCCAGTCATTTCTATCATTATGATATTGATGCGCTTCAAGCACACTTTATTGAGTTCAACGAAAGCTACTTCAAGGCACTCTACTTCGCGCTCGCGCCCTTAATGACCATCCCCCTCTATTGCCAACCCGGTCCGCGCCCTGCCCCTACCTCCTCCACCGAGAAGTTTGAGACCTCCCTCTGGGAGAATGAACTCATTGCCAATGTCTATGGCGACACAGCCTTTGCACATCCCGACTGCGTAACTCCGTGCATTCTCAAAACCAAAACCTTAAAGCATGGCGATGCGACCATCTTTAAGGTGACTGCGCACGGTTTCCGATCGGAGACGCACATTGCCCACGTGCCTGTTCGCGATAGTAATGGACGCACGCACCAAGTGCCTGTAGAATGGGAGAAGTTTATCCCTGTTCAACACACCCGACAGGTTGTGGCGCTCCCCGATCAATCCATCTCCCCCACTGCGCCCGACTCCCTCTTTGCGGCAGAGACCATCTTACACAACAATGGCTACTCTGCTGCCTCCTGCGAACACATCCGCGCCACTTACACCACCCTCGTCTAAAGTGACGCACGGCGCTTATGGAGCATCATCCCCTTGCATTCAGGGCTTAAGTTTGAGCAGAATCAACTTATGAACTGCGCGAGAGATGGCCGTATAGCGTGCCGAACGATCCCAGAGCGGATTCTCTTCATCGACATCAATCAGAATTAAAACCGGCGCTTCAAGTCCTTTGAATTTGCGATAGGTAAAGTAGCGCAATCCCTGAAAGCGCGCCATCACCGTTTCTAAGGACATCTTTTGTAAGGCGTGTGCACCCATTAAGACAATATCTGTGGGCGGGACGCTCTCCTGCTCCAAGAGCCTTTCCAATACGGCCATTAAGCGTTCGCGAAGGGCTCTACCATTGTACGCGGAATAAATTTCTGGTGCCTCGCCCAAGGGTGCCTCTTCATGCAATACCATCGTCTCAGGCGCATGCAAGCGTAAGACCTCGCCCACGGCACGCGTATTGCGACAGTTGCGCGTTAGCGTAGCATCGGGCCAAGGGAAGGAGGGGAGTGCCGCCAAGTCGCGTTGGAAGATATTTTGTTCAGGATCATAGAAGACAATGAAGTCGGCCTCCTCGGGCACCAATGCCTTGACGGCCGTCCACACTGCAGGAGAGAAATCCTGTCCCTCATCCACAATGACAGCATCTGGCGCATCCTCCACCCGAAAGCGTTCTGCGGCGGGGAGCACCTCGCGCGCCAGCCGTCGCCAAAACTCTGGCGAGCCATCCTCTTCGCGCCCCAATAAGGCAAGGAATAAATCATTCACCGCCTCAATGCGCAATCCCTTCACCTCTCCTGCAATTCGCCGCAAATGCGCCGCCAAGAGGAGATTGAAGCAGAGGAATAGGACGCGCTTGCCCGAATTCGCTAATTGATAGGCGCGGCGGAGGGCTAAGAGCGTCTTACCACTCCCTGCGCAGCCACGCACACGCAACCGTGAAAAGTACGAAAAGGCATCCAAGGTGCGTGCCTGCTCCTGAGTCAAACGGGCAATGCGTGCATCATCTAATGACCGCCTTCCCTGCCACGAAGCTTGGTAGGCGACCATGGGCGAGAGGAGTTTTTGCAAAGTCTCTGTGGAAGGCATCCGCAAACCCGCGGGCGTCTCCGGCAAAAGGCGCTCAAAGGTCGCCAAGGGGTCGGTGAGATCGGCTGCGTAGAGCGTTGTGCCCACCCCCTCTGGCGGTTCAATCTCTGGGCGCGCCACCGCAGGAAACCACACAAGTTTAAGAAACGGAAAGGGTAAATCAGAACATTTTAGCACCGCACAAAGATAATCGCGCAATGCGAATCCTGCGCGCGTCACCTGTTTGTAAGGGCTTTGTTTCAGCGCACGCCCCTCTTGGTACCACACCCCATTGGCCACAGAGACCTGCCCACCCTTAACCTCAATCGCGATTAGCCCACGACCTGGGCAAGCACACAAGAAATCAATCTCCGCAGGCGCCGCGCCCGCTTGCACAGTCGCCCCATGCCACACCGTCCACGATGCAGGCAGATGCTGTCGCAATGCGCGCCAGACCTGCCACTCCACATCAGGTCCTTGCGTAAACCATTCGGGAATCATCCCCGCCACAGTTGCACACCCTCTTATGAAAAGGAATCAAAACAATTGCGGCGGCACGAGGTCAATCGTCCGCCGCAAGAGGTCTCTTTTTTAGACGCGCAAGGTGCCACGGAAGTCATTGATATCCTCAATGCCGTGCGCATCTAACCACGCTTCCATCCCTTCAAGCACATGCAAGGGTGCCAAAGGATCAATAAAGGTCGCCGTGCCCACCGCTACAGCCGTTGCACCCACGAGGATAAAGTCCAGGGCATCCTTAGCAGAGAAGATGCCACCCATGGCCAACAACGGCACAGTGGCGACCTGCGCCGCCTCATACACATGCTTCAAAGCCACCGGATGAATGCCCGCACCAGAGAGCCCGCCCACCTTATTGGCCAAAATCGGACGGCGCGTTTCCAAATCCACTGCCATCGCCGGCAAAGTATTGATCAATGCGATGGCATCTGCGCCTGCATCTTGAGCCGCCTGCACGAAGGGACGCACATCGGGGACGTTCGGGGCGAGTTTCGGCAGAATCGGGAGTTTGGTCGCCGCACGGACGCGCTTGACCACCTCCGTGAAGGTCTCCACGCGCGTTCCGAAGCTGGCCCCCCCCTCTTTCACATTCGGACAGGAAACATTCAGTTCCAAACCCGAAACGCCTGGGACGCCATCCAAACGCGCCGCCACTTCAGCATATTCATCCGCGGTCGTGCCCCAGATATTCACAATCGTCGGCACACCCTTTTCAACCAAAAAGGGCATATCATCGCGGATAAAATCCTCCACGCCAGGCCCCTGAAGGCCAATGGCATTAATCATCCCGCCAGGCACTTCCGTATGACGCGGCAGGGGATTCCCTGGCCACGGGCACGCACGAATGCCCTTTACCGTGACAGCGCCCAACTTGGAAATGTCAAACAACTGCGCATATTCCTGCCCGTAACCAAAGGTGCCCGAAGCGACCGTCACGGGATTCTTCATTGCGATCCCGCCAAGATTCACAGCCATTTTTGCCATAGGAACGTCTCCTGAAAGCGGATAAAAAACTCTTTAAAAACCCAACTCAATTCGCCGAACGGCGACGCGCGTGGCGGTCAAGGATGCCATTGACGAATGCACCCGCCTCTGGATTGGAGAAGTACTTTGCCAAATCCACGGCTTCGTTGATGACCACCGGCACTGGCGTGTCGGTATGTTCCAATTCGTAGAAGGCCAAACGCAGGACGCAGCGTTCAATCACGCCCGCACGCTCCAAGCTCCAGTTTTCGCAGTAAGGCGCAATCTGCGCATCCAGCTTTTCCTGATTCTTCAACACACCACGCACGAGCATTTCGGTGAATTCCTGCACCGCCGCAGTGGCGAGACGTTCCGAAGGTTGCAACAAACGTGCCACTTCGTCCATGTCACCATCTTCAAGGCCAGAGGCTTCCTGACGGCAGCTCCACTGCTGTTCCCAGAAGTGACGCACAATGAGTTCCTGGTCCACAAAGGGGTTCAGGTCGGCCTGCACAATCATTTGCAGCGCCCATTCACGGCCATTACGACGACGATTGGTCGGTTCAATCATGACTTTACTCCTCAGAGTTGTTTCAACACGTTGACTGCTTCAATCGCAGCGACCACGGTATCAAATCCTTTATTGCCCGCCTTGGAACCAGAACGTTCAATCGCCTGATCCAAAGAGTGCGCACAAACAATGCCATTGAGCACCGGCAGACCATTATCGAGGCCAATCTGGCAGAGCGCACGCGCCACAGAGGTGTTGATCAACATCGCGTGATCGGTCGCGCCATCAATGACTGCACCCAGTGCCACCACGGCATCCACATTGCCCTTTGCCGCCAAACGGCTCGCTGCGAGGGGAATTTCATTTGCGCCAGGCACGCGGACCACGGTGATGTCGTCGGCATTCACGCCATGACGAGCGGCCGCATCCAAGGCGCCCTTCAACAATTGTTCGGTGAAAATCGCATTAAAACGACTGACCACAATGGCTAAACGCATTCCGCATGCGGTCAAATCTCCAGTGATTTCTTTCATCTTTCGTCTCCTTGAAAAATCGATTCAGTTGGAAGTTTCGGGCACCTTAGAGCAAGTGGCCCATCTTTTCTTTTTTGGTTTCCAAATAACGTGCATTGAAGGGGCCCGCGTCTGCAACAATCGCTTCGCGGCTGACAATTTCCAGCCCATAACCCGCTAAGCCAATCACCTTCTGCGGATTATTCGTGAGCAAACGCAAACGCTTAATGCCGAGCGCCACCAAAATCTGCGCCCCAACGCCATAATCGCGCAAGTCTGGTGCGAAGCCGAGGCGCACATTGGCCTCCACCGTGTCGCACCCCTGCTCTTGCAAACGATACGCATGCAGCTTATTCGCCAAGCCAATGCCACGCCCTTCTTGACGCATGTAGAGCACGCATCCGCGCCCTTCTGAAGCAATCTGGCGCATCGCGTTCTGCAATTGCCATCCGCAGTCACACCGAGCACTCCCGAAGACATCTCCGGTCAAACACTCACTGTGCACTCGCACAAGCGGCGGTTCGCCAGCAGCCAAATCGCCCATCGTCAAAGCCAAGTGTTCTAAGCCGTCTACGCGACTGCGAAACATCTGCAACCGAAAATGTCCAAATGCCGTAGGCAAATCAACATCTTCCACCTTTTCAATCAAGGTCTCGTGTTGCTTACGATACGCAATGAGCTGTTCCACCGAGCAGAGCTTCAGCCCATGCGCCTTCGCAAAGGGAATCAAATCCGGCAGACGCGCCATTTCGCCATCCGCCTTCGCAATTTCGCAGCAAATCCCCGCAGGCTTCAAACCAGCTAAACGCGCCAAATCAACGGTTGCTTCCGTATGACCCGCACGCACCAAAACGCCCCCATCACGCGCACGAAGCGGGAACATGTGCCCCGGCGAAACCAAATCCTTCGCCGTGGCCGCATCATCTACGAGCAATTTTACGGCAATCGCACGATCCGCCGCCGAAATACCCGTCGTCACACCCGTGTGCGGTGCGCCGTCAATGCTATTGGTAAATGCAGTAGAAAAGGAGTCGCCCCGATTGACACTCGGTGCCTGCGCAATCCCCAAGCGGTCAAGAATCTCCCCTGCACAGGGCGCACAGAGCAAACCCCGCGCCTCCTTCATGCAGAAATTCACCGCCTCAGGCGTCACGAACTCCGCCGCCATTACCAAATCACCCTCGTTCTCACGATTCGCATCATCGGTAATGACCACGAAACGGCCCGCTCGGATATCTGCCAAGCACGCCTCAATCGAATCAAAACAGTCTGTAGACATCTGTTACATCCAAGCTCCGCATCCCGGAGCAGCATCATCTTCTTCATTCCGGACTCTAACCGTCGGCCGCGCACATCGCGTCCGGCACCTGTCACCCGACAAGTACCTCGTGGGCTGAATACCACCGATAGGGAATCTCACCCGTCCCTGAAAATGACAGCGCAAATTATAGCACACTTCTCAACGTCATAAACGTGCGCACGCGTAAGACACACGAGCGATGACACAACAAAGTAAATGCAACTATGAACAGGTAAAATACACCTTCATTTTTTAGAGACTGCATTTACTTGGTTGCAACCCATACACGAAAATCGGGTTCCTTCCACGCGCTGAAATCAATCTACAGGACGAATGATGCCCGCGCTTGATACTCCCTTTTTACACCTTTATAAAAAATCGTAAATCATAAACTATTCGTCAATATATTCTCCATTTTTCATTCGACTCCAATCAATCTCTTCCCCACTGGGAGATGTATCGTTAATGGATATCAATAATCTTGCAGAAAAATAACTGAATAGGAACATTATCCCTAATAAAACTATTAAAACTATTACTCGTAAAACTTTCTGCTTTATATTCTTAAAAAGAACACAGAACACCCATGGAAATAGGAAAAATATAAAAAATATAAATAAAAAATACGGCAGTATCATTATTCAACTCCACAAAGGCATTTAATACAAGGATTTTGAATCACAATAGAGTAAATTTCTCTCAACTGTTCTGCATAATCTTGGCAATTACACCTCAGCAATGAATACGGCTCAAGTTCAACGTACTTCAGGACATGTCGCATTACACAATCATTAAACCCAATATGAGCCTTTTAGTCTTTTACCCCCGCACATGGAACTTGAACCGAATCAAATACTACATTTTCCCGTAACGAAAAAGAGGAAAAGAAATCCATAATAACTTGTTCTGCTTTCTCCCGAGCTGAATGTGCATGCGTATTTGGATAAAGGGCACACCAACAGCTGTATGTAGGAACACCATATATGCCTATTGATACATATCCATATTTAGAAAGGTCGTATTTAACAAGATCGTTCATTATACCAAGGGGTAATAACACATAAGTAGCATCGTGCTCAAAATCATAAACAAAAATTCTACCTGTCCGTATATCATAGACCCCTATAATTGAAGTTGACATCTCTTGTTCTGACATTTCTAGTAATGAACAACGAGCGCCCTCTTGAAATGTATCGCTTGACAAGAAATCAAAAGCCGACATAACATCATTTGGGGCGTCTAAAAAACCTCGTTGTATCAAATGTGTCTTCAATGTAAAGGGATAACTAAAATACTCTTTTTTAGAAGGGCTTATTTTAAATTCATGTCCAAGAGAACGCCTACGATTCTCATGAATATAGTCCCATTCCTCATCAGTACATTCCTTACTTGACTTACATTCAATTTTTCTCTCACTCCAAGCACATTTAGCATAACTTGACATTAGCACTAACAGTTTACTTTCCATTATTGTGCTAATGCTATAACGAGTACGCAAATCATGATCTATTAAGTAGTCAAAACTAAATTTTCCGGAGCAATCAATGTCTTTTAGAAAATGACGAAACGATACATCATGTGCTTCATTGACAGAAGCCCCTAAATAATCTTTACAATTATAATCATTGTGACGTTCTTTAGGATCTTGTGCAGCAGTTAACACAACAAAGCGATTTTGCGTTGCGGATACTGCAAAAACTGCGTACAAAATTGCCAATAAGATTAACCATTGTTTAAAGCAAAACATTTCTCACCGCCTATTTTGATGAATTACAAACTCGCTCTTTTTGGTGAATTACGAACTCGCACTTTTGGTGAAGGTGAATTAGGAACTCGCTTTTCCATCTCTCTTTTATTTAGTCGGAAAACGATTTCATCACTTTTAAAACCTAAAATTGTCAATTGTTCTTCAAACTTTCTAATGGATTTATCCCCAGGCACTAATCGAGAGGCAAAAAATTCCGCATCCGCGCTCATGCATTTTTTATATTTAGACGCATGTGTTAACAGATTGTCAAATTCATTAATTAAAGCATCATACGCTTGAGACACCGTCACCGCGGGCGCTTTCCTACCACTTTTACGCTTTCCTGGAGAAATTATTGTGTTTGAACGCCCACCAGCATAATCTGGCGTGCTCGTAGGCAAGTCATTTTTACTTTTTGCAAAGCAAGAGACTTGAACAGTAAACACGGCCATGCCAGCACTTTTTTGACGTTCAATTTGAGCACTAACATCTTTATGAATTGTGCTTGTAGAGTGTCCATAAAATAAGTAATAAACATATTTTTGCTTCTTCAAAATTTTTTTATCAACACAACATTCTATTTTATCATTGTACATCCCAGCACCATCACAGCACCGAGTTTTCAATCCAAGTGAATCAAAATAACTATTTAAATTATTACCAATAAAAATATAATTATTCATCCAATCATTTTCAATAAAATCGTATTGTAACCACCTTCCATCAATGGGATTGTAGTGGCGATAATTGTAGCAGACGAGGCCGAGGGTGTCGTCATGATATTCGGAGGAGAATCGGAAGGGGTTGTCGGTGGTGAAGGTGTTGTCCGTGATAGTGGAGGCAGAGATGGCACGCGTGACAGCGCCAAAGGGTGCATAATCGTAGTGTGCTGCAATGCCATTACGTTGTTCAAAGTGCACCATCTCTGACACATTCTTATTGCCATCGCAGGCATAGAAGAACTTGCGGTTGCCGCTTCCAGTGGTGAAAAGCGGACGCGTCGCCACAGGTTCAGTTGGATCCCAAACAAAGAGGTTTATCTGCGAATTATTGTTTAAAGCATCCACCTTCTGCACACAGAGGTAGTTGTCATAGACAAACTTATGGTGCGTTACCACTTCGCCTGCAACCTCTTCCTTGTAGAAGACACGGCACCCCATACGGTCAAAATCCATTGAGAAGTCCCTGCCCACTGATAAGACGTCCCTCAATTATTTCCTCTAGTCTTTTTATTGCTTCTTGAACAAGGGGCTCTCCATTAATTTCAGCTTGGCTATCTAATAATCGCACGTCATACTTATTACCCCATCCCAATGTTGGGACAAAGATAAAGAGCAACTTACGACTTCGAATATACAAAAAGTGAGCATCCAAGGAATCTAATGAAAACAGATAGTGTTCCTCAGGCAACGGATTCTCTTTTCCGATTATCGTTACAAAACGATCAATTGATGATGGTGCCGCGCGCAACGTTTTTTCCAACTCCCCCATGTCTTCCTCTTCTCGTGGCGGCCAAGCAAACGACGGAACGCTCAATCGTTCTCGACTATGCACAATCGAATTTAATGCTAGATAGTCTTTAAACGAAAAATGACATGGCGCGCCCGTCCAAACGGTTTTATCTGCAAGTGTCGTAAAATAAATTCCGCCCTCATTCGAAGGCGCAAGAAATAGCGACTTAAATGAAAATGAATTTTGATTATTGGACGATTGAAGACAGAGGATAAACGTTTGAAAGACATGATTACTCGTCCTTACGTCAGGCTCATCAAGATTGTTAATATACTCAATCTGAAACGCATGCTCTGCGCTATTATCAAGTTGATCTGAAAGGAGAAAACAAAACGCTTCTTGCACATTGGACTTGCAGACACTTGAGAAATCTTGGCAGATATTGAGACCTCGCCTCACGTAATGTCTTGACATCGCAACACATTGTTCACATCCACGCTTCGTCTCCCGAGCAGCACAAGGTTCCTCAGGTGCTTCCACATAAAACAAGAGTTTACACTGTTCGCACGGCTCAGCCTTTAACTCCTTCTTGGTCCAAGCCTCATCAACGGCCCTATAAATTCCACCACGCACAAAGATGGGCGAATCAAGAGGATCAAGAGGCGCGCGTTCAACCACCGCACAGCCAACACATCCACAGAGTAAAACATACAAAAATCCCATTTTCATACCTCAATTTCCTCTCGTTCGTAATTCATTTGTGACTTTTTGAGTTTTTCATTGAGAAATCAATGTTAGAATCATTTCAGTATCGGTTCTAGGTATATACTCTCTAATTTCCAATTTTTTACCATATCGCCCTTAGATAATTCTATCATCCTCCAACGATTCCAAATAACCGTCTCGTACCCATCTGCCTGAATTATGACATTTGTATAAAAGTCCTTGCCTGGAGCGTAAGGGAATAGAGAATGCCCCACCGGAGGTCCAATATACGCCGCCGCATGCAGTGTTATTTTTCTAGGAATCTCCCAAAAACCATGTACATCTGTCTTTGCAGTAAACTCTTCTCCGTGCATGTATCGAACAGTAATTTGTGCATTATTGATTGGTTTTCCTGTTTGAGCGTCCGTAACCACACCACTAAACCCATCACATCTACATCGCCAATGTGGAATTGGCAAAATACATCCTGACATTACTACCAAAAAAAGGGTAAATACCCCAAAATTTATCAAGTAAGGGACTCTCATTCTAGTCATTACTTCCAATCAAATCCTAAGACATTTATACCTACATAACCGTAAACCGTTACTGCGACTTTTTCCCATTCGTCTTGGAAATTAATACTTCTAGAACCGTTTTTTACATCAGGTTTTACACTATAGCACTGCATCATGTTCGCAATAGCAATTTTAAATCCACTCTCACCAATAGCGTTAATCAAAGTCATTTGATGAATCATCCTATCTCCCTTTGGGTTAACAATGTATCCATCAGGGCTTCCATGTGCATACACCGTCATGCCATAAAGATTGTGAACATTTCCTAATACGGCTGTGAGTAATTCAGTTGGTGTACTAGGTGTTAAAGTATGATACCCCCAACGCCCAAGCGTTTGCCCAAAAAACGAACCTATTGTCCCTCCCCAATTAACAACACAATAATCCCAAAGACCACCTCCACGCAAAAGGTCAGCTTCTATCCAAACATTTGGGATCGATACATAACATCCGACCTCAAGATTATCCGTCAAATCGCTTAAAGTGTTCTTAGATGAAGCCTTTTTCTGCTCTTCTTTACGAGCCCAAAACCTAAATGTGTCATAGTCTAACCCTACCAATGCTGCCAAACCCTTAATTGTGTCACCATTTTCTTTCTGATATACCCGACGAACATCTCCATAACTTTCCCTCGTGGAAGACCAAAGACCATTCCAATCATATGAAACAATCAACCTGTTTTTACAGATAGAAAAAAGATTTATACACGACTCTTCCTCTATCGGATCTCTACTACACCATCTTCCATCAATTGGATTGTAATGGCGATAATTGTAGTACACCAATCCTAATGTGTCGTCGTGGTATTCAGAGGAGAAGCGGAAGGGGTTATCGATGGTGAAGGTGTTGTCCGTGATTGCGGAGGCGGAGATCGCACGGGTGACAGCGCCGAAGGGGGCGTAGTCGTAGTGTGCAGCAATGCCATTGCGCGTTTCAAAGTGGACGAGTTCTGACACATTCTTATTGCCATCGCAGGTATAGAAGAACTTGCGGTTGCCGCTTCCAGTGGTGAAAAGCGGACGCGTCGCCACAGGTTCAGTTGGATCCCAAACAAAGAGGTTAATCTGCGCGTTGTTGTTTAAAGCATCCACCTTCTGAACACAGAGGTAGTTGTCATAGACAAACTTATGATGCTTCGTCACTACACCTGCAACTTCTTCTTTATAGAAGACGCGACGGCCCATGCGGTCAAAGTCCATCGTAATAACCGTATCGCCCGATTCCCAGCGCACAGGACGGTTTTCTGCATTGTAGGTGACAGACCACACTCCAGTTGACGTCTTAATCAAAGTTTGATTACCATCAGCATCATATTGCGGTTCAAAAGTATCAATCGCGGTGTACTGATTCAGATTATTGGCGGTATAAACCTTACCCTCGGCCATGGTACGGTTGCCAATATCATCGTAATTGTAGGTCAATCCCTGCCCTGAAATCAACTCATCACGAGTGTTGTAACCATAATCCTGCACTTCATCCTGTGCCATCATGGTGCCTGACTTACCAATCTGTGTACGACGATCTCCGATATCATTTGTGTAGTCATACTGCGAAGCGACTGCGCCATAAATGGTGTTTTTCACACGCGTCAGCAAGTCACGATTCGGTTCGTATTCCCAAGTGGTGTTGCCCGAACCGCCATAGGTGAGCTGCGACTTCAAATTCGTTCCAGACAAATAGCTCCAGGTAAACCACGCGCCACCGGCTTGCATCCGATACAAGCGGCCCGTTGCGTTGTCATACTGAATAATATTTTTGCGCGAACCATCTAACGACCACCCCACGTTACGTCCATAATCATCGTAGTGGCGCATGAGCGTGCGGAGGTTCGCTTCCGATTCCAATTCCCCATATTGATTATAGGTAAAGGTCGTGACACCTGCGGCATCTGTCACTTGTGTCACGCGACCCAAGGTATCATAGGTCATTACGACATCGGTGGTGTCATCCGAGTAATCCTGCGACACTAATTCGCCATAATCATTATAGGTGTAAGTCGTCACCTTACCGCGGGCATCGGTACGCGTCGCCGTCTTACCATCATCCGTGAGCGTGTAGGTCACCCCCACGCCATCGGCGTAGGTCTTCACCAATAGACCACCCGTGGCCTCATCATACGTCCACGTGGTCACATCGCCTTCGGCATTTTCAGTTTCCTCACGGAAGGTCGTCATCTTTACTTTGCGTCCAAAGGTGTCGTATTCATACGCAACGGGATACGTTGCGCCACCTTCATAGATTTTATTGCCACGCACATCATAGACATAGTTTATCACATTCCCCAACGCATTAGTGACAGCGGTCACATTGCCTACATTATCATACGCATAAGTTGTGATAGCCCCAACCGCATCCGTCACGCTCGCCAAACGTCCCAAAGCATCATAAGTACGCGTTGTGGTGTTATTACGACCATCCGTCTGTGAAATCACCCGACGGTAAACATCGTAATCCATCGTCTGCGTCACGCCAGCCATGTCGGTCTCACTTACCGTGACGCCATCCAATGTCACACTTACCCGCGGATTTGCCACACCTGGAAGTGTCGTCGTAGTTGTCTGCACAGCGCCATCAAACTCCACCGTCGTCACGGTTTCATTGCCACGCACATCGGTTGTAATCTGCGTAAAACCTTCCGCATCGGTGCGGCGACGTTGCACCAAGTCGCCCATCTTGCTCACTTCTTCCAACCACACTTCGCCATCAATTAAGATATACGCAGAAGTGCGTTCCTGTGGTACGCGCTCGCCACGTTGGGTACTCACCACTTCACCCCACGCATTGTAAGTGTAAACCACAGGCGCTTCACCCGTTGTTTCGGTTCGGATGAGTTGGCCCTTATCATTGTAGGTATTCACCGAAACAATAATGCTATTATTCGCGCCAGCCGTTTCGGTTCGCACTGTACGCCCAAGCCCATCAGTAAAGGTCTTCACCCAACGCGCCCCTGTCGGCGAACCATACGTCACCTTCTGCCAATTCGGCCCGTAGGTGTAATATTCAGGCGTAACGGCCGTCCCCGTCACACTCACCATTCGTCCCAGACTGTCACGGGTTGTGATCCGCGTGCCACCAGAAGGCGAGGTGACAATTGTCGTTTGTTCGTTAGGATAGGCATAGGTCGTCGTGCGACCTTGTTCATCCGTCTCTGCGGTCAAACGTCCACTCAAATCATAAGTACGTGTCGATACCAAGTCGCCGCGTTGGGTCCGAACCACATTTCCTGCGGCATCGTATTCGTAAGTGGTGGTAAGCGCACCAAACGAACCATAACGCGTGCTTGACACCATCTGCTTTAAGGTGTTGTAGCTATTGGTGGTTGCAATCGTGTCGGTACCAATTTCCCAAAGCGGGCCAGTACAGTTCCAACGCGAATCTTTGCTCAATCCATTAGAGTAGACACTACCCAAATGCTTATGTGCTGCGCTGTAGGTCCGCATTTCCCATGTGAGCGGACGCCATGCGTTC
>JAFYWN010000035.1 GCA_017558005.1 Kiritimatiellia bacterium | reverse complement strand
CGAAATTTTGGACCCAGTGTGATAGAAAAGTTATCAACAAGTAGTAGCTTTTTGGGGAAAAGCTAAAGCAATTTCGGGTCAATATCAGCGAAATTGGCGAGCAATATCAGCGAAATTCCCGAGTAAAGTCAGCGATTTTGGGTGACCAAAGTCGCCGATTTTCAAGCGGAAATTTCGCCTACTTATCGCGAAATTTTCGCTTACCTGGGTCGGTAGAGTTGACTACTTGGCTCCGTTTTGCTACACTTTCAGTGTGCGTAGAGAGAAGAGATTGAGATGCAGGGGCTACGCACCCCTGCACCCGCGGCAGGGCTGAGCCCTGCACGCTACGCATCCTGACGGATGCTTTTACTGGTGCTCACGGAGAAAAAGGGGAAAAGGGAGGAGTAAGAAGGGTGGGGCGAGGGGCGCGGGGTGACCTCCGTCGGCGCGGAGGTCGGCTAAACAAGCGGGGTGCAGGGGTGAATCGCCGTGCGGAAGTTAAGCTTGAAAGCCGCCTGCAGTCCTCACCAGCCGAGGGGGTGACTGTTACAGAGGTAGAAGTGGGCCGCTGGGGTGAGGCGGGGATGGAGGGATTTCGAGGTGTGCGGAGGGGCTGTGAGCGTGGCGCTCCAGAGGTGATGAGGCAGATCGCCCGCTACGCGCGACAGACTCCCGTGCATCACGTTCATAAAGACGCTGCAACTGGGAGGCAGATCGCCCGCTACGCGCGACAGTCTCCCGTGCAGAGCGGGGAAGTGAGGGAGATAACATTTTGTAAAAAAGAATCCACGTCCGATGGGGCGTGGATTCTTGCTTTGAATTTTTTTGGGGGATAAAGGGTGAGGGGTTATTTGGTACCCATGAATTCGGGGGCGACGGCTTCACCCCAGAGGCGATAGCCTTCTTTGTTGGGATGGAGGAGGTCTGGCATGAGGGTGCGGGGAAGGATGCCTTCAGGGGTGAGGTAGCAGGAGGAGATATCGCGGCAAATGACAGCGTTTTCCTCAGCAAGGGTGGGGATGAGGAGGTTGATTTTGTCATTGATCTGACGTTTGACGTCATTTTTGTCGGCACCGCGGGGGAAGATATTGAGGACGGTGATTTTTGCCTGGGGGCAGTGTTGGCGGAGGTAGGTTACGATGGCTTTGATGCCTTCAAAGGTCTGCTCGAAGGGCGCATTGGGGTTGTGGCCGGTGTTGTTGGTGCCAATCATAAGCATGATACGCTTGGGGGCAACAACATTCCAGTCAATGCGCTGAATGCGCCAAAGGACGTCTTGGGTTTTGTCGCCACTGAAGCCGAGATTGAGGGCGTCGCCGAAGAATTGTTTTTGCAAGTCGGGGGCATGTTCATCCCAAAAGTGGGTGATGGAGTCGCCGATTAAGACGGTGTCATGGGGTTGCTTAGCTTGGGCCTCTTTGGCCTCTAAGCGCGTTTTCCACCAAGGGGTGCCAAGGCGGTGGGTGGGGGTGGTGGCGGGGTTGGCAGGGGCGGCGAGTGTAACGTTTTGCGCGAAGATGGCGCAGGAGAGGGTGAGTAAGATGGTAAGGAGGCAGGCTTTCATGACACAAAATCCTTTCTGGGTGAATTAGATTTATCGTAGCAAATCTTTGGGGAAAGGTGATGAAAAAAAAGGAGGTCATGAGGAGGTGTTTACTGGTGGATTCATTTCAGGGTGAGGAATGGGGTGCGTAATCAATTAAAAGTCGCGTGAGCATGCGAAATCTGCTTGATTTTAAGGGGCTTTCTATGATAGACTTTTGTCATAGCCTTAAGGAGGTCTTTATGGACGACAAAGACGATGTTCAAGACGTTGAAATTATGCCCACCGATATTGTGTTTGATTGCCCGAACTGCAATCACAATTTAGTGGTGGATTATCGTGCTGCTGGCTTGCAGGTGCCGTGTTCTCAGTGTGGCACCATTATTCAGGTGCCGATTCCGGACGGCATGCTTCTCGAAGATTTGGATTGTGACCCTGGTGAACTCTTGCAGCAGTTGCTCCAGACGCGCCGTATGCTGGTGAAGGCGGAAAATGCCGCACAGCAGTTGGGCGAAAAGATCGCCGAAATGACGCAGCAGGTGGCAGAATATCGCAAGGCATTGCAGTCCGTGAAGGCACGTATGGAAACGTTGCAAGAAGCGGCTGATTTGGCAAATGCTACGCGCCAGGATATCACCACTTTGATTGAAGCCGCGATTACGGTCAAGTAAAGGGCGTATGAAACAAAAGGTTCGTTTCCGCCATTATCTTGAATATGGCGCGTTTCGCAGTATCCAACTGTGGATTACGTGTTTCCCCATTGCATGGACCGGAGCGTTCTTGCGTGGGGTTTTGCGTATTGTATTCCGCGTGTGTTGGCCTCTGAAGAAAGAGACGATTTCCCGCATTCGCGAAGTCTTCGGTGAGGATACTTCGGTGGCGCGGTGTCGTGTGATTGCACGGACATCGGTGTGGAATATGATGATGAACTTCATCGAACTCTTCCACGCAAAGAAGATGGACGCGGCGTACCTTCAGAAGCATTTGGAGGGAACGGAGCAGGCGGCGGCGAAGATTCGTGCGTTGATTGACAAGTATGGCGGCGTGGTGATTGCCCTGCCGCATATGGGCAACTGGGATCTCGCGGGAATTACCTGTTCTGCCTTCAATTTTCCCCTGATGGCATTGGGGCGTCCGCAGAACAATCCGCTTTTTGAGGCGTGGTTGCGTCGCAGTCGCTTGAATTTCCAGACGGTCGATCGTCGTCATCCGAGTTCATTTGTGCGCGTGGCGCATCATTTGAAGAGCGGGGGCGTCTTTGCGATTTTGCCGGATGTGCGTCACAATAAGCCTGCTGTTAGCACGACTGTTTTCGGGAAGCCGGATGTGCAGTTGGGCAAAGGGCTTGCGAAGTTTGCGCGCATGGGCAATGTGCCGATTTTGCCTGTGGTGATGGAACGCAAGAGTGCGGCTTTCCATGCCGTGCATCTTTATGACCCCATCTTCCCCGATTTGGAGGCAGATGTCGCAGAAGATGCGAAGCGCATTACGCAGCAAGTTTGGGACATTATTGAACAGAATGTGCGTGAAAAGCCCGAACAGTGGTTCTGGCATAATCGCCGCTGGATTCTGACGCCGCTCTATACGCAGACGCGTTAATCATTTCATCTTAGTTATTGTTAAATTTAAGGATTCATTTTTACTATGATTTCGGTCAACGAAAATTACAGCAAGTTGCAAGCTTCTTATCTCTTTTCTGAAATTGCCAAGCGAGTGAAGGCCTACCAGACGGCACACCCCGAAGCGGCGGTGATTCGTTTGGGTATCGGCGATGTGACGCTCCCCCTCGCACCTGCTTGCCGTGAGGCAATGCACAAGGCGGTGGATGAATTGGGCGAAGAGGCGACCTTCCGCGGTTATGGTCCTGAACAGGGTTATGACTTCTTGCGTGAAGCGATTGCGGTGAATGACTACCAGTCGCGCGGTTGCGACATCAAGGCCTCCGAAATTTTTGTGAGCGATGGCTCCAAGTGTGACTGCGCAAACATCCAGGAACTCTTCGCAGATGAACTGCGCATTGCCATTCCTGACCCTGTCTATCCCGTGTATGTGGATACCAACGTGATGGCAGGTCGCACGGGCGCTGCGGCAGATGGTCGCTATCAGGGCCTCTGCTACTTGGAAAGCACGGCGGCGAATAACTTTGTGCCGGCACCGCCTGCTGAAGCCGTGGATTTGATTTACCTCTGCTTCCCGAACAACCCTACGGGCGCTGTGGCCACGAAGGAACAGCTGAAGGCATGGGTTGATTACGCCAAGGCCAACAAGGCACTCATTCTCTTTGATGCCGCTTACGAAGCCTTTATTCGCGATCCTGAAATCCCGCACTCGATTTATGAAATCGAAGGTGCAAAGGATGTGGCGATTGAATTCCGATCCTTCTCCAAGAAGGCAGGCTTCACGGGGGTGCGTTGCGCCTTTACGGTTGTGCCCGAAGGCTTGAAGGCTTACACGAAGGCAGGCGAAGAAGTGGCCCTCCATGCGATGTGGAATCGCCGCCACACGACGAAGTTTAATGGCGTGTCGTATCCTGTGCAGCGTGCCGCAGAAGCCGTTTACTCGGCAGAAGGTGCACGTCAGACGACCGAACAAGTGGACTACTATCTCGGTAATGCGAAGTTGATTCGCGAAGGCGTGAAGGCGCTTGGCTTTGACTGCGTGGGCGGTGACAATTCGCCTTACGTGTGGGTGAACGTGAAGGGGGACTCGTGGGAGTTCTTTGATCGTTTGCTGAATGAAGCACAAGTGGTGACGACGCCGGGTGCAGGGTTTGGCCGTTGCGGTCAGGGTTACATCCGCATTTCCGCTTTCAATAACCGCGAAAAGGTAATTGAAGCGATGGGACGTATCGCGAAGGCACTCGCGAACTAATTGACGTTTGGACACATGTCGGAGTCAGCTCCGGCATGTGTTTTACATTTTTATAAAAGGAATTCGGCAATGATCGGTAACATGCTTATCGCCCAGAGTGGCGGCCCCTCGATGGTGATTAACCAAAGCTTGATCGGTGCGGTTTTGACGGCAAAGACGTCCGGTAAGATTGTTGAAATCTATGGCGCACTCCACGGGATTCAGGGCATTTTTGATGAAGATTTCATCGATTTGCGTGCAGAACCCGAAGAGGTGCTGTTGCGCGTGGCACAGACGCCGAGTTCCGCATTGGGGTCGGTTCGCCGTAAGCCGACACCTGAGGATTGCAAGGCAATCTTTGAGATTTTGGCACGTCGTAATATTCGCTACTTCTTCTATATTGGTGGAAATGACTCGGCGGAAACGGCAAACATCATTGCTCAGGAGGCAGAACGTCAGGGATATGACATGTGCTGCTTCCACATTCCGAAGACGATTGACAACGATTTGTTGTGCAATGACCACACGCCTGGCTATGGTTCTGCAGGGCGCTTTGTGGCCTGTGCCGTGCGTGGCGATGACTTGGATAATCGCGCCTTGGGCGGCGTGAAGATTGATGTGATCATGGGCCGCAATGCAGGCTTCTTGACTGCGGCGGCGGCACTCGCTAAGCAGGACGAAGATGATGGTCCGCACTTGGTTTATGTGCCAGAGCGTCCCTTCACGGTGGATCGTTTTGTGGCAGATGTCGCACAGTGCATGGAAACGTATGGCCGTTGTGTCGTGGCCGTGAGTGAAGGCATTCGTGGGCCTGATGGAAAGGCAATCGCGGAGAGCTTCTCCACGGAAACGGATGCGCATGGTAATGTGCAGTTGACTTCGGGTGCTTTGGGTGAAAACTTGGCGGCAGTCATTCGTGAACGTTTGAAGATTAAGCGTGTGCGTGCCGATACCTTTGGCTTCATTCAGCGTTGCTTTGTCGGGATCACCTCCGAGACGGATGCTGCTGAAGCACGTCAGGCGGGTGAAGAAGCCGTGAAGGCTGCAACCAGTGGAGAACATCGTAGCGGGACGATCACGATTAATCGTCAGCCCGGTGAAGCTTATCAAGTGGTTTATGCCGTGGCGCCTTTGGTTTCGGTGGCCAAGCACACACGCGAATTGCCCGCAGAATACATCAATGAAGCAGGCAATAATGTGACGGATGCCTTCGTGGCGTATGCCCGTCCTATCGTGGGTGAACTGCCGGTGACGGCACGTTTTGTGCAGTTGAAGGGGCGTTCGTAAACGAGCACCTTCTCGCAAAGCGCACACGAAGAAGCGGGCTGGAATAGCAGGGCGCGTTGTTTTATGGTAAACTACGCGCTTTTACGAACAAGCAGGAAGCAGTTGAAAAAGATGGCATTGAAGAAGTTGATTTGCGGATTGTGTTTGGTTGCGATGGGTTCCATTGCAATGGCGCAGTCTGTCTTTGATATGCCTAAACTCTTCCCACAACATCGCCAGTATCTGGTGCAGTTTGTGACTGCGTTGCAACGCGGTGACCTGTTGTCTGCCGAAACGGCGGCACGCGCTGCGGTAAAGATTTTCCCAAATGATGCCAATTGGCACTACAATGTAGGCTGTATTTGCTCCCGCGATAATCGTGTGGAGGAGGCCTTAGAGTGGATTGGGAAGGCGATTGAACTTGGCTATTCCGATGTGCGCCAATTGAATGAAGATGCCGATTTAAAGGTCGTGCGTCAGTCGCCTGAGTTTGCGAAGTTGATGCAGCGCGCGCAAGAGTTGCAACGCACCTCGAAGTGGAATGCAAATCTCAACAAGGCCTATACCGACACAGTTCCATTAGGCACTGATGCAAAAGTCACCGAGACGAATACGAAGTGGAATTGGGATCCAGCGCAAGGCGGATACATGACCACGATGTTTGCATTGGCGGGAGATCGCAAGCCCAATGCAGAACAGTATAATGGTCCTTACGCAGAACAGATTCGTGCTTGGATGCGTGAAGGTACTGCCGCAGGCAATGCGGGTGACCTTTATGTGAATCGCGATGAAGATCGTACGCAAGCGGCGGTGGAAAAGTTCCCGCTGCTTACCTCTGTGGTGTACAGTGATGAAGCGCAGTATGCTCGCGCACATGTGGGGGCGGCAAATGGGATTTTCTCCTCTGGATTGGTGACGCATCCAGTGGTGGGAACGAGCATGTTGTCGCTCGCGAGCACACCTTTTTGGCGTTCGTTGCCGCGCTTGATTGCTACTGAAACCAGCGCAGATCAATTGGCATTTCGTTTGGCGCTGATGAATCAACTTTACATTTATGATGTGACGATTGACTACTCGGCACAACTGAAGGGTGATTTATTAACGGCGGCAATGCCGCAGGTATTGATGACCTATGGCGCAAGCACGCAACCTGCAGAGGTGAAGGCGGCGCCTGAGCAATTGGCTGAGTTGATTTTTGCGGGATTGGCGGCGATGCACCCTGAGACCAAGGGTGAGATGTTGCGTCGCGGGTTGCTCGTGCCGACGATGCAGATGTTGTTGCGTCAAAGTGTTAAGGGGGCTCCTGCGTATTGTTCGGCGGCGGCACATCCGGTGGCCTTTAATCCCAATCAAATTGATGGGGAAGCCTTTGTGACAGCGGTACATGCTTTGAAGACCGAAGATTTGCCCGCTCTCTTCCAATTGGTCGTTCGTCGTGAGACGATGCCGCGTCAGTACATTGATTACTTTGATCAACCTGCGAGTGAACGCATCTCCGACACACCGTGGTCCATCAAGCGTGTAATTCGTGGATTGGAAAAAACGCGTAAGTTGACGGTGGGCGTGGCCTCGATGGAGTCGGGGTTGACCTATCAGTGGTTTGTAACAAATGGTGATCCGCAGAAGGTACGCATTCGTCCGTTGACGAAAGATGCGTCTTTGGTGACAGTAGAGGTGGATTATCACGGCGTCTTTGAACAGGATGGGCGCCCATCGCGTCATGTGGATATCGCTTGTGTGGCGATGCGGAAGGGGAAGCCCGCCTCCGCACCTGCATTTGTCTCCTTCCGCTATTTGGCGAATGAACGACGCGTTTACGATGAACGTGGTAAGTTGGTTCAGGTGGATTACACCGCACCTGAAAGCGGATTCGTGTATGAAGATCCCGTCCTTACCGCATTTAAGAATTGGAAAGATGACTATCTCTACGACGCAAAGGGGCGTTTGCAGGGATGGACGCGAACACGACCTGATGGCAGTGTGCAACAATTTGATGCCCGTGGGCGACAAATCGTGGAAAAGAATCCAGATGGAAGCGCCAAGCGGGTCATGGAAGTAAACTACTTTTCTCGGAAAGATGCCCAGAGCGACGCCGTGTCGTCGCCGGCGATGGAGTTGTTGCAAAACGACACCAACCGTGTCTTAACCCTTTAAACAAGGTAAAAGGTGATTATGAAATTCTTCAACCTCTCTCCCTTAACGCAGAAGCGACTGGAACGTTTTCGTCGGAGTCGCATCGCATTTTGGTCGCTTCGTTTGCTGATTGCACTCTATGTGGTTAGCCTTGGCGCAGAGTTTATTTGTAATGGCGAACCGCTCTTGATGCGTTTCCAAGGGGAGTGGTCGTGCCCCTTCTTGTTGACGCAGCCGCCGGAAAATGTCCGCGCCGCAACGGGTGAAACGACGCATGTGGACTACCGCCTTTTCACAAAGAGCGAAGTCTTCAAGAAGGATGCGAAGAACTTTGCACTCTTTGCGCCGGTGCGTTATTCGCCTGGTGAAACCTTGGATACTGCCGACTTGGAAGACGATAAGGTGGTCACGGTCTCTTTGATTCCGAAGCAGCCTGTGGGTCGTTTCAATCTCACGCATGATCTCGCAATTGTGCGTCAGGACAACTGCACGCAGTTCTTTCCGAGCATGAATCTTCGTGACGGATGCACCAATCTGGCAGAAGTGATTGAAATCACGCCGGAATTGCGTGAACAGATTACACGTCGTTTGGCGGGTGAAGCATGCGATGCGTATGAGACGACGGTCGCGCCTTCCTCGCAGCGTGCGGTCTCGTGGCAACAGATGCGTTTGGTGCTTTCTCCCTTCGCAGGGGGTGTGTTGCCTCAGACGGTGCGTGTGAATCTTCGTGCGGTTCTGCCGAATAACCAACGCTTCTTGCAGAAGTTGACCTATGATTTCGTTCGTGAAGCGGATGAAAATGGAGAGCTGACAAAGGTCGTCTTGAAGTCGAATAAGCGCACGATTTTGCCGTCGGAAGCACTGATGGGGCAGTTGACGGAATGGGCGGTCGCTGGCTTTAAGAAGGATATCACCGCAGCAGATGGTATCTTCTACACGGATCCTGAAACGAAGACGGATTATGCTGTCTATTCTGCAAACAACATCCGCTTCCCCTTCCACCCGACGGCACGTCACATCTTCGGTTTGGATGGTTCTGGTCGTGATGTCTTCTCGCGCATTGTGTATGCTACGCGCATCGCAATGAGCTTCGGTTTGCTTTTGGCAGTGACCGCAACGGTGCTCGGCATGATTATCGGCTCCATCCAGGGCTACTTTGGTGGTAAGGTGGATATCTGCGTGCAGCGTTTCACCGAAATCTGGGCGGCGATGCCCTTCCTCTACATCATGGTGCTCGTGGGTGCGGTCTTCGGCCGTAGCTTCTGGTTGCTCCTCTTGGTGTATGGTCTCTTCTGTTGGCTGGGTCTTTCGTACTACATGCGTGCAGAATTCCTCCGTTTGCGTAACCGTCCCTTCGTGGCGGCGGCACGTTGCCAGGGGCTTACGAATGCGCGCATTATCTTCCGTCACATTCTGCCCAACGCCTTGACGCCGATTATCACCCTCTTCCCCTTCTTGTTGGTGGGCGCAATTGGCTCCTTGGTGTCGTTGGACTTCCTCGGCTTCGGTTTGCCTCCTTTGACGCCGAGCTGGGGTGAATTGCTCAACCAGGCACAGACGTATCGTTGGGCATGGTGGTTGATCCTCTTCCCGTCCTTGGCAATTTTCACGGTGATGTTCCTCACGGTTATGGTGGGTGAAGGCGTGCGTAACGCATTTGACCCGAAACCGTTCAGCAAGCTTCAGTAAAGGAGTGACGTAATGTCTAATTCCGAACAACCTCTTCTTCAGGTACGCAATCTCACGATTGCTTTCGAAAACGATGAGACACGTAAGGCCGTGACGACGGTGGAGAATGTCTCGTTTGATGTGCATCGTGGTGAAATTCTCTGCATTGTGGGTGAATCTGGTTGCGGTAAGTCGGTGAGCTCGATGTGCATTCCGCGCCTCTTGCCTTCGCCGCCTTCGCGCATCCTCAATGGTGAAATCCTCTTTGAGGGTGAAGATTTGTTGAAGTTGCCGATCGATAAGATGCGCAAGTATCGCGGTAAGAAGATCGGCGTAATCTTCCAGGACCCGATGACGGCCCTGTCGCCGTTGGTGCGTATCGGCGATCAGATTATTGAAGCGGTGTTGATTCACGAACCTGAATTGACCCGTGATCGTGCTCGTGAACGCGCCTTGCTTTGGCTTGAAAAGGTCGGCATCCAGAATCCTGAATTGGCATTGCGTTGCTATCCGTATGAATTGTCTGGCGGTATGCAGCAGCGTGTGATGATTGCAATGTGCCTCATCCTTGAGCCGCAGTTGGTCATCGCTGACGAACCCACGACCGCATTGGACGTGACGATTCAGGCGCAGGTTTTGGAATTGATGTTGCAGTTGCACCGTAAGGACTCTGGTATGATCTTCATCACGCACGATATGGGTGTGGTGTATCGCATGGCTCATCGCGTGGCGGTGATGTATGCGGGCCAGGTGGTGGAACAGGCCGCCGCAAAGGACTTCTTTGCGGGTCCGAAGCATCCGTATGCTCGTGCCCTTTTGGAGGCATTGCCTTCGCATGCTACGCGCGGCAAGACGCTTCGTGCGATTCCGGGTCAGGTGCCGAGCCCTGGCAACTATGCGCCGGGCTGCCGCTTCGCAGAACGTTGCGATTGCGCACGTCCAGAGTGTGCTCAGACGCCTTGTGACTTACTTCCTGTTGGCTCGCACCTCGTGCGGTGCCCTTATGCACAATGAGTGAGCCCATCGAACAACGGACGCCTGAAGCAGTTCAGGCGTCCGCTTTTTTAACGCGTACTTCTGCTTTGTTGGGTGAAGGCACCCTTGCGGCTTTGCAATCCAAACGCATTTTGATTGTTGGCGTAGGGGCAGTGGGGGGCATGTGTGCCGAGGCTTTGGCGCGTAGCGGTGCAGGGCAGCTTATCCTTGTGGACGGTGACTGCTTTGAAGCATCCAATCTCAACCGCCAACCCTTTTCAGCGCAGTCCGTTGTGGGTCGCTCAAAGGTGGAGGTGACACGCGAACGCCTTGCAGATATTGCGCCGAATTGCCGCGCCGAAGGGATTCATCTTTTCCTGCGCCCTGACACTGTGGTGGATTTATTAGATCAGGTGCGCACCGATTTAGTGGTTGATGCGATTGATGATGTGCCTGCAAAGGTCGCCCTTTTGGAAGCGTGTGTACAGCGTCATTTGCCAACGTGGTCCGCAATGGGCGCGGCGCGGAAGTTGGATCCCCTCGCTTTGCGCGTGACTGATATCTCCAAGACACAGGTCTGTCCGCTTGCACGAAATGTTCGCCAACAGCTTCGTCGTAAGGGAATCGAGAAGGGAATCCGCTGTGTGTGGTCCACAGAGGCGGCGCTCTCCTTGCCAGATGGTATTTTGGGTTCGTATATGCCTGTGACTGCCACCGCAGGGCTCGTGCTTGCAGCTGATGTGATTGCCGCCTTGCGTGCGTCCAACTAAATGACAGCGTTGACTGAAACAAAAAAGGACGGCCGATGAGCCGTCCTTTTTGTTTGATTATTTGACCAACCGTTTTCGTGCGAAGGTGGCGAAGAGTGCGCCAGAAAGGTTGTGCCAAATACTGAAGATGGCACCTGGTAAGGCACTCGCGATGCCGAAGAATTGCGTTGAAAGCGCAGAGGCTAATCCAGAATTCTGCATGCCCACTTCGACCGCGATAGTGGCCGCGGTGCGTTGGTCACACTTGCAAATGCGCGCCAAGCCATATCCAGAGAGTATCCCGCAGAGGTTATGTAAGATGACGGCACAAAACACAAGAATACCGCAATTACGCAGGTGTTCAACGTTTAATGAGACGATAATTCCAATCACAAAGACAATCCCAATGACCGATGCTACTGGCGCAATCTGATTTAAGAGCACCTGTCGCGCTCGGAAGAGTCGATTGATGAGCAGACCTAACCCAACAGGGAGTGCAACCATATACACGATACTTTCAAACATCTCTAAGATCGGGACCTCAATGGTTGCGCCAAGATAGAGCGAGGAGAGGAGGGGTGTAAGGAGAATGCCTGCAATTGTTGAACAGGCAGTCATTGTGATAGAGAGAGCCACGTCACCTTTGGCAAGGTAGGCGATAACGTTTGATGCCGTTCCGCCAGCCACCGTGCCGACCATCACTAAGCCCACGTATTGTGCTTGGGGAAGCGCTAAGAGTTTGCCAATCCCGCAGGCAAGTAGCGGCATAACAATGAATTGTAAGCAGATGCCAATCACAACCGCGCGCGGACGCTTAATCGCTTGGATAAAGTCGGTGACGGAGAGCGTAGCTCCCATGCACAACATAATGAAGCCCAATAATGGCACGATGAGAAAGGAGAGGCCATTTAACGTCGTAGGGAAAAAGCAGGCAAATGCTGAAAACAGAACTGCACATATGGGAAAGATTTTGATGGTGAGATCAATCATCGGCCCATCTCCTTTTCAATTGGCTTAGAAACAAAAAAACACAGCCATAGGCTCTGGTCTAAAAGAAAGGAATGGTCGGACCGTCGAGATTTGTTGGTCTGTAAGACCGCTCCGCGTTAGCGGTCACCTCGGGTTCAAATCCCCGACGTCCATTCTTTCTTCCATCCCTCCCTTAGAAACAAAAAAACCACAGCCATAGGCTCTGGTCTAAAAGAAAGGAATGGTCGGACCGTCGGGATTTGTTGGTCTGTAAGACCGCTCCGCGTTAGCGGTCACCTCGGGTTCAACTCCCGACGTCCATTCTTTCTTCCATCCCTCTCTTAGAAACAAAAAAACCACAGCCATAGGCTCTGGTCTAAAAGAAAGGAATGGT
>JAFYWN010000008.1 GCA_017558005.1 Kiritimatiellia bacterium | reverse complement strand
CCATCGCAACAAATCAGGGTTACAATAAGTAAAGTGAGCCTCTATTTCAGTATCTGTCACTGGTGCCCCATCTTGATTGACCACATGGAGCGTAAATTTTGCTTTAGGATATGGATACATATACGGAAACGCAGGTTGTGCTCCACATCCGACAATAAATAAAGCAAAGCATGTTATGTGAATAAACAAATAATGTTTCATATGAGCTACTCCATCAAGGGTGATTGATTAAAGACTTAAAATCGTCAAATAATGTTGAAATCTGTTGATATGGCATATTTTTGATGTCACTGTGTAACCAACGTTCTTTAAAGGTATGTCCTTTTCTCCATTTAGATGGATTTATAGGATTTAGCATCTCTTCGGTGACACTAACGACGGGGCGCTTTCTTTTGCGTTGTAGATGATGGGGCTTTGTCTTGCATGGGAAGCGGTCGATCGCTGGGACGAAAGGCCCCTGCAAGGATGCGTGCGAAGGCATGGAGGTTATTGAGCGGTGCGTCGGTGTCATAGCCCCAAATCATGACGCCATATCCACCTTTTTTTAAGTCTTTGGCTTTCGCACGAATGGTCTTGATGGAGTTGTAGGAGTAGAGCATCCCATTCTCTTTGAAGACGTCCTTGGTCTGCAAATCCTTCAAATGACTTCCCACGAGCCAACTGTAACCATTTTGCTTCCATGTGAGACGTCCATCGAGGTGGTGCTCATTTGTATAACACGGCATACCAATATTGATTTTACAGGGTGGTAATCCCGCATAACGCGTGGCGAAGTCTTTACTTTGATGGTGGAGCCAAAAGGGTGAATGGCCATCGGTACTCGCCGCGTCATAGGTCATGGTATTGAGCATGTCAAGTTGTTGATGCAACCCTTTTAATTCATCCAACCCTAAGCCGTAGTGATTTACTGCTTCAGGGAATTTATAATTTGACATCGCAGAGGAGATCATCTTGCCTCCACCCAATGCAAACAACTTGGGTTTTAGGTCTGCCACCAATGCCTCAAAACCACGCCAATCAGCCGCTGAACCAGGATATTCCCAGTCAATATCTACGCCATCTAAGTCGTACTTTTTAACTGCATCAAGAATGTGTTGGGCAAGTTTTTCGCGTAATGCTGGATTTTGCGTAACACGTGATAATTCCCCCGCACAGTGTGCAATTCCAAGTAGGATTCGCACAGGTCGACTGCCACGCCCTTGCTTTAATTGATTGAGAGCTTCTTGAAAACTCGTCTCATCATATTGCTTCCCGCAGTCCCATCCATGCCCAAGGGTGCCATCATTATTCACGCGCATGTAGAAAAAGACGACTTCAGAGACGTAATTGTAGTAGTTTTTATTCCAATTTTGAATAAATCCCATTCGATAATACGGCACGACATGGCGATCAAATTCATAGACGACGCCTTCACCAATCGGCGCCTCATTTTCAACCGTACATACAATGCCATTCACATGGGCATGCGTAATGGCGGCGTCAATGGTGGAGCCTCTGGGCATAGAGGGCTGCACTTGTGCCGTAAGCCAGAGGTGTTCATTGGGCTTAATGATAATTTCGGGGCCTTTGCCATTATTCCAAAAGTCAAAATGAATCTCGCGGCCCTCTACGACGGTTGCTTTCGCACCTTTTAATTCAGTGGCGCGCGCCGGCGAGAAGTAATTGACAGAAGTCTTATACAATTTAAGCTTTCGGAGCGATTTGAGGTTTGTTTTGTCAGAAAATCGAAAGCCAATTCGCCAAAAGCGATGCTCGCCTGTTAATAAGAACTTCGCCCCAATGATGGGTTGGTCAAAAGAGGCATCGCGATAATAAAGCCCTTGCGTTTGAACACCCTCCACACGATAATTCGTATCCCCATCCCCAAGCAACGCTGCGAATGCTTCGGTAAAAAGGCCAATAAGGGATACAATGAAGAGGAGTCGTCTCATACGCCACACAACGTATCATAATTTTTCGATTGAAACAACCCTTCTTGGAATTTACCTTTCTAAGACGGATGCTCGCGCCCTTTATTCGTCTCATTTTTATCGGACAGCGGTGTATTCGTGAAAGTATTAAAGCACGTATGAGAGGAGATGAGCGAGAAAAACGGCTACGAGGTGTGAAATTAAACAGGGGCATCGGCCCAATATGGACCGATATAGGTCCTTCACCGTAATTCCCACGTGTTCATCATACAGCACCTATTTGCCATCGCAGGCATCCTTTTGCTGTATAGTCACAGCTTTACTGTGATGTTGATTGGATAAACGTGCCCGTGGTTTAGGAAGCTGAGGCGGTGGGGCTGGACGGTATGCGCGGTGTCGTGGTAGGTAAAGGTGATAACGGTGCGAGAGGTGATGGCACGGGTGATGAGGGCTTCTGGAATGGAGGATGGGGAAATTGATTGGGAGTGTCGTTTGTCGGCATAGATGACGGCAAACGAGAAGTAACCGCAGCGCCAAGGGGATAAGTGCCATCGTTTAGGATGGTGTGGCATGGGGCGGCGGGTGTTCTGTGTAGGGGCTGTTGGACCTGTAGATTCAATAAAAAACAGCGTCCCGTGGGGGACGCTGTTTTTGTTTATGAAGGGAGTGGACGGGATTAGTCCAACTTCTTCTTGCTTTCAAAGAAAGCTTCGATTTCTTCGAGGGTGCGGCCCTTGGTTTCAGGCAGGAAGAAGACAGCGGTGATCCAGTAAATCACAGTGCAGCCTGCGCAGAAGAAGAAGATCGAGGAGTAGCCCCAAGCGCCCACGACGGGGAGGAAGGTGGCAGCGATCACCGTGGAGACACCCTGGTTGATGAGGAGTGCCACGGACATGCCGACAGCGCGGATGCGGTTGGGCATGAGTTCGGAGAGGGCCAACCACACGCACACGCCAGGACCCACCGCGAAGGAGGCAATGAAGAGTGCGAAGAAGATGGTCACGAGCCAGCCGTTCGTGGCGGAAGGCAAGGGGCCGACTTCAACAGCTTCGAGCGTGAAGGGAAGCACTTCCTTGCCTTCCACGTCCTTAGCCTGCTTCACCTTGAAGGTGGCATCTTCAATCTTGGTGTCTTCCTTAGCGATGATGGTCTTGATGACCTTTTCTTCACCCTGGGTGTAGACGACCTTGACCTGATAGTCCTTCACATTCTGAATGCCGGTGAGTTCACCGAGTGCAGCAGCAGGGAAGGGGATGATGGCTTCGTAAGTGACGTTTTCCTTGACTTCCTTACCTTCAGCATCAACCACGGCGATGCCGAGCTTTTCGTTCATCTTCGTTTCCACGATGGTGCGCTGCTGAGCAACGACCTTCGAGGAGACGTCAACCATCTTGGCTTCGGAGCGCCAGAAGAGGAGCGCCACGCCGAGAAGGCCGATGATGATACCAGAGGTGCCGATGGTGAGGAGGGACTTGCGGCCAAGGCGGTCAACGAGGATCATGGCGATGATGGTCATACCGCAGTTGAGGCACTTCACGATGAGGTCACCCCAGTTGGCGAGTGCGCCTTCAAGACCAGCCTGAGAGAGCACGTCCACGATGTAAGCAAGCACGGAGTTCACACCCGTAGCCTGGTTGCAAGCGAGGATGACGACTGCGAGCACGAAGGGCACGATGTACTTCTTCTGGAGGAGGGAGTCCTTCTTCAGAGGGGCAACTTCATCAGCGGTGGTTTCTGCCACAGGTTCGGCGGCCATTTCGTCATATTCCTTCTTGCCAGCTTCTTCGCCACGGGAGCGAACGATTGCTGCGAGGGCTTCTTCCTTCTTGCCGCGCTTGTAGAGCCAACGGGCAGATTCGGAGATGACGACTGCGCCGAGGGAGAAGATCACGCCAGGGATAGCGCAAATCCAGAAGATTGCCTTCCATGCGAAGTCCTTAGCAGCGAAGATGGCTGCGCCCTTTTCAGCGAGGGTGGCGTATTCCACTGCTTCAATCTTGCCCACGTAGCTGGCGCAAGCAATACCTGCGAGAGCCGCGAAGACGAGACCGATGGTGAGCATGAACTGGAACATACCCGTGCCGAAGCCGCGCTTTTCAGCGGGGAGACATTCAGCGAGATAGAGGGGCACGACCACGCCGATGAAACCACCAGCAGCACCCTGGAGGATACGACCTGCCACGAGCCATGCGAAGCCCGTAGGGATGCAGATCACGGGCACGGAGAGCACGAAGCAGATACCCGAGAGGATCATGATCTTCTTGCGGCCAAACATGTCTGCGAGCGAACCTGCGAAGAGCGAGGAGAGCACGGAGCCGAGCAACACAGCTGCCACCACGAAGGAGATCTGCGAGGCGCTGTAGTCGGTGGTGGCCTGAAGGTAGGGGAGTGCGCCAGCGATCACGCCGACGTCAATACCGTAGAGCAAACCACCGAGACCGGCGATAAAGAGGAGGTACTTGTTGTAAAAAGCGGTTGTCATAACTTTTCCTTGTTTGAGAAATGGCACACGCGCCGTGGGGTACACGGCGCGTGAGACGCATCACATCATTAGCATTCAGGCAAGGACGCTGCGGCGGCAGACTGGCCGAGGCGGCGGACCTGTTCATCGGGCATAAAGATGTCGATGTTGTATTCCGGGAACTCTTCGGTGAGGACCTTCTTGGCGGTGGCGAGGATGAGGTCGCCGCCCTTACCAGAAGACACACGGCCGAGGAGCATGAGGGAGGTGTAATCGTAGAATTCTGCGTACCAGGGGAGCGTGTAGCCGAGATAGATACCGATGTCTTCGTAGATCTTAACAGCGGTAGGATCGTCAGCTTCCATTGCCTTCTGGACTTCCTTCAGGCGCAGGGGGAGGGTTTCTTCCTTGAAGGGGAAACCTGCTGCGAGGCCGAGCTTGTTGACGGCCTGCTGAGAGAAGTAGAGAGCGCCCACGCCAGCATCGCCCGACCAGGGGTCAACAGCGGCGTCGCAGTTCACGTCCACAGGAGCGAAGGCGAGTTCGGAGATGCGGCCAGTGAGCACGCCCTTTTCGGAGTTGTCGATGTAACCGACAGCTTCGGAGGTGCCCATTGCGAGGCCGATGATACCCTTCTTGCCGAGTGCGAGGCGACCGACGAGTGCGGAGACGTCACCGTCGTTAGCCACTTCCATCGGAACGCCGTAGTCAGCCTTGAGGCGCTTGAAGAGGAGCTGGGCCTGACGATACTGGTCAGGATCCTTGATGCCCTTGATGAGACCAGCGTGGCGGAGTTCGTTGTCCACGATCACACCAGCGGAGGAACCACCGATTGCATCAACCTTGCCACCAGGGAGGTGAGAAAGGGTTTCTTCGAAGCCTGCCTTGATGTGGTCATAGTGATAAGCGGCGTCGGTAGCATTGTAGGGATCCCACGGGACTTCCTTCTGCCAGACGCTTTCGCCATTGACCATAGCGGTCAACTTGAAGTCAGAGCCGCCGAGGTCGAAACCGATGCGGTTGCCATTCATGTTGCCACCGAGGGAGATGGCGAGGTCGTGGCCAGCGGGGATTTCTGCGGCGGGCATTGCGATGACTTCGATCGGACGGCCATAGACGGTCTTGAAGAAGCCATAGTCAAAGGAACGTTCACCATCTTCGGTGTAGTCAGCCTTGATCTTTTCAACGACTGCTTCAGGAGCATCAATCATGATCTTGTAGCCGCCTGCAGACCAGAGCATAAACTTCACGAGGCGTTCAACGAACTTCGGGAAGCCTTTGCATTCCAATGCTGCCTTCGGATAGGGCAGTTCATAACGATTAACAGCGTTGTTATCGCGTTCAATAGCGATGACAATCAAACCCGCTTCAGGGTCAGCCTTAGCAGCTTCGCGAATCTTGCGGAGCTTGAGGAAAGCTGGCTTGAAGTTAGGATCGTAGGTAGGGGTGTACTTAAGCGTGCAGCAAGTGCAGTCGGACATGTTGTTACTCCTCTATTTTGGATGTTAAAAGTTCAGGTTAAGTGAAAGTAAGCGACTTAGACGCTAAGTTGCTTATCGGTCTTTGCCTTGTCGGCATCGAGATTGATGTGAACGGTTTCGATTCCGAGCGCAGGAATCTCCTTCCATGCGCCACGGGTGAAATCAGGCACCACGATGGGTGCGCCGTCGTTCTTGGCGGAGGTTTCCGTCAATTCTGCAATGACGGACCACTGGCAAGATTCGTAGACATTGATATCAAGCGGCAGGCCATTCTGTAAGCAGTAGCAGAGGCGGAGGTCCATCAGGAAGTCCATGCCGCCATGACCGCCCATCTTCTTGGCGATTTCGCCGGAGTCGCGCCACAAGGGGTGGCGATACTTCGCGCGGATTTCATTCAACTGCGCCTGGTTTGCCCAACCGAGGTGCGGGGCTTGATAGTTCGGGTCAAGTGCGATTTGCAACGGGTAATCCTTGAGGATACCGCGTGTGCCACTGATGAGATTGAGACGGGTGTAGGGGCGAGGACTGGTGGTGTCGTGCTGCACCATGATGGTGCGACCCAATTCGGTCTTAATAATCGCAGTAGACATATCCCCCTGCGTCCAAGGACCACGCAATGCATCCTTGTCGGTCATGCCGTACTTCGCGCCAGTGGATTTCGCGGCGAGTGCGTCAATGTCGGCCTGGTGCGCCTTTACGTATTCGCTGAAACCGAAGCTACCCGAGTTCATGGCTGTGAGCACACGCATCTGGTCGCCACGCCCCACGCTCATGTATTGGCAAATTGGACCGAGACCATGGGTGGCATAAGGATTACCTGTGTGCTGGGCATTCCACTTTAAACGCCAAAACCCTTCGTAGGAGTTTTCGCGGAAGTTCCAACTGCGCAGGTCGTGAATGTAGGCGCCTTCACCATGCACGAGCGTGCCGAGGATATTCTTGCGCACCAAGTTGAGTGCGAGCATTTCGTTTTCGCCGTAGCAGCAGTTTTCCAACAGCATGCAGTGGACGCGCTTTTCTTCGGCCTTATTGATGATTTGCCAACACTCTTCCACCGAGAAGACCATCGGCACTTCGCAGGCGACGTGTTTGCCACATTCCATGGCATACATCACCATCGGCACATGCATCTGCCAGGGGCTTGCGACATAAACGAGATTGACTTCAGGGTCTTCTACGAGCTTTTTCCATTCATCTTCGGAGCCGTAGTAAGCCTTTGCAGAGGAAAAGCCGTTGTCTACCAACCAACGATTGCGTGCATCCACGCGGGCTTGGTAGAGGTCAGAGAGTGCGGTGACACGCACGCCAGGGATTGCAGAAAGACGAGAGACTGCGCCAGGACCGCGCATGCCAAGACCAATGACGCCGACCTTGACTGTTTCAAGGGGTGCACAGGCTAAATTGCCGATGTGGGCATGCTTGCGCGTTGGAATAGTCGCGCCGAGCGAAGCGACCATTGTCGCTGCGCCCGCCATGCCAGAAGCTTTCAGAAACCCTCTACGGGTCGAGAAAAAACACATCGGTTATCTCCTGTAGTTTCTGTAATCCAAAGACTATCCCAATGGAACAAGTTAGATAAATAATAACCGATATTTTTGTCGGGGTCAACAATTAACGAATAATAAATGTGTAAATGTATACATTTTGTCTCTATTTTGGGTTGGATAAAAGAGAACGGCACGACCTTTTTTCAAGGGCCGTGCCGTTGCTGTAAGCCATTGGCTAACGGTGATTAGTTGGCCGGGGTGGCGGGCTTGGGCTGGCCACCGTGCGGACGCACCGTGATGTGGAGTTCGCGCAACTGCTTTTCAGTGACTTCTGCAGGCGCGTGCATCATGAGGTCTTCTGCCTTCTGGTTCATCGGGAAGGCAATCACTTCACGAATGTTTTCTTCGCCAGCGAGGAGCATGACCATGCGGTCAACGCCAGGAGCCACGCCTGCGTGAGGCGGTGCGCCGAACTTGAATGCGTTCAAGAGGCAGCCGAACTTCTGTTCCACCACTTCCGGACCGTAACCCGCCATTTCGAAGGCCTTGTACATGATTTCGGGGCGATGGTTACGCACTGCACCAGAGGAGAGTTCGATACCATTGCAGACAACGTCGTACTGATAGGCCAGAATGTCAAGCGGATTCTGGTTGAGCAGTGCGTCCATGCCGCCCTGAGGCATCGAGAAGGGGTTGTGCGAGAAGATGGTTGCGCCGGTTTCCGGATCCTTTTCGAAGAAGGGGAAGTCGGTAATCCAGCAGAAGCGGTAGGCATTCTTCTCGATGAGGTCGAGATCGATACCCATCTTCTTGCGGAGTGCGCCCATCATGGTCGGGGTCTTGTCTGCGGTGTCGCAGATGAAGAAGATCGCATCGCCGTCCTTGAGACCTGCCATTTCAGCGAGCTTATCAAGTTCTTCCTGCGTGAGGAACTTTGCGATGGGGCCCTTAATCTTGTCGGTATCCCAAACGAGATAGGCCAGACCCTTAGCGCCGAGTTCCTGCTTAGCCCAGGGTTCAAGCTTGTCAAAGAAGCTGCGGGGCTTGTTCTTGATGCCCGGCACGGGGAGCGCGCGGACGATGGCGCCATTCTGCACTGCCTTAGCGAATGCACCGAAGCCAGAGTTGCCGAAGAGCTCGGAAACGTCGATGATCTTGAGCGGGTTGCGCAAGTCGGGCTTGTCCGAACCGTAGGTGAGCATCGCTTCACGGTAGGGGATGCGACGGAAGGGTGCCTGGTCAATGGTCCAATCTGCAGGAGAGAATTCTGCGAAGGCCTTGCTCAACACCTTTTCCACCACGGCAAAGACGTCTTCCTGCGTGGCGTAGCTCATTTCAATATCGAGCTGATAGAATTCGCCCGGCGAACGGTCAGCGCGGGAGTCTTCGTCGCGGAAGCAAGGTGCAATCTGGAAGTAGCGGTCAAAACCTGCCACCATCAAGAGCTGCTTGAAGAGCTGGGGAGCCTGAGGAAGGGCATAGAACTTACCATGGTGCACACGGGAGGGCACGAGGTAGTCACGAGCGCCTTCAGGGCTGGAGCAGGTCAAAATCGGTGTCTGGTATTCGTTGAAGCCCTGAGCTTCCATTTCCTTGCGGAGGAAGCTGATGAGCTTGGAGCGCAACACGATGTTCTTGTGCACGCGTTCGCGACGCAAGTCAAGGTAACGATAGGTCAAACGCTGTTCTTCTGCCGGTTCGTTTTCATCCGGGATGTAGATGGGCGTCGTTTCAGCGGCGGATTCCACCACGCACTCGTCGGCCACCAATTCAATTTCGCCGGTGGGCAATTCGGGATTGATCGTCGAGGGTTCGCGCAGGATCACGTTGCCCGTGAAGGTCACCACGCTCTCCAACTTCACCTTTTCCACATCAGCGAAGAAGGCGCGGCTGGGGTGAACCACCACCTGCGTCAGACCGTAATGGTCGCGAAGGTCGATAAAGAGAATACCACCGTGGTCACGCTTACGGAAGACCCAACCGGAAATGCGGGCGGTTTTGCCGGCGTCGGCAGCACGGAGTTCGTTACAAGTATGGGTGCGATAAGGATGCATAAAGACTCGCTTTCTACAAAATAAACGCGCGAAGTATACCACAAAACCGTTCAAACCGCAAAAAATAAAAATAAAGCCTTACATTTTAATCTTCCGTTCGCAGGGGGTGAGCCGATGCGAATGCCGTTGCGTTCAAGTGGGATTGAGGGGTGCATGCGGAGGGGCGTGGGTTTAAAAAGCGGCGGTACACGGAGTGATCGCGCTACCTAAATTAAAGAAATGCGCGCGTGAGAAAAGTGTTAGACAAGACTAAAAATGCTTGACAAGGATTGTTAGCCTATGCTAATATTCGCGCCATTCAAAGACAAACCTGCCGTTTGAATGAGGCAGAAAAGCGATTTTTAAGAAGGTCCAACGATGGATATCACAGAGATGAAGATTGGCGATCGCGCGGAAATTACCGGTTATACGGAGACGGCCGCAGGTTACCGTGCCAAGTTGTTGGCGCTGGGTTTGACGCGTGGCGCCACGATTGAGTTGATTGGTGTGGCACCGATGGGGGATCCGTTGCGCTTGAAGGTGCGCGGGTTTGAGTTGTCTTTGCGTCGGTCTGAAGCAACGATTCTGCAGTTGAAGGCGGTGGAATAATGGCGAAGCGTACGATTACGGCGGCATTGGTTGGCGACCCGAACACGGGTAAGTCGACCTTTTTTAATGCTTGGACGGGCATGCATCAGGTGACGGGTAACTGGCCTGGTGTGACGGTTGAAAAGTTGTTCGGTGAGATTACGCTCCCTGGTGGCGAGATGATGACCTTGGTGGATTTGCCGGGCATCTACTCGTTGCATGCTGTCTCTGAGGATGAACGTGTCGCTTCTGAGTATGCTCGGAGTGGGGAACCGGATATCATTATTAATATTGTTGACTCGGTTAATTTGGAGCGTAATCTCTATTTGACCTTGGCATTGATGGAACTTGGCATCCCGATGGTCATGGTGCTCTCGATGACTGACATTTTGGAGCGTCAGGGCTTTAAGGTGAATATGGCCGCCCTTTCGGAGCGCTTGGGCATTCCGGTGGTCTCTGCTAATATTGCACGTCGTTCGAACCGTCAGGCGTTGGAGCGTGCCGTTCAAGAGGCGTTGGCCACGAAGCAACGTCAAGCGCAGGTCGTTTATCCTGAGTCTTTGAATCAGGCCTTTATTAAGGCACATCGCGAGGGTGAACCTGAATATTTCGCGGTGCATCGTTTGGAGGGGATTATCCCTGGCGCTGAGGAAATCATTGACTCGGTAGAGGCGGTGCTGGGCACAACGCCTGACGTTTTGATTGCCGATGCGCGTTACGATAAGATTGCGGAAATTACCCGTGGGATTGTGCGACAGGTGGCGCGTGCACGGACGGAGTTCGGGCGCACTTTGGACCGTTTTGCGTTAAATCGGTGGTTGGGCATCCCGATTTTCTTGGGAATTATGTATCTCCTCTTCTGGGTGACCCAGGTAGTGGGCGGGTGCTTCATTGATTTCTTTGATGTCTTGGGCGACGCCATTTTCGTGACGGGCTTGGGCAATGTCTTGACGCTTTGCCACGCGCCGCAGTGGTTGATTACGCTCTTGGCGGATGGTCTTGGGACGGGCATTCAGACGGTGATGACCTTCATTCCGCCCGTCTTCTTCATCTTTATGGGCCTATCCGTCTTAGAGGACTCGGGCTATATGGCACGAGCCGCCTATGTAGTGGACCGTTTAATGCGCTTTTTGGGGTTGCCTGGGAGTGCATTTGTGCCGATGTTGGTGGGATTTGGGTGCACTGTGCCGGCGATTATGGCTACGCGTACACTCTCGAACCGTCGCGATCGTTTGTTGACCATCTTTATGACGCCGTTCATGAGCTGCGGTGCGCGTTTGCCAGTGTATGCGCTCTTTGGTGCCGCCTTTTTTGGCTTGGGCTCGAGTACGATGGTCTTCGCGATTTACTTGAGCGGAATCTTGTTGGCGATTCTCACTGGCGTTCTCCTTAAACACACCCTCTTCACGGGCGAACCTGCTCCCTTTGTTCTGGAATTGCCGCTTTATCACATCCCGCGCTTTAGCACGGTGTTGAAGCAGGCATGGGGACGTTTACGTCACTTTGTCTTCCGTGCAGGACAGGTGATGGCGTTGATGGTGCTCTTGTTGAACCTGTGCGATAAGATTACGGTGCCGAATATCTATGCCGCAAAGGGCGAATCGAATCGTCCCATCTCCGTGGTGGAGTGGGCAGGCCGCGCAATGGTGCCTGTCTTCCAACCCATGGGGGTGACAGCCGACAATTGGCAAGGGTCGGTGGCGTTGATCATTGGCTTGTTCGCGAAGGAGCAGGTGGTCTCAGCCCTGAATACGCTCTATGCGATTGAAGCCCCCGCCGCAACGGCAGATGCCGAAGCCGAAGCGCCTGCACCCGAGGGTGAAGCCGAATTAACCTGGGGCAGCATGGGGACGACCTTGCGTGATGGTGTGGTCGAAGCATTCTGCACGATTCCCGAAGCTTTGGGTGGACTCTTGGGGACGCTCTTAGATCCCTTGGGCGTAACGATGTTCACTTCTGAGTATGAACAGGCCATGCACTTAATCAAGCAGATGGCTGAACCCGATCTTTCGCCAGCGCGACGTTTGAAGTTGCAGCAGGCTTTGGAGTCGGTCTTGGATTTGGATACCCTGCACTCAGACTTGGCGAAAGCAACGATGATGCGCGATGCTATCGCCGCACAGGTGGCGCAGAATGCGACCTTGCAGCCCTCCTTGGAGGCGGCAGAGGCCACCCTCTCTGAGGTGGTGGATCGCTTGGAGAAGGCGAATACATTGCGGACGTTGGCTCTCTCGGTGACGCAACCCGGCGTAGATGTGGCAGCTGGTGTGGCCGCCTTCAATGACCAGGTGGAGGCGTATTATCGGGATTCTATCTCGGGCGAACTTGAAAGTGATGCCTCGCTGATGGAGACGCTGAAGCAGAAGTTTATGAATGACAAGAATCGCGCCTTTGCCTACTTACTCTTCGTCTTGCTCTACGTGCCTTGTTTGGCGGCGATGGCAACCGTGGTGCGTGAGATTGGTTGGGGCTATAGCACGATTCTCTTCACGTATCTTACGGTGTTGGGATGGTGCGTTGCTACGCTGTACTTCCAGATTACGACGGGGCACCAACCCCTCTGGGTGATTACGCCGTGTGCAATCTTGTCTGCCGTTGCTGCCGCCTTTTATGCAATTGGCCGCAAGACAAAGGTGAAATTGGTGATTTAAAGAAGAACATAGTGCCCATCGAATGGGGGCACTATTGATTGAAGACGCTGAAGAAAGGAAAGACGATGAAGAAATGTGCGAGTCTGGTGGCAATGCTTGCCCTGTTTGGGTGGGCGATGCCGATGATGGCCGCACCTGTTGAGGTGGCAGTAGATAATCAACCCGTAATCGGTGGCGAAACAGATGCGGATGAAGCCGTTGCGCTTGATGAAGAAGAGGCGGGTTGGGAATTTGGTGGCAGCGTATGGGCAGATTTCCGCTCAAAGTATGTCTATTATGGCTTGGTGGATAATCCGCATGCGATTATTGTGCCAGGCGCAGAGGTGACCTTTGGCCATGAAGATTACTTTACTCTCGCAGTCGGCGTAGAGGCTATTTTTGACACCACGAATTATGGTGCGAAGGAGGGCGGATACAATGATCGCCGTTGGAAGTACATGGAATTGGATCCTTATGTGACGCTTTCGCGTTCGTGGGATACAGAGGAGTGGCTGGGCGGCAACCTGAACACCTCACTTACCTATGCTTACGAATACCACCCGCGTTCGTGCAAGAAGCCGTCCGAAGGGTTTGACTATCCGAATGCACAGTGGTTGACCTTTAAAGTCGGGTTGGAAGATGACTTTTTAAATCCCACCTTGTCCGTGGAGTACCAATTGACGACTCAGGGCGAATGGGATGGCAAGGGCGGCATCTACGCCACCTTCTCGTTGTCGCATGAGTTTGATATTGGTGCGAAGCTTGGGCTGGAGGAGGGCACGCTCTGCCTTACGCCGTCCATCGGCATCGCCGCCGCGAATAAGGATCGTAACCTCTCCGACTTTGAGGTGGATAGCGCAGTGATGTTCCGCGATGCATTTGCCCGATTGGACCTCTCCTACACGCCCTTCGAAGGTCTCAGCATTGCCCCATACATCGCCTGCCACCAACAGGTCGGCCCTGCTGCACGTGAAGCCACGGAGGATGATCAATTCATCGCCTACGCGGGCATTGGCATCTCTTACGAATTTTAACCTGCATCACCCGATGTCATCGAGACAGAGGGTGATAAGCTGAGTTAAGATGAACTTAATGTTAATGGTTTAAAAGAATTTCGGACGAAACAAAGATATACCTGCTGGATGCGGTTCTCTCTCCCCGCATCCGGCTTTTTTGTGGAGAGAAGGGCAGGAGAGGAGCGCGGAGGTGGGGTGTGGGAGGGGATGCGTAGAGTGTGCTCCTTCGGGGGTGCTGTGTGGAGTATTTTCGAAGGCTTTGGGTTCTGCGGTCGGTGCTCCGCGCCGACAGTGCGCGTTAAGCGCACCTTAGCGGATGCGATAAAAAAGAGACACCGCGGACGGTGTCTCTTTTTGTTGTTGTTAGGAAAACCCTTATTCTTCGCAGACGAGGCGGATGCCGACGTTTGCCACGCGCTGCCACTGCGGGTAGTGTACGCGCAGGGAGACGCGGCTGAAGCGCGGGAGGAGGTCCCATGCGCCACCACGTGCCACCACTTCTGCATCCTTCGCGGGCGTATTACGGCCATCCTCTGCGTAAGGATAGGGAGCATAGGCGGACTGAGTCCATTCAGCAGCATTACCAATCATATCCTTCAAGCCGAAGGCGTTGGCGCGGCTCTTACCCGTGATGGAGAGGGCCATCTTACCATCGTCATAGCGCATATCGCGGAGGTAGTAGTTGAGCGTCTGACGCTGATTGGGCAGCTTATCCAGAGCCTTATCGGCGAGGTTGGCGTAAGGTGCGAAGTTAGCATTTTCATCACCCCAGAAGAAGGGCGTGTCTGTGCCACCACGAGCGGCCCATTCCCATTCTGCTTCGGTGGGCAGACGGAACTTGCGACCCGTCTGTTCGGAGAGCCACTTGCAGTAGTCCTGGGCTTCCTGCCAAGAGACGCGCACGGCAGGCCACCATTCATTGTCCATGAGGTTGATGCCCGGCGTGGTGTGGTCCTTACCGAGTTCGTCCACGAAGCCATTGTAGTGGTTGGGCTTCCATTTACGGAAGTTGCGTAACGGCACTTCAATGTCTGCCATAAGGAAGGGCTTCTTAATTTCCACCACGTGCGGGGTTTCATCGCAGTAACCCTTTGCGTCACCCATGATGAACTTACCAGCGGGAATGCGCAAGAAGGTGAGCGAGCCGCCCGGCATGCCAACCTGAACGTGTTGCGCCTTGACATCGGTGAGCGGCCAACCCTCAAGGGTGGGGGTGGCGGGACGCTGCCGCTTGCCATTGGGGAGTTCAGGGGTGATGGCGGCGAGATCCTTCTGTGCCATTGCGAAGTCATAGCGGTCCGCTTCCAAGGTAGCATCCATATTGGAGACCTGGTACTGCTGATTCCACTTTTCACGACGTGCACGCGATTCATTCATGCGCTGCAACTGCATTTCGGGACCACGAATGCCGATCCAATTGCGGTGGAATTCGTTTGCCCAGAAGAGAGCGAAGTCGGTCCACGTGCCCCAGAACGGCACATTGAGGTCAATCCACGTATAGAGCTTCTTGTATTCCTCTTCGGTCAACTGCACCCCGTGGTGGCCACGCTTGAGCATCTGGATGAGCACGGAGGTGTTGGCAGAATATTCGCCGGGATTCAAGAGACGGTTATCGCTTTCAGGACCGGGACGACGCACGTACGGATTGAGGTCGTGGTAAGAACGCGTGAAGGCACCTGCGCCACCCGGACGGAGACCATCGCGGTAGGGGAGCACCACAGGGGAGGTGTTGGCGAGGTTCGGGCGGCGGCCGATGAGCGACTGCTTACCGTAAGGACCGTCCATGGTCATATCAGTGTCCGTGGTGGAGTCGTTGTGGCAAGCGGCGCACTTGCGGGTCAAGATGGGCTGGATATCACGCATGAAGCTCCACGTGAGGCTCTTACCACCCCAAGGCGTGAGTTCCGGTGCGGTGCTATTCAACATCGGCGGCACGTTGTAGATGGAGTTGGCGCTTTCGTGGCAACCGATACACGTGACCTTTTCACCCGGCATACCCACGAACCAAGAACGCATCAACTGAATCGACTGGCCATTTTCATCCAAGGGCTGGATGGAGATGGGCGTGTGAGCAGGAGCCTTGAAGTAGACCGAGCCGTCCGGATTGACGGGGGCCGTGCCGAGCACATACTTCATATCCCAGCTGGATTCGGTGCCCACGCCTTCGTGCGAACCTGCCTTCACATAGGCATAGTGATAGGCGAAGACACGCACAGACTTGACCGTGCCGCGCGGAACGCCACGCAGGCCCGGGCCCTTGTAAATGTCGGCCACGTGCACCGTGCAGGTCTTTTCGCCAGGGATGTGGCTATCGGGATAGATCGGCGGCGTGACGCGCTTGGTCAGACGAATCGGGTCGGTGAGCGACGCGCCTTCAATCTGGCAGAGCAGGGTCATATTGTCAAAGACGTCCACGAGGTAGATGCCCCAGAGGTCTTCATTGCTGGCGCGCATGGCGGCGAGGAAGTACTTGCCTGCGCCATCCTTGGTCGGATTGGTGCCGAGCGGATAGGGGGTGAGGAAGCGCGGCCAATCACCCGAGTAGAGATAGTCTTCGATGCGCGCGGGGATGGGTTGATTCCAACCCGGCAAGAGCTGTTCGCAGCCAGCCTCTTCGGCGCGGCCCTTTGCCACATTGAAGAGGGCGAGGCGGCCTGACTTGCTTGCGTGGTGACCGGTTGCTACGCAGATAAAACGGCCATTTGCGCCAGGAATCGGCAAGGGGTCACCATAGTGGTTCGGCCAGAAGCCATTGGAACCAAAGTAGGCGAGCTGACGGGTGCCGTCAGGGCGCATGGTCATCACGATACGCGTAAAGAAGTGCGTCTGGTCGCAGTATTCCCAACGCACAAACATCACGCGACCATCTTCCATCACGCAGGGCGACCAGTTGGAGTCTTGGTCAAAGGTCAAACGCTCCATCTTGCCAGAGTCGGCGTCATAACGGTAGGTATTGGTCATTGCCATACGGCCCGATTCGCAGGGGAGACCCTGCTCAGCGGCGGTCGCCGTAACGATGTACTTGCCATCGGGCAGGAAGCATCCGTCGCCGATGTCATAATCCACACCTGCGGGGGTGACCGCCTTCGGTGCGCTACCATCGAGCTTAAGTTCCCAGAGTTTGATGCGGTTGCCATCGGCGGGGTCCTTCTTGATGAAGCAGACCTTGTCAGCATCCCAGTGGAGGTCCACGCAGGAGAGCGTTGCGCGCGGCGAATCATAGATAGTCTCAACCTTCGGCGTTTCGGCGGTGAGGTCGGAGATCTTCACCAACTGCGAATTGAGGCCTTGGTTTGCTTCGATCATGTTGTAGCACGCCATGCTCGGCTGACCCGGTGCACCCTGACGACGAGCATTGACACCGTAGTCATACTTCGTGGAGAGGATTTCCATATCCTTGAAGAGCGGCTGAGCCAAAATCACGCGCTTCACTTCCAACGTCAATGCTTTGGCCGCGCTATCGTCATTCTGCACGCGAATCGCAGTTAATGCATTCTGCTTCTTCGTGGGAAGGGCTTGAATGAGTTCGCGCAAGTCTGCCAACTCCTTAGATTCGCCGTAGGTTTCTTCCCAATCGTCGGCGAAACGGGTCAGCGCAGCGGGATTCATGCGTTCAAGTTCACGCACGAGACAGCGTTGCTGTACAGTAAGTTCTGCGGCAGAGAGCACCGTGGCTCCCAGCAGCAATGAAAGAAAAAGGGGCAAACGCATAATGGTTCTCCGAGTATTTAAGATACATTAATAGTATACATCTTTTTAGGGACGTTGTCACTTTTATTTTGTAGAAGTCTATTTTTTAGAGGAGGAGGGAGTGTGGCGCACATGAGGATAAAAAAGAAGCGCCGAGCGGTTGCTCGGCGCGTTTCTTTTGAGGAAGTCGAGGATTAGTCGAGATAGAAGACTTCGTCGCCCTTCTTGATTTCGCCCTGCTTCCAGTCCACGAGGATGTCGCAGATCACGACGCCAGCGTCCTTGGTGAGCGTGCGGAGACGAATCTTACCGACCACGGCATCTTCAGCGCCACCTGCGTGACGGACGTAGTAGTCAATTTCGGGAAGTTCCTTATCGCCTTCTTCGCCGATGAGTTCGGCCATCGAAGCTTCATCGAGTTCCACGATGCAGTAGTTGTAGTTGTTATCCACGCGGACAACCTTACCCTTGACGCCTGCATAGAGGTTGGCCACCACAGCGTCAGAGTTCATACCATGCGTGCCCTGCTGAGCGATCTTGTCAAGGGTCTGCTTGTAGGTGTCGCGTTCAGCCTTGACGGTTTCAAGTTCTTCAGCGAGCTTGTCCAAGTCACCCTGCATAGCGACCTTGTCATCTTCGAGGGTCTGCACTTGACCCTTGAGTTCGGTGACCTGACCTTCGAGCTGAGCCTTTTCGCCTTCGAGGGTGGAGATTTGTTCTTCCTTCGCGGCGATGGTCTTGAGGGATTCACGACCCTGCTTCTTCACATCGTTGAGTTCAACCACGGTGTCTTCGTATTCTTCGCGGATGTTGGTCAACTGTGCACGGATGTTGTTCATGCGAGCGCGCTGATCCATTGCCTTCTTGAGCACTTCCTTGAGCGTGACATCCATCGGAGCACCATCGGTGACGGGATTGCCCTGGAAGTCCTTTTCAGGCTTACCTTCGGCATTGAGGATATAGACTTCATTGAGGTCGTCAGGATTGGCGATCTGATAACTCTTGTTATCGATCTTTTCATATCCTTCCTTATAGCTTTCCCAGTAGTCGGAGCGGTCCGGCGTGATGTCAGCATTGGCGAGGGTGACGGGCGAAATATCGCGAGCAGTGTGGTTGGCTGCGGTATTTTCAACTACGGGCTCTTCCGCTTCAAATGTCTTTGCCACTTGAATCGTGAAGTCGCGGAACTTGACATTACGGTCAATCAAGAGGTTGCGCTGACCGTAAAGAGCCATAGCAAACCAAAGTGCGACGCCGTTCAGGACGAGGGTCAAAATGACCAAGATACGCAAAACAATGTTCATGATGTTTCCTCAAGTGTTGTAGGTACTAATCTCTCACAACAATTAATAGTTTAGCGGAATGTCTCGTTACTTGCAAGCAGTTTTAGAGTCTTTACAAAGATTTTCTCTAATTTCTGCATCTGCTGTCTTTTATAGGAGGATGTTGTCAATGAGGCGAATCCCTTCGCAACGACAGGCTAAAAGGATTGCGGAGGTGCCAGGAAGGACTTCTTGTAAAGGCGTAAGTGTTTCAGTATCAATGACATTTACGTAATCAGGAATCCATCCTTCAGCGGTGACCGTTTCGCGAATCGTTGCTTCAATGGCTGCGGCATTGCGTTCGCCTGCGTCTACGGCCGCTTTGGCGGCGAAGAGGGCGCGGCTCAGGCTTAATGCGCGTTTGCGCATATCTGCGGTGAGGTAGGTATTGCGCGAAGATTTCGCCAAACCGTCTTCATCGCGAATAATGGGGGCGCGGATAATTTCAATGGGGAAGTTGAGATCGCGCACCATGCGGCGAATAACGGCGACCTGTTGGAAGTCTTTTTGACCGAAGACTGCCACATCGGGCGCCGCAATATTGAAGAGCTTTGCCACGACGGTGCAAACGCCGCGGAAGTGAATCGGACGCTGCGCACCGCAGTAGCCCTTCGCAAGGACGGTTTCTTCCACCCAAGTGCTCGCATCGCGCGGATACATTTCATCGGCATTCGGTAAAAAGACTGCCGCCGCACCTTCTGCCTCGCAGAGGGCGATATCATCGTCTTCCTTGTGCGGATAGGCGTCGTAGTCCTCATTGGGGGCGAACTGTGTGGGGTTCACAAAGATGCTCACAATGACGCAATCGCAGTGTTTGCGGGCTTCGCGAATGAGCGAAAGGTGACCTTCATGCAGATAACCCATCGTTGGCACGAGCGCCACGGTTCGTCCGGCGCGCTTTTGCGCGATGCTCCATGCGTGGACTTCTGCGGAGGTGGTAAAGACGTTCATGGTCTATTGCTCCTATGCGGTGCAAAATGTGGTAAAGCCTTAGTGTAGACGGGCGCCCGGCGCAGTCGGCGTGAGCGGCTGCATCACGCGGAAGGAGCCATCCGGATCGGTGCTGGCGAGGACCATGCCTTCCGAGATGCCGAAGCGCATCTTGCGCGGGGCGAGGTTGGCAATCATCACCACCTGCTTACCGAGCAAATCTTCGGGCTTGTAGCTGGCGCGAATCCCTGCAAAGACATTTCGGGGCTTTTCTTCACCGATGTCAAGCGTCAGACGCAACAACTTATCGCTACCTTCCACCACTTCTGCGCCCACCACGCTTGCCACGCGCAGGTCAGCCTTTGCGAAGTCATTAAAGGTGATTTCGGGGGCGATGGGTTCAGGGAAGATGGTTTCGGCGGGCTTGGTGGCCAATTGCTTCACGGCCTTCTTCACATCCTTTTCGCTAATCGTCTTCGTGGTCGCCTTCAAGTCTTCCTTAGAGGCTTCCACCATAGCTGCCACGGCCTTGGAGTCCACGCGTGCGGCGAGGTGTTCGTAAGCGCCAATGGTGATGTTTTCCACATCCTTAGCAGCATCTGCGAAGGTGTAGTTTGCTTCGCCGAAGAGGGCTTCCACCTTTTCTACGTAGGTGGGCAGCACGGGCTTCAAGCAGATGGCCATCACGCGGAAGAGATTGAGCGTACCGGTGAGTACGGCGCGCGTGGCTTCCACGTCTTCCTTGACGAGCTTCCACGGCATCTTGCTATCGAAGAGTTGGTTGGCCTTGTCGGCCATTTCGCGCACGAGCACCATCACGCGGCAGAAGTCGCGCTTTTCATAGGCCGCCAAGACGTCGGCCACTTTGGCGCGACATTCTGCGAGCAGGGCGCGGCTCTCTTCATCCATGGTGCCGAGCTGCCCACCGCAACTCTTATTAATCATCTGTGCGCCACGCGAGGCGAGGTTGGTAATCTTGCCCACGAGGTCGGAGTTGACGCGGTTGACGAAGTCGTCAAGGTTGAGGTCCATGTCATCCACGGTGCCATTGAGCTTGCAAGCGTAGTAGAAACGCAATGCCTGCGCGGGCAGGTGCTGCAAGTAGGTCGCCGCAGAGATGAAGGTGCCCTTGCTCTTACTCATCTTCTCGCCATTGACCGAGAGGAAGCCGTGGACGAAGACCTCGGTCGGGGTGCGATAGCCAGAGTATTCCAAGAGCGCAGGCCAGAAGAGGCAGTGGAAACGTGCGATGTCCTTACCGATGAAGTGATAGACTTCCGTTTCGGGATTCTGCCACCAATCCGCGAGGGTTTCGCCGCGTGCCTTCGCCCACTGCTCGAGCGTTGCCATATAACCGACCGGCGCATCGAGCCATACGTAAAAATACTTATCCTTTTCGCCAGGAATTTCAAAGCCGAAGTAGGGCTTATCACGAGAGATGTTCCACCCGCGCAAGGGTTCATTAAACCACTCAAGGAGCTTTCCAGCCGTAGCGGGGTCGGTGTGCGCAGGAATCCACTTGGAGAGGAAGTCGCGGAAGGGTTCCAATTCAAAGAAGAGCTGTTCGCTATCGCGCATCACAGGCTTTTCGCCACAAACGGCGCAGTAGGGGGCTTCGAGTTCGCCTGCATTGTAGGTCGCGCCGCAGACTTCGCACCCGTCACCATACTGATCCTTCGCGTGGCACTTGGGGCATTCACCCTTCACGAAGCGACCCGGCAAGAACATCCCGCAATGGTCGCAGTAGAGTTGCGCCACGCTTCGACGGGAGATGTGGCCCGCTTCATTGAGCTTCGTGTAGATGCCCTGTGCCAATGCACGGTTTTCATCGCAGTTGGTCGAACCGTAACGGTCAAAGCCCATCTCAAAGGCACCAAATTCTTTCACGCGCGCTTCATAGCTGCGCGCAATAAGTGCTTCGGGGGTGATACCTTCCTTACGCGCACGAATCATAATCGGCGTGCCGTGCGTATCGTCGGCGCAGACGTAGATGCACTGGTTGCCCATCATCTTCTGGTAACGCACCCAGAAGTCGGTCTGGAGATACTCCACCAAGTGGCCGAGGTGCAGGGCACCATTGGCATAGGGCAATGCGCTGGTAACGATAAGTTTGCGTTGTTTCATAGGTTAAAGGTGCTTTCTGTTCAAAGATTAGTAAAAGGTTAGTCGGCCAACATCAAGGTGCCGCCCGCCTTACGGCTTGCTTCTGCCGCGAAGGCGATGCGATGGCTTTCAAGGGAGACATCAAAGATGTCGGTGTAGTGCGCAGGGTCGCCCTGGGTGAGCTGCTTGACCAATTCGTCCATCAAGCCATAGTCACCACCGCCGTGGCCCGACCCCTGAACGGCGCCCGCTTCTAAGATGCTATCCCACACTTCTGTGGTGCGCGTGTCGAAGTGATAGATGGTGAGTTTACGGCCGTCACCCACGATTTCACCCCGCGTCCCAAAGACCTTGGTTTCGCGTCCGCCCGTGTAGGTGTAGCTCTCCATTTGGTGGGCCACCGTAACGCCGCCTTCAAAGCGCAGATTCACCACCTGGTGATCCACCGCATCGTTGTCACACGCATAGACACAACGACCATAGGGGCCGTCTTGCAACATCGCCTTCATCGCCGCATCACTCTTGTCAACGAAGGGATAGCGGTAGTCTTGGCGTTCCAAATAAATCTTACGCGCCGAGTAGGGGCAGGCACGCTCCACCGCCGCAGGGCAGTCTAAGCAACGCTCCGCCGCGCCTGTCGGCTTGTGCGCCGCATTGAAGTGGAAGGTGTTGCCGAAAGAGGACACCCCTGTGCAGCGCTTGCCCAACCACCAAACAAACTGGTCAAAGTCGTGGCAACACTTTTGCAAAATCATCGGCGAGGCGCGTTCAGTGTTCCCCCAGTTGCCGCGACAGAAACTGTGCGCCGCGTGCATGTAGGCCACCGGCTCAAGGTGTTGGATGCTCACCGTCTCGCCAATGGCGCGGCTATCCAAGAGTTCCTTCAACTTCTTAAAGTAGACCGTATAACGCAAAACGTGCCCCAGAATCACCAAGCGATCCTTTTTCTCATGCACCTTTTGGGCCAAACGTTCACACTCTTCCCACGAGCGTCCCATTGGCTTTTCGAGCAAGAGGTGATACCCCGCGTCCAAACACGCAATTGCAGGCTCAATATGTAAGGCATCCGGCATCGTCACCGTCATTACATCACAGTCAGGCTTTGCGGCGACCGCTTCAGACCAGTCCCCCCAAACCGCTTCTGCGGGTAAATTGTAAGCTTTTGCCACTGCCTGTGCGGCGGCAGGATTAATATCTGCCACCCCCACAATTTTAACCTTGTCTGGGTGTGTCGCTGCATAAGAGGCATAGGTTCTGCCGCGATCACCGGCACCTAAAATCACGATACGAATCGGCTGTTGCATTGCATGCTCCGTTTGTTTTTAACCCATAAAGTATACCATAAATAAAAGAAGACGTGGGAAAAACAAAAGCGACGCACCATCGTGCGCCGCTCTTTTTTGAGGGAAATCAACTCCCTTAAGCAACCTTACGCTTCAAAGCCAAACCCGCCACGCCAAGCGCCAAGAGTGCCAAAGCCGTCGGTTCGGGAACGGCAGAGGCAGAGTAGTGATTGACAGTGGTCTTTGTCCACTCAAAGGTAGCGTTCGAGAGGTCAATCTCCGTGGTAGCATCAGAGATGTCTGTGATGGTATAGAGAGCATAGCCTGCGCTCTGATTCTTCATGTTCCAGTCGTTAAACAAAACAAATGTCACAGAAGAGGTTTCCACATTATTCGTCGTAAAAGATAATGTTGCTTCGCCGTTTTTAGATTCAGAAAGCTGAGCATAGTTGGCGCCGTTTTTAACAGCAATCTTGATGCCATTGCTAAGTGTATTGCTCAACGTGTAGTCGCTACCTGCAACTGCGATATCAGCTTTTGTGATAGAGTCAACTGCACCAGGAAGCATGAAAAGACCGACCCAACCTGGACCAAAGCCCGATTCGTTGGCATCATTAGGATTCGTGCCACCGATTTTGAGCGTCCAATCAATGCTTACGGCCTGAAGAGCCGAAACAGCGCAAATTGCGAGGAGTAAAAGAAATGCTTTCTTCATAGTCTTTTCCTTACTTAAAAGTAACAAGCGCGTAGGATACCAAAGGTAACGAGTGAAAAGCAAGGGCTTTTTAAAACGAAATGAGCGCATCTTGCGACGCGCTCATCCGATGTAAGACAGTGCCTTAGAAAGCCTTAGGCCACCTTACGCTTCAAAGCCAAGCTAGCCACGCCGAGCGCCAAGAGCGCCAAAGCCGTTGGTTCGGGAACGGTGGTGTAGGTTCCTTCAAGTTGGACATATGCAGAAAAGCCATTCTGTACAGCAAACGAACCTTCTCCATTGCCCATTACAACAAGACGATTATTGGAGCCTTCGCCCGTCGTAACACCCTCAATATTGGAAGGGGGCATAAAGGCCGTCCATGTGTTTGCTGCGAGGTCGTACTGATTGGAAAAGACGAGGGAATATGTGGAGCTTGCGTCAATAGCAACATCGTCAAAAGCATAAGTCCATAACCCTGCGCCACCAGTAGAACCATTAATGTTTGTCTTCACAGAAGCACTACCAGTTGAAAAAACTGAAGACGCTGCTACAATTTTTCCATCTTTCACTAAAAGCAAATCGGCTAATTTCGTTTGACTCATACCGCCAGGGGAGACCATTGCGATGCTAACGGTTGTTAAGGCGACACTTGTTGCGTTAGAAGCAATCGCAGAGGTGTAAGTCAATTGATTACTTGCGAGGCTTACATTGGACACAGTGCTATAAACACCCCAGTTCACGGATGTAAAGCCAGAATAGTTGAAGTTATTTGCGGTCCACGATTGGGTCACTGCCTGAACAGCGGAGACGCAGAGGGCTGCGAGGGCGAAAAGAAATGCTTTTTTCATCGGTGTTTCCTAATTAAGGGTTGCATCGATTTGTCTAAAGAGAACAAATGACTGCAATAAAATAGCATAAGTCACGGGGGGGGGGCAAGACTTATTTGAAATAATCTTACATTAATGTAAAAGCCTGCCCCTTGTGTACCCCGTGTCCCACGGCCGCAGTGGGCCGTGGCCACGATAGATACCGTCTTCTAATCACCTGTTGTTCTGTCTCACGCCCATCTTCTAATCGGCCGTTATTCAGAGTGTCTCATACTTCTCGTGAGCACCAGTAAAAGCATCCGTCAGGATGCGTAGCGTGTAGGACTCACCCCTGCCGCGGTGGGCAGGGGCTACGATAATACCGTCCCTTAATGTGCCCCTGTCCTCGCCCCCTCGGCGACTCACTTCTGCCCTTGTGACAGCCACGCGTGGGCTGGCTACGCGCCTCATCACCTCAGGAGGGCCGCGCGCTGCGCGGCTTTGCGGTGCAGCCGCTCACCTATCTGATCGGCAGGCCGTAGCCTGCCATCCCCACCTCCCCCCAGAGGTGCTTTCCCCAGCCATCCGCAGTCCAGAGAGGTACCAAACGACGGGGACGCTGCGCTCCCCGCACCCCTCGCACCCTTGCCTTTCTTTCTCGCTTTTCTTCTCGTGAGCACCAGTAAAAGCATCCGTCAGGATGCGTAGCGTGCAGGACTCAGTCCTGCCGCAGGGGTGTGGGGGCGGCGTCGCCCCCACGTCATCCCTTCTATCTCTTCTATCCCTTCTATCTCTTTTATCTCTTTTATCTCTTCAAAATTCCCTTTATCCCTTCAAAATTTCCTTCAAAATCCCTTGCGCAGGTTTGTCACTTTTTCGAAAAATTTGGCGATTTTTCGCCTGTTGAAAACTTTTTTGAGTTATCAACAAGTTATCAACAATTCACCTTTTTCGACGCAGTTTTTTGAAAATCTTTCGGCAGATCGGCCCGTTTTCAGCACTTTTGCTCAACTTTGTAAAAAATTGCATAACTCCTTGAGAAATAAGGAGATAAAGCAAAAATAGGGCGAAATCAACTCCGCTACAGCGGCTTCCTTGCGAAATTTTGGACCAAGTGTAATAGAAAAGTTATCAACAAGTAGTAGCTTTTTGGGGGAAAGCTAAAGAAATTTCGGGTCAATATCAGCGAAATTGGGTCGCAATATCAGCGAAATTCCCGAGCAATATCAGCGAAATTGGGTGAGCAAAGTCGCCGATTTTCAGGCGGAAATTTCGCCTACTTATCGCGAAATTTTCGCTTACCTGGGTCGGTAGAGTTGACTACTTGGCTCCGTTTTGCTACACTTTTAGTGTGCGTAGAGAGAAGAGATTGAGATGCAGGGGCGGGCACCCCTGCACCCGCGGCAGGACTGAGTCCTGCACGCTACGCATCCTGACGGATGCTTTTACAGGTGCTTACGGGGTGGATAAGGAGAGGGTGCAGAAGTGAGTCGCTGGGGGAGCGCTTAGCGTGGTTTTTGTAGGATTTAGGGGTGGGTGTAAGGAATTGTTTGACGTTTTGGGGAATCTTCGGTATACTGTTGCGGTTTATTTTATTAATAGAAGTAACGAAGGAATACACGATGTACACCGCTTCTGACTTGAAAAAAGGTCTCAAGATTATGTTTGAAGACCAGCCCTGGATTATCACGGACTTCGATTTCTCCAAGCCGGGCAAGGGACAAGCTATCTATAACTGCAAGCTTCGTAACATGCTGAATGGTTCGGGTAAGAGCTGCTCTTTCCGTTCGAACGATCGCTTTGAAAAGCCTGATTTGGCTCAGACTCCCCTTGTTTTCTCCTACGAAGACGCTGGCGTGTACATCTTCAACGATGCTGATTACAACGAAATCCGCGTTTCTAAGGAAGTGCTCGGCGACAAGGTTTACTTCTTGACTGACGGTCTCGAAGTCGACGCGCTTCTCTATCAGGACAACGTCATTGACGTGGATTTGCCCTCCTTCATTGAACGTCGCGTGATCAAGTGCGATCCTGGCGTGCGTGGCAACACGGCCGCTGGCAAGGTGACGAAGCCCGGCACCGTGGAAGGTGGCTATGAATTGCCCGTGCCGCTCTTCATCAACGAAGGCGATTTGATTCGCATTGATACGCGCACCGGCGAATACGCTGACCGCGTGAAGGAATAAGTCTTTTATTCAAGAGGATACGTTCATGTCCAATAAAATTCTTCCGAACCTGAAGGACGTCTCTCGCGTGCCTGAAGAACTGTTGCCCGTGCTTCACTGGTGGCAGGATCGCGGTCCTAAGACCTTGGCTTATGTCGGTGCGGCAGTGGCTGTGGTGATCGCGGGATACCTTTGGGTGGAGAGCGCACGCACGAAGCGTGAGGCGGCCATTGAGGCAATTTCTTCGGCGGCAACGGTTGAAGATTACGAAGCAGTCGTGGCAAGCAATGCGCCTGTCGCGCCGTTGGCAAAGTTGAACTTGGCTCGCGAACTCTACGCAGCGGGTGAACCCGAAGGTGCCTTGGCGGTGTACGATGAGGTGCTCTCCGACATGGATGAGCCTGCTCTGCGTGATATCGCAGTGGTCGGTCGTATCTGCTCGCTCGAAGCTTTGGGTCGCGTGGATGAAGCACTCGCCGCAGTGGCAGAGGCAGAACCCGCTATCGTGAATGCAGAAAAGCCGCACTACCTCGCCGGGGACTTGATCTTAGCGAAGGCGCGTTTGACCTGCCAGAAGGGTGATAAGGCCGCTGCGAAGGCTGTCTTGGCGCCGATCTTGACGGCTGCGGATGAGGCTCCGCTCGCAACGTATAAGCCTCAGGCTGAGCTCACCCAGTCGATGATTGACGCTTACACGCCGAAATCCCTCTTCGACAAGGCTGCAGAAGCCACCGCTCAATAAGCGAAGGTGAATTGCACAAATGGAACCGACATCCCGCGGGGGTGTCGGTTTTATTTTGTAATGGAGGTGCGCGAATGTCGCAGGTGTGAATTTGTAGGGTGGGAGGCTTGAAGGAAAACGTGTAATGGTGGGCGAAGTGGCTTAGGCTGTGGTATAATACTTGCATTATGACTAAACGAATCGGCATTATCGGATCGGGGCGCTTCGGTGAAGCGTTGGTCCAGGCACTTGCGGCGCAGGGCGCGGAAGTGTTGTTGATGGATACAGACCGTCGTAAAATTCAGGAACTCTCCGAGTACGTCACGAAGGCGATCGAAGGGGATGCTACCAATATCCATGCGTTGGAAGAGGCGGGCTTTGGGCTCTGCGATACCGTGGTGGTGGCAATCGGTGAAAACATCGAAGGTAGCGTAATGGCGACGGTCAACTGCAAGGACCTCGGGGTGCGAACGGTGGTGGCGAAGGCGGCTACCGAAGTGCACGGCCGCGTCTTACGTCGTGTCGGGGCGGATGTGGTGATTTTCCCCAACCGTGACCGAGCCGTGCGTTTGGCGCGCAGTTTGATGACGGTGAGCCAGGCAGACCTCTTTGAAATCGCTGATGGTCTCTGCGCGGCAGAGGTCTCTGTGCCAGAGGCGTTGGTCGATCAGTCCCTTGCGGAGGCAAATATCCGCAGTGAGTATGACATCACCGTTTTGGCAATTCGCCGTTTGGACGATGTGGATCCCGCGGCACCGCGTCATTTGATTATCCCGAAAGGCGACACGGTCATTCGTAGAGATGACCGCTTATTGGTCTTCGGTACAGCTGAAAAGATTGATGATTTCTCGCAGGCATAAGCTTGGCTGCTGATTGAAAGGGTAAAGCTGATGGATTCAAACATCGTCATTCGTCGTGCAACCTTGGCCGATGTGATGCCCATTCACGCATTGATTCAATCCTACCCGGATGAGTTAATCCTGCGTCCTCTAAACAACATCGTAGAAAATATTGACCGCTTTACGGTGGCAGTGGAGGGAGAACAGATTATCGCGTGTGCGTGTTGGCAGATTTTGCCTGAAGTGGGCAATCCCGAGGGCGCAACGGTTGAATTGCAATCGGTGGCCGTGAATAAGGCCTATCGTGGAAAGGGCGTGGGCACGAAACTGGTGAGATTTTTGTTGCAACGCATTGAAGGTTTCCGTCCGGTGCAAGCGATTGTGCTCACCTTTGAACCCGAGTTCTTTGGGAAGTTGGGCTTTAAGAAGATTGAGAAGACCCAAATCATCCATAAGATTTATCGTGGGTGCATCTACTGCACGAAGCACACCAACCCCTTTACCTGTCCAGAAATCGCGATGGCGCTCCAACTCCGCACCTAAGCCACGCCACTTCACTTCTGGAAAACAAAAACGGACGACCGAAAGGGCCGTCCGTTTTTGTTTGGTTTTTGGGGAAATCCGCTTTGCTTAGTGGATTTGGAGCAGGTCGCGATACTTGGGCAATGGCCAACGCGCATCGTCGGACATCGTTTCAAGGGCGTCTGCGGCGGCACGCAGGGCGGCCATCGCGCGGAGGATTTCCTGTTCATCTGCCGCAAGGGCGCGTTCCAATGCTTCGCATCCCTTATGCAGTGCATCCAAGCCACGACCGATGCAGTCAGCCTTTTCCGTGAGGCTCTGGAGGCCCGCTGTCAAGCCAGCCTGCTTGGCATCGCAGAGAATCTTGGCGAGGGAGCCGAGTTCATTCATGACGGCGGGCTCAAGGATGTTGCGGGCGGTTTCGAGCGCGACTTTACCCTCTAAGCGCACCTTGCGTGCGTATTCTGCACAGAAGACATCATAGCGCGAGCGCATTTCCGTGGGGTGGAGCACGCCACGCTTGGCGAAGAGGTCGAGATTCTTCTCTTCCAAGAGGACGGCAAGTGCTTCAGGCACCGTGCGCAGATTGGGCAAGCCACGCTTCTTCGCTTCATCAACCCATGCCGCAGAGTAGCCATCGCCATTGAAGATCACGCGGCCATGTTCGCGGATGATGCGTTGGATAATCGCTTCCAAGCCTTCGTGGAAGGAGGCGTCGGTGGGTAATTTGGCGATTTCGTCTGCGAGGGCATCGATGGATTCCGAGACGATGGTGTTTAGGGCCATGCACACGCCAGAGCAGTTCTGCGAGGAACCCGGCGTACGGAATTCAAACTTGTTTCCCGTGAAGGCGAAGGGCGAGGTGCGGTTGCGGTCGGAAGTGTCGCGCGGAATGGGGGGCAGGGTGTCCACGCCCACGCGCAGTTTGCCCACCTTACCATTCGCAGATGCGGCGCTCTCGCCCTGCTCAATGCGGTTGATCACCTCGGTGAGTTCATCGCCGAGGAAGATGGAGATAATCGCAGGCGGTGCTTCCAAGGCGCCCAAGCGGTGGTCATTGCCAAAGTGCGCAGTGGAGGCACGGAGCATATCGGCGTGCAGGTCAATGGCGCGAATGACCGAGGCAAGCACCGAAAGGAAGATGGCGTTGTCCTGGGGATTTTTGCCAGGGTCAAGCAAGTTCTTGCCGTTGTAGGCAACAGACCAGTTATTGTGCTTGCCCGAACCATTTACGCCCGCGAAGGGTTTTTCGTGCAATAAGCAGACGAGACCATGGCGGTCGGCCACATTGCGCAGTGTCTCCATGACGAGCATATTGTGGTCCACGGCCAGATTCAGCTCTTCAAACATGGGGGCCAACTCAAACTGCGCGGGTGCCGCTTCATTGTGACGTGTCTTAGCAGGGATGCCAAGGCGCCACAATTCGCGTTCGACCTCTTCCATAAAGGTGAGGACGCGCGGCTTGATGGAGCCGAAGTAGTGGTCTTCGAGTTGCTGATTGCGAGCAGGAGGCGCGCCGAAGAGCGTGCGGCCGCACTGCATCAAATCAGGGCGCTTGAGGTAGAGGGATTTGTCGACTAAGAAGTATTCTTGTTCGGCGCCAAGGGTGATGACGGCGTGGCTTTCGGGTTCGCCAAAGCAGTTCATCAACTTGCGGACGGCCTTGTCCATCGCCTGCATGGAGCGCAAAAGGGGTGTCTTCTTGTCTAAGACTTCGCCCGTGTAGGAACAGAATACCGTGGGAATGCACAGCGTGGCGCCTTTCGGATGGCGCTTGACGAAGGCGGGCGAGGTGACATCCCATGCCGTATAACCGCGTGCTTCAAAGGTGCAACGCAAGCCTCCGGAGGGGAAGCTGGAGGCATCGGGTTCGCCCATAATCAAATTCTTGCCGGAGAAGCGCGCAATGGTCTCCGCCGTACCAACGGGTTCAAAGAAGGCATCGTGCTTCTCTGCAGTCGTGCCAGTGAGGGGTTGGAACCAGTGGGTAAAGTGAGTCGCACCGCGCATCATCGCCCACTGCTTCAAAGCATGGGCAACTTCATTGGCGATTGAGGGATCCAACGGCGCACGATCGTTCATGGTATGCAGCAATGCTTCAACCGTATCTTTCGCCAGATACTCGCGCATCGCCTTCTCATTGAAGACATCTTCGCCGTAAGCAATATCCTGTAAGGAGGATTCCATCGGTCTATCTCCGTGTTCAATTACGTCAATTCCATACAGTATAACACATTTGAGAGGGGGTAAAACGGCATAAAGCGTTGGAATTCCCACCGATTTAGCGGAAAATAAGGGATTTTTAGGGGGCCTGAGGGGAGTGGGGATGGTAGGGTATCCTGAGGGGGCGGTGGGGCTGTGGGAGTGCGGACTGCTCGAGGGCCATGCCTTCGCGGAGCGAAGGCCGCAGAACCTTTGTGGGTTTAACTGTTCACGGCCAGATGGAAGGTGGGCTTGAAAGCCGCCTGCGGTCTTCACCAGCCGTGGGTGTGACTGTCACAGAGGGCAGAGGTGGGCCGCTGGGGGGAGGGCCTCTGAGGGGAGGTGGGGATGGCAGGCTACGGCCTGCCGATCAGATATGTGAGCGGCTGGCGCCGCAAAGCCGCGCAGCGCGCGGCCCTCCAGAGGTGATGCGGTACGTAGCCAGCCCATGCTTGACTGTCATAAGGGTGCAGAAGTGGAGCGCTGAGGGGAGGTGCCCCGCGGCTCTGGCAGGGAGGTGGAGGACTCTCTGAGGGGAGGTGGGGATGGTAGGGTCTCCTGAGGGGGCGGCGGGGCAGTGGGAGTGCGGACTGCTCGAGGGCCATGCCTTCGCGGAGCGAAGGCCGCAGAACCTTTGTGGGTTTAACTGTTCACGGCCGTATGGAAGGTAGGCTTGAAAGCCGCCAGCGGTCTTCACCAGCCGAGGGTGTGACTGTCACAGAGGGCAGAGGTGGGCCGCTGAGAGGAGGGCGCCTCTGAAGAGGAAAGTGGGATTTGTCGGATGCGTGGGAGTCTGTTATAATGGAAAGGTCTTATGGAACGCGCCATTTTACATATTGATATGGATGCCTTTTTTGCCGCGATTGAACAACGGGATCACCCGGAGTGGCGCGGTAAGCCGGTGATTGTGGGTTCGCCCCCTGATCGTCGCGGGGTGGTATCGACGTGTTCTTATGAGGCGCGGCGCTTTGGGGTGCACTCGGCGATGTCCTCAAGGGAGGCGTATGAACGGTGTCCAGAGGGAATTTTTGTCAAACCGCGCATGGCACATTACGCGGCGGTGAGTCGTTCGGTGTTTGAGATTTTTAATGCTTTTACGCCACTTGTGGAGGGATTGAGCGTTGATGAAGCCTTCTTAGATGTCACGGGGGTGCGGCGACTCTTTGGGGAGCCAGTGGAGATCGCGCGACAGATTAAGGCGCGGATTGCGGATGAAATTGGGTTAACGTGTAGCGTTGGGATTGCCACTAATAAATCTCTCGCGAAGATTGCCAGTGAAGAGAAGAAGCCGAATGGGCTCTTTGAAGTGCCGCGAGAGACGCAGGCGATGTTGAGTTGGTTAGGGCAGAAGTCGATCAAAGTGCTCTGGGGCGTTGGGCCCAAATGTGCCGCGATTCTGGCTCAGGCAGGGATTACGACGGTGCGCGATTTGCAGTCGGTCAATCCACAGACGTTGGGAGCCTTGCTGACGCCTACGCTCGCCGAACACCTTTTGGCGCTTGCCTTTGGTAAAGATGTGCGTCCAGTGCAGACGGAACAGGTGGATAAGAGTTACTCACGTGAGCATACCTACCCAGAAGATACGCTTGATACAGAAGCCCTGCGTCGCCAACTGCTCTTCATTGCGCAAGATGTGGGATTGCGTCTGCGCGAGGCAGGGGTGTGGGCACGCACGGCGCGACTCAAGATTCGTTATGCAGGGTTTCGCACGGTGACACGTCAACTCACCTTTTCAGCGCCCGTGTGCGATGATTTTGCCTTACGCGATGCGGCGTGGAAACTCTTAGATGCGCACCTTGAAGCGGGCATTCCTGTGCGGTTGATAGGCTTCGGGGCGGACAATCTGACGTCCTCTCCCTCGCCCTATGACGAGGATGATCTCTTTGCCAACCTCGCGAGTGAAGCCCATCCTCGCGCCAAAGAGGAACGCCTCTCCCGCACACTTGATACCCTTCGCGCTCGCTTTGGCACAACCATTACCGACGCATTGAATCTCCCGCCGCCAGAGAAGTCGGAACACAATTAAAGCCTCTCCTTCTAAACAATAAATAGAAACGCCCGGCAGAACCGGGCGTTTCTATTAGACAGTGTGCGCTGGGGCGTCTTACTGTTGGGTCGCGAAGGCGTAGGCATTCTTGAAGAGCTTCATCCAAGGACCTTCCTCGCCGCCGGCGAAGGTGCCGTCATCGTAGGAGAGTTGGATGGAGCGGAAGCTACGTTCGGGGTGCGGCATCAGGATGGTGGCGCGACCATCTTCAGAGGTGAAGCCGCAGAGACCGCCCTTGGAGCCATTGGGGTTCCAGGGGTACGTTTCGGTGGGCTGGCCCTTGCCATCCACGAAGCGCAGGGCTTGGGTGGCCTTGGCGGCGTCGGCTTCATTTTCGAATGCCACGCGACCTTCACCGTGAGCCACTGCGATCGGCAAGCGGCTGCCCGCCATACCCTTGAGCAGGACGCTGGGCGATTCCATCACTTCGAGGGTGCAGTAGCGACCTTCGAACTGTTCAGAATTGTTGCGCACGAAGCGCGGCCAGTGTTGGGCACCAGGGATGATATCCTTGAGCTGGGAGACCATCTGGCAACCATTACAGACGCCGAGCGTGAAGGTGTCGGGACGTTCGAAGAACTTGCGGAACATTTCCTTGAGCTCTGCATTGAAGAGAATGCTGCGAGCCCAACCCGAACCTGCGCCGAGCACGTCACCGTAGGAGAAGCCACCGCAAGCGACCAAGCCCTTAAAATCATCCAAGTTGACGCGGCCTTCGAGGAGGTCGGTCATGTGAACGTCAATCGCTTCAAAGCCAGCGAGGGTGAATGCGGCCGCCATTTCGATGTGACCATTCACGCCTTCTTCACGAAGGATGGCCATCTTCGGAGCGGGCTTATCCGTTGCGGGAGTGGCAGGCGCATTCAAGGGGTAGGTGACCTTGAAGTTCATGCCGGGGTCATCGGTGAGACCTGCCACATCAAATTCCATCTTTGCGCAAGCGGGATTATCACGGAGCGCCTGCATCTGGTAGGTCGTTTCAGACCAAGCCTTACGCACATCGGCGAGGGTTTCATCCAAAGCGGGTTCATCATTGACCGTGACCTGCAGGACGGGTTCATCCTGCACGAGGCCAATCCAAGCACCCGTGACGCCATGCTTTGCCAAAACGGCTTCCACTTCGGCGGCGTTCTCTTCGAGTACCTGCAAGACTGCGCCGAGTTCTTCATTGTAGAGCGCGGAGAGGGCATCCTTACCCGTGAGGTTGACGGCAACACCGCGGCCACCTGCCATCGCCATTTCGGCGAGGGTCACGGCGACACCACCATCAGAGCGGTCATGGTAAGCAGCCACGAGGCCACGTTCCACGAGTTCCTGCATGGCTTCGTAGAAGGCACGAACCGCTTCAGCGCTTTCCATATCCGGCACGGAGTCGCCAATCTGGTTGTAGACCTGTGCGAGCGTGGAGGCGCCGAGGCGATCCTTACCATTGCCCAAGTCCACGAGCATCAAACGGGAGAAGCCGGGCTTCAAGTCGGGCGTGACGTCCTTACGGGCATCCGTCACGGTGGCGAAGGAGGAGACAATCAAGGAGAGCGGGCCCACCTGCTTGTGTTCCTGACCCTTCGAGTCAGTCCACACGGTGCGCATGGAGAGCGAGTCCTTACCTACGGGGATGCAGACGCCGAGACGCGGGCAGATATCCATGCCAACGGTTTCCACGGTGTCAAAGAGACGTGCATCTTCGCCCTCTTCACCGCAAGCGGCCATCCAGTTGGCCGAGAGCTTGATGGTGCCGATGGGGCCAATGGGAGCAGAAGCGAGCTGAAGGATTGCTTCACCCACCGCCATACGACCCGAAGCGGGCGCATCAACGATTGCGATCGGGGTGCGTTCGCCCGTGGCCATTACTTCACCCGTGGTGGTCTGATAGCCAGTCACGGTGAGTGCGTGGTCAGCCACAGGGAGCTGATACTTACCGCACATCTGGTCGCGGTGGACCATGCCTGTAATCGTGCGGTCGGTAATCGTCACAAGGAAGGTCTTATTGGCCACTGCGGGGAAGCGCAACACACGCTGCAAGGCTTCCGCAGGGGTAATGCCATCCAGGGCGAGCGGTTGCACCGGGAGGGTGACATGCTTGACGTCACGCACCATGCGCGGCGGCTTGCCGAGGAGGGTGGAGATGTCCATGTCAATGGGATTGTCATCAAAGTGTTCATCGTGCAACACCATACGGCCGTCATCACGCGTTTCACCGATGAAGGCGACGGGGCAACGTTCACGTTCGCAGAAGCTTTCGAAGAGGAGCTTATCTTCAGCGCGGATAGCCAAAACGTAGCGTTCCTGCGCTTCGCAGCACCAGATTTCCATCGGGCTCATGGAGATTTCTTCGTTGTGCACCTTGCGCAATTCGAAGTCAGCGCCAGTGGCTTCCACGAGTTCGGGGCAACCATTCGAGAGACCGCCAGCGCCGATATCGTGCAACGAAAGAATGGGGTTGGAGGCACCGAGAGCCACGCATGCATCAATCACGCCCTGAGCACGACGCTGCATTTCGGCGTTGCCACGCTGCACGGAGTCAAAGTCAAGCTTAGCTTCGTTCTGACCCGAGGCCATGGAGCTTGCCGCGCCGCCACCGAGACCGATGCGCATTGCGGGGCCACCAATCTGCACCACGAGCACATGCGGCGGAACTTCCTTTTTCAAAACCTGATCGTGACGGATGTTACCCATGCCGCCAGCGAGCATGATGGGCTTGTGATAACCCCAGTACTTGCCGCAAGCTTCTTCTTCCAACGTACGGAAGAAACCGCACAACTGCGGACGGCCGAATTCGTTACCGAATGCGGCACCGCCGATGGGGCCTTCCATCATGATGTTGAGGGCGGGGGAGAGACGTTCGGGACGTTCTGCGTAGTCCTTTTCCCAGGGCTGCTTGAAGCCAGGAATGCGCAAATCGCTCACGCAGAAACCGCAGATGCCTGCCTTGGTGCGCGAACCGATACCCGTCGCGCTTTCATCACGGATTTCACCGCCCACACCCGTGGCAGCGCCAGGATAGGGGGAGATTGCCGTCGGGTGGTTGTGGGTTTCCACCTTCATCAACATTTCAATCTGATCTTCGGCGAACTTGTACGTATTGTCCTTCGGGTCTGCCTGGAAGGCCATCGTACGGAAGCCATCAATCACGCCGGAGTTATCCTTATAGGCGACCTGCGTGCCTTCTGGGTGAAGCTTGTGGGTATTCTTAATCATGCCGAAGAGCGACACGTCGCGTTCTTGGCCATCAATGATCCACTTAGCATTGAAAATCTTGTGGCGGCAGTGTTCAGAATTGACCTGGCCGAACATGGTGAGTTCCGTGTCGGTAGGATTGCGCTGCGCCTTGGTGTAAGCGGTGTAGAGATAGTCGATTTCGGGATCACTCATGGCCAAGCCGATTTCACGGTTGGCGCGCACGAGTGCATCGCGACCTTCGCCTAGGACGTCAAAGGACTTGCCCATGGCAGGACGAGCATTGACGAAGAAGGTGGGCAATTCATCAGCAGTGAAAACACCTTCAATCATGCGGTCGTGAAGGATGTTGAGCGCTTCGGTGCCGAGGGCTTCGCGTGCCACCACTTCGCCACCACGTGTCACGGTCATGTGCATCGCATGTTCCACGCGACGGACACCGCGCACACCGCAGTAACGGAAGATGTCAGAAGCCTTTGAGCTCCACGGGGAAATCGTACCCAAACGTGGGGCAACGAAAATGCCTGTCGTGGGCAAGGGAGCCTTTGCATCTGCATCCAACAGCGTGCAAGCCTTTGCGAGCGCCTCTTCCGTTAAGGTAGAGGAGGTTTGCAACAAAAAGACCCACTTTGTGTCGATTTCGCAATCGCCGAAACCAATCTCCGAGAGGCGCTTCTTCAAAGCATCCACGCGAAACGCCGAAAGTGCAGTCTGTCCGACCAAAAATTCAGTTGCCATAACCTAATCCTTAAATAAACGTAAGGTGTTTAATAAAAATCGCAACTATTCTATCATAAATTCGCGCGTGACGGCAGTTCTTTCCTTATAAATGCCATATCGGAAGCGCATTCTCACGGGCTAAAGCCCGATGAATAGGGGTGAGCATACACAAATGACGGGGGATATCTCGCAAATGCCCCCTGGCGAAGGCATGGAAATGTGCTCGGCACCGCCCCCATTGGAGGCGGGGGAAGCGGGGAAAATGAACTGCCTCGCCATGGCGAGAGGCGGTCAGGGGGAGCATTCTTTTGAGCGCAACTATTTTTTCTTGTGGTGTGCATTAATCTTTGGAAGTAGATGTGGTATAATGTCGGCCCATTTGCGTTGATTTGAAAGCTCTCCGGCTTGCGGACGCAGGTGGTTGAAACTTGTACGCTAAAAAGGAGGCACTCGGATTTCCGACTTCAGGCGGCAGTGCAGGTATGTACTGCTGTTTTGTTTTTCGGGAGGATGAGTCCGGAAAGGAACTTATGAGTAAATTGAATGCCCGTCATATCTACACTTCTGAATCGGTCTCAGAAGGACATCCTGACAAGGTGGCGGATGCGATTTCTGATGCAGTTTTGGATGCTTGCTTGGCGCTGGATGATCGCGCTCGCGTGGCATGTGAAACGGCCTGTGGTACGAATTTGGTCGTGAATTTGGGTGAAATCACTTGCCGTGGTTTTGAGACACTGAATACAAAGGCAATCGCCGCGGATGTCATCAAGCGCATCGGTTACGATGATCCGACGGAAGGCTTTAGTTATCACGATTTTGCTTACGTAAATAACCTGCATGCACAGTCGCCCGATATCAATCGTGGCGTGGATCGTGCAGACCCTGAAGATCAGGGCGCTGGCGACCAGGGTATGATGTTTGGTTATGCCACGAATGAAACCCCTGAATTTCTGCCGTTGCCTTTGGTGGCATCGCATCGCATTTTGAGTGACTTGGCAGCATTGCGTCATCAGGGCGCGATTGGCTACTTGCGTCCTGATGCGAAGGCTCAGGTGTCGGTGCTTTATGATGGTGGTAAGCCGGTGGCAATCACAGATGTGGTCTGCTCTCACCAAACGCGTGATGTGCCTGAAACGCAGATTCACACCGACCTCGAAGCGGTCATTCGCACGACGCTCGCACCGACGGGTCTCTTGACGAATGAGACGCGCTTCCACATCAATCCTACGGGTCGTTTCGTGATTGGTGGCCCTGCAGGGGACTCGGGTGTGACGGGTCGTAAGATTATCGTGGACACTTATGGTGGCGTGGGCGCACATGGTGGCGGCGCTTTCTCGGGTAAGGACCCGTCCAAGGTGGACCGTTCGGCGGCCTACTATGCACGTTACGCAGCGAAGAACATCGTTGCGGCGGGTCTTGCAGAGAAGTGCGAGATTCAGGTGGCTTACGCAATTGGCGTGGCGCGCCCGATGAGCATCAATATCGCAACCTATGGCACGGGTAAGGTGGCTGAAGAAAAGATTGCTGACCTGTTGCTCTCGGGTGAAATCTTTGATTTCCGTCCTGCTGCCTTGATCCGTGACTTGGACCTGACGCATCCGAAGGGATGGAGTTACTCTGGCAGCTGCATCTATGGTCACTTTGGCCGTGCGGATGTGCCGTGGGAACGTATTGATCGCGTGGATGCCTTGAAGGCGGCACTGCTGTAAGCGGGTCTAAACGACCGTCTCCCAACGACGAAACGAACGCTTCTATCCTGCGGGATGGAGGCGTTCTTTTTTTGTATTCTCCCCCTGCGTTCAGGATTCATGGTGAAGAAGTCTTTGAAGAAAGTGTGGGGAATGGGGGCGAAATCATGCTATAGTGTTAGTGTTGTTTGAGAATGTTTCCTACAATGAAAGGAATTCATCATGCGTCATTTCTTAATCTTTTTTGGACTTTTGGGTGCCTTGACGGCCTTTGCGCAACCCACCATTGATTTGGCAGGTCGCGCATGGCAGGTCGCGCTTTCAGATGGTACGGAGGCGAAAATCACCCTTCCTGCAACCTTAGGGGATGCCCAGCTCGGCCCCAAGGCTGAGGAGGCGGTCTATGGTGCGCTTACGTTGAAGCATCAATATGTGGGCGCTGCGGTGTACACGACGACTTTTGAGGTGACGGACGCAACCAGTGGTCGCTACGAACTCTTCTTGGAGCGTGTGCTGTGGAAGAGCACGGTGACCTTGGACGAGAAGCCGATGGGGAGTTGCGATTCCTTGGCTACGCCACATCGTTATCCCCTGACACTTACGCCGGGCCGCCACACCCTTACGGTGACGGTGGACAATCGTTTGATTTATCCGATTGGAGAGAAGGCGCACAGTTATGGCGATGCGATGCAGACGCGGTGGAATGGTATCTTGGGCAAGATTGAACTACGTCCCTTTAATCCGCTCTCGGCGGCTCGCATTGATGCGCCGTTTGGCGACACCTTTACCGTGACCCTGCCGCAGGCGGCGCCGTGTCTGGATGGAAAGACGTTGGAAATCGCGGTTGAGGGGGCGCCTTTGGAGGTGGTTTCGCGTGATGACCGTCAAATTGTTGCGCGTATTCCAGGTGCGAAGGCATGGACGCCTGAGTCGCCCACGCTTTACACGGTGACGTTGAGCCAACCTGAGTGTCCCAATGGGGTGCAGTGCTCGGGCTTAGTCCACAAACCTTTTAAGCACACCTTCCGTTTTGGTTTCCGCACTTTTACGCGCAAAGGGAATCGTCTTTACATCAATGGTTCGCCGCTCTTTGTGCGTGGTAATCTTGAGAACTGCCACTTCCCGTTGACGGGTTACCCCAATACCGACAAGGAGAGTTGGCTCAAGATTCTGAAGGCGCAGAAGGACCAGGGCGCCAACCAAATCCGTTTTCACACGTGGTGTCCGCCGCAGGCCGCTTTTGATGCGGCAGATGAACTCGGCATCTTGCTCTCGCCTGAGGCGGGAATTTGGATTGACGGGTGGATGACGAGCACCTTCCCTTACTTAAAAGGATTGGGTAAGGGGCCTGAAAGTGTAGACCAATTCGTGCGTAATGAGTTGCGCCGGATTTTGGACACTTATGGTAATTCGCCCTCCTTCTTCTCGCTCTCGATTGGCAATGAACTCGGTTCGTCTGACTTTGCGAAGTTGGGCGAATGGATGGAAGCTTGCAAACAGTATGATAATCGTCGCCTCTATGCCGCCTCAACGGCTCGCCAAATTACGGCGGCGGATGACTTTATCGTGACGCATGCGTATCCTGGCGTGGGCATGATTCGTGAACGGCTTCACCCTGGCACCGACTGGGATTATGAAGGTAGCTATCGTCGCACGGCACTACCAACGATTGCACACGAAATTGGCCAGTGGCCCGTCTATCCTGATTTTGACCGAGAAATCCCGAAGTATACGGGTATTTTGCGTCCGTGGAATCTTGAAATCTTGCGCCAACAGAGTGCAGACGCAGGTGTCTTGCGCTTTGTTCCTGAATTCAGCAAGGCCTCTTTGAAGACGAATCGCCTCATGTACAAGGCAGAGATTGAGAGCTTTTTGCGTACGCCTTCTTGTGCGGGTGTTTCACTCTTGGGTATCCAAGACTACTCGGGGCAGGGCGAGGCACTGATTGGTTGGTTGGATAGTTTTTATGATGTGAAGCCAGGAGCAGAGACGATGGTGCCGGCGTCGGTCTTCTTTTCCGATACGGTGCCACTCGCGCGCTTTGCAAAGGATACGTGGACGACGGCAGAGACCCTGCGTGTCAAGCTCCTCATTCATCACTATGGTGTCACACCCTTCACTGCGGAGGTGCCGTGGACCTTTGCAGACCAGCGTGGCGTGGTTACCTGCCAGGTGCCTTCTGGCTCTGTGACTGAAGTCGCAACGCTTGATCTTCCGCTCGCTGCAGTGACGGCTCCCGCGCGTCATACGCTTACCTTCGGGGAGAATCGTTGGAGCATTTGGGTCTATCCCGCGACGATTGATGAGTCTATTCCTGATGCGATTACCGTGACGGACGATTACGATACCGCACTCGCCACGGCGAAGGCGGGTGGCAAAGTGCTCTTTGATGCAAGCCAATCGGGTAATCCCGTCAACGTACTTCCGTCGGCCTTCAAGCCGGTTTACTGGAGCACAACGTGGTTCCCTGGCCAGCGTGCGATTTCGTTGGGCATGGTGGTTGATCAAGCCTCTCTCGCCTTTGCGACCTTCCCCACGGAAGATTGGCAGGATTGGCAGTGGTATCACTTGGTGAATTCGGCGAAGACCTTTAAGTTGAATGGGATGTCCGAACGCTTTAAGCCATTGGCAATGCCAGTGATTGACTTCCATAAGCCCGCCCTTGCAGGGATGATTTTTGAGGTGGCGTGTGGTAAAGGTAAGGTGCTTGTCTCTGGTATTGACCTCTCGGCCAATCGTCCTGAGGCGCGCCAATTGCGTCGTTCGTTGATGGACTACGTGGCATCGCCCGCCTTTAATCCTACCGAAACCGTCACGGAACAGTGGTTCGCCGAGACCCTTATGCCGCCGAAACGTGAAGTGCCTCCGCGTCCAGAAGCCTACAAAACGGCCACTGCTTACATTGAATGTGCCGCCTTCCGTGAGGCTCAATCCGGTGACGTGCCTTGGAAAAAACGCCTTGATCGCGCAGAATTGACCTCTGGCTCCTACGAGTTGTTTGGGGCAAATCTGCGTACGTGGGCAGACCAGAAGGGAAAATATTGGGTGGCCGATAGCTTGACCGTGGTCTTCAAGGGCGCGACCAATATCCGTGGTAAACTCTTGGTGCGCTTCCGTGATCCCGATAGCGGGGGCAAGCGCACGGCAGAGGGTTCCTTCGATGGCGCACGCTCCTTTACGATTCCTGCGCATGGCGTCTCGCCAGAGAATCCAGAAGGCGCCTATTGGTTGGAACTGCCTGTGGATATGGAAGACTTCTTGGACGGCGAATTGCGCCTCGATATCCGTCGCACGGGCGGCCCGAACATCATGCTTGACCGTGTGATTCTCATGCCAAATGCCGCCTAATTATCGCGACATTCAAACGAAACCGCCGAAGGAAATGGACCCTTCGGCGGTTTTGTTTTAGGGGAAGCACGGAGTCGCTTAAGACGAAACAGCTCCATGAACTTCCCATAAATTGTAAGGTTCAAGTCCCATGTGTGTGGGTAAAATTCAAGGTACGGGGAGTTCTTTCTTTACTTTTGCATAGCTTTGGTTAGGAAAAAGGGCGAAATCACTTCTTCGGCCCTTCGTACTATTTTCTAGAATTTTCTAGATAGGTCTGAAAAGTCCCCGACCAAAAATTGTACTATTTAAGATTTCTTCCCGAGCGGAAATTTTCCCTTAAATTAATTTGCCCCATCAAAAATTGTACTGTTTAAATTTTGTATGAATAGTACAGATTGTACTGATTTTAAGCCTAAAATTACCCGCCATAAAATATTCAAGATAAGTTATTACAAATGAATAAGTTACAGCCAGGCAAATAGAGTACAAAGCATTGAAGAAATGAAACTTCTTATTCCCAAGTAGGAGCAATTTCTGGATGGGTAGCAAGGTGATGCGCAAGACGGATTTGCTTTATCGTGTTGCGATTTTCCCAAAGTGGAGGAAGTGCATCAATCGAGAAATAGCGCGAAGCGATGGTTTCAATATTTTCGCGGAAATCTCCCCCCATCGCAGTGCAATGGTAAAAAAGTTTAAGGCAACCATAGGCCATCGGGGGTTGATTATGATTTGCATACCATTGTGTCATAAGTAATCGAACCACTGAAACACGGAGCCCAGCTTCTTCAAAAGCTTCTTTGATTGTATTTTCTGCAGGCGCAAGCGTGACTTCACACCACCCACCAGGAAGTGACCATTTATTTTGATCACCTTCACAAACGAGTAGGATTTCATTCGCTTCATTTAAAATGACCGCTCGCGTATCAATTTTCGGTGTCTGAAACCCTGTTTCGTTACAAAAGAGATTTTTTACACATTGTGTGGGGAAGCCACTGATGTTTGCCATTGCTTCAGCAGTTAAATCGCGGAGTTGTTGAAAACGCTCCTTGTCGTATTTGTCACCTGGGTATGCAAGCCCTGCTTGCGCGATACCTTGAAGTTGTTGCAAAAATGTAAGCCATTGCAGATGATTTTCCATTCATACCTCCGAACGATAAAAGTATACTAAAAACTCATCCCTTCACAATCTCTCACACCCTATATTTTCATTTCTTCGGCCCTTCGTACTATTTTCTAGAATTTTTTAGACAGGTCTAAAAAGTCCCCGGCCAAAAATTGTACTATTTAAGATTTCTTCCCGAGTGGAAATTTTCCTTTAAAATAATTTGCCCCACCAAAAATTGTACTGTTTAAATTTTGCATGAATAGTACAGATTGTACTGATTTTAAGCCTAAAATTACCCGCCATAAAATATTCAAGATAAGTTATTACAAATGAATATGTTACAGCCAGGCAAATAGAGTACAAAGTATTGAAGAAATGAAAAGACGAAATCAGCTTTGAGTTTGTAACAAACTGGACTTGAGTTTGTAACAAATTGAATTTGAGTTTGTAACAAATTAGATTTGAGTTTGTAACAAACTGAGATTGAAAACCGCCCTTATTGTTTAGTTATTTTGTCTCACATGAGGTGTAATTGGGAAGAAGTGTGGATTCTCTAAAACTAAAATCGTGCCGTGCGTTGAGCCTATATGCTTAAGTTTTTTTGTGCGGGGGGCAGTGTTCGGGGGATGGGCGAGGTTTTCATAAATCAATGAACAGGTCCAACAATGGACCTGCACAGAACATATTCTTCGCAGCCCTTAACCGTGGTGAAGTATCGTTAACCGCGAGCATGGCTCATTGGGATAACATCAAATCGGCGGGAAGAAAAATTTTCTTGTAACGCGTAGGGGTATGTGATAGGATTTGATTATTAACTGGTTTAGTGGTATTGAAAGGCTTGGCGCGTGTAATATG
>JAFYWN010000034.1 GCA_017558005.1 Kiritimatiellia bacterium | reverse complement strand
GACTCTCGAGTGTCTCCCATGCGCACAGCAAGTGGTTACCATGCACCTGCTGTTCCGTATCATACTCTCATACGTGGCAGTCTTTCAACTCCGAATACTGCTCTTGTTAGAAAGAACGCGGAATATATTACCAACACAGTCATGCACGCTGCGAGAAATGGGCACATATCCATTTCTTCGCCAGCGTGCGCTCAGGACTGCATGTGGATAGATTAGACGGGCAACCGTCCGTCGCTCAAATAGATTATGGATAGGTTAAGGATAGATTAACCATTTACAACGTAACATCCATATCTCCCCCTCCTCCCCCCTCACTTCTCTCTTCTCACTCCTTACTTTCTCCCTTTTCCCCTTTTTCTCCCTGTGAGCACCAGTAAAAGCATCCGTTAGGATGCGTAGCGTGCAGGGCTCTGCCCTGCCTGAGGGGTGTGGGGGCGAAGCCAGCCCCCACACCTCCCACATCTCCTCCTCACTGCTTTTATTTCCCATTTTCTTCGTTTTAGCTTCCTATGGGGTGCTTTTCTTTTGTCACGTTTAGTCTTTTTTCTTTAATTATGGTATAATCACGCGCACATTTGTATGAGTATAGAAATCGGATGAGGATTTCGTGATGGAACTTAAATTTTACAATTCGATGACGCGGCAAATTGAGCCGTTTAAGACGTTGCACCCGGGCGAAGTGGGCATGTATACTTGCGGTCCTACGGTTTACAATTATGCGCACATTGGCAACTTCCGCGCCTACCTTTTTGAAGACTTTTTGCGTCGCGTGTTAGAATTTGCTGGCAATAAGGTGAAGCAGGTGATGAATTTGACGGACGTGGACGACAAGACCATCCGCGGTTCGCAGGCGGCGAAACTTCCGCTCAAGACCTACACGAAGCCCTACATTGAAGCCTTTTTTGCGGACTTAAAGACCCTCAATGTGGAACCTGCGGCAGTTTATCCTGCGGCGACCGACCACATCCCTGAGATGCAGGCATTAATTGCGGCGCTCTTTGAGAAAGGCATTGCCTACAAGAGCGACGACGGCTCGGTCTACTTTAGCGTCTCCAAGTACGAAAACTACGGTAAATTAGCGCACATTGACCGTGAAGCGATGCGTTCGGGCGTGCGTATCAACGCCGACGAGTACGAGAAAGAAGGCGTGGGAGACTTCGCCCTCTGGAAAGGATGGGACGAAAAAGACGGCGACGTCGTTTGGGATGCACCGTGGGGCAAGGGACGCCCGGGATGGCACCTTGAATGCTCTGCAATGAGCATGAAATACCTCGGTGAGAGCTTTGACCTGCACACGGGAGGCATTGACAACCTCTTCCCGCACCACGAAAACGAGATTGCCCAGGCAGAAGCCGTCACGGGCAAGCCCTTCGTTCACACCTGGATGCACTGCGCCCACCTCCGCGTCAATGGTCAAAAGATGTCCAAGTCATTGGGCAACTTCTTTACCCTCCGCGACCTGCAGGAAAAGGGATACACTGGCCGTGAAATCCGTTATGTCCTGCTCAACGCCCACTACCGTCAGGGTTTGAACTTCACCTTTGATGCGCTCACCGCGGCGCGTGCAGCCCTCGCCCGTTTGGACGAATGCACCGACGCCCTCACCGCTCGTACCAAGTTGGCGGGCGAAGACGATGGCGTGCGCGTCCCCTCGCAATTGGAAGCCTTTGGTGCGGCACTCGCCGACGACCTCAATGCCTCCGAAGCCTTCAGCGCATGCTTTGCCTTTGTGCGTGCAGCCAATGCGGCACTTGCTTCTGGTTTGAGCGCTGCGGGTGCAGAAGCGGCCCTTGAAGAACTCCGCCAGATGGATCGCGTGCTCGGCTTTATCTTCTTTGGCCGCGCTGAAAAGACAGAAATCCCCGCAGAGATTCAAGCGCTTGCAGACGAACGTGCTGCGGCACGTGCTGCCAAGAACTGGGCGGAAAGCGACCGTTTGCGCGATGAACTCGCCGCAAAGGGATGGCAAGTGCGCGACTCCAAGGACGGCCAAACCCTCAAACCTCTGGCCTAACCATGACACGCGGACGATTCATTACACTTGAAGGCCCCGAAGGTGCAGGCAAGAGCACGCACTTAAAATTGCTCGCCGACAAGCTCAAAGCGCAGGGAATCCCTGTGCTCACCACACGCGAACCCGGTGGCACCAAGCTCGGCGAAGCCGTGCGTGGGCTCCTGCAATTTGACACAGCAGGCGAAAGCCCCGTGCCAACGGCAGAGCTCCTCCTCTTCCTGGCGAGCCGCGCCCAACTCGTCAACAATGTGATTCTGCCAGCGCTTGAACGCGGCGAATGGGTCCTGAGCGATCGCTTCTGCGACTCCACCTTCGCCTACCAAGGTTACGGGCGTGGCATGAATGTAGATGAACTGCGCGCCATCAATGGTTTTGCCACACAGGGCCTTATGCCCGATTTAACCGTGCTTTTAGACATCCCGCAAGATGAAAGCCGCGAACGCGTGGCGGGCAGAAACGAAAAGGCGGACCGTTTTGAACAAGAACGCGACGCCTTCCACCTGCGCTTAGCAGAAGGATTCCGCGCCCTTGCTGCGGCCGATCCCCAACGCATTCGTCGCATTGACAGCACCACCCCGCAGGACGTCACCGCGGCTGCCGTTTGGGAAGCCGTGCGCCCGCTCCTCCCTTGATTTAAATAACCTCCCCTAACTGAAAGCCCCTTATGAAACTTGATCCCACCAAACTCAAAGACTGGCAAATCGCTGAAGCCGCCGAAGAAACCATGCTGCCCATCGCAAAAGTCGCCGAATCCCTCGGCGTCCAACCCGATGAATTGATCCCTTACGGCAATAGTTACGCCAAGGTTGATGCGCGTGCCATCCTCAAGCGCACTGGCGGCAAGCAGAAAGCCAAGTACATTGACGTGACCGCTATCACCCCGACGCCGCTTGGCGAAGGTAAGACCACGACCACCGTGGGCTTGCTCGAAGGTTTAGGACGCCTCGGCAAGAACTGCTGCGGTACGTTGCGCCAGCCCTCTGGTGGCCCGACCTTCAATATCAAGGGCGGCGCTGCAGGTGGCGGTTTGGCCCAGGTCATCCCCTTGACTCCGCTCTCGCTCGGCCTCACTGGCGACTTCGATGCCGTGGAAAAGGCCAACAACCTCTGCATGGTGGCCACCAATGCCCGCATGCAACACGAACGTAACCATGATGACGCATGGCTCGCCACCAAGGGCTTGAAGCGCTTGGATATCGATCCTGCTCGCGTGCAGATGCGCTGGGCTCTTGACTTCTGCGCCCAAGGTCTCCGTCAGATTCGCATCGGCATGGGCGCAGGCACACTCAATGGTTTTGAGATGGACTCCGGCTTCTACATCACCGTGGCCTCCGAAGTGATGGCAATCCTCGCCGTGGCGGCCGACCTCGCCGATTTGCGCAAGCGCATCGGTAAGATTATCGTGGCCTACTCCAAGGACGGCAAACCCGTCACGGCGGATGATTTAGAAGTTGGCGGCGCAATGACCGCATGGCTCGTGCGAGCTCTTGATCCCACCCTGATGCAGACCCTCGAAGGTCAGCCCGTGCTCGTGCATGCAGGCCCCTTCGCCAACATCGCAATCGGCCAGAACTCGGTGGTCGCCGACCGCGTGGGTTGTGCTTTGGCAGACTATTTGGTCACGGAAAGTGGCTTCGCCTCGGATATGGGCTTCGAAAAGTTCTGGAACATCAAGTGCCGTTGCTCGGGTCTCAAGCCCGATGCCGTGGTGCTTGTGGCCACCGTTCGCGCGCTCAAGCGTCACGGTGGTGGCCCGGATGTGAAACCCGGCACGCCGCTTGATGAAGCCTACACCAAGGAAAATCTCGAATTGCTCGAAGCCGGATGCCGCACCAACCTGCTCGCCCACATTGACATCATCCGTCGCGCAGGTATCCGTCCAGTGGTCTGCCTCAACCACTTCTACACCGATACCGATGCAGAAGTGGCGCTCGTTAAGCAGATTACCGAAGAAGCAGGGTGCCGTTTTGCCCTCTCCAAGCATTGGGAAAAGGGTGGCGAAGGTGCAGAAGAACTCGCCCGTCAGGTTATCGCAGCCTGCGAAGATCCCACGGACTTCCAGTTCCTCTGCGAACTCTCTGAGCCGCTCTCGGTGCGCATTGAAAAGCAAGTGAAGGAAGTCTACGGCGGTGACGGCGTGGATTACGAACCTGCGGCACTCGAAAAGCTCAAAGCCTTTGAAGCCAATCCCGAAACCGCATCCCTTCCCGTCTGCATGGCAAAGACCCAGTACTCGCTCTCGGATGACGCGACCAAGATTGGCCGTCCGACGGGGTGGCGCCTTAATGTGCAGGACATCTTGATCTACCAGGGTGCAGGCTTCATTGTGCCGGTCTCTGGAAAGATTATGTTGATGCCCGGCACCTCGGCCAATCCTGCCTACCGTCGCGTGGATGTCGATGTGGAATCTGGCAAGGTTAAGGGCCTGTTCTAAGGAAACGTACTATGCGCAATTGGACCCCTGGCAAACTTCGTGCGCTTAAAGGCAAGCGTAAATTCGCCACGGTAACGTGTTATGACGCCACCAGTGCCGCGCTGATTGAGGCACTGGAGGGCGACAAATTCCCATTGGTACTCGTGGGTGACTCGCTCGGCAATGTCATGCAAGGGCACGACACGGCCCTGCCGGTGACCATTGACCACGTGATCTATCACGCACAATGCGTTGGGCGCGTCCTGAAGAATTCGCTCCTTTTGGCCGATATGCCCTTCGGCTCCTATCAAGCCAATGATGATGAAGGCTTCCGTAATGCGGTGCGCCTCATCAAAGAAGGCGGCGCAGATGCTGTGAAGCTTGAGGGGGGCGAACGCTGCGTGGCGTTGATTCGCCGCTTAGTAGAAGCAGGGATTCCGGTTTGTGGGCATCTGGGGCTTACGCCGCAGTCCTGCTTGGCGATGGGTTTTCGTGTGCAAGCACGTGACGAAGCGGCGGCTGAACGCCTCATTGAAGAGGCCAAATTGCTCGAAGCGGCAGGGTGCTTTGCGCTCGTGGTGGAATGCATTCCCTCTGCGCTTGGCGCAAAGGTCTCCGCGGCACTCTCCATCCCCGTGATTGGCATTGGGGCTGGCGCAGAGACCGATGGGCAGATCCTTGTGTGGCAAGACCTCCTCGGCTTGAACCAAAACCGCTTGGCGAAGTTTGTTCGTCGCTTTGGGAATCTCGGAGAAGCCGCTCAGACGGCGCTCAATCAGTACGCTGATGCCGTTGGCGAAGGTTCTTACCCTGCGCCCGCCGAAGCCTACGAATAACCGCTCATACGGTTTAAAACTGCCGTACAAAACAAAAACACCGACGCAGAAGCGCGTCGGTGTTTTGTTTTAGGGCTATCCCACGAAAGGCCTTAAGGTGCGTACTCCTCGGGAATAAAGTCATCATCAAAGCCAAGCGACTCCAAGATTTGTTCGGCAGGAGTCTGAGCCGCTTTTGATTGATTACAGGCGAAACAAGCAGGAACCACATTACCCTTCGTAGAAGTACCACCACGCGCCACGGGAATTAAGTGGTCCATGGTGAGTTCATCTGCAGGGAAGGTTTGGCCACAGTAGTGGCAGACACCCTTGGCAAGTTGGGCCTTCCACCAAGGAGAGGCACGCAACTGACGCGCCCGAGCGCGTTCGCGTCGGACGTGGGCGTCATCAGCAGGTTGGTACCAACCACTCATTTTTCGGGAACTTGCGGCACAGGGATACCACGGAAACGGCGGTGCATCCAGAGATATTGATCAGGCGCCATGCGAATGACCTGTTCCAAACGCGAGATGTACTCGGCGGTCAATTCGCGAATCGCTTCATCGTGAGGCTTGGTGAGATCCGGCACAATCGGGTCGCCGATTGCCACCATTTTGTACTTCAAAAGCCCCGTACGCAAGAAGCCACCGACCACCACGGGGCGTCCAGTCTTGTAACTCAAGCGCGCCGGCGAGGTGAAGACAGGCACCGTTTGACCAAAGAAGGTGACGGGGACGCCACGAGAAGAAAACTGGTCAAAGAGAATCGTTAAGGCAGCATTGGCCGATTGCCAACGGCGAAGCGTGTCCCCCGAAAAGCCATTTTTCTTCGGGATAATCGTCGCGCCACCACGGAAGTTGTGACGTTCTAAGAAGGCTTGGATGTAGGGATTATCCATCAAACGGGCCACAGCGAGCATCGGACGTGCGCTGGTAATGGCCGTAATACCTGCCTCCCATGACCCCAAATGGCCCGTGGCGAGGATAACAGGTTCTTTATTTTCAAAAATTGCGCGATACGAGGCGGGCGTCATTTCAAGCGCCACGTAGTCCTTCCAATTCTCACGTGTCACCACATCCGAGGCGCGGATGGCCTCACATTCGTGGCCTGCGAAGTGACCCAATGAGTCACGCGCAATGCGATAGGCTTCTGCACGTGTCTTTGCTAAACCCGCAATGATCACGTTATTAATCGCCACGCGAGCGCGTTTGCTGCGACGACAAAGCGCGAACAAGCCCGCACCAACGCCCCAGCCCATGCGATAGGCCCACGATACCGGCAGCAGCCGATACATGTTCCAAAGCATCGCAACGAGTAAATAATAAAGGTAAGATAGCGCTTTTTTCATTGCACGCATTCTAACATACTTTTACTGTAATTGCATCTATTTATTCTTTTTCGCACCCAAAAACCGCCCCACGCATCAGGGCTTCCCTCATGAACTCCTCTGTGACGGGTGGAGTAATCGCCCCGGACTTGGACATAGAGGTCGTCTTGCTGGCCCCATTGCGGGCATGACTCGCCCTCGCTTTCCCGTTTTATTCATTGCACAGGGTGCGTGGTTGTGCTATTCTTATTAATTGGAAAGACGTTAGAAACGAAACAATCCTGCGGACAGGGTGGCAAGCTGTTCTTTCCGGCCACGACCCGCAGTAGGAAAAAAGTATGCAAAACAGCAAAAAGTTCTCGGCCGAAATCGCCGGCCAGACCATGACCATCGAAACCGGTCTCTTGGCTCAGCAGGCCGCCGGTGCCGTAACCGTCTCCGTGGGTGATTCCACCGTATTCTGCGCAGTGACTTGCACAGATAAGCCCCGTGAAGGCATTGACTTCTTCCCGCTCCAGTGTGAATACCGCGAAAAATTCTACGCCGCGGGCCGTTTCCCTGGTGGCTTCTTCAAACGCGAACAGCGCCCCTCCGAAAAGGAAACGCTCATCGCTCGTATGTGCGACCGCCCCATCCGTCCGCTCTTCCCTGACGGCTACTACAACGACGTGCAGGTCAACTCCATGCTCGTTAGCTGCGATGGCACGCACGAAACCGACATTCTCGCAGTGAACGCCGCCTCTGCAGCATTGCACATCTCCGACGTGCCCTTCATGGGTCCGATTGGTTGCGTCCGCATCGGTCGCATCAATGGCGAATGGATCATCAACCCCAGCCACGACGAACGCGCTCAGTCCGACCTCGACCTCCTCTATGCAGGTCTCCGTGGCAAGTTCCTCATGATGGAAGGTTCCGCGAAGGAAATCTCCGAAGCTGACTTCCTCGCCGCCATGAAGCGCGCCCACGAAGAAGTGGAAAAGATCATCGATCTCCAGATTGAAATGCGTCGCGCCCTCGGCAAGCCTGATAAGGAAATCGCCGACAAGCCTGAAGATCCTGAAAAGATGGATTTTATCCGTGGCCTCGCAGGCACCCGCCTCGCAGACGCACTCATCATCCCCGGCAAGTTGGAACGTCAGGCTGCTGTGGATGCTATCCGCGCCGAATTGCTCGCCGCTTGCCAAGAAAAGTATGGCAAGGACGAAGCAGGCTACTGGGTCATCGACGATGTGAAATTCGTTCACCTCTTCGACGCACTTGAAATTGAAACCGTTCGCGCCAACTTCTTGGAACGCGGCAAGCGCATTGATGGCCGTGCTCAGCACGAAATCCGTCCGCTCGCAGCTCAGGTGGGCGTCCTCACCCGCACCCACGGTTCGGCCGTGTTCAACCGCGGTGAAACGCAGAACCTCGCCACCGTCACCCTCGGCACCACCAAGGATGCTCAGGATCTTGACTCCGTGACTGGCGGCCCGAAGCAGAAGAAGTTCATCCTTCACTACAACTTCCCGCCCTACTGCACCGGCGAAGTGGGCCGTCTCGGCTCCACGGGTCGTCGCGAAATCGGTCACGGTGCCCTCGCAGAACGTTCGCTCGCAGAAGTGATCCCCGCAGATTATCCTTACTCTGTGCGCGTGGTCTCTGAAATCATGGGTTCCAACGGCTCCTCCTCGATGGCCTCCATCTGTGGCGGTTGCTTGGCACTCATGGATGCCGGCGTACCGATCACCGCCCCTGTGGCTGGTATCTCCGTGGGCCTCTTCACCACGCCTGATTTGAGCAAGAAGGTGCTCGTCACCGACATCCTCGGCGCAGAAGACCACTGCGGCGACATGGACTTCAAGATTGGCGGCACGCGCAAGGGTATCACCGGCTTCCAGGTCGACCTCAAGCTCCGCGGCCTCACTTGGGACCTCGTGGAAGATGCACTCGAAGCAGCACGCGTCGGTCGCAACACCATCTTGGATTACATGGCCACCGTGATTCCTGCGCCTCGCGAAGAGCTCTCGCCCTACGCTCCGCGTATCACCACCCTCCAGATCCCCACCGACAAGATTGGCGAACTCATCGGCCCCGGCGGCAAGAATATCCGTCGCATCACCGACTCCACTGGCGCCCAGATCGACATCGCCGAAGACGGCACCGTCTCCATCTTCGCGACCAATGCCGAATCCATGGCCGCCGCCAAGCGCGAAGTGGAAGCCATCTCCGCAGAAGCAGAAGAAGGTAAGATCTACGAAGGCACCGTCACCGGCATCAAGGAATTCGGTTGCTTCGTGGAAATCCTCCCTGGTAAGGATGGCCTCTGCCACATCTCCGAACTCTCCAATCGTCGCATCCCCTCCGTGGAAAGCGTCTGCAAGATTGGCGACAAGATGATGGTCAAGTGCATCGGCATCGATGAACGCGGTCGCGTCAAGCTCTCCCGTAAGGAAGCCATGCGCGACCTCGATCAGCAGGCCTAATTGAGCCGTTACACACTCCGCTACAAGCGTATCTCTTTTGAGGTGCGCTTGTAGTGTTTAAAGGCCTCTATCATTAAAACTATCGTTATACGCGTTACTCATTTTATCGTTGCATACGTTAGTTATTTATCGTTACATGCGTCAACTATTTAAAGGAGAGAACGATGCTCAAATCCCAACGCATCACCTGGTGGTGTTTAAGTGCACTCCTCTTAGGAGAAGCCATCCTTTTGGGAATCGCCCCCTACGAACGCGCCATTTGGTGTGCCGAAATGGTGTGGCCGATTGGCCTCTGGCTCATTCTCTTTTTCACACAGGAAAAGTTTACGTTCTCCGTCCCCTCCTACGCCATCTTCTTCATCTGGATGGCGCTTCAAGTGGGAGGCGCGCACACGAGCTTTGAACGAGTTCCAATGGACTGGCTTATGGAACCCTTAGGACTTGAGCGTAATCCTTACGATCGCATTGCCCACTTTGCCATTGGATGGTTCGCCTTTCCCTTTGCAGAATACTTTTTGAACAAAGGATGGGCCCCCTCCAAAAGACTCGCCGCCTTCTTTGCCATCATGTGCACCATCGCAATGGCAGGTCTCTGGGAACTCATCGAGTGGGCCTATGCAGAACTTGAAGGAGGCGCGACCGGCGCCGCCTTCCTTGGTTCGCAAGGCGACATCTGGGATGCGCAAAAAGACATTGGGTGTGACACCTTCGGTGCCCTCTGCGCCGCCGCACTTTTTCTGTGCGTTAACAAAAAACAAAACTAACGCTGCAAGATTAATGGCAGATTGTATCCCTCCTCTTATTAGAAATCTACTCACACCTTCGATAAGAAGGAATAATTAATACAAGACATAAAACCGAAATTATAGAGGAGGCCATTCTGAGATGTGCTATACTAAAGGCACGTTATGGGATGAGCCATAACAACTAATTTTTGTGCACTGCACAAACATTGTTGCTCACAACGAACCTAGGAAATTCGAAGAAGAATGCAACGTGTTTAAGCGGAGCGCGCCTATTGGCGCGTTCTCTTTTCGCGTTCATTCTTGGGCTTTCCTAGGGCCTGTTGTGAGACGTGATTGGAGAGCGCGTTTTTCATTGCCGGCAAAAGTGTTCTCTGAGAAGTTTCGCCACCCTTTAGGAGAGCATATGCTTTTTAACTCACTCGTTTTTGCCGTTTTCTTGCCCTGCGCGCTCTCCATCTATTGGCTCCTTGCAAAATCCTTTCGTGCGCAGAACCTGTTTCTCCTCATCGCTTCTTATCTCTTTTATGGATGGTGGGATTGGCGTTACCTTTTCCTTATTGCAGGATGCTCTGGGGTAAATTTTATCGCAGCCCTTTTAATCCATCGCACAACCTCGCCTCTTTTACGCAAATGCTCGTTAGCATTCTGTTGTTTACTCTGCCTTTGCGTCCTTTGTATCTTCAAGTACTACAACTTCTTCATTGAAAGCTTTAGCGCACTCTTTCAACTCGTAGGAATTGAGTGGCATCCCCTTCTTTTGAAAATCATGCTCCCCGTTGGGATTTCTTTCTTCACTTTCCAGGCTTTAAGTTACACCTTTGATGTCTATTTCAACCAACTAAAGCCGACACGTAATGCGATAGAGTTCTTCGCCTTCATCTCCTTTTTTCCTCAATTGGTCGCAGGGCCTATTGAACGCGCAAGCAATCTCTTACCTCAATTTCAAAAGGCCCGTCAGTTTAATCCTGACGTGGCACAACATGGTATCTGTTTGATGATTTATGGTCTCTTTAAAAAGATGGTCGTGGCGGACACATTGAGTGTTTATGTGGACCAGACCTTTAATAATTGCGCCTTCTTCAACAGCTCGCTCACCTGCATTATTGCGGCATTCTTCTTTTCCATTCAAATCTATTGTGACTTCTCTGGCTATTCAGACATTGCCAGAGGGGTGGCACGTCTTTTCGGCTTTGAACTAATGCTCAATTTCAATCGCCCCTACTTAGCCACATCATTTACTGACTTTTGGCGTCGTTGGCACATTTCTCTTTCAACTTGGTTTAAGGATTATGTATACATCCCTCTTGGCGGGAATCGTGTCCATACAGGAAAACTTCTCCGCAATTTATGGATTGTCTTCCTCCTCTCAGGGTTATGGCATGGTGCGAATTGGACTTTTGTGGCGTGGGGTGCGCTCCATGCTACATTCCAAACCCTTGCGATTCTTCGAAATAAATTCTTTAAAGTGCCCACTTGCCACACCTTCATTCAAAAGGTCGCCTCCATCCTCATTGTCAACATCGGCGTCATTTTTGCGTGGATTCTCTTCCGTGCACAAGATTTTAGCCAATTGACCACCTTTCTTCACACGACCATTAGAGGTGATTACACCCCTTCTTTAATGGCCCTTTGTGCAGGAATGGGGCCCTTACACTTTGGATTCTGTTGGTGTACGGTTGGACTATTAGCCATCAGCTATCTCTTCCCTGCGGACTGCAAAATTGAAAAGCCCTCACACCAACTGCTCTTTGCAGCCCTCTTTATCCTTGCCATCATTTTCTTCGGGATGCCCTCTGGTGGCGAATTTATCTACTTCCAATTCTAACGACTCGTTCTCCTATGCGCCAGCTTCTTTACTTTGTCCTATCGCTCTGCATCATCACGGTTAGTGCGCTTGCGCTTAACGATGTGCTTAACCAACAACTTGTCTTAAACTCTACCGCCTCCCCGAGTTATAAGACACATCGTCTTTTCTTAGCTCCTCCAGAGGAGGAAATCCCAATCTTAGGTTCCTCACGTGCTCAAGCACACTATGTGCCAAGCCTTCTTTCTCCAAACGCCTTCAATTATGGCATTGATGGAAGTGGTATGTATGAAACCCTCTTCCATCTCAAACAGGCGATTCGGAATCAAGCAAAAGGCCCCATCATTATCAATCTTGACCCGTGGGGCTTTCACAGCGAATACACCCCACGCCTCATGGCCGACTATCTTCTTGCCGCCCAAGCACCCACAGTACAAAAGGAACTCTTTGGACGTCACACGTTACCGGCAAACTATTGGCCAGGCATTCGTTTTTATGGCACACTTCGAAAAAACTTAGCCTCGTGGATGAATAATCGTAAAGCCATAACCAAGCGAGTCGACAATGGAGCCGTGCTCTTACTCACAAGTCGAAATGCAACCGAATGGCAATACATTAATGAGCACATTCACGCTCAAAGTTTTTCCTTCGCACCCTCTTGGGAAGCGCCCCTAAACGAATGTTGCACACAAACAACGCGTCCCCTCATTTGGGTTGTTGGGCCAACCGCACCCAAATGGCGCGAACAATTTACAGAGCTTCCCCAATTACACAACTTTATTAAGCACCTTAAATCCTATCCAAATAATCACGTCATTGACCTTTACACCCAAACCATTGACTACACTGAAGCAGATTTCGCTGATGCCACCCACCTTAATGAAAAGGGGGCTATCCGCTTTACGAAGCAACTAAAAGATCTCCTTCATCAAATCTTGCCGCAGGACTTTTAATTTTCTACGGTAACGAAGTCTTGATACTCACAATACAAAACTGCAGCCTTTCGTCAAAGGACTGCAGTTTTTATTTAAAGGAATGGCGTTTTCAATAACGGATTACTTCAGTTTCGCGAGAAAAGATTTGAGGCGTTCTTCATCTTCGTCATCTTCATCGTCGAGATCTAATCCTTCATCGTCCTCATCGGACATAGAGTCGCTTAAGTGTTCAAGTAGTTCCGAGATGATCTCATCGGCAAATTCGCCATATTTCGCAGCGACCTTCTCACGCTCCTTGTCACCAATCGCTTCGTAGTAGCCTTCTAATGCTTTTTGATAGTTCAGATAGGTGAAGGCATTCATCTTTAGGGGAATGCGCATCATCTGAATATAGGAGGCTGCTACATCGTATTGCTTCAAGTTAGTGGAGGCTTCAATCAACAACGAATACACGTCGTGATAGGTAGGATAGATTTCCAAGAGCTTTTTCAATACCGTAATCGCCTCTTCAAAGCGCCCCGCACACATTAATCCTTCAGCGTAAGACTTTTGGACCAACTTAGATTTTGGTTTCTCCACACTCAGTTTCGCCAAGGAAGCAAAGGCATTCTCCCATTTCTTCGTACCTGGCCGAGCTTCCTTTATCTTAACAAGGATCCGTGACATCTGACTTGTCAACTGCTCGTCAAGACGTTCTCCAATCGTCTCCACATCAAAGATATCCAAGACTACGGGCTGAAATCCATCCTTGAATAACGCACGCTGAACGGCTAATTCGCCACCAATTGTCCCAGCCTTGTAACCGCGCGCAAGCTTGCGTTCTTTCGCCCCCTGAATCACAACCTTCAACGCTTCCGCGCGCTCGCCAGAGAAAGAAGCTAACGCCTCAAGTGCATCCGCATTTGAGATGTAACGATCGTTCAACAAGAATGACACCATATCGCAGGCGATATTTTCATATTCTGCACGAGGCGTGACAAATACATGCCCAATCCAGCGACCTGCTTCATAAAAATAAGGCGAGAAATAGGGACTCTTGTCGTAAGGTAAAGAGGTCCGCTGCTTTCGCTTTTGCTCTTTAAGATTCAGCTCTGCGGTCGCTCGATAGCTCTTTACGACAAACGCATCGTCAAATCCTGACTTCTGAGCATACGCAACGATATCCTCATGGCGCTTCAATAATGCCAAAGCGGCACAGACCTTTGCTGTGGCATCTACAGAAACGGGAAGGATGGAAAGCGCCTTATCACAGCAGGCATGTGCTTCAGCATTTTGGGTAAGAAAATAATGGAATTCGGCAAGTTGCGCCCATCCATATGCGTCATGTTCCGCGGAATATTCAAGACCCTTTTTCTGGGTTTCAATTGCGATTTCAAGGTCTCCGAGTTGCCAATAGATTTGCGCCTCGTTATTCCAAGCCGTGTAGACCTTAGGATTTTTTGTACGCGCTTCCTCAAATAAGCTCAGCGCCTCAATCATATTGCCACAATCACGCTCATGCATTCCCTTAAACATCGTATGAACCGCATCGTCGTCATCATAAGGTGTGCCACCATCCCCTTCGGCCTGGCAGCACATTTCTTTACGAACCGCCATGACAATATCTTCCTTAGTTGGTTCATACGGAAGGTTATCACGTACCTTTTCTAAACAGCAGAACTTAAATTTCTTTCCGCTTCTACAGGGACATTCCATGTACAACAAATCGTGTTCAATCTTCATGTCTTGAGAACCTTTCAAAAATTCAATTTCATTAACACCATATTAGAATAACACGTTTTCCTCACCTTTTACATCCTTGTATAAATTCTTACTGTAAATATTGCACAATATAACCGCGGGGGTAAGAAGAGACCCGCTCAGAGAAAGGTGTGTCGAAAAGGAAAGAAGAAGACCCATCACCCTACGCCCCCCGGGGGGCGGCGCGCCAAGATACAAAAAGTCAGCAAATCCGCT
>JAFYWN010000033.1 GCA_017558005.1 Kiritimatiellia bacterium | reverse complement strand
TGATGTGGGGGCGACGCCGCCCCCACATCACCCCTGCGAGAGCGCAGGGCGCTCTACCCCGTGCTCGTCCTGCGGACTCGCCTTTACAAAAACTGCGAAGAAAAGAATCTGCAGGTCCCACCCACGACGAAGCACCTCCCTTATCGTGGCCCCTGCCCACTGCGACAGGGAGACTGGCCATGGAGGCGATGCCACTTCCTCCTCTCTTTCCCCCTCACTTTTCTCTTTCTTTTACCTTAATATTTCATTTCTTCAATGCATAGTAAAAACCTCTGTAAAACATTACGCCTCTCCGCCACTATCACCTTTTTGCATGCTATTACGCCCTTCCCTTTTGTACACATCTACCACCAAAGTTGTACTAAACCATCAGCTGCATTATTGCTACATGCTCACGTCTTGCACCAATTTTCGAAATCCTATAGAATATAATTGAAATTGCAACGAGGATGACTCTCTTTATGGGTGCAAAACCAATTCGAACACTTCTTCGCGTCTGTACGCTTTTATTAAAAAAGACCTATGTTTCTCAATCGGCAATTGCGGCTGATTATGACCGAATTAGTGTAGGCTACGACACCCATTTTTCGGCTCATGCCAAAGCACATTCAGATGCTCTCATTGCATGCGTCGAAGACCTTCCCCAAAAGGCTCGTATCCTTGATCTCGCTTGTGGAACAGGTGCTCTTTTGGCAACTTGGGCAGAGCGTTACCCTGAAGCAGAGTTAATCGGCATCGACCAATCTGCAGGGATGTTGCGCGAGGCTTCCAAACGCTGCCCAACAGCACAGTTATTGCATGGCGAAATGGAAGAAAGACTTGCTCAGTTACCCGACAATTCTCTCGATATCGTCAGTTGTGCATGGGCTATTGGTTATGTTAAACCAAAACGATTAACACGACTCGTTTATCGTAAGTTAAAACAAGGTGGGCTCTTCTTAATTCTTGAAAATAAGCGAGACACGTGGTTGCAAATACGCAATGCCGCCTTTCGTGTGGCAATGGAATATCCGCATGCGCTCATGGCGCTTATGGATTTACACCTCAATCTTCCCAAAAATGCGCATTCGCTGCAACGCCTTTTGCAGTGCTGTGGGTTTGCCGAGATTTGTAATGGCGAAGGCGCCGAAGCATTGCCTTTTGCGAATGGGCGAGCAGTTTTAGAGTGGTCATTACAAACAGGTGTATCTGCTGGATTTGACCAAGCGATGGCTCCCACAATGCGTGATGCATGTGATACTGCATTCATTCAATTTATCGAACGCGATCTTAAACCTGATGGTTTGAAAATCGAGCATCGTTACGCTTGGGCAAAAGGAGTAAAGCCATGAAACCGCAATATGTCGTAGGCATGAAACGCCTTTTAGCATTGAGTAAAACCCTGCGTTACGAAGGCTATCAACACCTTTCATGGCGACAACTTCTTGCTATGAATCGCCTCCTCTCCTCCGAAAAACTTGTCAAACACGAAGGGCGTTATGTCGTCAATTCTTTTCTGCCGCCCTTCCCCTCTCCCGCTTTTGCAGGACTCGCAAGTAAAGTTGCCCAGCTTCGCGATGCTCAACAGTCCACCAAACTCATTACTCCAGTCTCAGCCTACTTCGCAATTACCGATGCGTGCCGTTATAATTGCCCTCACTGTAGCAAGGTGGGGCGAAAAGGCAAAGCCTTAACGGTAGACGTTTGGAAGCGAATCCTTCGTGAAGCGCAAGACCTCGGCGTTGCCATTCTTGGTTTTACAGGTGGTGAGCCCCTCTTATGTGAACGGTTAGAAGAACTTATCGCAAGTGTAGATGAACGCTCAATCACATTTCTTTTTACCGCAGGAGATGGTCTTACCGAGGATCGAGCACGCGCATTAAAAGCTGCAGGGCTCTTCGGCGCCGCCGTCAGTTTAGACTCTTTTGATGCAGACGAACATGATCGAGGAAGAGGCATCAAGGGCGCCTTCAAAACTGCGCTCAAAGCGATTGATTGCCTTCAACGAGCGGGTCTTTACACCATGACCCAAATCGTTGCCACAAAAGAACGTTGCGACCCCTCTTGGATGCAGCGCTATCTCGACTTTACTAAAGCATTAGGCGTGCATGAGGTTCGCCTTTTAGAACCAATGCCGTGTGGTAGACTTTTAGGTGAAGATGCTTGGAGGATTTCTGCCCAACAGCATGATTGGCTAAAATCTATTCACTGCACTTCGAATCACATCCCCTCTGCAACCAAAGTCTCCTCTTTCGCCTTCATTGAAGATGCAGATCGGTATGGATGTGGCGCAGGTTTTCAGCATTTTTATGTAGATATGCTTGGCAATCTACAACCATGCGATTTCACCCCAATTTCATTTGGCAATTTACAACAAACCTCGCTCTCTCATGCGCTTACAGAGATGCAGCAAACCCTCCGCCGTCCACGAGGAAAGTGTCTTATGTTGGCCCAAGGTTCAGAACTCGCAAAATGTCCTTGTGAAGAAACGCCGATTCCTGCGTCAGTCGCCACACCATATATCAACTTCGCTGACACTGGGAAGCTTCCAAAATTCTATAGAATTTTAGGCTGGAAGGAATAACTCAATCCCCGCTTTAATCTAAACACTTGCAAGAATCACTATGGGGAATACTACATGATTCGCCATTGCAATGGATTTAAAGTGGAATATTTGACAAAAGATTTCATTTCTTCAATACTTTGTACTGTATTTTCCGTGCCATAACTTATTCATTTACAATAACTTATCTTGAATATTTTAGGACTGAAATTTTTGGCTTAAAATCAGTACAGTCTGTACCATTCATACAGAATTTAAATAGTACAATTTTTGTCCGAAACTTTTTAGAATTGTTTAGAAAATTTTAGAAAATAGTACGAAGTCCTGAAGAAGTAAAACATTTGAAATCGTAAGCAGATATTTCCTCCTTTCCACGCGCCTCTTCGGAGGCGCTTTTGTTTCCTAAGTGTCGCCGCTCCGCTTGTCTTTAAAAGGCATCTTTGATAGGATAGTGATATTTACTGGTTATTTGATGATTTTACAACGATGTATGAAAGGTGTAAGATGAAAAAGCTAATGGTATTTTTAATTTGTATGGTATTTTTAATTTGTATGGTCGCATTTGTTGCTTCCTTAGGTACCACGAATATTGAATCTTTAAAGCGTCGAGCCCAAGAGGGCGAAGCAAAAGCACAATTTGAATTGGGGCGTTGTTATCACGAAGGCGAAGGTGTTCCAACGAATATCGAAGAAGCTGTTAAGTGGTTTCGCAAAGCTGCAGAGCAAGGGGAGGCGGATGCGCAATTTAGATTAGGGTTGTGCTATGCAAACGGCGAAGGTGTTCCCCAAAATTTAGTAGAGGCCGCGAAGTGGCTTCGCAAAGCGGCAGAACAAGGGCTTGACGAGGCTCAATTTGCGTTAGGGGTTAGTTATGAGCTTGGTTGGGGTGTTCCAACGAATATCGAAGAAGCTGTTAAGTGGTTTCGCAAAGCTGCAGAGCAAGGGGAGGCGAATGCGCAATTTAAATTAGGGTGGTGCTATGAGTTTGGCAAAGGAATTCCCAAAAATTTAGTAGAGGCCGCGAAGTGGCTTCGCAAAGCGGCAGACCAAGGGCTTGACAAAGCTCAATTTGCTTTAGGGTGTAGTTATGAGTTAGGTTGGGGTGTTCCCAAGAATTTAGTAGAGTCTGTAATGTGGTATCGCAAAGCGGCAGAACAAGGCCATGCCCGTGCGCAATTTAAATTAGGGTTGTGCTATGCAAACGGCGAAGGTGTTCCCAAAAATTTAGTAGAGGCCGCAAAGTGGTTTCGCAAAGCTGCAGAACAAGGGGAGGCCAACGCACAGGTCGCTTTAGGGAGATGTTATCTCGACGGTGAAGGCGTTCCCAAAAATTTAGTAGAGGCAACGAAATGGTATCGTAAGGCGGCAGACCAAGGGATTGCGGCGGCGCAATATGCTTTAGGAGCTAGTTATGAGTTTGGTTGGGGTGTTCCAGCAGATTACGAAGAGGCAACGAAATGGTATCGTAAGGCGGCAGACCAAGGGATTGCTGGTGCAGAAAGGCGATATCGTGAACTTACAACTGGTGAGTAATCATTTGAAATCGTAAGCAGATATTTCCCGCTCCTTTCCACGCGCCTCAACCGAGGCGCGTTCCTGTGACTCGCCGCTTCTCCTTGTCCTTAAAAGGTAGGTTTGATAGGATAGTGGCATTCACTGGTTATTTGATGATTTTACAACGATGTATGAAAGGTGTAAGATGAAAAAGCTAATGGTATTTTTAATTTGTATGGTCGCATCTGTTGCTTCCTTAGGTGCCATGACATCCGCGGAAATAGTAGACTTAAAGCGTCAAGCCCAAGAGGGCGAAGCAATAGCGCAAATAGTTTTAGGGGAACGTTATCGACACGGTTTGGGCGTTTCTCAAAATTTTGTAGAATCTGTCAAGTGGTATCGCAAAGCGGCAGAACAAGGCCATGCCTATGCGCAATTTGAATTAGGGTTCTGCTATGCAAACGGCGAAGGTGTTCCCAAAAATTTAGTAGAGGCCGCGAAGTGGTATCGCAAAGCGGCAGAACAAGGCCATGCCAAAGCGCAATTTGCTTTAGGGTATTGTTATGAGTTTGGCAAAGGGTTTCCCAAAAATTTAGTAGAGGCCACGAAGTGGTATCGTAAAGCGGCAGAACAAGGGGATGCTGATGCGCAATATTCTTTAGGGGGGTGTTATGAGTTTGGCTGGGGTGTTCCAGCAGATTACGAAGAGGCAATGAAGTGGTTTCGCAAAGCGGCAGACCACGGCCATGCTGATGCGCAATTTAGATTAGGGGTGTGCTATGAGTTTGGCGATGGGTTTCCCAAAAATTTAGTAGAGGCTGTGAAGTGGTATCGTAAAGCGGCAGAACAAGGGCTTGCGAAGGCGCAATATTCTTTAGGGAGGTGCTATGAAGATGGTGAAGGCGTTCCAGCAGATTACGAAGAGGCAACGAAATGGTATCGTAAGGCGGCAGACCAAGGGTTTGCTGATGCAGAAAAGCGATATCGTAAACTTACAACTGGTGAGTAATCATTTGTATTAATTCTTCATTATTCCGTACTCTATTTGCCGTGCCATAACTTATTCATTTGTAATAACTTATCTTGAATATTTTATGGCCGGCAATTTTAGGCTTAAAATCAGTACAATTTGTACTATCCATGCAAAATTTAAACAGTACATTTTTTTGGGGGCCAATTATTTGAAGGGGAATTTTCCTCGCAGGAAGAAATCTTAAATAGTACAATTTTTAGTCGGGGACTTTTTAGCCCTGTCTAGAAAATCCTAGAAAATAGTACGAAGGGCCGAAGAAGTGAAACTTAATAAAAAAATAATACGACCTAAATGTAAAAATTTTTAAAAAAGTGCTTGCATTTGAGAATGACGTTTGGCATAATGTGTCGCGTTTTACGTTTATTGCCTCATTGTGTAACGGTAGCACAACTGACTCTGGATCAGTTTGTCAAGGTTCGAATCCTTGTGAGGCAACCATACCGAAAGAAGTCTGTAGAGCGCGTCTCTGCGGACTTTTTTGATTTTAGGGAAGGAGTCAAATCATGGTAGAGAGTCTTTTGGATATCCTGCGTTCCAATGCGAAGGAGTCGCCCGAGAATATGGCCCGCCTCTTAGGGGTGGACGTAACCGAGGTGGAAAACGCCATCGCACGTTTGGAAGATGAAGGCATTATTCGCGGTTGGCAGGCGATTATCAATGAAGACCTCGTGCCGCATGACTCCGTGACTGCCGTGATTGAAGTGCGTGTCACGCCCGAACGCGATGGTGGCTTCAACCGCATCGCCGAAGAGGTGAGCCGTTTTGAAGAGACTGAAGCAGTCTATTTGATGAGTGGCGCGTATGACCTTCTCCTCTTTGTCAGTGGCAAGACCCTTCTCTCCGTGGCACGCTTCGTGAGCGAAAAGCTCTCCACGATTCGTGGCATCGTCTCCACCGCCACCCATTTCCGTCTGAAAACTTACAAGCAGAACAACGTCCTGATGGCCAAGCCGCAGGATGACAAGCGCCTTGTTGTGAGCCCCTAATTATGGATCCACACGCCTATTTAGCCCGTCATATCGTTGATTTGCCCAAGAGTGGCATTCGCGAATTCTTTGACATCGTGAGCACCCGCACTGGGGTGGTCTCTCTGGCCATCGGCGAACCCGACTTTGATTCGCCCTGGCACATTCGTGAAGCGGCAGCCAAGTCTTTGGACAAGGGGTGCACGCACTACACAGGCAATGCGGGATTGATTGAACTGCGCACTGCAATTGCCGACTACGTCCACACCAATTTTGGTGGCACCTATGACCCCGCCACGGAAATCCTCATTACGGTGGGTGCTTCGGAGGGTTTGGATATCGCGTTGCGCGCGATTCTCAATCCTGGCGACGAAGTCCTTTATCATGAACCGTGCTTCGTGAGCTACGGCCCAGAAATTGCCATGGCGCATGGCGTGCCCGTGCCGGTGGAAACGCGTGTAGAGGATAATTTCCGCCTCTCGATTGAAGCTTTGGAGGCCAAGGTTACCCCACGCACCAAGGCATTAATGCTCAACTTCCCCAACAATCCCACTGGCGCCGTGCTTGAACGCGCCGATGTGGAGGCGATTGCTGCCTTTGCAATCCGCCACAATCTGATTGTAATTTCGGACGAAATCTACGCAGAAATGACGTGGGGCGGCAAGAAGCACGTCTCCTTCGCGTCAATTCCCGAACTGCGTGACCGCCTGATTCTGCACCATGGTTACTCCAAATCGTGGGCAATGACGGGTTTTCGCATGGCCTATGTCTGCGCACCGAAGTGGATGATGGACACCATCTTGAAGATTCACCAGTACGCAATCATGTGCGCTCCGACCACGTCGCAGTACGCTGCGCTTGAAGCGATGCGCCACCCCGCAGAAGACATGAAGCCGATGTTGCAAGCTTATGAGCAGCGTCGTAACTTCCTACGCGCTGCATTTACGGAAGCAGGCATCCCGATGCACACCCCCGCGGGCGCATTCTATGCCTTCCCGCAAATTGCAAAGTTCGGCTTGACCTCGCGCGAATTTGCCGTTCGCCTCTTGGATGCAGAGAACGTGGCCGTTGTGCCAGGCACGGCATTCGGCGCCTGCGGCGAAGGCTTTGTGCGCTGTTCTTACGCCACGGGACTTGAACAACTCAAAGAAGCCGTCACGCGCATCGCGCGTTTCGTGAAAACGCTTTAACGAAAGATCACTATGCCCCCGACCACAAGCAAACCTAAAATTGCCATCGTTACTCGCGATGAAGAGGGAATCTCCCTACAGGACTTCCTCTCCTCGCGCCTAAAAGTTACCAAACGCGCCGCCAAGACGATGATTGACGCCCGTGTCGTATGGGTCAATCGCAAATTGGTTTGGATCGCACGTCATGTGTTGAAGCCAGGCGACAAAGTGGCTTTCGTGGTGCAACGTAGCACTGGCGCGAAGCAGGACAAGACAACAGATGCGCGTCCGCACATCCGCGTTTTGTGGCAGGATGAGTGGTACCTCGCCGTGGATAAGCCCGCAGGGGTGCTCACCCAGGGGCGCAACTCCGCAGAGGAGTTACTCCGTGTGCAGGAACACAATCCCGACATCCAGGCTGTACACCGTTTGGACCGCGAGACTTCGGGCGTGATTCTCTTCAGCAAGAATGCCGAAGCGCAGGAAGCAGCCATCGCGATGTTTAAGACACATCGTGTGATTAAGTTCTACAATGCCATCGCCTCTGGTAGCGTGGATCGCCTCTCCTCGACCTTAACCGAGACCTTAGATGGCGAACGTGCCGTGACGCATCTGCGCCGTCTGCAGGCAACTGCGGATGCGACCTTCCTCTCGCTACGCATTGAAACGGGCCGTACACACCAGATTCGCCGTCACCTCTCGGGCATTCGCCATCCCGTGATTGGCGACCGCCAGTACGGCATGAAGCACTCCGATGACCCGCGTGTGCTTTCGGTGACCCGCCAAATGCTCCATGCGAGCGAATTGGAGTTGCCGCATCCCATGATTTCGGGTGTGCATATCAAAGCCCATGCCCCCCTTCCGGCAGACTTCCGCGCCGCATTAAAACTCTTCGGACTCGGCAAGCGCGGCAAGAAATAAGCCCTCTAAACACCGATTCCCCACCTCTCGCACCCGAGCCTTTCGCGCCCTTCGCGTTGACCTCGGGTGCGACTATTTTATCGACACTCTGCACTCAACAATCGCTCAAAGGCAACGCATCCCCTCGCGCCAAGCGCTCACTGCTCGTTCCTTTGGCGCAATTTACGGGTGCTCCGCGCCGACTTTCGTCTATTTTTTCACAAGGAAACAAATCTACAAGGTAACGCATGCCATTCTTTTGATATACTATCATAGATAGTAGGCAGAAGAATTTAACGCCTACTAAAGGCTAATTTTAATTTGAACGTTAAGGATTTCGCATGTCCCTTGAACTCCAATTTTTCGGAACGCGCTCCACTTGGCGAGACGTTGCAGACGCAGCAAGAACCACTATCAACAAAGATGCTGGCACGGGCGAACCCTCCTCTGCATGGAAAAAGCGCATGCTTTTGGCAGAACACTCACCGGTGCGCCAACTCGTTTTTCGTTGGAAGTGGGTCGGCCTGAAGAGTTGGGTCAGCGTACATTTAGTGCGCCATAAATTCGGCATCGACCACTTTGTTAGCACGCAACGCAGCGATCGCACCGGCAATGACCGCAATGCGGCCCGTCAGGATACACCCGTCACGCACGAATGCATTGCCAATGCCCAGGCAATTATGAATATCTCTCGCAAACGCCTCTGCATGCAGGCCTCGCCAGAAACGCGAGAGGCGTGGAAGATGTTGGTCGATGCCATCGCGGTGGAGAACCCTGAGCTCGCCTCGTGTTGCGTACCAGAGTGCGTCTATCGCGGTTTCTGCCCAGAATTCAAATGCTGCGGTTATGCCAAATCCTCAGCCTTTGAGCGCGCATTAGAAGCCTATCGCAACGGCGCAAAGGAAAACTAACCCTCACCCCCATCGGCGACCCACACCCTTTACGTCGCCGAATGATTCCCCCAATAACCCAATTTAAAAAAAGTAATAAGGACTCATTATGATCAGAGCATGTGATTTGAAGCGCGGTGGATTCGTGGAATTGAACGGCGTCCCGCACCAGTTAGACAGTATGCAAGTGACCAATCCCAGTGCGCGCGGCGCGGCAACGCTTTACCACTTCCGTTTCCGCAACCTCGTGACCAAGCAGAAGTTGGACCAGACGGTCAAGGGTGACGATCTCTACAAAGAAGCCGATTTTGAAGTGCGCCCGACGCAGTTCCTCTACGAAGACCACGGCGTGTATACGTTTATGGATCAGGAAACGTACGAACAGTTTGAATTGAACAAGTCTGACGTCGAAGCATTGCTCCCCTACCTCCTGCCCGAAATGGAAGATTTGAAGGCAATCATTAGCGAGGGGAAGGTCCTCGCGGTGGAACCGCCGCAGAAGGTAACCCTCACCGTTACGCAGTGCGACCCCGTGATGAAGGGCGCATCCGCAACGGGTCGTGGCAAGCCTGCCACCTGTGAAACGGGTCTCACCGTGACCGTGCCTGAATACATTGTCATCGGCGAACGCATCGTGATTGAAACCGCCACGGGCGAATTCACCGGTCGCGCCTAATTGAATTCACACAATCTTTCATTTCAGTTACATTAAGAGGATTTTTAACCATGTCTGGATGCAGTGGTAATTGTTCGAGTTGTGCCAGCAAGGGTTCCTGTTCGGAACCGAAGGCAGACCCCGTAAAGCCCACCCTTGAAAAGATTCGTCACGTCTTCGTCGTACTCTCTGGTAAGGGCGGCGTTGGCAAGAGTACCGTCTCGGCAAACATCGCCCTTGGTTTGACCTTGCGCGGATTTAAGACAGGCTTATTGGACGTTGACGTCCATGGTCCGAGCATTCCCAAGATTCTCGGTCTTCAGGGTCAGCGCGTCTTAGGCGACGGCGAAAAACTTCTCCCCGCCGAAACGGCTGAAGGATTGAAGGTCATGTCCACGGCCCTCATCCTCGAAAAGGAAGATGACCCGATTGTTTGGCGCGGGCCCTTGAAAGCAGGCGTGATTAAGCAATTCATCGGCGAAGTCGCTTGGGGTGACTTGGACTACCTCATCGTTGACTGTCCTCCTGGCACTGGCGATGAACCCTTGAGTATTTGCCAACTGATTCCCGATGCTGATGGCGCCGTGATTGTGACCACGCCGCAGGATGTTGCCACGCTTGATGTGAGCAAGTCGGTCACCTTCTGCAACCAAATCGGCATGCGCATCGCTGGCATTGTGGAAAACATGAGCGGCTTTACCTGTCCTCACTGCGGTGAATGGACGCCCATCTTCAAGTCGGGCGGCGGCGAAACCCTCGCCAAGAAGTACGGCTTACCCTTCCTCGGAAAGTTGCCAATCGCTACAGAAATCGGCGAATGCGGTGACGCGGGCCAACCTTTCGTTGCGAAATATCCGGAAAGCCCCGCCGCAAAGGCATTCATGCAAATCGTTGACATCATCACCACCATCGGATAAGGTTCCCCATGAAAAGCTCCCATTCGCGCACGTTTAGTTCGGCGATTCTGCCGACCCTGCTTGGGCTCAGCGCCATTGGCGCGGGGTGTCTCACCCATACCCACGCTAAAGACTACGAAATCCCGCAGGATTCTTACGCAATCGTCGCCTCGGCAAGTGTCTTCAACGACACCGAGTGGAACGATGCCATCGTCAAAGAACTCCAGAAAAAATATCCTGGCGCACCCGTCTTGATGTGGACAAAGGATGTCACCGAAGTGAAAGAACGCCTCGCAGAACTCAAACCTGCCTTCACTGCATTTGCGGTTAAGCCAGGAGAGGCGGGCGTCCACTTCACGATTGCGGTGAACCACCTCACGCGCAATTTGGACAACGACCCCTATCCGGACACCTTCTGGGGCGTGATTACGGGTTATGACGCAGAGTCGGCACGCAAGGTCGCCGCTGCAGGTCCAATTGCAATTGAACGCGCCTTGGACTGTTCTGGGTGCGATTTGACCGCCTTCCAGAAGGCATGGCGTTACACGGAAGACCATCGTGGCACGATGAACTACTGGGATGCCACCGCACCTGATGCAAAGATTCAGGAGTTCCCTTGCGACACGGACAACACCGCTGGTGTGCTTGAACGTCTCCAAAAGGACAATATTCAATTCCTCGCGACCTCTGGTCACGCCACACAACACGATTGGCAGATGGGCTATAGCGGCCCGAACATGGCCATGGTGCACAAGGAAGGCAAGTTAATCGCGGTGGATACCAACCGCATTGGCTACCCTGCCCACTCCGAAGAACCTAAAGTCTACTTTGCCAACGGCAACTGTCTCATCGGCGACGTGGACCAACGCGACTGCATGGCGCTCTCTTGGATGCGCGATGGTGGCGTGCGTCAGATGATGGGCTACACCGTCACGACGTGGTTTGGCGCGCAAGGTTGGGGCACGCTCGGCCTCTTCACCGACACCGCAGGCATGACCACCGCCGCGGAAGCCTTCCACTTCACGAATGCCTCCATCGTAGATACCTTGGAAAAGGCAATCGAACGTATCGGTGCAGATGACATTCGCCGTTGCAAACTCGCGAAGATTGTCCAACTCAATCGCCCGATTACACGTAAGATGTTGATGTGGTTCAGTAGCCTTCCTGGCGACCAACAGCGTGCAGAAGCCAAGTTCTTCCAAGACACCATCGGCAATATGCACGACCGTGACACCGTCTGTTTCTATGGCGATCCTGCGTTGAATGCACGCATTACCAATGGCCGCATCACCGTGTTGTCGCCGGTGTATCACCCCATGAAGAAGGAATTGCGCTTGACGCTCCGCATGGAAAAGGGTGAACGTAAGGGCGCGGTGTGGTTCCGTTTGCCTGGCGATTGGACCTATGACCCTGCGCAGCTCACCGCTTCTGAGGCCCTTGGCAAGCCCGATCTCTGCTTGGATAACATGATTCGTTTCCCGAATGCAGATCTGAAGGCGGGCCAGACCTACACGGTTGTGCTCAACAACTCTCGGCCTGCGGGCGCAGAAGCCTGCCCGCACTGCGACTAATCAATCCCCCTAACGGGCGTCTCTGCACCGAGGCGCCCGCTTAATTTTTTATCGTCTTCGCCAAGATTGGGAATCTAACATGAACGAATCACTTGATTTAATCACCCAATTGCTCCATCGTGGTGGTCCTGTCATGTGGCCCATTGCACTCTGTTCGCTTGTCACCCTCATCGTGACGTTGCGCAAATGCTTGCAGTGGACCTTCGTCATGCTCCATGCAATGGCTGGCGCAAGTGCGTGGACAGCGACCCTAAAAGTCTTCGCGACTGGCGATAAGGCGGCGACCCTCACCGCGCTTAAGCGGTGTCACTCGCCCTATGCTACGTTGCTCTCCACGGTCCTCACGCACCCAGACCTTCCCTTTCAAGAAGCGCTTGAGGACACGGCACGCACTTACGTCCGCAAACTTGCCGCAGGGCTTGGCGTATTAGACACCATTGTGACGCTCGCACCGATGCTCGGCATCTTAGGCACCGTGACGGGAATCATCGCCTCTTTCAACCTCATGGGCACCATTGGCGCCGAAGACCCCACGGGCATTGCCGCGGGTATCGCAGAGGCTTTGATTACAACGGCGGCGGGTTTGATCGTCTCAATCATTGCACTGATTCCGTTGAATGCTGGACGTGCGTGGCATAAGCTCTTGACGCGTCATGTTGAAAGCGCAATGACCGCCGTGGAAGCCGCGGCCGCAGGAAAGCCAACCGCATGAACCTTTCTACGGAAGCCCCCCCCAAAGCCCGCGTGGAAATGACGCCAATCATGGACGTCGTCTTCTTGTTGTTGGTCTTCTTCATCTACGCCTTTATGACCATGACCGTGCAGCGTGGCATCAAGGTAGAACTGCCGAAGGCGGAGGGTGTCGTTAGCACCCAACAGAATGTGCGTATCGTTTTGACCGCCGAAAACGAACTTCTCATGGATGGTCGCACCCCGATGTCAATGGAGGCCTTGGCCGATTCCGCCGCCTTGCGATGCGAAACGCTTGATTTGCCAGTGATTATTAGCGCAGACCGCCATGCACAGGTGGGCATTGCACTTGAACTGATGGCCGCACTTCGCGCCAAAGGCATCTCGAAAGTCACCTACCAAGTGGAGAAGGCGAAGTAACGTCTTCCCCGCAAATCCCCCTCTTCTCCAATGGCGCTTTCCTCCCCAACTTCTCTAACAAAGCTTGCCTTACGATGGTGTTATGCCAGCGTCAAGGAAGTCGTGTGGTTGGGCCTCGGCATTCTGCTTCACCTCCTCTGCATTGCATGGGTCCTCAACCTGCTCTACGCGCCGCGTCCCTCCTCTGCCGCGCCAGAGCTTATTGTGGAGACTTTGGAGTTGACCCTTGCCGAAGTGGAAAGCGAAACGAGCACCGAAGCCATCACCCCTGAGCTCGCCGCGGCCCAACAAGCCCCCACGCCGGATATCGCTCCCTACTTGACCGACACCGAGTCTGCGATTACCTTACCTGAAGCGCCGCCCCCTCCAGAGATGCCGATGCCCGAAATCAACGGCTTCCCGATGCCAGAAATCCCGTTGCCCGCGCTCCCGGATCAACCCGAAGACTTGCCCGCCATCACCCTTCCCCCCTTACAGACTCCGCCCCCAACCTCTCCCAAGGAAATGCCCCAACAGGCCACTGGCGCCACGGCTCGCGTGCAACAGCCCGAACTCCTCACCGACCTCTCCGCCCTCCGCAAGTCCTATCCCGCAGTGGCGCGACGGAATGGGTGGGAAGGCACCGTCACCCTTCGCCTCCGAATCACGGCTAATGGACGCCTTGACTCGGCAGAGGTTATCCAAAGTAGCGGCTACAAAGTCCTGGATGACGAGGCGGCCAAGATGTTGCGCCGAGCCCGTTTCCGTAATGGCCCTGGCGAATTAATCCAATCGATTACCTACTCTTTGGAAGCGCATTCCGCCCGACCTCGACACTAAACATCCCCTTTCAATTCGCGACTCGCACCCACGTTTCACCCCCTATCGCACCATGAAAAACGAAATCCTCTCCGTCTCCAATTTGATTATTGATTACCCTCGCGCAGGCAAGCCCCCCTTCCGCGCTGTCAAAGGGGTGTCATTCAACGTCTTTGAAAATGAATTTTTCGGCATTGTAGGCGAGAGTGGTTGCGGCAAGAGTACCGTCGCCAAGGCACTCTGTGGCCTTCTGCCTATCACCTCGGGCTCTGCATCCTTTAAGGATGTCCCGCAACACGCCGTGCAGATGGTCTTCCAAGATGCCGTGGGCTCGCTCAATCCGCGCATGACCATCGGCCAAACCCTCGCAGAAGTGCTCTCAGTCTACAATCTCTGCCCCCGTGAAGCGCGCACCGAACGCATCGCCACACTCTTAGATGAAGTGGGGCTCCCCGCCGAAGTGGCGCTCGCCTACCCACGCGAACTCTCCGGTGGTCAGTGCCAACGCATCTCCATCGCCCGCGCACTCGCCATGAATCCGCGTGTGATTATTGCTGACGAACCCGTCTCTGCGCTGGACGTTTCCGTGCAGGCACGCGTCCTCAACCTCTTAGCAGAATTGCGCCAACGCCGTAACCTTACGATTTTGCTCATCTCGCATGACCTCGCCGTAGTGCGCACCGTCTGTGATCGTCTGATTGTGATGAATGCAGGAGAAATCGTGGAACGTGGCGATGCCAAGACCCTCTTCGCCAATCCGCAGCACCCCTACACCCAAAATCTCCTCGCTGCGGTCCCCGATATCGCAGAGGCGTATTGAGTGAGTTGGGGCGAACTCCTCCACAAAAACACCTCCACCTTCACGCAAGGCAACTGCCTATTTCCCAAAACAGTTCGCGGCACCTCTCAGGAGATGCCGCGAGTTGTTTAGCGGAAATAGGAAATACGTTACGGTTTATTCATCCGAACGCCAACGCCGATTCGCCTTCTTCTCCGCGTGATGTGACTTATCGTCCAACATCCGCGCACGTTGACGACGTGACCTGCGCCGTTTCTGTCGGCGAATCTTCTCCTGTTCCTGACGGCGCTTTGACTTCTCGCCATCACGAATCTCAAGGATTCTTTCAGCCAATGCGCGCCGCGCGAGCCAACGATTATCCTCGCGTGAACGGCTCGACTGAATCTTCACCGCCTCGCCCGTAGGCAGATGGGTCAATCGCACGGCGCTTGAAGTCTTGTTGATCTTTTGGCCACCCGAACCCGAACCTAAAACAAACTGCTCCCGCAGGTCCTCCTCTTTGAGTCCTGCGCGCGTCATCAAAGTGACAATCGCTTCAATTGTTGCAGGAGAGAGGGGCATAGCGGGAGCAGCCTATTGTGGGATCAATGTGCCAAAATTACTTCACGCGCAGGAGGAAGTAGTTCTTCTTCCCCTGGCGAAGCAAGAGCACCTTGCCGTCAATCAACTGTTCATCAGCGACCGTAGCATTCACATCCGTCACCTTGATGTTGTTGATGGAAAGCCCACCACCCTGAATCAAACGGCGCGCTTCGCTCTTGCTCTTCACGAACCCGCATGCCGTCACCACGTCCATCACGGACTGTGCCGCCACGGTTTCCTTTGCCAATTCTGCAGACGGCACATCCAAGGCGATGCCTTCCAAATCCGCCGCCGTAAGACCTTCCAGCGAACCACCAAAGAGCACCGCAGAGGCCTTACGCGCAGATTCAAGACCCGCTTCACCATGTACCGCACGCGTCAACTCTTCAGCCAACACCTTCTGCGGTTCGCGCAATTCCGGATGTTCCTTCAACGACGCTTCCAATTCAGCAATACGTGCTTCATCCAAGAAGGTAAAGATGCGCAAGTAACGAATCGCATCGGCATCCAACGTGCGCAAGAAGAATTGATAGAATGCGTAAACGCTCGTCTTATCCGCATTCAAGAAGATTGCATTACCCGCAGACTTGCCAAACTTCTGGCCATTGGCATCGCACACCAAAGGAATCGTCAAGCCATGGCATTCAGAACCAGGATTCAAACGATGAATCAAGTCCGTGCCCGCCGTGATGTTGCCCCACTGGTCCGCACCACCCACCTGCATCGTGCACCCATAGTGCTTATTCAAGTAGTAGAAGTCATACCCCTGGAGAATCTGGTAGGTGAACTCCGTGAAAGTCATCGAATTCGTCTCAGCATTCAAGCGCTTCTGCACCGAATCCTTCGCCAACATCGGCTTCATACGGAAAAGCGTTCCCACTTCACGCAAGAAGGGCAACACCGAATAATCCTTGTACCAATCGTAGTTATTCAACAAAATTGCAGGATTGGTCGGATGATTAAAATCCAAAAAGCGAGAAAGGTTTTCCTTAATCCCCTCAACATTACGCTGGAGCTCTTCCACAGAGAGGAAGTTACGTTCCGTCGAACGCCCCGAAGGATCGCCAATCATGCCCGTAGCACCACCCACCAAAGCAATCACCTTGTGGCCCGCGCGCTGGAATTGTGCCAACGTCTGAATCGCCACATAGTTACCCGCCTGCAAACACGAAGCCGTCGGGTCAAACCCCACATAAACCGTCTGCGGCGTCTCCAACAACTCCGCCATCTTCGCCTCATCGCACGTGCAAGTATCCACCAAATGACGGGACTTCAGAAAATCAAAAAACTTCATCTTACGTATAACCTTAATAAATTAAAAGCTAAAAACGCGCAAAGTATACCAAACTTTCCCCCCTCATGTACCACCCACAAACGAAAAACCACCCACACCCCTCGTCTCAAACCATCCATAGAGAAGAAACATCTTTGTGGGCTTTTTGTTTTGTAATCAACACCTCACCCCCATCTCTACTCACAAACATAACAATGCTGACTCAACTCCTGCTTTCGCCCACCACGTCTTTCAAACAAACAAAACACAACTCCACCCAAATCCCCGTCTGCTGCGCACTTGTACTAAAAAAGCGGCGCAAGCGCCGCTAAAAGTTATTACAACCAAATAGGAATGAAGCTGTCAATTTAATCACCCACGCCCAACTTTTTAAGTCTTTCTTGAGCATCTTCATCTCCCTGTTTGGCCGCTTTTTGATACCACCGAATAGCCTCTTTCACATCTTGTTGTACGCCCTTTCCACTTTCATAACACCAGCCAAGATTATACTGCGCATCCACATCTCCCTCTTCAGCCGCCATGCGATACCATTTCACAGCTTCTTCCCAAGATTGCTCCACGCCATTCCCTTCTGCATAACAACTACCAAGATTACACTGCGCCTCCGCATGCCCCCTCTCTGCCGCATGACGAAAGAGACGTACAGACTCTTCAAGATTTTGCTCTACGCCATTACCTTCTTGATACATCTTTGCTTTTTAATGAAAGCATCCCAATCTTCTTGCATCACAAACGTCCCTTTCAAAATGAACCCTTAAACAACGACGTCGCTGACTATTGTACCATCTTTACACCCTTACGGTACACAACACCAGACATTTCGGAGAACGACGACACGAGAGAGAGCGGACCACTCACTCGTAGGTTCTGGGGTGTATAGCCCTTACAAATGTATCCCTCCCCCCGCTTCGCTTACATCGCCATAGCCATGAAGAGATTTTTTAGAAATGGAATTTTAGTTTCCTCTTCCCACATACACTTACAGTGTAGCGAACGCTTTGAAAGATGTCAAATCGTCATTTTAGAAAAGGGAGAAAGCTCCGAGGAGGGGCGGGGGCGAAGGACGCTTCGCAGGGGGGGCGTGTCTTCGGCGAGGGGTACGGGGAGCGCAGTGTCCCCGTCGTTTGGACTGGAATGCAAGTTAAATCGCGGGGGGATATTGGAAAAAGGTTAAAAATCTTCATGCTGCCACCTTCTGTTTGAGTTGTGTAGGTCTTGGATAGTTAACGAGTTTCTCTTGGAGATTTTCGACTGCTTTTGATGTTAGT
>JAFYWN010000007.1 GCA_017558005.1 Kiritimatiellia bacterium | reverse complement strand
TCCGTCGCGCAACTCGGCGCTATGAAAAACCTTGCTACGCAAGCTTTTTCCCGAGTATGCCGACGGAACGTTCACGATTCCTAACTACCGCAACGCAAATCTTCCAATGTATCTCTTCGCCTGCGTGCGCTTACGACTTCTCACTGCAAGGGAGCGAGGCGACCGAATATGCGCTCGAGCACGAAGTGCAGAGAAACGCTGAACTGTAGGGCACATCGTACCCGAAACTGTAAACTGTAGCGAAGCTACGATGGTCTCTTTGTCTCTTTTTCTTCGCTGCCCTCAACCGTGGTGAAGCCACTAACCAGCGGCTCTACCGCTTGACCATGGTGCGAAGCATCGTTAACCGCGAGCATGGCTCATTGGGATAACATCAAATCGGCGGGGAGAAAAATTTTCTTGCAACGCGTAGTGGGTATGTGATAGGATTTGATTGTTAACTGGTTTAGAGGTATTGAAAGGCTTGGCGCGTGTAATATGTTTCAGCAGGTATCAGTCTTGGTTTTGGCGGTCGGGATGGCGGCTTCGTCTGCTTTAGGTGAAGCGCATTTTGTCTTTGATTTGGGAGATTTGTCGGATTTGCAGTATTCGATGAATCTTGGTCAAGATTCGGGTGCGGCATTTCGTGTGTTTGGGGATATTCCTGCGGAGATTCGCGAGGATGTATTGTCTCACTTGGCTGCGGATGATTTTGGCGCATTGAGTGACTTACTCTTGGCTGAGAAAGTCGCACCAAATGCGTTAGATGTGATTTTTGCGGAGGCGATTTCTCAGGAGCGCGTGGGCTGTATCGCGGGTTTGATTGAAATGGGTGCGGATGTGATGATGCAGGATTTTCAAGGGCAGACGCCTTTGCATTACGCGGCATTTCGTGGCAATACTGAGGTGATGGAGGTCTTGCTTGAACAGAAGGCGCAGGTTGATGCGTGGGATGGGATGCGGATGCGTACGCCGCTGATGATCGCGGTCGCAAAGGGGCAGACGGCCTGTGTGGACCGTTTAATTGCAGCTGGCGCTAATGTGAATATTGAGGGTGCTGATGGCATTACGCCGCTGATGATGTGCGCGGCGAAGGATTTTGCGTTAAACGCATTGATTGAGGCGGGTGCGGAGATTAACCGTGCATCCAAGCGTACAGGCGATACGCCACTCTTGTTGGCTGTACGGTGCAATGCGAAGCAGATGGTTAAGACATTGCTTGAAAAGGGTGCGGATGTCACTGTTGCGAATCGTTCAGGCGAAACGGTGTTGTCCATCGCGCTTGAGAAGGAGGCTTATGCCTTATTTGACGAATTGTGTGCGAAGGGGGCTACTCTCCAAGATGATGCACTCAATAAAGTTCTGGCGGCTGGGTCGCCTACGTTGATTGACTTTTTAAAGGAACACCAATTGCTCCCAAAAGATGTGTGGCCTGCTTTGCGGTGTGCGATTCAGAATGCGCCTGAGGGGGCTGCCAATGCCAGTATGGTTCTGCCCTTATGGAATTTAATTCCAGTAGAACAGCGGGATGTTGCGGCTTTACAAGCCTTTTGGCTGCAGAAGGGTGCTCCACGCGATAACATTGTTACTGCGATTGAAACGTGCGCGCGCACAGCGGGTGAATTCAAACCGCTCGTATGGAAGGTGGTTGATTTAGACTTTACGGATAGCGAACGCGCCTTTTCACGTTTTCGCGTTTTAAAGGGGCGTCGTGCGAATTTGATGGTGCGTAATGAGAAGGGGTGGACGCTTTTAGACAAATTGGCGCTTGATAAGTCTGTGCCAGGATTTGGGACTGCGCGTTATGACCGCGTGGTCAAGCGCATTGCGCAGATTTATGCAGAGGAGCGTTTGAATAGCATTTTAACGAATTGGGTGAAGCCGATTACAGATGTTTCTAAGGTGAGCGTGGTCGGAAAGATTGCCCCCATCTTAACGCTTCACGTCCCCGCGAAAGGCCCGGCGGCATTAGAGATTCGCTTGAAGAATCCTTCTATAACGGGTAACCTTTCAATGTCTGTAAAGGCGCTGACGTTGCAAGTGGGCGAGAATGAACAGTTGGTGTTGCCGCCCTTTGAATTGGTCGCAGCGCCTCTGCAGGAGGCTTACGCACACTTCCGTTTGGATGGTGGCGAAGGGAATGAAGATGGAGACGCGGTGCTGACAACATTGAATTTCCCCAAGGGAACGCATTTAGAGTGGTCTTCTGGTGGATATGGCAAGCAGGTTGCGTATTCGCAGGAGGAGTTGCCGCCGCTTGAAATTCTCTACAAACGTGGTTGTAAGGCGGTTGAAATTGAGGCTGCCGATGTGATGGAATGGGGGGCCAAATGAAGAAGATGTTACTTTTGTCGGCGCTCTCCCTGAGCGTTGGCCTCTGGGCTGAACAGGCGCGCCCGCCAGTGATTCCGTGGGAGGAAGTCTTGGAATACACGGACCAACATGATCGTCCAGATCTTGTCTTTGACCAATATTCGCGAGATTTGACGATTTTGCAGAATGACGATGCTGAATTGTTAAAAAATACGTATACGGCAGACTCGATGATTCCCTACATTCGCATGACGATGGCCTGTTATGCGATTGAAAACAACCGTCCAAAGTGTTTGGAGGTGTTAATTCAGAAGGGCTTTGATCCAGAATTCTTTTCGCAGCGCGGAGACACTCCGATGGTGTATGCGGCGCGTCGCGGTTATGTGGAGATGATTCGGGTGTTGGCGAAAGCTGGCGCTGATGTGAATAAACCTATCGCGATGGGAACCACGAATCCTTTGCTAGCGGCTGCAGAGTTTGGCCAGGTTGAGGCGGTGAAGACGCTGCTTGAATTGGGCGCCGATGTGAATTACATGAGCACGACGCGGTGGTTTCCTGCTGCAGCAGTGGCGTTTCATGACCGCGATGACGTCTTAGCCGTCTTAATTGAGCATGGCGCTGATATCAATAAGGCAGAACCGCAATATAAGAAAACGGCGCTCATGACTGCCGCAGAAAAGAACGCGGTTCGCTGCGTCAAACTCTTGCTTGCCAGTGGGGTGGATAAACATGCGAAGAGTGTTGACGGATGGACGGCGGCAGATTTTACGCATTGGAAGTATTATCAAGATAGCGCAGACTGTTTGAAATTGTTGGTGGAGGCTGGAGTAGGGCTTCGAATAACGAAAACGCCCTGGGCCTTGTTCTCTATGGCCAAGCACCACTCTTACAAGTGCTTGGAGTATGCCCTTTCGCTCAATCTCTTTGACTTGAGTAAGGATGGCGCAAACTTGTACGCTGATGCGTTGCAGCGCCCTGGTAGCGCCAATACCCTGCGCGTTCTTCGTAATGCTAAAGTGCCGACTTCAGTTCAAATCGGCACGGATTCTGCAGGTAAGTCCTATCATCATGTAAGCCATGAAGTGAACAATATTCTTTGGGTCTGGACATACGCTAAAGGGGCCGATAAAGAGTCCTTGGATTTGATTTTATCCTTCGCAAAAGAAAGTGGCGAACAGCTCAAACTGGATTTGTTTAAAGTCAAATTAGATGATAAAAATGCGGCAGATAAGGTGCGTTGGATGTTGGCCTGTGGCGCAGACCCGCGCCAACGTAATGCCAATGGCGAAACCTTCCGCGATGTCGTGCGTAAACGGGTTGAAAGCGCCAATGGCGTGGCGTCGCCTATATTGGTCAACTTGTTGGAAGAATTAAATGCGATTTGGCCAGATGACAATCTGTCGCGCGAACTCACCGTTCAATCGCTCACGATTGAAATGCGTGCGCAGCAGGGGATTGCTCCTTATGGGGAAGGCTTGCCCTTTGAAATCCAATTCTATCCTGCGAAGCAACCGCATCACGTGTTGCTGAAGATGAAGAATAAAGATAAGCACACTACGTACACCTTTGAGAACTTCCAGCTACCAATCCGAGAAGCGTGGCAAGAGGCCGTAAATTGGCATAAACAGCACCTTCTTATTGAGCGTGTCGTGGTACCACCAGAGTCGTGCGTGACGTTCTTAGTGCAATTTACCCCTAAGGATCCCGACTGGATGATGCCCAATAGTGATGCGCGCTCAAAGGTCTTCTACAACCGTGGACAAGCGTATTGGGTGAGTGACTCCTTTGATGTGTTAATTGACAATCAAAAGGGCGGCTATCGCCTCGATTGGAAAGTCCGCGTACCTCCGATTACATTCCCCAAAACATTGCCAGGCACCTTTAAAGTTGTTCGCGTATTGGAGGGTGAAGAATGAAACGTCTTTTAATGTTGAGTCTGCTCCTCTGTGTGAGCACCCTATTTGCAGAATTGCCAACGATTACACTGCGCTTCGGCCAAGAGTATTTCACGCCGAGTGGACGCTGGAGTAATGAAATCCCCGACCACTTACGCCCGTGCTTTGTACCCTTGATCTTGCAGTTCTTGCCAGAAGCGGACCTTAAAGCGCTGGAGCAGTTTTCAGGAGAAACCTATTGCGAACGCGCGGTGCGACGTTTTTGCCAATACTACGGTTCAAAGGAAACGATTCGGCATGGCGCGGTGAACTCCTACAATAACGTGTGGACACTCCTACAAAGCCTCGCCGCGCAACGCTCCCTTACGCTTGAGCCGAGCGCCATCTCTGCTGATGTCGTCGCCTATACGTGGCAGGCAGACAAAAAGATGGTAGAGGTAACAATCAAAAACCCTCATACCGACGCGTTGTTGGAAGTTTCGGGTACGCTGATGAACTACAAACTCCCATTAACGACGTTAAAGCCGAATGAAAGCGTCACCTATCAGTGGACGGCGGGCACCAAGTCACCTATCAAAAACGAGGTAGAGAAGGGGCCGCTTACGGTCATTACGCCAGTCTTTGTCAATGGGAAGGCTCACCTTTTCACCCTCTCGGTCCCCGTGGAACACACGCGTCATGTCTTTTACCCAAGGAGCGCCACCCCTCAGGAAAAACTGCAGATTGCAGCGCCCTGTCAAGACTGGGCCTCGCACCCCATGCTCTCCACTGACGACTTCGGAATCTATTTCTCATTGAGCACGCGCTTGCAAGGGAAGAAAAAAGAGCAATTGCTCTCGCTTCTCCTTTATCCAAACGCCGTTCGTGACTATGTAATGCTCTGCTGTGATGCCAATCGTCCGGCGCAGATTACCATCAATGACCAAACCACGGTCCCGCTCACTTTTAAGGATAAACCCGTAGGGTATATCGATGGGAACCCTTCTCCCAGTACGACCTTTTTCTTAAACGAGAAAGTCTTGGCGACGGGTAATGAAAAAGTCTCGCTGAAAGCCTGCTTCATCCTTCCCAATGGGCGACACCTTCGGGTTGACCGCGACACCACGGTGCTCCCCATCTATGTCCATCCGTAAAGGGACGTGCGCGGCAGGAGTGTAAGGCGTGGAGATGTGGGGGCTGCGCACCCCCACGCCCCGCGGAAGCGCAGGGCTTCAAGAATCCTCTAACTCGAGCGCAGCGAGGACGACAATCGCTGTCAACTGATAACTGACAACCATCAACTGCGGCCATAGGCCGCCTCACCCCAAGTGTTAAGAGAGCGCTACGCGGTAGGACGACGAGGACGGGTGCTTCGCATTTCCGCAAGAACGCAAGTCTTACTCCGCTTGCCCCTCGGCGCAAGAAGCGTTCGCTTCGCATCCGCTTCCCGAGGAGGCTACGCGGAGCGCTTGACGTCTGCCAGGGCGCAGACCGCTTTAAGCGTTGTGCTATTAAGCGTTCCGCATGTCGCCTGCGGTGCAGGCGCTAATCCACAAGGCCATCGGCCCGTAATTCCCGCGCTCGCAGAGCGCCCTCTACCGCGTAGCGGTCTTCAACGGGCGTCAGCCCGTCCTCTACCACGCCCCGCGTGGTCCTCTACAGCCGCAGGCGCCCTAGCCCCGAAGGGGCGGCCACTTCACACCGTACCACGCCGCAGGCGCTCGGCTCGATGGCTAAAAGGTGAAATGCAAGACAAATTGCGCAGGCGGGAGGGAAAAACATTGAAAATTTTCATGCAGCACCTTTTTGTTTGAGTTGTGATGAACGTGGGTAATGTGCGAGTTTATACTGGAGAATCGCGATGTCTTTGGCTATTAATCGAGAAAAGTCGGTGGTTTTTGGATAGAAGCGACGGATAAGGTGATTAGAGTTCTCAATGTATCCCTTTTCCCAGGCTGCACATGCATGTGTATAAAAGAGCATTGCTCGTGTAATTTTCTCAACCTTCTTGGTGTCCGTGAACTCTGTTCCATTATCGGTTAAAATATGGGTAATTGTAATACCTTCCTCGGAGGTTTCTTTCACAATTGATCGTAAGGCTCGATGCACTGTTTTACGTCTTAAGTTATCAATTTTTCAGTAAATGTACTATGACACCCGCGATGCATTTTCCCCGTATGCCGTTGCATTCCAATTGCTTATTTTGGGGCTAAATTGCATTCCAAAAAATTAGTATGGGGCAATGCATTTTGTACTATTGCATTTCTAGAAAATTAGTACAAAAACACGGAAAATTAATACCATTGGTTTTAAGTTTCAATTCCAATGGTTTCACTTCTTCGGCCCTTCGTACTATTTTCTAGAATTTTCTAAACAGGTCTAAAAAGTCCCCGACCAAAAATTGTACTATTTAAGATTTCTTCCCGAGAGGAAATTTCCCCTTAAAATAATTTGCACGGAAATATTTTGTACTGTTTAAATTTTGCACGGATAGTACAAATTGTACTGATTTTAAGCTTAAAATTGCCCGCCATAAAATATTCAAGATAAGTTATTGTAAATGAATAATTTACAGCTGGGCAAATATAGTACAAAGTATTGAAGAAGTGAAATAAAAGAGTTTAAAAAAGAGTATGGGCGTTATCCTAAAAAATTAGAAGAGCTTTCCGTTTATAAGAAGGGTGGGAATAGTCGATCGCGGAGTCAATTAGCATTGCGCGGAAATGATTATGAAGAATGTCTTGTTACATACAAAAGCGACGGGGATACGTGTAATGTAAATTATCAAATGAGAACAGAATATGGTGAAAAGAGTTACACTATTTCGCTGAATTGATTTTTAAGCATGGGGAATCAAATCATCTACAGAATTGTAAGTTAAAAGGGGGGGAGATAAAATTATGATATCACAGAAGGTTGTGTTCTTTATTTTCGTGCTTGCCGCGTCACTATTCGTGTAGTATTCACGCGCATTTATTCTATTTTGCGTGGATTTAGATGCAGATTTATGTTAACATATTGTTGTTATGGCAAATTTTGAATATCTTGCGTTGGATAGCAAGCGAACACAAAAGGCGGGTGTCGTGGAAGCGGCAGATCGTCGGGGTGCGTTGGCTACATTGCGTGGGATGGGATTGACACCGCTTTCTGTGAAAGAAGCGGCGGGTGGCGCGGCAAAGAAGCGCGCGGGTGGCGCAAAGCCTGGCCTTTTCTCGTTGAGTGCTGCGCCCGCAAAGAAGATGAAGCCCGCGGAAGTCCTTCTCTTCACGTCTGAATTAGCAGATTTGATTGAGGCGGGGATGACCTTAGGGGCGGCCTTAAATACGCTCGCTAATCAAGGTGATCCCAATTCGGGCATGTGTGTGGTGGCGGCCGATTTGAAGGATCGCATCGTGCGCGGTGAAGCCTTTTCTGATGCGGTAGATGCTCATCCAAAGACCTTCCCAGCGATTTATGGCAATATGGTTCGCGCCGGTGAAGCCTCGGGTGCGATGGTGGAGGTGTTGCATCGTCTGACGGAACACTATGAGCGTACGCAGTCAATGAAGAGCAAGATTGTCTCAGCTTTGACTTATCCGTGTATTGTTTTGGGCATTGGTGTGTTGGCAGTGATTTTCTGTATGGTGAAAATCGTGCCGCAGTTCTCGGAACTCTTCAAGAGCATGGGGCAGGAATTGCCTTTGCCAACGAAAATTCTCATGAGCATGAGTGAAGGCATGATTCGTTATGGTGTCTTCTATGCGCTGGGGATTGTGCTTGTGATTGTAGCCTTTCACAAGTGGACGCAGGGTGCGGGCCGCATGAAGTGGGATGCCTTTAAGCTAAAGATGCCCTTGGTGAAGGGGTTGATTGCGGCAGGGGCTTATGCTTCGCTCGCCTATACGATGCAGACCTTGCTCTCTAACGGCGTCAATGTGTTGAGTGCGTTGCGTATTTCTGAAGAGACGAGCGGCAATGCCGTGATTGGCGCAGAGTTGAAAAAGGCGCGCGAACGCGTGACGGATGGTACGACTATTTCCGGGCCTTTGGCGCAGAGTGGTATCTTTCCTCGTATGATGACGGATATGATGGCGCTCGGTGAGCAGACGGGTAATTTGCCGACAGCGCTCGGACACATTGGCAAGCGTTATGAGGCGGAGCTGGATCGCAACATCAAGGTCTTTACCACGATGTTGGAACCGATTTTGATTTTGTTTGTCGCGGTGGTCGTTGGTTTTGTGGCAATCGCCATCTTGTCGGCGGTCTTCTCCGCGACATCGGCCATGGGACACTAATTTAATTAGAGAGGAAGAATGAATATGACAGTAAATCGTAAACGTCGTCGTGCGGGCTTTACCCTCGTGGAACTCCTGCTTGTGATTACCATCCTCGGTATTCTGGGTACGGTTGTGGTGGTGAACTTCGCTGGAGCAGGTGATGATGCGCGTAAGGCGACAACGCTCACCTCGATCAATGCGATTAGCCAGGCGTGCGACATCTACCGCATGAAGACGGGTCGTTTGCCGCGCAATATTGAAGACCTTACCACTGGCATCAACGATGAAGAGCCGCTCTTGAAGGCGGGTGTGTTGAATGATGCTTGGGGTATTCCTTTTGAATACAAGGCAGAAGGCAAGAAGTACACGATTCGTTCTGCGGGGATGGACGGTGTGATGAACACCGAAGATGACTTGACCAACTAAGGTCTGTCCACTTTGGAGCCTCGGGTAATGATCACGTTTGAACTTTCAGGTGGCAATCTCGTGCAGACGGAGAAAGGAACTCCGTTGGCAAAGGTGTTGCCGCATGAGGTCAATGGGTTACCGGTCTTGGCGGCACTTCTGAATAATGACGTGGTGCCGTTGGACTCGCCTGCGCTTTTGGATGCAAAGCTTGAGCCCTTGACGCTCGCCGATGAAAATGGATGGCAAGTCTATCGTCGGACGCTTTGCTTCCTTTTGGCAAAGGTGCTACATGAACATTTCCCGACAGCGCATTGTCGTGTGCGCCAAAGTTTTGGTCATAATGCCTTGTATTGGTCATGGGATGTCCCAGAACAAGAGCGCGAAGTAAAGACAGCGGCCTTACGTGCCTATCTCGCGGAACTAATTGAACAGGATGTCCCGATTTGCCATCGCCTCGCGGGTTATGAACAGATCGTTTCGCTCTTCAAAGAGAGTGGGCAGATGGATAAGGTCAATCTGCTCGCACATCGTAATCCGCCGTATCTCGCATTAGTTTCGTGCGGGGACTTCTATGATTTGCCTCAGGGGGCGTTAGCACTTCGTAGCGGTGTGATTAATCTCTTTGATTTAGTCCCTTTGCGCGATGGCTTTGTCTTAGAATTCCCTGGGTTTAATACGCCGACAGAATTGGACCCGATGCCACCTTATGACTTTCTCTTTGATGTCTATGCAGAACATCTGCGGTGGGGGGAAATCATCGGGGTCCGCAATGCGGGCGAATTGAATGCGGCAATTGCGGATGGCTCGGTGGCTGATGTGATTAATACGGTGGAGGCATTGCATGAAAAACGCTTGGCCTCCTTCGCAGATCGAATCGCCACAAAGGTACCTCGGCCACATGTGGTCTTAATTGCGGGGCCGAGTTCTGCAGGTAAGACGACCTTCGCGATGCGCCTCTGCACGCATTTGCGCGTGATTGGACTCTTGCCAACCCTAATTTCGACGGACAACTACTTTGTCGGTGATGCGCTGAATCCACGTGATGAAAACGGTAATTTGGATTATGAACATCTGGATGCCGTTGATCGCAAGCGCTTGAATGCTGACATTATTAAGTTGTTAGCAGGCGAAACGATTCCGCTGCGGAAGTTTGATTTCTTCAAACACGAAGGCTATGACTCGGAAGAGACGTTAGCATTGGATGCGAAACGTGGCATCCTTGTGATTGAGGGGATTCATTCGTTGAACCCAGATTTGACGCCTGACATTCCGCGTGAAGAGAAGTTTTTGATTTATGTCAATGCGTTGACGCAGTTGGCAATTGACAATAACAACCGTATCTCTACGATCGACAATCGGTTGTTGCGCCGGATGGTGCGTGATGGTCAATTCCGTGGGCGGAGCCCGCGGGAAACGCTGCGCCTCTGGCCAAGCGTCAGAGCAGGGGAAGAAAAGTGGATTTTCCCCTTCCAACACTATGCAGATGCGGTCTTCAATACTGCGCTTGATTATGAAATTCCGGTCTTGAAAACATTGGCCTCACCTTTGTTGAATCAGATTAAGCCCTCCTATCCGGAATTTGTTATTGCGCGTCGCCTCTCTTGTTTCTTACAGAATTTTACCTCAATGCCCATGACAGATATTCCAACCAATTCCATTCTTCGGGAATATCTGGGTGAGAGCAGACTGCGGTACAGTTGATTTTAATGTAACAGAAGGAGCTACCTATGAGCAATCCTGTTATTGGACGATTAGTTGCCGGCGAGGAATCGCAGGTTTTGAAAGCGTACGAAGCATTTGCCGTACAGCCCGTGACCGACACCCGTCTTACGGATAACTTGGAACCGTTTGGGAGTCAGGAGACGACCCTTGAAGGTACGGAAAGTGCGGAAGGCGTGGGCACGTTTGAACGTCGTCGGAATGCGTTACTGCAGATTGGTCCCTCGACGGTGCCAGGATGGTGGATTCATCGAACTGATTTGAATGAACAGCTGGACGTGAAGGTCTCTGTTCGAAATGTTTGGACGAGCGCTCGAAACATTGTGTTGCGTGCAGGCTCTCCGCACAACTATTTGCGTATGGTGGAGCATATCATTGCATTGCGTTTGGGGATGGGCGTTGATAACGTTCGCCTCTCTATCGCTGGCGGTGACCCGCCCCTCTTTGATCGCTCCAGCTTAGATTTGGTGGAGGCGATTCAGCGTGCAAAAATCATCCCGACGGGCCGCCCAGCGCGTTATGTGACGGTGAAGGAACCGGTGACCATCGGTGGTACACGTGGCGACTTCTTGACGTTGTTGCCCGCAGAGAAGGGGGATAAGCGCCTTCATTTGGATGTGGCTATCGCTTGGGATACGGTGATTGGCCAGCAGCGCATTCAGGTTGACTTGACGCCTGAGACCTTCATCTATGGTGCAGGGGCACGTACGAATGCGACGCAGACGCAGTACATCTTCTCTAAGACGGTCGGTAAGCTATTGGCCGATGTGCGCAACATGGGCTACACGAAGGACAACATCCTGATTCATGGTAAGAAGGGGTTTGTCACGAAACCGCGTCCTGACTATGATTTGGAAAATGGTGGCAGCTGTGAACCGGTGTGGCATCGTACGATGTTGGACTTGGTCGCCGCAATCGCCTTGGTGGATCGCGGCCGTTTCATCGGTACAGTGAAGTCTTATCGCGCAGGACACACATTGGACGTCCGCTTGATGACGTTGTTGTACATGCTTGATTTGCTCGAAGTGGTTGAATAAGAAAGGCGAGGTTTTTGATATGGCTCAGAAGACTGTTCTTTGGTGGGGTCGCTTTGATCCGAATTATTCTCGCAACCGAGTTTACATCGCCCTCTTTAAAGAATTAGGGTGGGATGTGCAGTTTTTCCACGTGAAGTACTGCTGTGCATTGGGTGATATTGAGTATGCTTTCCGTGGCCCTAAGGGGCTGAAGCCTGACTTGGTTTGGGTGCCGGTAGCACGTCAACGCGACTGCATGGCGGCGTGCCGTTGGGCGTATCGCCGAGGCATTCCGGTGGCCTTTGACCCGATGATTTCCGCTTGGGATAAGAAGGTCCTAGAACAATTGAAGTGGAAGGCAGAAGAGGGCCGCGCAAAGAAGTTGCTGAAGTGGGAAACGAAGCTCTTCAATGCCGTGGACGTGATGCTCTGCGATACCTCTTGCCATGCCGATTTCTTCCATAAGCATATGCAGGTGCCGCGTGAGAAATTGAAAGTTCTCTTCACTGGCACGGATGAAAAGGTCTTTAAGCCCGCCGCTGAAGGTGAAGATCCGCCGCATGATCCGAAGGCTCCTCTGCGCATTCTCTACCATGGGGCTTACTTGCCTTTGCATGGTACGGAATACATCGTTGAGGCTGCCCGTGCTACGCAGCATTTGAATATCCACTGGGATTTCCTCGGTTGGGGTGCCTACAAGGCCGCCACGGAAGAGAAGGCGAAGGGTATTTCCAACATCACCTTCCTTGAAAAGGTCCCTTATGTGGACGTGCCGAAGGTTATTCGCACGGCCGATATCGTCCTGGGCGTTTTCGGCACTACGGAAAAGGCTTCGCGCGTTATCGGCAACAAGGTCTATGAAGCGATGGCGTGTTGCCGTCCGGTGATTAACGAATATTGCACGGGCTATCCGCCAGAGGCAAAGGACTGCGCAGCAATTACCTTCATCCCGCCAGGTGATGCGAAGGCATTGGTTGATGCAGTGGTGCCGTGGATTGAGAAGCGTGAAGAATTGGAAGGTTTGCGTAAAACCGCACGTGACTTCTTTGAAAAGCATCTCTCGATGGATGTTATCCGCAAGCAATTGGCTGATATTCTCGCAGAGATGGGGCTTTAATTGTCAGTTTGACAGCATATGCGTCAAGGCTTTTTCGATAAATTTATCTCCCGTTTAGATCGAATTGATGCGCCGGTTGCCTCGGCGCATATTGCTGCGCTTGCGCGAGAGCGTGGCTTTTTGGAAACCTTGTTTCAGTCGATCAATGAAGGTATTTTGGTGCTTGGCGATGAAATTCGCTTGCTCTATGCCAACCATGCGGCCGAGGTAATGATTGGTTTCTCTGCCGAACGTGAACGCGGTAATTCAATGAAGCGTTACCTTCGTGATTGGGAGATTGATACATTACTCTTAAATCAGGTCGCGGACTGGAATCGTATTGAAGCGCGAGAGATTGAGATCTCTTACCCCGAGCATCGTGTAATTGCGTATTACGCGCGCCCTGTGGAGTTTGAGAATCGGACGGAATTGCTCTTGATGTTGCGCGATGTTACGCGGGAACGTCTGACGGAAGAGGATACACTCGCCGATGAACGGCTCTCCGCGGTTAAGACATTGGCGGCAGGCGTAGCCCACGAAATCGGCAATCCTCTCAATGCGCTGACGATTCATTTGCAGTTGTTGGAACGCGAATTGCGGAAGATTCCCGAAGCCGCCACACGTGAGAGTTTGCAGGAGTTGACGGGAATTGCTTCGCAAGAAGTCGTGCGGTTAGATGGCATTATTCGTCGTTTTCTAACCGCGCTGCGTCCCTCTGAACCGCATCTCGTGCGTGGAAATATTTGTGATGTCTTGCAGACCACGGTGAAATTGCTCACGCCTGATATTGAGCAACGGAAAATTACCCTCGAGCAACTTTTACCAGAAGTCACCCCAGATATCTTCTTAGATGCCCAACAGATGGAGCAAGTCTTCTTCAATTTGTTGAAGAATGCGATGGATGCAATCCCAGATGCTGGCAAGATTGGCCTCTCTGTGACGGTGGATGATACCGCTGTTTCGGTCTCGGTGATGGATAATGGCACTGGGATTCCCGCGGATTTGTTAGGTAAAATCTTTGACCCTTACGTGACCACAAAGACGAAGGGAAGCGGATTAGGTTTGATGGTGGTCCGACGCATTGTGCAACGCCATGGCGGAACAATTCAGTGTGCGAGCCATGAGGGCGAGGGAACGTGCTTCACCGTGCGGTTGCCCCGTGCAGAACGTCAAATCCGAACGCTTGAAAGCGCTTCGTCGGAAGGGGTGTGTGAATGAGTACAATTTTGGTCGTTGATGATGATAAAGCCACACGTGAAGGTGTGGCGCGCACCTTGCGAAGCGACTACATGGTGTTGACGGCGGCGGATGCAGATGCCGCGATGGCGGCATTAAATGTGAACTCCGTAGACTTGGTGCTCACGGATTTACGTATGCCAGGACGCGACGGTCTTTCGTTATTGCGAGATATCATTGCGGCGTATCCTGGAATTCCGGTCATTTTGTTGTCGGCATATGGTTCCGTTGAGAGTGCGGTTGAGGCCATGAAGGATGGCGCCTATGACTTCCTTACGAAGCCGATTAACTTAGATCACTTGGAATTGGTCGTTCGACGCGCCTTAAAGCAAAAGCATCTCGAACGGCAAAATGCCAATCTGCGCACGCAACTCGTTGGGCAATCCGCGCTGAATCGTATGTTGGGCACCTCGGAAGCGATGCAACAGGTGCGTGAACGTATTCGTCAAGCCGCGCCTACGCCTGCGACAGTCCTCATTCAAGGACCCAGTGGCACGGGTAAGGAATTGGTGGCGCGCGCAATTCATGCGTTGAGCCCACGTGCAAATGCACCCTTTGTGGCGGTGCACTGTGCGGCATTGGCGCCCTCGTTATTGGAGAGTGAACTCTTTGGGCACGTGAAGGGCGCGTTCACGGGGGCTGATGAAACGCGTAAAGGCCGTTTTGAACTCGCAGATGGCGGGACGCTCTTCTTAGACGAGATTTCCGAAATTGATGCCGCGACGCAGGTCAAGCTCTTGCGCGTTTTAGAGACGCGCACAGTGGAGCCGGTCGGCTCTTCCGAGCAGATTCCGATTAACATTCGTTTGGTCGCCGCCACGAATCGTAATTTAGCTGAATGGGTGAAGCAGGGGAAGTTTCGCGAAGACCTCTTCTTCCGGTTGAATGTGGTGGATGTGAATCTGCCACCATTGCGCGACCGTGGAGACGATATTCCCTTGCTGTGCGATGCCTTTGTGCGTGAATTTAATCCCTTGTTGGGGCGCACCATTTTAGGATTTGAGCCCGAGGTGCTTGAGGTCTTTTCGCGCTATGCATGGCCAGGCAATGTGCGAGAACTGCGCAATACGGTCGAACGCATGATGGTGCTCGCGAAGGGGGATCGTCTGACCTTAGCGGATGTGCCAGCGAATATTGCTTCGGCTTCGGAGGTCGGTGCGCCCATCGCAGAGATGGCGCCCCCTTCAGATGAGGCAATGCGGATTCGTGCGACCTTGCAGGTATGCAAAAATAAAACGGAAGCGGCAAAACAATTGGGTATTCCCTTGCGCACGCTCTATCGTCGCCTGAAAGAGTACGGGATTCAATAATTGGAAGTCTTTTCATGGGTCTGCTGCGATTGTTACTTCTGCTATTGACGTGTTCGGCGCTCTGCTCTGGTTTATTTGCAGAGACGCAAAGTGCGGACCTGCCAAAGGGCTTTTTCCCACCGCCAGAGGCATTACCTCAAACGGCTGAACGGAGTTGCCTTGTCTGCAATGGAAAAGGCGTCGTGGAGAGCGAATTGTTTAACAAAGATAATCGTTCCATCAATCGTACGCGCCGTTCTCACCAAACGCAATTGGCTAAACCTGAGCATTTTATGGTGCCGTGTAAGGCTTGTAAGGGGCGCAAGACCTGCGTGAGAAAGCTCACTTTGCAAGAGCGTGTGGAGGCGTATCGTCAGCAACGTGCCACCTACGAAAACGCACACACGCTCGAACGTCACCAACCCATCGGTGCCGCCTATCTTGAAAAAGCGGTGGCAGATGCCCTTGATCCTGAGACCTTTGCTACGTTGGCGGCGCGTTATCCTGCAGCATGCAAAAAGTGCTACGGCTTTGGTGTGCAATCGTGTTCGCGGTGTGATAGCCTCGGCTTTACGCGTAAGGTGAAAGTTTTGCCTGAGACGGGAGAGAAGATTGAGGAGCAGGAGTCCTGCACAGCTTGTGATGGCACGGGGGAAAAAGCCTGTAAAACCTGTGAACGAACTGGACTTGCCCGACTGTGCAAACGGTGTAATGGCCTTGGTGTAGTGCAACGTGCCGCAACGAAACGAAAGCCTGGCGGTATTGAACGATGCGCTTCTTGTGATGGAATGTGTCGCCGTTAAATGGAGATGAGATGCGCAAGGCTTCGCACAAGAAAACCCTTTTGCTGATTGATTCAAGGATGATATGATTACAATTTTAGACTATGGCGCTGGAAATTTGACAAGTGTTCGCTTAGCCTTTGAACGGTTAGGGGAGCAACCCGAAATTATTACGGATGCCGCACAATACAAAGGGGGCCGCATTCTTTTCCCTGGCGTGGGGTCTGCCGCATCTGGGATGGCAGGTGTTCAAGCGCGTGGCTTTGATCAGTTGTTGCGCAATGCAGTCGCGCAAGGCACGCCTGTCATGGGGATTTGCTTGGGGATGCAACTCTTACTTGGCGTTTCCGCAGAAGATGGCGGTACCCAAGGTCTCAATTTGATTGCGGGCGATTGCCGTGAATTTGATCGCACTAAGCAACCCGATGCAAAGATTCCGCACATGGGATGGAACACCCTTCGCTATACCGCTCATCCATTGTTTGAGGGCCTCAAGCAGGATGCGGCATTCTATTTTGTTCACTCTTACTTTGTTACACCAGAAAATCCTGCGCATGTTTTGGGCGTAACGGATTACTGCGGGGAATCCTTTGCCGCTGTGGTGGGTTCGGGTTCGCTTTTTGCAACGCAGTTCCACCCAGAGCGGAGCGGCGAAGCTGGGGCATTACTGTTGCGTAATTTTCTCAATTGGGAGGGCGCATGCTCTTAAAACGTCTGATTGTGTGCCTTGATGTGCGAAATGGTCGCGTCACTAAGGGCGTGAAGTTCAAGGGAAATGTCGACGTGGGCGATCCCGTCGAGATGGCGGCCCAGTACTGCAAAGACGGCGCGGATGAATTGGTCTTTTACGATATCACGGCGAGCGCTGAACATCGTTGTTGCGACCTTGATATGGTTGCACGTGCGGCACGGGCTTTAAGCGTGCCGTTTACAGTGGGCGGTGGTATTCGTGGCGTGGAAGATATGCGTGCTGCATTGCTCGCGGGCGCCGATAAAGTGTCGCTCAATTCGCTTGCCGTGGAGTCGCCAGAGATTTTGACTGAGGGGGCAAAGGCCTTTGGACGTCAGTGCGTGGTGCTTGGCATGGATGCGAAACGTGTGCCAGTTTCCGCCGCAATTCCCTCTGGATATGAGGTCGTTATTCGTGGTGGCCGCCAACCCACCGGGCGCGATGCATTGGCATGGGCGAAGGAAGCGGTGGCGCGTGGCGCAGGTGAAATCTGCCTGAATGCGATTGACACTGATGGCGTTCGAGAGGGATATGAATTGCCCATTACGCGAATGGTCAGTGAGGCGGTGAGCGTTCCAGTGATTGCTTCTGGTGGCGCAGGCACCCCCCAACACCTCGTGGATGTGCTCACGGAAGGACGTGCGGATGCGGCGCTTGTAGCTTCAATGGTTCATACGATGGGTTACACCTGTGGAGGCATCAAGCAGGCGCTGCGCGATGCAGGAATCCCAATGAGGTGAGTATGCGCAACGAAAATTTTGAGCGTGCCGTTTCAATGATTCTCAAACGCGACCAACGCTATCCGCGTGGAGCGTACGAGTTGATGCCAGTCACATTAGATTACACCGTGCGTCAAATCCAAGAACGCCAACGCGCAGGTGATCTTTTTGATAATGGTGCCGCCTCTCGCCACGTGACAGGACGCCAACTCTCCGAAGGCTTCCGCGACTATATGTTGGAAGAGTTCGGCCCATTTGCCTATGAGATTCTCGCAGATTTGAATATCCGCGCAACGATTGACATTGGTAATCTCGTCTATAATCTGATTTCTGTGGGGTGTTTTGGTAAAACACCCGAGGATAAATTGGAAGATTTTGATGCTGTCTATGACTTCAATGTGGCATTTAATGAGCCCTTTGAAGTGCAGGATCCAAGCTATAACGCATCGTAAGAGCCATGAAGACAGACTGGCGTGACGCATTGGCAGACTTTATTGCCAAGCCGGAGTTCACCGCATTACGGGCCTTTGTAAAGGAGGCTTATGCGCGCGAACAGGTGTTGCCACCCTATGACACCATCTACACCGCACTGCAACTCTGCTCGCTCGCCGAAACACGTGTCGTCATTCTTGGACAAGATCCTTATCCCACGCCAGGTCATGCGCATGGCTTGGCGTTCTCTGTGCAACATCCTGTTGCGCCTCCGCCCTCTCTGAGAAATATGCTCAAAGAGATTGAAGCCGATGTCGGACCAGCGCACATTGAGGGGGGTGATTTGACGCCTTGGGCGAAACAAGGGGTGCTTCTGCTGAATGCCATTTTGACGGTGCGTGCGGGTGCTCCGCTCTCACACGCTGGCAAAGGGTGGGAAGCATTTACCGATGAAATCATTAAAACGGTGGCCCAAAAGAGTGAACATGTGGTCTTTATGCTTTGGGGAAGCAAGGCAAAGGCAAAGCGCTCTTTAATTGATTCGCGCCGCCATTTGATTTTAACCGCCGCGCATCCCTCTCCTCTTTCTGCGTGGAATGGCTTTTTCGGGTGCCGCCACTTCTCTGCGGCGAATGCCTATCTCACGGCGCATGGACGTACGCCAATTCTTTGGTAATCGTCTTTCTCAATTTAGGGTAGGATAGATTGCGGGCCGCTTTCTCTTCTAAACAAAGCGGCTCATGTTGTTTAGACTAAAAAATGACCGCCTCTAATTCGGGGAATCCGAGTAGAGGCGGACGTTGTTAAGGGGATTCGTGGTGATTAGTATGCCTTAGCAATGATGCGATTGTCGGCATCAAGGCGAACCACTTTCGGGCAAAGGTCGGCGGCTTCTTCGTCTGTGACTTGGCAGAAGGCCATAACGATGAGGCGATCGCCGGGTTTTCCCATATAGGCTGCAGCACCATTAAGGCAAGCAATACGAGAACCACGTGGGCCAGGGATGGCATACGTTTCAAGACGTTCGCCATTTTCAAGGTTGGCCACGAGAATTTTCTCGTAGGTAACGATGCCAACGGCATCCATCAGATCTTCGTCAATCGTGAGCGATCCAAGATATTCCAAGTCTGCCTGTGTGATGCGCAGATGATGAAGCTTTGCGTGTAGAAGTGTACGAGTCATAGTATTGAATGGGGATTACATTAGAGACGGTGATTCCACTGGAAGGTGTTCGGCACAAACGGCTTGATGTTTTCTTGAGCCTTGCTAACTTCTTCCTGTAAGGTGTCAATCGCTGCGTCAAGTTGCGGGTCGCGTCCAGCGGCGGTGTCAGCAGGCGTATTGGCAACAATAACGTCTGGAAGCGCGCCATGGAGTTCCATGTCAGTGCCATCAAGCGTGTACCACCCGTAGTGGGCCTGGCGCAGATTGCCGAGGTCCAAGAGCGGACCATCGCGAGTGGCGATTACGCCACCATTGGTCTGTACGCCGACCAACTTACCGCGGCCGAGCTGCTTGATTGCATGGGAGAAGATTTCACCATTGGAGACGGTGTTCTGGTTGCAGAGCACGACGATGGGCTTGTCAAAGACCGGGCGACCCCAATAGCTAGCAAGGTAGGCGGGGCGACCATAGCGGGCGACAGACCAAGAGTGACGCTGCACGCCGAGGATGTTCAAGACCTTGTCTGCCGTGAAGCCACCGACGTTATCACGCACGTCAATTACCATGCCATCCTTATCAAATCCTTCTGCGAAGATTTCACGCTCGAAGCGGTTGTATTCATCGTTGTTCATCTGGGCGATGTTGATGTAACCAAATGCACCACCAGAACGACGATGGACATAGTCACGGCGATTTGCATACATTGCCTTTTGAACAAGTGTACGTGCATCAGCATAGGTGATGGCTTCCAAATAGACCTTACGAACGCGATCATTTGAGCGCACTTCAAGGATGAACTTGCCGGGCTTCGGACCATTGAGCAAGAGCGTCGGGTCAATGCCATTGCGAATCGGCTTGCCATCAATGCTGACAATCAAGTCGCCAGGGCGAATGTTAATCTGCTCAGAGTCTGCAGGACCACCAGGGATGACCTTCTTAACCATCCACCCCTGTTCGCCAGAGTAGGCCTGGTCGAAGATAATGCCCAAATGCGAGGTGACGGGTTCCCACGAGTTGAAGGGCTTGTCTGCACCCCATTCTTTATTGGAGGTGGCATTGCCATAGAAGCCAAGGTGGGAGGAGTTCAATTCGCCATTGAGCGCATTGAAGATGCGTTCATAAACCGAACGTGAAGGGGCGAAACGCGCGGGTGCTTGATACTTGTCACGAATGGCATTCCAGTCAGCACCGTGGAAGTTGGAGTCATAGTAGTTATCGCGCAAGAGACCCCACGCCATCATGAAGCCGAGTTCATGATAGTCCTGCAAGTTCATTTCTTGATAAACCATGAAAGGATAGGTTTCATCAAGTGTACCTATCTTGTAATCGGCGGTCAACATGAGGAGTTTATCTGCACGAAGCGGGTCCTTGTCGCGACCAAACCAACCCAATGGGTAACCCCAACGATCACGCAAGAAGGTGGGCGTCATGTTATTCGGAATCGTAACTTCATAGGTGCCCGGACGACCATTAATCGTGGCGGGGAAGAGGATACGACGAGAGTTCGGAGCGAAGCAAGGATTGCCAAGTGCGGGGATGGGGGTGGCGTGGACGCGCTCATGGAGCCCATCAAGGTCAACGACGACATAGTTGCCTTCTTGCTTCTTCGCAAGAATGTCTGCGTCTGCATTCGGACTATGCGGGTCAGGTGTGGCCACGGCGGTTGAGCCGAGCAGAACAGCGGTTGCTTCCGGGCGGTCCTGCAGACGGAGGCCCATGTGTTCAATAGCCTTACGATAGGCTTCGGTTTTCAAGGACTCTTCATCGCTACGATTCAACCACACGTAGAAGAGGGCCGAACCCGAACCAACACGTTGGCCATTCCAAACGAGTAGCTTACCGTCAGGCGACCAAGAGGGGCTGCCATCCCACGTGAAGCTTCTGGAGACGTTGTAAAGCTTGGCACCAGGGAATTCTTCCAAGGGGACCAACCAAATGTCATTATTGGCATAATCGTCTTCCATCGCGGTCACCATCCAGCGACCATCGGGGGACCAATCATAAGAGTTGATGCTCTTTTGGGGAGGAAGACGGCGAAGGACGTTACCTTCAGTGTCGGCAATAACGAGCGAGCTACCAGCTTCCACCCAAGCGAGTTTCGTCCCGTCAGGGGAGAGGGAGAGCAACGAGCGACGTGCCGAGCCACCTGCGAGTTCACGAATCTTAAATTCGGAGTTTTCCCACCAGAAGTGCTGCGGGCGAACTTTTTCTGCCATCAACAGCGCAATGCTATCACCACGATCCGAGAGGAAGTAGAGGCGAGAACCATCCTTCGAGAAGACGCAGTCACGTTCATGGGTGCGCGAGCTACCATACACAAGGTGCGGCTCGCGTAAGACGGTATCCATCACATAGAGGTCGCCGCCTGTCGTGAAGGCTAATTCAAGACCACCACTGGTTGCCGTGAGGCCACCTGCGCGGTCATTGTTCCAAATGGTGTCATAGTGGCGACGGCGTGTCTTTGCACGAGCAAGACCTGTATCTTCAGGCGTGAGCAAGATGCGCTGAGGCGTGCCACCTTCTTCGGGATTGATGGACCAGAAATCAAATCCTTGACGGAAAACCATGGTCTTGCCGTCCTTGGAGAGGGTGGGGTGGATGATACTATCGCCGCGGAAGAAGGTGATTTGACGTTCTTCCGTGCCAGGGAAGGCGTGGTACCAAATGTTGAGCGTGCCATCTTGGCCACCGACATAGTAGAAGCCCTGACCATCGGGTGCCCAAATGGGCGTGCGGCTTTCAGTGTCATGCTTTACGACGAGTGTGAAGCCCCCTGTTTGGGTGTCATAACACCAAATGCGAGAGACGTTTTCACCCGTGGTACCCTTACGATAAAGGTCTTCACCTTCTTGGGTGAACAAGAGGTAACGACCGTCAGGCGAGAGGGAGGGCTCAGACCCCGGGGCGTCAAAGATGCGACGTTCGGCGGCGCGTTCATTGACGGGAATCCATGCTAAACGGCCAACGTCAAAGACTGAACCTTCGTCATCGCGGACAACGAAGCAGAGCAGTTCGGAGTCATCATTGGACCAACCGTAGGGGCGTTCTGCCTCAGAGTTGAAGCCGACTTGACGTGCCTCTGCACCTTCTTTAATGTCGGCCACAAAGACGTGCCAACCGCCAGAGCGATTAGACTGGAAGCAGAAGCGCTTGCCGTCGTTGGAGACGATAGGCCATGTGTCACGGCCCGTGGTGTGTTGGAGCACCTTTGCCGTGCCACCTTGGGTGGGGGCAATCCAAATCGCATCGCACCACTCAAACAAAAACTTTGAGCCGTCGGGCAACAACGAGGGGCGGGCACCCAAGTAGATGCGGTTGGGGTCGAAGCCGTGGGGCAACTTCACAGGTTCGGGTTGGCAAGGCCACTGCGTTGTTACGGCAGAGGTAATTTGTGCGACCTGTTCGGTGGCGGGCGTTGCAGGGTCTGCTGCCAATAAAACGCTTGTCGAGAAAACGGTCGCGAGGAGCGCACATGTCGTCGTGTTAAAAGAGTTCATAACAACCTTTGGTGTGTGGTGAAACAATCACGTAATCGGCGAATAATTGCACGATAGTGTCGTTATTAAGCCTGTTGGTTCTGGATGTCGCAGAGTTTGCGATAGACACCATTTTGAGCATAGAGCTCATCGTGTGTGCCACGTTCCACAATGGTGCCGTGATCCAAAACAAGAATGCAGTCCGCTTGGCGAATCGTCGAAAGACGATGCGCGATTGCAAACGTGGTGCGATTCTTCATCAAATTGTTAATCGCCGCTTGAACTTGTTGTTCGGTAACCGTATCAAGCGCACTGGTGGCTTCGTCCAAAATCAAGATAGGCGGATTGCGCAAAATGGCGCGAGCGATGGCCACACGTTGACGTTCGCCACCACTTAAAACAAAGCCCTTTTCACCCGCGATGCGTTGGTAACCTTCTGGATGTGCCACAATGAAATCGTGCGCATTTGCGAGTTTCGCCGCCGCTTCAATTGCTTCCTGGGTGGCATTCGGTGTGCCATAGGCAATGTTTTCTGCGATGGTGGCATTGAACAACAAGGCTTCTTGGGTCACGGCGCCGATGATGTTGCGGAGATCTGCGATGCGATAGTCGCGCAAGTCGTGCCCATCAATCGTAACCTTACCATCAGTGACGTCGTAGAAACGCGCCAAGAGGTTGGCAAGGGTGCTCTTACCGCTACCCGTGGAACCCACGACGGCATACATCTGTCCAGGCTTAATCGTGAAGGAGGCGTGCTTAATGATATCTTCCTTCTTCGAGTCATAACCGAACGAGACGTCATCAAAAACGAGTGCTTCCTTGAATTCGGCCAATGTCTGTGCGTCAGGCTTTTCCTGGAGTTCTTCATGGACGTCAAGCAGGGAGAAGATACGCTGAAGGGCTGCGCGTCCATTTTCGAGGGCTACCTGGAGACGGCCCAACTGCTTCATCGGCTTGTAGAGAATCAGGAAGGGCGGAATTAAGGGGATAATTTCGGAGAGACCATGACCCGTGGAGAGGCAGTAGGCCACGAAAATTGTAGCCAACAAGAAGGCGACGGTTTCAGTTAACGGCGTAACCAAGATGCTCCAACGGGTTGCGCGCATACAAATCTTGAATGCACGGAGGTTGTAGTCTTCGTATTTAGCCGTTTCACTCTTTTCAGTATGGTAGGCCTTGACCACCTTGATGCAGGTGAGGTTTTCATGGAACCGCGAGGTAATGCCTGCCGTTTGCCCCATCAAGCGCTTTGACCATGTGCGGATTTGCTTACCAATCCAAACAATGGGTAACATGCAGACCGGGAAGCCGATGATTGCAACCAAAAGCAAGGAAATCATGTTATTTTTGATTGCGAAGAAGCAGATGAAGAGAACGGCCGTTAAGATTTCAAAGGGTGCACGGCAGAGGTCGCTCATCGTCTGGCTAATTAAGGTGCGAATGATTTCGGGGTCGCCAGTCGCGCGACTCATCAGACGGCCCACGTCAGCACGACCGTGAAACGCAAGCGACTGCTCCTGAAGGTGTTTGAACATAGCATTACGTACGTCCATCACCACCTTCATGCCCGCCTTGGTAAGGTAGTACTGGTTCAAATACTGCGTAGCCATCTTAAGAGAGATGGCGAGTGCCGCCACCAAAGCAAAGACCATCAATGTCGCACTAGGACCTGTAATGCCGATTTTGGCAAGCTGTTCTTCAATGAGATCAAGATATTTTTGATATTTTTCAGATTCTTTTTTGCTCTGTCGTTCCAACTTGGAGAGCTTCTGCTGCGGCTCTGCGGCAGGGGTGGCAACGTTAGTTGTAGGAGCGGGGGTCTCAATCGTTGCGGTGGGGGCAGGGAGGGCGGCCGTGGTTTCAGTTTGTGTCTGAGTAGAGGCCGTTTGCATCCCGTTAATCATCGGCTGCACAACAGAAAAGATGGGTGCCCATGCACCACCAGTGACCATGCCGAGAAATGCACCAGTAAAAATGAGGCCTTTGTAACGACGCGCAAAGCCCCACAGTCTTTTGTAGACTTCCTTTGCAGTATATTCTTTATCAAACCACTCTTGTCCGTAAGGGGAGGTTTTGTTGAATTGCTTGTTCTTCTTTGACATAGAAGGCTCCGGAGAAGAGGTAGGGGGCAAGGAAGTAAAAGGTGTTTTTGAAACCAATTCCATCGCAAGGGATGCGATAAAAAAGGTTTTTGTTTAAGGTGCATTGACGCCAAAAGGTGGGTGTCAATGGCACATTGGCAAGGGTTAATTCTTGCCATAACATCCGTTCCGCACAATTGCGCGCAACGGATGTCTGACAAACCAGTCGCCACGGCGGATGCCGCAGCGACAGGTGGAATGATTATTCGATTTCTGCAATCGGGCTGCCCTTGGAGACGTTCTCGCCGGGCTGCACGAGGAAGCGGATAATCTTGCAGTTTTCAGGTGCCTTCACCGGGTTGAAGAGCTTCATAGCTTCCAACACGCAGACCGGGTCGCCAGCCTTCACGCTAGCGCCTTCTTCCACCATGTTCGGCTTGCCGGGGGCGTCAGAACGGTAGAAGGTGCCGGTGAGCGTAGCATTCAAGGTCTTCTTGGGTGCGGCGGCTGCGGCAGGAGCTGCTTCTGCGGCGGGTGCGGCTGCGGCATCGGTCGTCGGGACGGCTGCGAGTGCAGAGGCGTCCACCTTGATGTTGCCACCGAGGGAGCCGAAGAGGGCCACGAACTGCTTACCAATGACAGCGAACTTCGCATCATCTGCGCCCAAAGGTGCAGGAGCGGGAGCGGCCTTGGCTTCTTCAGCCTTAGCAGCGGCCTTCGCGATAGTCATTTCGGAGTCAGCAGGAATCGGGTCACGTTCGCCTTCGGGCTTAGCACGCCACTGGAAGTAGTCGAGCGCCACAGCGGGGAACATGCAGTAGGAGAGGATGTCTTCTTCGGTCTGGATCAACTTGGGATCGAGTTCCTTAGCAGCCTGAGGCAAGCCAGGTTCGAGCAAGTCTGCCGGACGGCAGGTGATCTTCTTTTCGCCAGCGAGAATCTTCTTTTCGAGAGCCTTGTCCACGGGAGCGGGGCTACGACCGTAGTAACCCTTGACGTACTGCTTGGTTTCGTTGGAAACCATGCCATAGCGTTCACCGCCGAGCACGTTGAGCACAGCCTGCACACCCATGATCTGGGAGGTCGGCGTGACCAAGGGAGGATAACCCATATCCTTACGCACGCGAGGAAGTTCTTCCAACACTTCGGGCAAGCGATCCAAAGCATCCTGCTGAGCCAACTGGCTACGGGTGTTGGAGATCATGCCACCAGGGATGTGGTGGAGAAGCACCTGCACGTCCACGGCTTCTGCATCAGCATTTGCCTGGAGCGCACGTTCGGGCTTGAGGGCCTTGAAGTAGTTGTCGATTTCGGTGATGCGGTCGGTCTTGATGCCGGTTTCATAGCCGAGACCTTCGAAGATGGCGTGCATCGTGCCGTGTGCAGGCTGGGAGGAGAAGCCAGAGAGCGTTGCAACAGCGCAGTCAATTGCGCCAGCGCCTGCTTCCACTGCGGCCATGTACATTGCAGGGGCCATGCCAGAGGTCATGTGCGAGTGCACTTCGATGGGGAGGTCGGGGAGCGCCTTCTTGAGGCCGGTCACGAGTTCGCGGGCTGCAGAGGGCGTCAAGATGCCAGCCATATCCTTAATGGCGAGCGAGTCAATGCCGAGCTGCACCTGTTCCTTGGCGAACTTCACATAGTTGGCCACGGTGTGCACGGGAGAGAAGGTGTAGCAAATCGTACCCTGAGCGTGACCGCCGTACTTCTTCACTGCCTTGATAGCAGCTTCGAGGTTGCGCACGTCATTGAGTGCGTCGAAGCAACGGAAGATGTCCATGCCGTTTTCGCACATCTTTGCCACGCAACGATCCAACACGTCATCCGGGTAGTGCTTGTAACCCAAGCAGTTCTGACCACGCAACAACATCTGGAGCGGAGTCTTCTTGCAAACCGCCTTAATCTGGCGCAGGCGTTCCCACGGATCTTCACGGAGGAAGCGCATGCAGACGTCGAACGTCGCACCGCCCCAACATTCAATCGCGTAGAAACCAGCGTCATCCACGGCTTCCAGAATGCCAAGGATATCCTTGGTGCGCATACGTGTCGCCCACAAAGACTGGTGGGCATCGCGTAACGTCGTATCGACGAAACGGACGGTCTTCTTTTCGGTCTTGGCCATATACAGTTTCCTTTCGGCTAAATCGTGTTGGCACAATTAAAGTCTAAAACATTACTATTATCCCATTTTCAAGGGGTAGAAGTCAATACGTCAGACTAAATAAATCGGTGATAAATTGAAAATTTATTGGGTAAAATGCGAATAGACAGGGGCAGGAGAGCTAAAACGGAGGAGAATTCCTCTCTTAATTCCCTTCAATACTTAATAATGTACGCTTTATTTGCGTGCACTACATACCTTCGTAAGACTGCAACTGCAGGAAATTCGTAGGCTATTGATGGACGTTATTTGCGTGCGCTACGTGCCTTCGTGAGGGTGTGAAATGACTTGTTTTTCTCTATGCGCTTACAGTTTCTTTAATGTCGTGGGGTACCTTCTTCTGTGAGGATTGTTCCTCTATCGGCTTGCAGGTTTGTGAAAATCCGTGGGGAAATTTTCCTTGTAAAGTGTTTGTCGCTAAATTGTTTTTTGCGCCAAAATCGCCTGCGCGAAAAGTTCATTTTTTCGAAAATTTTAACGATTTTTCGCCTGTTGAAAACTTTTTTGAGTTATCAACAAGTTATCAACAATGCAAGTTTTTCGACGCAGTTTTCTGAAAAAATTCGGTGTGGTGGCGATTTTTAAGGCGAAAATCAAACGGTGGCTTAAAATGCATAACTTCTTTAGGGAAAAAGAGATAGTGCAAAAAATTGGGTTAATCAACTCCGCTACAGCGGCTTCCTTTCGAAAAAATGGGTCATGAGGGGAGGAAAAGTTATCAACAATTTGCCCGTTTTTGGGGGAGGTCTCTAGAAAATTTGGGTCAATATTAGCGAAATTGGATCCCAATACTGGCGAAATTGGGGGAGCAAAACTAGCGAAATTGAGTTGCAATTTCGCTAGTTTTGAAGGGTAAATTTTGAGCCTTTTTTGCGATATTTTAGAGGGTCCTTAAATGACGATTTGACAATCGTGAAAGACTTTGCTACACTTTTAGTGTATGTGGGGAGAAGAGGCTGTGATTATTTTTTTGAAAAGCTTTTCCACGGCTAAAGCCGATGAACGGGCGGAGCGCACGCGCTCCGACTGACACATGCTGCGCATGGGATAAGGAGAGGCTAGGGGTGCATGGTGACAAGCAGCGCGTGGGGTGGAGGGTGGTTTCCTTCTGTGGTGTATGGTGTGTGGTGTGTTTGCTGACACAAGTAGTGTGTGGGTGGAATACGTGTCTTTCTGCGATGTGTGGTACTCCGACTGACACATGCTGCGCATGGGATAAGGAAGTCTCTTTTTTGTGAGCGATCTACTCTTGTTGGCATATGCCATGTGTGGGGTGAGTGAGAATTCCTTCTGGGGGGCGTGGTGCGCTCGTGGGCATAGTCCATGTGTGGGATGGTGGGGAGTTACTTAACGAGAAAATTTGTAGCGCGAGGGGCTCAAATAGAGGGATTCTAAATGAATCGGTTGCGGTTGGCCTGAGCATGTGTAATTTTTTGAAAAATAAAAGGTAACTCTTGGGCGGAAGATGGAGTTTGTTAAAAGTGCCTATTTAACGGGGTTTTGAGGGTGTTTTAGGGTTGAAAAAATGGGTGAAAAAAGGGCGGGGTAATTTTTTATTTATATTTTTATTTATGGAGATGCGATTTTATTCGTTTTTAGGGGGCTAATTATGTTATGATTTGTGCTTTGTAATAGGGAGATGGTCTCTTTATTACGGGTGCGTTTTCATTTCTAACAGGAGCGAGTTCCGGACGATGGAAATCCTGCGTTTTGAGAATATCACTAAGCGGTATGGCGATAATACCGTTTTGGATAATGTGACACTTTCGATTGGAGCGGGAGAGGTCTTCTCCTTGCTGGGCCCGAGTGGATGTGGCAAGACGACTTTGCTGCGTATTTGCGGTGGTTTTGAGCGACCTGATTCAGGGCGTGTGATTTTGGATGGCGTGGATATTACGGATTTGCCACCGAATCGCCGTGAAGTGCGTACAGTCTTCCAAAACTACGCATTGTTCCCGCATATGAGTGTATGGGAAAATGTGGCATTTGGTTTGAAGACGGCCGGAATGGACGCGAAGCGAATCGCAGAAGCGGTGCCGCGTTATTTGGATTTGGTGCAGTTGGCAGGCTTTGAGGATCGTAAGCCTGGGCAACTTTCGGGTGGTCAACGTCAGCGTGTGGCGATTGCTCGTGCGTTGATTAACCGTCCTAAGGTGTTGCTCTTGGACGAACCGCTCGCCGCGCTTGACTTGAAATTGCGTCAGCGTATGTTGATTGAGTTGGATGCGTTGCATGATGACGTGGGAATTACCTTCCTTTTCGTGACGCATGACCAACAGGAAGCAATGAGTATCAGCGATCATATCGCGGTATTGCGTGGGGGGCATGTGGAGCAGATTGGCACGCCTCCGGAGTTGTATGAAGCGCCGAAGACGAGTTTTGTGGCGGCCTTCATCGGCGATACAAACTTCTTCCCTGGCACGGTGCGTCGTGTGGAAGGGGATTACTGCGATTTGGAAATCGAGGATTTCCCGACGTTGCGTCTTTACAACGATAAGAAGATCCGTGAGGGCGGCAGTGTGCATATCAGCATTCGCCCTGAAAAGTTCATGATTTCCTTGGATAAGCCTGGAAATATCAAGCCGAATACCAACTTGCTTCAGGGCAAGGTGGAGGACGTGGTTTATTTGGGCGCTCATACGCGTTATTGGGTGCGCGTCAACGATTGGCGCGTGGCGGTGGTGAAGCAACACTACGGTTATGCGCTTGATGAACGTCGAATCACTTGGGGCGACGATGTGTGGTTGCGCTTTGAAGCAGACAATGCTTACATGCTTGACCGCTATGCAGAAGCAGATGAAAATCTCTTGTTGTTGCCCGATACGGAAGAAGAAGCGCCCACTCCGCCTGATGCGAGTGAGGCAGCAACAGCCTCTACCGCTGAAGGTGCGACGGCATCCACGGTTTCTGGAACAACGCCCTAAAAGGGTTCAGCTTTATCCGCTTGTTAAGTGAAGGTACTGACGCATGTGGTTTAAAAAAGCATCCAACTTTTTTGTCGGCTTGCCAACGTTCGTTTGGTTGCTGATTTTCTACGCACTTCCGGTATTGATTGTCTTTCTTTTGACCTTTAAGCCTGTGGATTCTGCAGGTGGTATCGGGGCAGGATGGACGTTAAGCACGTTGTGTGAATTGGGAAATCCAAACTATCCGCTGATTATTTGGCGAACCTTTTGGTTGGGCATTGTCGCAACGGCGGTGTGCATTGCGGTGGCGATTCCGATTAGTTATTGCCTTTCGCGTATGTCATCGCAATTACGCAACGTCTTCTTGATGTTGATTATCGTGCCGTTCTGGACAAACTTTCTGATTCGCATTTACGCATGGCGCGTCTTTTTGCACTCGGATGGCGTGTTTAAGCACTTGCTCGTGCTGATTGGATTGGCCGATGAGTCGACGGTATTGCTTTACAATCAGTGGGCCGTGCTGACGGTGATGATTTATACGTACATTCCCTTTGCAGTCTTACCCATCTATGCAGTGGCGGAAAAATTTGATTTTTCGCTTTTGGATGCGGCAAAGGATTTGGGCGCAAGCTCTTTTTATGGCTTCCGTAAGGTCTTTTTCCCTGGGATTGCCAAGGGCGTGTGGACGGCTGTGATGGTGGTGTTAATCCCTGCATTTGGTGCGTATTTGATTCCCGATTTGGTGGGTGGACCCACGAGTGAACTGGTCGGCGATAAGATTGCACAACGTGTCTTTAATGACCGTAACCTGCCCCATGCAAGTGCACTTTCGGCATTGTTGATGATGGCGGTGTTCTTGCCTTTGATTGGTACGGTCTGGATTCGCAAATTGAAGAGCCGCAAGGCAAATGCGGAGGTGGCCGATGCGTAATTATACTCATAGGAGCCGATTCCCGTTCGTTATGACGATGTTGACTTTGGTGTTTCTCTACACACCATTGATTGTCGTGGCGGTGGCCTCCTTCAATGCCAGTAAGTATGGTGGTGCATGGACTGGATTCTCGCTGAAGTGGTATGAACGCCTCTTTCAGGATAATGCAATTTGGGATGCGCTCGTAAATACATTAGTCATTGCGTTGATTGCGACCTTCTTTGCGACCCTATTGGGGACGTTGGCGGCATTGGCGCTGCATCGAAGCAAGCATAAGCTGAAGGGCATCTATTCTGCTTTGGTTTACACACCTTTGGTGGTGCCAGATATTTTGCAAGGGATTGGGTTGCTCCTTCTCTTTGAGATTGTGCTCTCGACCTTTGGCGAATGGATGCGACGCACCTTTGGCATTGAAATGGGGCTGGGGATGACGACGATTGTCATTGCCCACATTACCTTCTGCTTGAGTTATGTGACCATGGTGGTATTGGGGCGCTTGCAAGAATTTGACCGTTCGGTCATTGAGGCGGCGCAAGACTTGGGCGCGAGCGGTTTGTACACCTTCTTCCGTGTGACGCTGCCGATTATTTCGCCTGGTATTATTGCAGGTGCGCTCTTCTCATTTACACTTTCTATTGACGATTTTGTCATCACGTTCTTCGTGAAGGGGGCAGGCGATACGACATTGCCCATCTACATTCAGAGCGCGATGCGCCGTGGCACGCCGGCTGTAATCAATGCGTTGTCGGTCATCTTCCTCTTGATGACATTTGTGCTGGTATTTGTTACCCAGCGCCTCTTAACTGATAAGAAAGGTCTGAAAAAGTGAAACAGAAAACCTTTTTCCGTGCAACCGTGATGGCGGCATTGCTTGCTCCGCTCGTCTTTTTGACTGCTTGTGGTGAACCCAAAGAGACGCTTTACATCTATAACTGGGGTGATTATCTCTCTGAAGATGTGGTTCGTCAGTTTGAGAAAGAGTTTAATTGCGAAGTGCAGATGGACGTCTTTGACTCGAATGAGGCGATGTATGCGAAGTTGAAGGCGGGCGCAAGTGGATATGACATCCTCGTGCCGTCGTCTTACATGGCAAAGTTGATGTACGCGCAGGGTATGTTACAAGAGATTGATTTGGCTCAGCTCCCCACCGTGAAGCAGAACTTTGACAACACCTATGCATCGCTCTCCTTGGATGCGGCAATGACCTATTCGGTGCCGTACTTCGTGAGTTTCTCGGGTATTGGTTACGATACCGAGCGCGTGAAGGATTTTCAGCCGACGTGGCACATGTTTGAACGTGCGGATATCCATCGCCGTTCTTCCTTGTTGAATGACCAACGTGAAGTGATGGGTTGCGCCCTGCGGACGTTGGGTTATGATGTGAACTCCGTGGATCCTGCGCAGATTGATGCGGCAGTTGAGCTCGTGAAGAAGTGGAAGGGTAACATCGCGAAGTTCGAAGTGGATGATGCGAAGCGTGCACTCGCTTCTGGCGAATTCTTCTTAATTCACACCTATAGCGGTGATATGCTTCAGGTGTCGATGGAAAAGCCTTCGGTGCGCTTTGTGATTCCGGAAGAAGGTGCTACCGTCACCTTTGATAACTTCGTCATTCACAAAAACAGTGCAAATCCGAAGTTGGCCCACGCGTTCATTGACTTCATGTATCGTCCGGAGGTCTCTGCGGCGAATATGAATGAGATTATGTATGTCTCGCCGAACACGGAAGCTGTGAAGTTGGTGGATGAACAGTTGCGCAATAACCCTGCTTTCAATATCCCTGCAGAGGTGCGTGCACGTTGTTCCACAATGACCGACTTGGGTGACAACAACATCTTGTACATTAAGGCTTGGGATCGTATTCGCGCTGAGTAATCTCTTCGCAAGTCACTAAAAGCAAACAGCCGCGCAGTCGCGCGGCTGTTTTTGTTTGTGCTAAGCGGCTTTTACTTAAGCAGCGGCGAAATCGCCTTTGCCAACGCCACAGGTGGGGCACACCCAATCTTCGGGCAACTGCTCGAAGGGAATCCCATCATTCTCTGCAGGGTCGTAAACATAGCCGCAAACTTGGCAAACGTAGGTCATGGTCTCACTCCTTAATGTGTTTGTTTAAGATGTTGTAATAATAACAAATCGCACTTGAATAGTCTACAAAAAACTATATTTTGTAAAAATTATTTTTTTGTGAGTTTCAGAAGTAGCACCATCTTCAAGGGGGCTTAGCTAACGCAAGGGCACGCATTAGCGCGTTGCCTTGGCTAAGAAGTGGGGCATCGGCGGCGGGATGGGGGTGCAGGTGAAGTGGGAGAGGCCTGCGGCAGTCATCCATGTCTGCAATTCTTCTGTGGAGAAGACCCACCCATTATCGGTGGTAAGGGCCATATTAACGGCAAAGAGTGCAGAGAAGGGCGGCGTGGTGTGGTCGGGGCCCGTCATTAAGTCGAGTACATAGACGGTGCCACCAGGTTTTAATGCACGTGTGGCACGGGTCAAAATATCAATGATTGCTTCGGGGGATTCCTGGTGTAAGCACCCGAAGAGGGTGACGACATCGTAGGTGTTTTCAGGATAGAGGTCAGTATGATAGTCGCCTGCATGACAGGTAATGCGGTCGGCGCATGGAGCCGTGATTTCTTTTGCAACTGCGGAAATGGCGGGCAGGTCATAGGTGTCACAGGTGAGTTCGGGGTCACTCTGTGCCATCAAAAGGGCATAGGTGCCAGGGCCACCCGCGAGATCAAGGACCTTTGCCCCCTTTGGAAGGTTGAGTGCCGGCACAACGGCTTTTCCGATTCCCATGGCACGACCATGCATGGAGAGGGCAAATCGACGCGTGCGTTCGGGGTCATCTCCTAAGTGAATTTTGGGCGCTTCAACGGGTTTTCCCGTGCGGACCAATTCAGTAAGGCGCCCCCATGCAGGATAGACATCACGATTATAGGCGATTGCCTTGGTCAAGTCATGCGGCGCACCTCGTACGAGGGTGGCTTGTGTGGCAGGGGTAAGCGCATAGCGGAGGTCGGATTTCGTGAGGAGGCCTGTTGCGACTGCGGCATCTAAGAGTAATCGCAAGCCGCGTGTGTCCACCGAAAGGGCGGTCGCCAATGCTTCAACGGTGGGGTCTTCGCTTTCTGCAATCGCAGTGAAGACATCTAATTCCAAGGCGGAAAAGAGGACAGAGGAACCGTAAAAGGCGCTCGCGAGGGAGATGATTTCGGGGATTTGCAGGGACATGATGATGAACCTCTTGGGGTGCAGGGAATAAAAGCGTGTGTAAAGCAGTAAATGATGGGTTAGGACTTAGGCTTTAGTGTCTTGCGTGAGGCTTCCGCTTGGGTCGGGTCTTCAGGCCAGTAGTGTTTGGGATAGCGTCCACGCAAATCTTTTCGAACGATGGCATAGCCATTTGCCCAGAAGGAGGCGAGGTCGGAGGTGACCTGGACGGGACGTTGGGCAGGGGAGAGTAAGTGCAACAAAATGGGTACCTTTTCGTGGGCAAGGCGTGGGGTGGCTTTAAGACCGAAGACCTCTTGGATTTTAACCGCGACGTAGGGTTGGTCGGCGTCATAGTGAATGGTCATATTTGAACCACTCGGGACGCGGAATTTCGTTGGGGCTTCACGGTCAATTTCTTGTTGGGTATGGCCAGAAGCTGAGAGCAAATTGAGGATGGCTTGCTGCACCGAAAGACCTGGAGCGGCGGCAAGTTCACTGATGAGGTCTTCTGTTTCAAGGGCGGGATAGCCCGCTTCGGGAAGGTGTTTACGAAGGAAGGCGATGCGTTCGGCGAGCGCGTGCGCAGCGGGTGTCCATGGGAGCCCTTCGTGACGGAGGCGGCAATGCTCTGCTTCAAGGTGTAACTCTGGCGGAATCGACTTTAAGGGACGCGACTTAACGACAATTTCGCCGTAACAAACTTCCTCTGCGGCAATGAGGCGTTTGCTTGATTTATCCCATTCAATTCGTGTACGCGTCTCGGGTGTTAGGCGCGAAAGATCGGCCTCGGTTAAGGGGAAACACCACCGAATCGTGGCCTCTGCATCACCATCACTCATTCGCACCGCAAAGAGCCACTCGGCGTTAATCATCAGCGAGTCTGGCGGTAATACGGCGCCGAAGCCCGCCGCGAGCAGATAACGTCCGCTCGCAGTATTGCGCCGTTTGGCCAAATGGCCCGGGAAAGCCCAGAGTAGATAGGGGGCTAATTCATCAATGGAGAGGCGCGGCACAGGAGAACCCTCGGCCCAACGGGTCGCCAATTGCCAAATATCACGTGGACGATCTTGCAACACGGTGGCCAAAACGCGGCGAAAATCTTGTTGCGTGCGCAATGACGGAATGCGTTCACCCTCCGAGCAGATGGCTGCAAGCAAGGCTCCTCCAGCCTTATCAATCGTGCGCAGTTTAAGCATCATCGCAGCCAATGAGGGATGAACGGGGAATCGAATCATCTGATGGCCTAATGGCGTCATGCGCCGTTCGGCATCAACTGCGCCTAAAGCAATCAATAATTGCCATGCCTTTTGCCATGCAGAGGGAGGTGGTGGCGTCAACCAAGGGAGCTCGGCGGTGCCCCATTCTGCGCAGAGTAACGCGATTTGTGAGAGGTCTGCACTTAAGATTTCAGGCTTGGAGACCTTGGGGAAGGTCAACTCTTCCGCTTGGTTCCACAAGCGATAACAGACGCCAGGACAGGTACGTCCCGCACGACCGGTGCGCTGGGTAATGCGATCCAAAGGAATTTGGCGCGTGACTAACTTCGTTAGCCCATTGCGTGAGGAGAATTGGGGGATGCGTGCTAAGCCTGTGTCAATGACCACGCGCACCCCTTCAATGGTGAGTGAGCTCTCTGCAATGGAGGTGGCCAAGACAATTTTGCGTTCGCCAGGACGCGGCGGTGCCACGGCGGCATCTTGTTTTCGGCGGTCCAATGCGGCATAAAGTGGTGCAATTTTGACTGTGTTTGGTAGCGACTCCGCATGAAGCGCCTCTGCGAGCGCGCGAATCTCCCCTTCGCCAGGAAGGAAGACCAAAATGGAACCTTCAGTTTCTGCGAGTGCTTTGCGGACTGCCGTTAATGGTGAGAGGGGGCCTACCCATTGAATCTCCACGGGATAAGCCTTCGCAGGGATTTCAATGAAGACTGCGTCAGGCAGGATGTCGGGTTGAAGGGTAGCTGACATAATCAGCACACGCAAGTCGGGTCGCAAGCCTTCGCGTACTTCTTTCGTTAGCGCAAAGGCAACCTCTAAGGGCAGCGCACGTTCGTGGAATTCGTCAAAAATGATTAAACCGACATCGGAGAGTTCGGGGTCTTCAAGGATTTTACGTGCGAGTAGACCTTCAGTCAGGAATTCAATGCGTGTCTTTGGTCCCACGCAACGTTCTAAACGTACCTGCCAGCCCACCGTTTCGCCAGGGGATTCGTGCAACGTTTCGGCAATGTATTGCGCTGCGCGACGTGCCGCCAAACGGCGCGGTTCAAGGACAATAATCTTTTTCCCTTCCAACCATGGTTCGGCAAGCAATGCCGGTGGAATCGTGGTGGTCTTACCTGTGCCGGGGGGCGCAGTGAGGACGACTGGGCGATTCTCCGAGAGAGCTGCACGAAGTGCGGTTAGATCAAGGGCCATAAGGGAAAGCGTGGGGGCCGTTATGGGATAGGAGCGTGAGGGGGTTATGGAAACAGCCTGTCGGAAAGACAGGCTGCAACAGGGCGGCAAAGGAGGATTCTCGCCACCTGAACAGCGGTGAAGCGGTTAGTCTTCAAAACGCGCGGTAGCGGCATAGGCGTGGGCATCAAGGCCTTCCAACATGCCAAAGGTTTCAATTGCTTCTCGCGTTTCGGCAAGATCTTCCTTCGTAAAACGAACAAAGGAGCTACGACGGCGGAAGGTTTCGGCCGTTAAGCCGCTGAACATACGAGCCGCACCGCCAGTGGGCAGAACGTGGCTAGGACCCGCCACGAAGTCGCCGGCGCTCTCAGGCGTCCAGTAACCAACGAAGACTGCGCCCGCGCAGTTGATCAAGGGGAGGAGGTCATCGGCATTTTCCGCTTGGAGTTCAAGGTGTTCCGCAGCAAAACGGTTGCACAACGTGGTGCCATCGGTCGCCAAATCGGGCACCACGGCGAAGAGCATGCCACCATTTTCAACCATACGTTCGATAATCGCCTTACGATTACGAACGGCGGTTTGGGCAATTACTTCAGCCTTAACGGCTTCTGCGAAGTCGCGGCTGTCGGTGACGAGCAGGCTCTTTTCGAGGCCACTGCCGTGTTCAGCTTGAGAGAGAAGGTCGGCAGCAACCCACTTTGCTTTGGCGGCCTTGTCTGCAAGGACGCAGATTTCCGAGGGGCCTGCCACTTGGTCAATGGCGACGGTGCCGTAGACCTGGCGCTTCGCTGCGGTCACATAGGCATTGCCAGGACCTGCGATGAGTTCAACGGGTTTGATGCCAGCGCCGTAGGCCATCAAGCCAATGGACTGGATGCCACCGATACGATAAATTTCTGTTGCACCCGCCACGCGCAATGCGTACAACAGCGGAGCGGAGACCTCTAAGCCATTACGGCACGGGGTGCAAGCCACAATCTCCTTAACGCCTGCTGCCTTTGCGAGGACAACGGTCATCAAAGAGGTGGAGGCGAGCGGAGCAGTGCCGCCAGGAATATAGACACCCACGCGATCCATCGGGTGGAAACGTTCGCCTAAAGAGCCGCCACACGGTGTGGGGATCGTCCAGTCTGGACGCAACCCCGCACGCGCAAAGGTGTCAATGCGTTCGGCGGCCTGGGCAATGGCACGCTTGACCGTTTCGTCGCAAGCCGCTTCAGCGGCATCGAGTTCAGCCTCGGTGACCAACATATTTTCTGGGGTGACTTCGGCATTGTCAAAGGTCTTACAAGCTTCAAGGACTGCATCTAAGCCACGGGTGCGAATATCTGCAAGGCATTTTGAGGCGGCTGCTTCCGCTTTTTCATCGAAAGCGGGGCGACTCAAAAAGGTTTCAACGGTTGCATTCGGATTGGAAATCTGCCAGTCAAGAATAGGAATAAGTTCTGGATTCATAAGGTCCGTTGGGGAGTTTTAAGGGATGAGTAAATCAATAAATTGGATGAAAGTGGGAGGCGTGAAGCGACGTGTTATTGGGCAGGGGGTGCAGTTTCGCCATTTGCCTCTGCGGCTTCTGCGTCGGCCTTACGCTTTTCATATTGCTTCAAGGCTTCATCCTGCTTATCCATATCCTTCTGTACATTCTTATCTGCGCCAGCCACGGGGTCATAGATGAAGTGTTTGGGCACGGGACGATTGTACTTGAGTAGCGCAGCCATCTCGATTTCCACCAATTCACCAATCTTTTCCTTGGCGGCATCCGACATTTCAGCCTTTTCTGCATGGCGACGCTTTTTCTTGTCGTCACGATCTTTGTAACCAGCCGTAGCGCCAGCCTTGGCGGCCTTAATTGCATCCATTGCCGCCTTTGCTTTTGCCGCCATTTCGCCATTCAAGCGCCCCTTCTGCTTGCCATACCACTCATTGGCGGCATCATCGGTGGAGAAGGTCTTGAACTTCGCCGTGCGCACCCACATGAAGGTCTTGGTGGGAAATTTTGGATAGTCCTTGTTGCCAGCCTTTAGGGCTGCGGTTTGGTCTTTGGTCCACTGCTTTTTGACATTTGCGAAGGCCTTATTGAAGACGCGCTTCTCCTCAGAGAGGTCGGCTTTCAAGGTGCGCACTTCTTCTGAAGTCATCAAATAGACCGCTTCTGTGCGATACATATCGTAGAGTTGCACGCCCACCTTAGCGGCGCAAACGGCACTGGAAATCAATGTGACAAGAGCGAGTGTAAGTGTTGAACGAAGCATTAGTCGCGCCCCTTTCCGCCGAAAAGGCGCAAGATATAGAGGAAGAGGTTGATAAAGTCAAGGTAGAGTTCAAGGGCACAGAGCAACCCAAGACGGCGCGCCGTCTGGCCGTCCATGCGGTGTTGCTCTTCTGCAAGGATACGCACCTTTTGGGCGTCCCAAGCGGTTAACCCAATAAAGACCGCCACGCCGATGTAGGTCAAAACGGCATTAAGACCTGCGGATTTCATGAAAATATTGACGAAGGAGGCCAAGATAATCCCCCACAAAGCCATAATGCAGATGCGCCCGACCGTATTCAAGTTCGTCTTAGTCAGCGAACCAATGAGGGCGACGCCTGCAAAGGTTCCTGCACTTACAAAGAAGACAGATTGAATGGTGGCGAGTTCGTAGACGAGGAAAATAATCGAGAGTGTCACGCCATTCAGTGCCGAGTACGCCGCAAAGATCAATGCCGCCACGGGCAAGGAAAGCTTGTGAATCATCGCCGAAAGACCGAGTACGAGGAGGATTTCAACGATACCACAGGCCATGAAGAGGCCACGCGAGGGCGCAAAGGAACCTGCTTCAATGGCTTGTGCCACAAAGTAGGCCACCACACCAGAGAGTGCAAGCCCCACGGCCATCCACCCATAGGTGAAGTTGTAGATGCGATTTAAGCCCTTTGCAAAGTCGGAAGCATGAGAGCGTGCGAGTGTATCGGGATCATACATTGTATTCATGATAAAACCCTTTCCATAAATAATGTATATGATAACAAAATATGGTGAAGAAGCGGGAAATAAAAAAGGAGAAGGAGAAGAATTGAAAGGTCTATGCACCCCCACTTGACGGGGTTAAGGTGGCGGTAGGATGTGACGGATAGTTGACCATTCGCCATGCTTGGCAGGGTTAAGGTGTACGGTAGGATGCGAAGAGGTGTTGTCCGTTCGCCGCGCTTGATATTGCAATGGCGGCGGTGCGGTTTCGCAGGGAGGATTTAGCAGACACCCAGGAGCCAAAGTCCAATCGGGACCGTGACAATGCAGACTGCGTGGGTGTTTAGGACCATTGCGGAGACGAAGGGAATGTCACCGCCATAGACCTCCGCCATCGAGACGCTCGCCATCACACCTGGCATCAATGCGATGATGCCGAAGACGAGCCGTTGCGCTTCGGTCAAAGGCAAGAGCATGAGGAGCGTGAGCGTAATGGCGGGGATGACAATCATGCGAAGGAGGGTGGTGAGGACTTGTGGGTAACAGAAGAGTCCTGCGGGTTTGAGTTGGGCCAAGCGCATGCCGCAGACGAGGGCGCAGGTTGGAATGGTTGCTCCTCCGAGATAGGTATAAAGCGTATTGAGGGCGACCTTGGTCGGATGGCAGGCGAAGAGGTCATCTGGGGTAATCCCGAAGCAGTGGAAGATGATTAAACAGAGTACTGCGAGCAATAAGGCGGCAACCGGCGGACGTAGGAGCATGGATGGCAAGGTCTTGAAGTTGAGCTTTTGTCCCGTAAAGGTCTTGAAGCCAAGCGTCCACATTAAGGTGTCGGAGGCAATGGTGGTCAATGCAACCATTGCAACGCCTGTCTCGCCCAAAGGCGTTCCTGCGATAATCATGATTGGCAGGAAGGAGTAGTTGTTCATCGTGCAGGAGAAGTGGAAGGCACGACGGGTAGGCGCCTTAGCATGACGAAGTAAGGTGCGCTTAGCAATCCACCCTGCTGTCCACCCAATGAGGATAATCCCAGCGGCGCCCACAGGTAGGATCCATGCATCCGCGAGTGCGGAGAGGGTATACTTTCGTAGAATGGCTGAGAAGAGGAGTGAGGGATAGAAGACGCGAATCAACAGTAAGGAGAGTTGGGTTGAGAAGTCTTCCGAGAACCATTTACGTTTGGCGGCGAAGGTGCCGATGCCAATCATTGCAAAGATGGCGGAGATTTGAACGGCGATGGTAAACATAACAGATGCACTCCTTTAATAAAATGGGTCGAACGGGTTCAGCCTCGGCGATTACTTTCGGCGAAAGGCGAGGCGAAGCACCAAGAAAATTGCCTCCTTGGCAATGGCCAAGGACATCTTTGAGGTGCCAGCTACACGATCAGCAAAGACGATGGGAATTTCTTTAATCGAAAAGCCCTTGCGCCAAGCCGAGTGAGTGACTTCAATTTGGAAACCATACCCTTCGGCAGCGATACGATCAAGTTCAATTGAGGCAAGGACGTTACGACGGAAACATTTAAAGCCGCCGGTGGGATCCATTACGGGGAGTCGCGTTAGTAAGCGCACATAAATCCCTGCGCCGTAACTCAACATCAAACGTGGGAGCGGCCAATTCAATACGCGACACCCACCCTTATAGCGCGAGCCAATGATTAAATCATCGGTTTGAGCCGCTTCAAGCAGGCGCGGTAAATCCTTCGGGTCGTGCGAGAAGTCAGCATCAGTTTGGATGATAAAATCATAATCGTGGCGAAGTGCCCACTGAAAACCTTCCACATAGGCCTTGCCCAACCCCTCTTTTTGGGTGCGATGCAAGACATGAATGGTGGAATCCGTTGCGGCAAGTTGATCAGCAATCACCCCTGTGCCGTCGGGTGAATTATCATCCACGATTAGAAGATGGGCGCCAGGAAGGTTGGTCTTGACTGCGGCGACGAAGGCTTCAATATTTTCTTTTTCGTTGTAGGTTGGTACAACAACGAGGACTTTTTGATTCAAAGAGGGTTGATTTTCCATAAAAAGAGCTTACTTTTGCGCTTCTTCAGCGAGCAAACGCAGGAGGGTTTCAACGGCTTCAGTCGCAGGAAGCGTGGCGAGGTGTTCGCCTTTTCGATAAAGCGCGAAGGTGCCTGTGCCGCCACAAAGGGCAAGGTCAGCCTCACGTGCTTCGCCAGGACCATTGACAACGCATCCCATTACGGCGATATGCAAACGTTTCGCAGTGGGATTTTGGCGATAAAATTGTTCTAATACGTCCGAAATATGCTCTGCGGCGGCCTGAACATCGACCTTGGTGCGGCCACAAGTGGGGCAACTTGTCACCCATGCGCCAGGTGCACGCAAGCCACAAGCACGCAAGAGTTCAACGCCTACGCGCACTTCTTCGTCAATTGGTGCAGTCAAAGAGACGCGAAGGGTGTCGCCGATGCCGTCCTCTAAAAGGCGTGAGAGGGCAATCGCACTGGTGATGGTGCCACGACGCACGGTGCCCGCTTCGGTTAATCCGAGATGCAAAGGATAGGGGACACGTTCGGAGAGGAGGCGATAAGCAGCCACGGTGCGTGGGATGTCGGAGGCTTTTACGGAGATTTTAATCTCGCGATAGTCTAATGCCTCCAAGAGCGCCACGTGTTTAAGTGCGCTTTCCACCAAAGCCTCTGGGGTGGCCGAACCATATTTTTCGAGCAGTTCGCGTTCCAAAGAGCCTCCATTAACGCCGATGCGAATGGGAATCTGACGGGGGCGAACGGCCTCAACGACAGCCTTAACACGGTCGGCACTGCCGATATTGCCAGGGTTAATGCGCAGTGCCGAGATGCCCGCTTCCACTGCCGCAATGGCTAAACGATAGTCAAAATGGATATCCGCAATGAGGGGAAGGGGGCTTTTGGCGCAGAGCGTTTTGAGTGCTTCGGCGGCGGCTTGGTCGGGTACTGCCACGCGAAAGAGGTCGCACCCTAATTCTGCGGCGCGCGAAATCTGGTTGAGCACGGCTGGGATATCAGTCGTGGGCACATTTGCCATCGTCTGAACCGAGATTGGGGCGCCACCACCGATGGCCACGTTCCCAATGTGAATCTGACGTGTTTCAGTGCGTTTCATAGAGCACTCCCAATTAGAAGAGTTGAAGGACGAAGCGACGAACGTCAGAGAAGAGGAACCAAATCATCATGCAGATGAGGAGGATGCCGAAGGCGCCAGTTGCCCATTTTACAAACAGTTCGCTCGGTTCTTTACGACGAATGATGGCGTAAAGCGCGAAAAGGGTGTGGCCACCATCCAAAACAGGAATCGGCAAGAGGTTGAGCAATGCAAGGTTCATGCAGATGAGACGCAAAAAGCCAAGGCTTGCCCAGAGTCCTGTTTGAATGACGCGAATGAAGAGCCCGAAAATCATGAGTGGGCCGCCCAAACCTTTTGCTGCGCGACCGCGTTCACCTTCGGTTTTTGGGGTGGCTAATGCACGCAATACGCGCACTACACCCATGATGTCAGATTCCAATTGTGCATAGATGCCACGTTCCGTCATCCACTGGAAACGTCCCTTTCCAAAGAGGGCTAAAGAGACACCAATGCGTGGCTTGGAGTCGAAGTCAGGCATCACTTCGGGTTGCACCGTGACCGTAAAGGTTTCATTACCACGCAAGATTTCCATAGTGATGGGTGCGGCAGGATCCCAAGGATCGGTGAGCTGTTCAAGCGTTTCAAGGTTGAAGCCGTTTACGGTGTTGACGATGTCTCCGATTTTGAGACCTGCACGTGCGGCGGGGGAGTTTTCAATAACGTCTGCAAAGCCCATTGCCAAAGGTCCGGGTTGCAAGCCGCCCACGCCATAGATGGATTCTGTTTCGGAGAGCTGGGTGTCCAGGACGGCGTCAGCGGTAGTAACCGTCTCACCACGTTGGTAGGTAATCCGCACAACGTCATTGGTGCCACCAGAGAGGAAACATTCGGTTAAGAATCCGCTCCAAGAGTTGACGGGTTCTTCGTTGACCGCCAAAATGGTGTCACCGCGACGCAAACCTGCCTTCCACCCCGCAGTATCCTTGACAACATAGCCCACTTCAGTGGAGCCTCCCGTGGCATCTTCTGGGGCAAACCACGCAATCAGCGTCGCACAGAAGAGTGCAAGCACGATATTGCCGAGCGGACCTGCGACGGCAACAATAATGCGTTTCCATGGGGCGGCCGGCGGAAGGGTTTCACCATGGTCACCCTGGATTTGCTTCATGCCTTCAGGGTCAAGCTGCGGAAGGGAGACATAACCGCCGAAGGGAATCATTGAGATGCGGAGCTCCGTCTCGCCTACAGTGCGTTTCCACAATGCGGGTCCAAAGCCAATAGAGAAGACGTCAGCCTTCAGTCCTAATAAGCGAGCTGCAATAAAGTGGCCGAATTCGTGGATGAAAACGGCTAAACTAAAGAGGAAGATCGCGAGAATAATCGAGACCGGCCAGAGGAAGTAGGGGGAGGTAAAAAGGGAGTCAAGCATAGGAGGACCTTGAGATTGAGAAGAAAAAGAGGTTAACGGGCGAGGGGCTCAAGCGTCCGCTCGCGTTGGGTAAAGTGTGCAAGTTCGGTATAGCCCACACGGAAAAGAATGTCATAGGCACGATTGAAGTCTGCCGCCACAAGATGCGCTTGGTGGGCATCAGAGGAGACCACAATTGGGATATTACGTTTGCGGCAAGCAATGAGCAGATCATCGGTCGGATAGCAGGCTTTACAATCCTTTCGCCATCCCGCGGTGTTGAGCTCAATCGCCATATCTGCATCATGAATTGCGTCTAATGCCTCGGTGATGACATCGCTCATGTCGGCGGTGGGGTAGAAGCCGAACTTCTTGTAGAGGTCGAGATGACCTGCGATATCAAAGAGGTGGCTTGCTGCCATATCGCGAAGGGTTTGCCAATAGCGGCGCACCACGGCATTGATTTCATCGACTGTTAGACGTTCCCAATAGTAACGTGTAAGGTCAATGCTATCTTGCCCAACGAAGTGAACGGAGCCGATTGTGTAGTCCAATCGTGCATCTTGCGCTAAGGGTGCTAACCATGTCGCAGAGCCATCCAACCAGTCAAATTCAAGGCCAGCCTTGATTTCAATCTGAGTGCTACGCGCTTTGAGTTCATAAATCGTCTCAAAGTAACGATCTACGGCATCAAGTTGGAGCGCCCACTCGGGTGCTTCGGTGGCATCTGGTGAGGCTTTGTAGTAGTGGTCAGAAAAGCCTAATACGCTTAATCCTGCCGCTTCGGCATGGGTCAAAAAGACTTCTGGCGCATCCGCTCCGTCACTGAAGCAGGTGTGGTTGTGGTAGGAGGCGCGTCTCATTTGTCGCGCTTTCTCTTACCGAAGGGTTTTGGCGTATTGGGGGTGGTGGCGTTGTTGCGAAAACGTCCCGGGCCTTTACCACGTGCGCTCTTGCGACCGCGCGTCTTTGCGATGGCCGCTTTACGCGTCTCTTCTGCGTGGCGGCCACCATTCCAAACATCCTTTGCGGACCCTTGCACATAGGCAAAGTCCAAACGACGCGCGGGGAAGTCAACCTTGGCGATGAAGACCTGGAGCTGCATGCCAGCCTTGATTTCCAATTTACCTGCGTTTAAGGTTTCGGTGGTGGGGTTGAAATTGACAAATTGCTTGGAGATGCCAGAGATGTGCACCATGCCGGAGACTTGCAAGTCAATGACGTCCACGAAGAAGCCGTAGTTCTTAACCGAGACAACGACGGCGTCGTAGGTGATGGGCTTGCGGTCGTCGAGTTGTTGTTGTAAGAAGCGATACTTCTTAATTTCCGTGAGGGCGCGTTCGGCTTCGTCGGCCACCATTTCACGTTCGGTCGCATAGGCTGCGGCGCGGTCCAACCATGCTTGCCCCACGCGTCCACCCGAAACGCCTCCGCAGAGATACCCCGCCAATTGACGATGCAATACAAGGTCAGGATAACGACGGATTGGCGAGGTGAAGTGTGCGTAGTACGTTAACGCCAAACCGAAGTGGCCATGTTGCTTCGCCGAGTAGAGCGCACGACGCATCGCACGCAACACCAATGCGTGGATGTGGTACTTGAGCGGATGATCAGCAGTGTTCTTCAAGAGCGCGGCCAATTCCTTGGGTTCGCGCAGATTACGTGGGCGAATGCCAAGCTTGCGCAGTTCCAGTTCCACCTTGGCAATCTTTTCCTCATCAGGCGACTCATGGAAACGATTTAAGATGGGAATCTGATTTGTGATTAATGCCTTGGCTACAGCCTCATTTGCCGCCACCATGCAACACTCAATCAACTGATGCGATTCGTCATTGGAGGCTGCATGAATGCCTGTCATGCGACCTTCACTATCCAAAATGATGTCCACCTCCTGAGAGGCCATCTCAAGTGCCGCATTGCGCTCGCGCAACTTCTTCAGTTGGCGAGTGAGCTCAAGTGTCGCTTTCAACATCGGCGTAGTGCGTGGATCAAGCGGCCCACATGCAGGCGTCACGGGGCGATCTTCCAAGAGGGCAATCGCTTCCTCATAGGCTAAGCGTTGGGAAGAACGAATAATCGTTTTGGCGAAACGGCTATTTAAGACCTTCGCATTGGCATCATAGGTGATGAAAACCGAGAAGGTGAGGCGATCCTCGCCGGGCATCAATGAGCAGACGCTATTGGAGAGTTGCTCCGGAAGCATTGGCACCACTTTGTCAACCAAATAGATACTGCGATTGCGACGATAGGCTTCGCGATCAAGGAGGCTATCCTTCTGCACAAAGTGACTAACATCTGCGATATGAACGCCAAGGACGCGATTGCCCTCTGCATCTTGTTCCAAACTAATCGCATCGTCAAAGTCGCGCGCAGAAGCGGGGTCGATGGTCAGGATAAAGCGGTCGCGCAAATCTTCACGTGGCCCCGGGTCGCTCAAACGTGCGGCAACTTGTTCCGCCTCGGCAACCACCTCTGCAGGGAATGCTTCAGGCAATTCATACTGGCGGACGATGGCTAACGTATCCAAAGAGGGCTTATCTTCTGGCCCAATCACTTCTAAAAGCGTTGCCACCAATTGGTCATCGCGCCGTTCGCCACGTTGGACGCGCACTACGACACGGTCGCCAGGCTTGGCATTACCAGGCTCTGCGAGGAGAAAATCATTGTGATACACAGGATTTAAGGGCGAGACATAGGTCTTTTCGCCAATTTGACGGATTGTACCCACCACATCACGTACCGCAGACTCATCAATCGAACGAATAATTCCCACAGGATCCGTTCGGCCACCCTTGCGGTAAGAAACGGTGACACGGTCGCCATGAATTGCGCGGCCCACGTCGTGACTCTCCACAAAGACTTGCTGCCCAGTCGTGTCATCAGTCACCACGCCAGCACCACTGCGCGTCAAACGCAACGTACCCGTTAATGACCCAACACCCACACCAGCACGATAATACCCTCGACGCTTTTCGATTAATTCGCCACTCCGCACCATCTCACGCAACAAAGATGGCAGGCGCTTGGCGGCTTTACCGCGTAACCCCAAGGTTTTGATAATCGCAGGAACGCAGAAAACGGTTTCTGGTTCACTCTGAAATAAGTAACGTATAGCTTGTTCTTCAATATTCATGCCTACATTATACCATAATGCACGCGCACACATGCGCCCACCTTTATGCGAAATCTTCGTGTTGTATGCTTCATCATGCGGGTGAAGGAGGGGGGGCTTTGGGTAGATTTAAGCAACGTAAAAAGGAGGAGGGGAGGCGTGGCGAAGTCTTTTAAACCATCGCTATCAGCGTGATTCGTCAATGAGGGGTTGATGGGGAGAGTCATCTCAATGCGAAACGGAGGGGAAACTGACTGGAAAGAGTGGGTAAAGAAGGCAAGTTCTCATCTTTCAAAAAAACAGATAAAGTGTTAGAAAACAGATTTAAAAGCAGACAAAGTGCTGGAGATTAGATTTAAAAGCAGACAAAGTGTTGGAATCAGATGCACTTGGTGGTACAATAGAGGGATGGGTCCAATCATAGAGTAGGCGATTGCCGAGGTTTCAAGTATGATGAAAAAAGCATTTCTTTTTCTCAATATCGTTCTCCTTCTTCCTCTCTTTGCAAAAACGTCTGCAGTTGATATTGTCACCGCAGCACGCAACCAAATTGGTGTGACGGTGGAATACGATGGGAGTTATCGTAAATTAGACTATCCCAACGGTGATTTTACGCGTACGACGGGCGTCTGTACAGATGTCGTGATTCGCGCACTTCGAGATGCGCGTTCCATGGACTTACAACGGTTAGTCCATGAGGATATGAAGGCGAATTTTTCCAAATATCCACAACATTGGGGGTTAAAGCGACCCGACAAAAATATTGACCATCGTCGTGTACCCAATCTGCAATGTTACTTTAAACGCAGAGGTTGGCGCCTCGCGCTGACAAAGGTGGCGAAAGATTACCTCCCTGGCGACCTTGTTACGGTAACCGTTGGTGGGCGTTTGCCGCACATCATGATTGTGAGTGATCGGAAATCTGCCAATGGGACACCGCTTGTGCTCCATAATATTGGGTGCGGCACGCAGGAAGAGGATGAGCTCTTCACCTATCCATTAACGGGACATTATCGTATCCAGCAGTAATCCATCATCGGTCACATGATGAATCTCTATTCAAAGCATCGTGTGACCTTATTTTTTTGACAGCTTTTTATTTTCTTTTTTCTTCAAAAATCCCCTGCGCAGGTGTGTCACTTTTTGCACTTTTTTAGCGATTTTTCGCCTGTTGAAAACTTTTTTGAGTTATCAACAAGTTATCAACAATTCACATTTTACGACGCAGTTTTTTGAAAATTTGTCGGCGGATCGGCCCATTTTCGCCACTTTTGCTCACTTTCTCTAAAACTGTATAACTCCTTGAAAAATAAAGAGATAAGTCAAAAAAGTGGCGAAATCAACTCCGCTACAGTCGCTTCCTTGCGAAAAAGTGGACCTAACGTGGTAGAAAAGTTATCAACAAGTAGCAGCTTTTTTGGGGAAAGCTAAAGAAATTTCGGGTCAATATCAGCGAAATTGGCGAGCAATATCAGCGAAATTCCTGGGCAAAGTTAGCGAAATTGGGTGAGCAAAGTCGCCGATTTTCAAGCGGAAATTTCGCCTACTTATCGCGAAATTTTCGCTTACCTGGGTCGGTAGAGTTGACTACTTGTCTCCGTTTTGCTACACTTTTAGTGTATGTGGAGAGAAGAGATTTTGTGAGAGATGTTGTATGTGTTGGTTGGGGTGTTTGGCTTGAAAAACTGAGGGGGGAAGTGCCTTCGAAACAGGGTTGAATTTGGGCACTCTTTTGCGATGTCATCTAACACGATTGAGGTGAATTTTATGTCTTCATTTTTTATACTTTAATAAATATAGGGACTGGGTAAATGTGGTATAATGTGCAACGATGGTGTTTTGATATTTGAACCTCAGTCACAAGAAAGGATTTATTGCGATGGCAAATCCTATAACGCGAAACGATTGGGAAGCTCCAGGCGTACGTATGCTGAGCAAAGGGCGTGCAGGGAATGCACGCGTCTATTTGCTTGAAACGCCTGAGAAAAAAGTAGTGATTAAGGATTTTCGAAAGAGCCCGTGGTGGATTCGTTGGACATGGGGCAGATGGATGGTGGGACATGAGTATCGGCTCATGAAGTGTTTGGAGGGATTGCCAGGCGTACCCCAAAATGTGTTTCGTGCCGACGCCTACGCCTTCGGAATGGATTTCTTGGAAGGGATTACTTTGGGCGATTACAACCAACGGAATATGGACGTTATTCGTGGTCGCCGACCTGCTTCTGAAAGAAAGCCGCCTTTGTCGGGTTTTTACTATCGAAAGTTAGAGCGGTTGGTGTGTGCGATGCACCGTCGCAATGTGACACATTTGGATACGCGCAATGCTAAAAATGTGTTGGTGCTTCCTGGTGAGCAGCCTGCCTTGATTGATTTTCAGTCTGGTGTGTATTTGAGAAAATGGTATCCAAAGTGGTTCCGGAAATTGTTGTTGCTTGCGGACCTCTCGTCTGTTTATAAGCATTATTTTCACAATCACGTTGATTTAGATGGCACAATGCGAGAGGTGCCAGGAGCCTTCCCTGAAAGTCGCGCTAAACTCTTCCTCGCGCATTTGAAGTTGCGTCGACTTTGGATGCTAAAGGGATACACGTTTATTAGCAAGCGGAAGCCGAAGAATTACGAACGTTTCTTGATGAAGCGTTACGGGGAGAAGGAAGAAGGGAGATCGTAAGATGCTTTCCATTTATCAGTGGGTAAACGGTAGCTTGCGTGAAGTGGTGACGCCTGATGGTCCTTGTTGGATCAATCTGGCGGACCCTTCTACGGAAGAAATTCTTCGCGTGCAGACGCTCACCGGTGTTTCGCGTGAATTCCTCTCAGATCCGCTCGACCGAGACGAACGTCCTCGTATGGATGTGGATGATGATGGGACGGTTCTTATCGTTGTACATATCCCATACCATGAGCCAGATGAAAATCTGCATCCGTTTAATACGCTGCCTTTGGGTGTGGTTCACACCTCAAATGCGGTGATTACGGTGTGTAATCGTTCGACGCCGATTGCGGCCTCCTTCTTGGATCAAATTCGTCGCGTTTGTCCGCCAGAACAGAAGTTCCGCTTTACGTTCCACTTGCTGTGGCATGCGGCAATCTTGTACTTGCGTTATCTGCGCGATATTCGTCAACGTGCGGACATGGTTGAACAGGAATTGCACGAGTCAATTTCTAATGAAGGCCTCATGCGCCTCTTGAATATCGAAAAGTCGCTGGTGTATTTCACGACATCGTTGAAGGCTGACGATATTTTGTTGAGCCGTATTCGCACAACGCGTCAACTTGAGATTGATGAAGATGATCTTGACGTGCTTGAAGATGTGCGCATTGAATATCAGCAAGCATTGGAAATGGCGAGTATTCATAGCAACATTTTGACGGGAACTTTGGATGCATTTGCCTCCATCATCAGCAATAACTTAAACAACGTGATGAAGTTCCTTACGTCAATGACCATCGTGTTGACGGTGCCGATGTTAATCGCTTCGATTTTCGGGATGAATACCTGGTTGCCATTTGCAAATGCGGAAAAGTGGGGCGCACTCGGCTTCTGCATGATTCTCGGAATCGCATTTGTACTGATTGTCGTGACCATCTTCTTCTTCGCTAGACGCCGATTCTTCTAATTGTGCTCCATGGTATGACGCTTCTTGAGCAGTTAAAAGAGTCCTCGGATGGATATGCACATTTGAGAGCCCCCGTTTCGGAGGCGCTTCAAGTGGCAGACGAGGGCGCTTTGCTTGGGGACGAGTATGCGCTGCAGTATTTGTGGCAACATCAGACCTTTGAGGGGCGACCGCTCCAATTGGTCGATGGTACCACGCTTGAAGTCGTTGAGCCAGGACGCTGGAATCATGCGGATGGCCCCGATTTTAAAGATGCGATTCTTGTCATTGGCGGTGAACTTCGGCGTGGAGATGTGGAATTGCACATTCGGCCTGCCGATTGGGATGCACATGGCCATGCAAAAGACCCTGCATATGGCAATCTGGTGCTGCATGTAACGTGGTCCGCTGCGCCACCCGCAAAAACCCTTTCGTGTCATGTGCCGAGTTTGGCATTAGAGCGTATCTTCCCTGAGTTGAGGACCTTTGATGCCACGTATTTTGCTCGCCCAAAGGATGCGCTTGGGGTGGAGCATCCCTGTTTGGCACATTTTAAGCAAGCCCCTTTGGAATTAGATCGCCTCTTGGTTTCTGCGGGTTATTATCGTTTGATGGCGAAAACGAATCGTTTTATTGAAAGCCTTCACGCAGAGAATGCTACGCAAGTCTTCTATGAGGGATTGATGGCAACGATGGGGTATAGCAGAAATGCAGAACCCTTTCGGCGCCTTGCAAAGGAGTATCCGCTTTCTTTGTTAGAACCCTTTTCAACAAAGAGTCGCTTTGCGATTCTTTCTCGTTCGGCGGGGCTCTTAAAAGAAGAACGTCGTGAACTTTGGGATTTATGGTGGACGAGTGGTATAAAGCCGCCTCTGGAGCCATACGTATGGGATTTAAGAGGAACTCGCCCGCAAAATCATCCGTTTAGGAGATTGGCGGGGGCATTAGGAATTCTTCATCATTTACCAAAATTGCTCGATTTGCCGTTGGCGGAGTTGCCCGAAGCGATTGTAGAGGCGGCGGATTTTCTGAAGGAAGACGTCGGTTCGCGAACCTCCCTCGTGGGGATGAAGCGGGCAATTGTGGTGACGATTAATCTCTTTGTTCCGTATCGATTGGCGCGGGGCGAACTCACAGAGCGACAGCTGCATGCTTTGCCTGGTGAAGATCTTTCCATGCCGATGCGTGAGACTTGGATGCGATTAACAGGAAGCGAGCGCGGCTTGCCTAAAGATGGTTTACGGCAACAAGGATTACTGCAGATTTATTCTGACTTTTGTCACAATCATCGGATTGTTTGTGCAACGTGCCCCATCGCTCATGGATGATTTGATAGAGAGACTCATTGAATTTTCATAAAGAAGAGTGACGTAGAACATGAACAGCAATTTACAACTTCTCGTTGTGGCCGGGAAAGAGGCAGGTAAGACCTTTACGGTTCCTGCGCACGGCGCAACCCTTGGTCGCTCGCGTGTGGCGGATATTTGTCTTGAAGATGACGCACTCTCGCGCCAACACTGCCGTATCTATTTCGCGCCACAACCCTATGTGGAGGATTTAGACTCCTCCAATGGCACCCTCTTAAATGGTGTGGCGGTTAAAGATCAGCCCGCACCATTGGTCACGGGGGATATCTTAGCCATTGGTGCGTGGGTCTTCCGAGTGATTTGCCCGACCGAAGTCCAGGCTCCAATCGCGCCCTCACCCCAACCGCCCTCGCCCCCTGCAGAAACGACGGAGGAGAAGGTGGCTTTGTTTGGCGAGTCTTCTACTTCGGCTCAAGAACCTGAAGCTACGCCGGCGCAACCGATCTTGTTTGAACAGGAAGCGGATAAGGCCACAGAGGCAAAGGAGGGGGCAGATCGTTTTAAAAAGTTGATGTTCCCCTTAATCGCACTGTTGGTATTGCTCTTAGGCGCGGTGGCCTTTTTAATGCTTGGGGAGACTGAGGCACAAAAGCCGCGTCAAGTGCGTCAGTTGCCCGCAAATACAAAACAAGTTGAGTTCGCCTACGAGCGCTTCTCTGTAGATGCGCGCCATTTGTTCCGCTACGTATTAACGTACGATGTGACGTCCAACGTTTTGATGCTGGATGTGAATGATTTGGGGGATGCAGACCGGAGCTTTACCAAGCGGGTGGAATTACCTGAAGAGGCGAAAAAACTACTGACGAAGATTATCCTTGAAGCAGAATTGGATGAAATTGGTGAGCTTTTCCCCGAGCGGAGTGCTGATGGGGTGACGTTTGAACGTCGTACGTTGACCCTTGTGCGTGGGACAGAGGTTTGGACGCGTGTGGCTGAAAATGTTACCCATGCGGCATTTAATGACCTTTGTGAACGCCTAGAATTCTTTGCCAAGAACGAATTAAATGTGTGGGCCGCTCAGTACTCTGTCGCAGAATTGGAAACTTTGGGCGCAGAACAGTTGGAAGTGGCTCGTCGTTATTGGGAACAACGCGACTTAGGTGATGAAAAACTCTGGTCGGCGATTGTCGCCTATAAGCAGGGGCTTTCTGCGCTTGAAACGTTGAATCCCAAGCCCGCAACGGTGACAGAATTGAGTGCAGGCTTGAGAGAGGCAGAGACGCTTTTAGCAACCCGTTATGAAGAAGCACTTTTCCAAGTGGAGCAGGCGATGAATACGCAACGGTATGACGTGGCCGTTCAGCAACTTCAGAAGATTCTTCGGATGATTCCAGATCGTGATGATGCGCGAAATCGTCAGGCTTCTGAAAAATTGTTGACCGTTGAACAGCGTCGAGGCAAGAAAGGCGTGCGGTAAGTCATGAAGATGAAGAGCTCTTTTTCTAAAATTTGGATTCTTCTGTGTGCATTGATGCCTGCGATGCTCACTGCACAGGAGGTGGTGAATGCGTCGATTCGCGTGACGGTTGAACCCGCTGCGGCATTGACGGTGAATCACAAGGCCCATTCTGAAGGGACGTCATTTCAGTTGACACTGCCCCCCAATGTGCCGGCCTTGTTACAACTTTCTGCGCCTGGCTATAAGACAGAATATCGTACACTTTGGCCGATGCCAGGCGAACGTAAACATGAGGCGTTTGAACTCAAGCGAGAGTCAACACCTGTGCTCTTTCGGAGTACCGTGCCGGCCAAGGTCTTGTGTGATGGCCAGGAACTTGGTACAACTCCCTTCCATCACTTCTTCACTGAGCCGAAGGCGTATCGCATTCTCTTTCGTGCAGATGGCTTTGATGATCATGTTTTGCGCTTGAATTTAGAACATGGCCGCCCCCAGGTGGTGGATGCGGAGTTAGTGGCAGACTCTGCTACCTTGGTGGTGGAATCGGACCCTGCAGGTGCGGCGATTCAGATCAATGGCGTTCCGCGTGGCGTGACGCCGGGGACGTTTTCGCGTTTGCGCGAAGGCGCACATGCGGTGGTGCTTCGTTTGCCGGGGTATCACACATACGAAGAAACGGTTGACTTGAAGGCTGGCGAACAAACAACCCTTGAACATACCCTCCGTCGTCTGCCCTCGGCGTTGACAATTAAGAGTAATCCAAAAGGCGCTACGGTTTACATTAATGGTCTTCAACGCGGCCAAACGCCTTTGACGGTGAATGATTTGGCAGAAGGTGCGTATGCGGTACGCGTTGAGATGCCGAACTATGAAGCACAGGTGCGTCGTGTGACGCTCAAGGCGGGTGAAACGACTTCGTTGGAGTGCGCATTAGAGACCCTACGCGGTGAAGTGAAGGTGCAGACGCAGCCTGGAACGGTGCAAGTCTTTGTGGACGGCAAGCCAATGGCAACAACTGCGCCTGAAACCAAAGACTCTTTTACCTCTGCGGTTACGACCTTAACCCTTCCGGTGGGTGAACATACGCTTCTCTTCCGTGCAGATGGGTATGCGGATGTGCAACGTAAGATTACTGTTAAAACTTACGGAAATGAAGTCATTAAACTGCGCTTGAATTTCAGTCCGAACTTTGAAATTCGCACCGACGTCTCCGTTTATAGAGGTGTCTTGGTGCGTCGCGATCCCGATGGCTCAATTGCGTTAGAATTGCGTCCAGGAGTCTATCGTACCTTCGCCGCTTCGGAAATCCGTTCAGCACGTTTTTGGGAAGAAAAGAATGCTTCCGCTACTCGTTGATACACACTGTCATTTTGATCCCGAGGATCACGCAAAAGAGTTGCTTCGCGAAGCGGCAGAAGTGCAGGTAGGTGTACTCGCCGTTGGCGGGAATGCGACCAATAATCACACGGCGGCCACCTCGGGTGCGCCATTTGCCTGTGGATACGATTGGTCATGCGTTGGTGTAGCGCCTGCGTTAGAAGCATTGCCAGGCATGATTGCGGTGGGCGAACTTGGCTTTGATTTTCATCGGGGCTATTCACCTGAAATTGAATCCGACCAACGCACCCGTTTCGCGGTACAGGCTGGATTTGCGCGTGAACAACAGTTACCTGTGATTATCCATACCCGCGAAGCGGATGCCGTTACCGAGTCGGCGCTTCAGGAGGCGGCACTTCCTAAAACAGGCGTGATTCACTCTTTTACGGGAGATGTCGCATTTGCGCGGCGTTTGTTAGATTTGGGATATTACATCTCATTTTCAGGCATTGTCACCTTCCGTAATGCAGACATGCTGCGTGAAACGGCAAAATTTGTCCCAGAGGATTGCATTTTAGTTGAAACCGATTCGCCTTATTTGGCGCCAGTCCCCCTGCGTGGACGTCGTAATCGGCCCGCTTATGTTCGCGAAACGGCGGCCTTCCTTGCGGCATTGCGCGGAGTCACACTTGAAACCTTTGCGGAACAAACTCGAGCCAATACAAAGGCACTTTTTGGAGCAGTCTCGCAGTGGGGACCTTAAGAAGGGATTAAGGGGATGAATGTCTTAGTGACTGGTGGCTCGGGTGCGTTGGGCTCGCAAGTGGTGGAGGCGCTTCGTCAAGCAGGTGTTCAGGTCGTTGCGCCGACACATGCCGAGGTGGATTTGACGGATGCAGATGCACTCTCTGCAATGTTGGCGCACTACAATCCGACACACATTGTGAATTGTGCCGCCCAGCGTCGTCCGGATCGTTGTGAATCTGAGGACGAGGCGGTCATTGCGCTCAATGTCCTTCTTCCTAAACGTCTTGCAGCTTTCGGGCGCCCCTTAGTACACATCTCTACAGACTACGTCTTTAATGGTGCGAATGCGCCTTACAATGAAGAGGCTCCACGACGTCCATTAAATGCATACGGACGCCAGAAAGCAGAGGCAGAGACCCTAATTGAAGCGCTTCCCAATGTTCTTATTTTGCGCGTGCCGATTCTCTTTGGGCCAATTCAAGATTGGTCAAACTCTGCAGTTACCGTACTTGCGGCCAATCTCTTGAAGGCAAAGGGTGGATCGGTAATGATGGATGATATTGCCATTCGCTATCCTACATTTACGTGTGACATTGCGCAACAAATTCTGCGGTTGCTCCCTCATGTAGGGGTGCGTTTTCAAGGGATTTATCACTATTCTGGTGAAGAAGCGATGACCAAGTTCACGATGGGGATGACAATGGCACCGCTTGTGGGATGTGATGCCTCGCAATGTCTTCCTGATCATCGGCCAACGCCTGTGCCGCGCCCTTACGATTGTCATCTCTCTACACGAAAATTGCGTCAAACGGGATTATTCGTAGCGCCCACACCCTTTGCAACGGCGCTCATCAAAGCATTGATGGTATCGCATTAATCCTTATTGAATGGCCTAGGCGTAAAGTCACTTTCGTCATCTCCATCGGGGACTTCAATGCGTTTAACCAATAGAGACAAGGGGCTCCTTTTTGAACCTAAACATGGGTTAGGGAAAGGCGGTTTCTTGCGTGGCGAGGAGTGAGTTCGTTACACGATGGCAGGGACGGCTTCATTTGAATCAATTTTCGTTGACTTTTCAATGAATTCATGAAAATAACCGCTTGACATTTCATGCGGAATAGTTATAATACGCGTGTGTTTTCTTTCTTAATTGGAAGAAGAACAACTTAAGGAGTAATAAGAAATGGCTACTAAGAAGACCACCAAGACAACCACCGCGAAGGCGAAGACCGCTCCCGCGAAGAAGGCCACTGCGGCGAAGTCCACCACGGTGGCCAAGGCTGCTAAGCCTGCCGTTCCCGAAACTGCAGATCTCTTTGAATGCGCTTGCGAAGCCAAGCCCGCTAAGAAGTGCGCTGCTAAGGCTGAAAAGACCGAAAAGAAGACCCGCGTTACCTTCCGCGTCCGTGCGGAAATCGGTAGCAAGGTGTTCCTCGCTGGTTGCTTCAACAACTGGGATCCTACCGCAAAGCAGATGGAAGACAAGAAGGGTACCGGTGAATACACTTGCTGCCTCAATCTTCCTAAGGGCAAATATGAATACAAGTTCGTCATTGACGGCGTGTGGTGTGCAGACGGTGAGTGCCCTGATTGGGTGCAGAACGACATGGGCTCCATGAACAGCGTCAAGATCGTTGACTAATGTTTTCCCGTGTGGAATTGTCAGAAGGGCCGTGAGAACGGCCCTTTTTTATTGCATCTTGATGAATGATCGCGTTATTTTAGGGAAGGGGTGTTTGACTGTGGGTGTTTTTGCTAAACTGTCTATGTTAGGCATTTAGTGCCGAATTGATGCATTTGTTTGAATGATTTAGGAAAGGGCACAACAATGAGTGATGAAAAGCGCTTAAAAGGGCTTATGTGGTTGGGCACGGCAGGGACCTTATTGATTCTCGGTGGCATTATTTCCATTTTGGCAGCGAATTGGGTGTCTGTGCCATTTGTGGTTCAGGTAATCTTGGCGTTAGCACCTTTGGCGGTGTCACTTGTGGGGTGGCATTGGTATCGTAAACGTCAGATGCCTGCAATTGAGATTGAGGAGGTGTTAGGGGCGACTTGGGCGGGGAGTGTGCTCTGCGCGGTGGCGCTTTTAGCGCGCGTACTGCAATTACCTTCAGATGGGTTTATGTTTTGTGTGACGATGTCGGTCTTGCTTGCGGCGGTAACGATTCGACTTCGTTCGACCTTTGCGTTACTGACGCAAATGGGGTTTGTTTTAGCAATTTCGATGGATCGCCTTGCAAGTTCTGGAGGGGTGTCTGAATGGGTGGTTTTAATGGCGCTCCTTTTGTGTGGCGCATTGCTTTTGCCGCGGATGCGTGAGGTGTGGTATCGTCAAACTGCGACGGCGCTCGTCTTACGTTATCTCATTGCGTTTTGGGTGAATGCCTATGTGTGCATTGTCGGCTTCTTAGTTGTCGAGGTGATGACTCAATGGACGCCGCTTGAGTGTGAAGTGCTCACGATGGGACTCTTTTTCACTACGCAGTTTTTCATTGGGATTTGGTTGGACGAAGGGCGTCCCATGTGGAATCGTCCGTTGACATTAGTGTCGACTCTGACTTTGGGTACATTTGCCTTAATGACTTCCTTCATGCCTAATTCAACGGAAGAGATGATCATGGCAGGGGTGATGTTGGTGCCGATGGTGATTTTCCTCCCGAAGATGATTCGCTCGGAATGTGCATTATTCTTTATCGTTCCAACGGTGTGGTTGTTAAGTCCTTTTGGGATATTGGGGAATATCGGTGTCATTGCGGTGAGTACGGCATTGTTGGTATTGGGGCTTTTACGAGGCTCACGGTTCGTTGCCAACTTCTCCATGCTTTTCCTCTTGGCATTCTGTTTTTGCTTGATGGCTCAATATGATGCAGAACTGATGCTCATTGGCGTGGTATTTGTCATTAGTGGTGTGCTCTTTTTGGTGGTTAATCTCTGCTTTACGCGCTTTTCGCAACGTTTGATTCAGCGATTTCCCTCTTTGGCAGAGCCGAGTTATCTGCCACACGTTTCGTTTTCTGATCCGACGAAGGCGTGGCTTAAACGCCTGGCTTCGGGGCTTGCGATTGCAATTTGTGTGGGGCAAGTTGTGGTGCCTGGGTGGCTCCTCTTAAAGCGCCACTTAATTTTGACCTGCGGTAAGCGCTACGAATTGAAGGTGAAGATTTATGACCCGCGCGATCTCTTCGCAGGAAAGTATGTGAGTTTAGATTATGCAAATTCAGAACGTGAACCGCTGCTAGAAGAGTTTGTCGGGGTGGGACGCAACTATTTGCGTTACTATTGCGATGAACGCTATGCGGGGGCTTACGAACGTTTGATTCGTAAGACCGACCGGGCAATCTTGGTCGTACGCTTGTGGCGTGGGCAGGCCTTGGCAGAGGAACTTCTCATTAATGACCAGCCCGCACATGAGTATGTGAAGAGCTTGAGACAACTTTCACCTGAAGCGCAAGCAGAGCAAATGGCGCACGCGATGATGGTGGCAATGAGTCCGCAAATGGCAGTAGCGACGTCTCTTTTCAGTTATGACGCATTGAAAAAAGTAATCGTTAATTTTCCGCATCGCGATGAGGGTGGTTATATTCCATTTTATCTTGGCATCGATACGGTTTGGGAAGCCTTCTTTAAGGAAATAAAACAGCCTGTTGAACCTAGAACAATCCCACACCCAATCTGGATGGATCGTTGGATGAACGGAGCCGAGGTGCCGAATGCCGCCTTTCTTCCTGTAACGCCAGAGCAACGTCTCCGACGCATCGCGAAGATTGATTATTCATGGAAGTGGGGCCATCAATTGATGTTTCCCGCGTTTACAGGATTGCCCGTAGGCGTCCAATGCGACCTTTCGTTTGATGAGCTCGCGAAACACTACTACATGGCGTTGCAAAAGACATACGCTGATGCAAACGTGCGTATTGGGAAGAAGACAACCTTCTTTACAACCCAGCCGCCAGCTACAGCGGAGATGGCAATGGCAATTTGGCAGGGGATGCAAACCGCTTTCACCGAAGCAAAGTGGGTGATTTTCACGGAGGATGGCGTTTTGCCAATCGGTTTCCCGTGGGATTTGCCGAAGGATCGCCTTGTGCTTGTTTCGCCCAAGCAACCCGAAGTAGGGGTGGATTGGGTCCATGTGCCGAACGTAGGGATGCCTTTGGACGCAGCCAGGGCACCGATGTTAGATTCTGCAACGCAGTGTGTTGGGTGGATGATGAATGCGTCATTGACAGAGCCGATAGCAGACGCTTATTGGGTCTCTGTCCTTGAATTGATGACCGATTTGAATGAAACCTTTACGCCAGAGGTAGAGGTGGAAACATTGCGAGCAGAAATTGAGAAGGCATATCAACTGAACGAGCGCATCTTTGAGGAGGATGAAAGACGCTTCTTTGCTTTGTTGGGGATGATGTTGCGTCAAGAGATTGCGCAAGGAGAAGGGAATCCCGAGAGGAGTGCGCGGTTAGCATTAATCGAAACTGCGTTAAAGCGAGCGAAGTACGCGCAAATTTTCAAGTATTCTCAATCTGCAGAGGATTATGCTCAGTGGCATTTACGCGCTGAAGGCGTCTTGCCCAATTGGCAAGAGGTGAGTACTCTGGACGCGGAGGATCTGATGCGAATGCTATGGCGTGAGCTGTACGGAGATCGTCCAACTCCTGTGGCGACCCCATAACACACCTTTGTGCCTCTTTGTTTTAATGTGCATCCTTGTTTTAATAAATTAAAACTTCTAAAAAAGCGCTTTGACTGAAGGCTTGCTTTGCTATAATGCGACAAGTCAATCAATCACAGTAGTTTTGCCAGAAGAAAGGAATACGGAAAATGCGCGTTCTGATGATTGGTGCCGGCGGCGTCGGTGGTGTGGTGGCTCATAAGTTGACGCAAGTACCTGAGGTGTTTACCGACATTCTCTTGGCGTCTCGTACGAAATCGCGCGTGGATGCACTCGCTGCGGAGTTGTCTCGTCCCGTGGAGACGGCGCAAGTGGATGCAGATGATGTGCCCGCGTTAACACGTTTGATTCAGGATTTTCGCCCTGATTTGGTCATGAACATCGCATTGCCGTATCAAGACTTGCACATTATGGATGCGTGTCTTGCTGCAGGATGCGACTATTTAGATACGGCAAACTACGAACCTTTGGATACGGCAAAGTTTGAATACAAGTGGCAGTGGGCCTATCATGACCGTTTCAAGGAGGCGGGCTTGATGGCTCTGTTGGGCTCGGGCTTTGATCCAGGCGTTAGCTCTGTCTTCTGCACCTATATCCAGAAGCATTATATCCCGCAGATTCGTCAGATTGATATCATTGACTGCAATGCGGGCAATAATGGTCATCCCTTTGCGACGAACTTTAATCCTGAAATTAATATTCGTGAAGTCTCTGCAAAGGGGCGCTATTGGGAGAAGGGTAAGGGCTTCGTTGAGACCGATCCGCTCTCTGTGAAGCAACCCTTTGAGATGCCTGAAGGCCTTGGTACATTGAATACATATTTGATGTATCACGAAGAACTTGAATCCTTGATGACGCATATTCCCGGCTTGGAACGGGCACGTTTTTGGATGAGTTTCTCTGACAACTACCTCAAGCATTTGGAAGTTTTGAAGAATGTCGGCATGACACGCATTGATCCTGTGATGTACAATGGTCAGGAAATTGTGCCGATTCAGTTCCTTAAGGCGCTTCTGCCCGATCCTGCAACGCTTGGCCCTGTGACTAAGGGTAAGACTTGCATCGGTTGCCAAGTGCGTGGTTTGGACTTTGAGGGCAAGCCGAAGACGGTCTACATCTACAACATCTGTGACCACCAAGCATGCTATAAGGAGGTCAAGTCGCAAGCGATTAGTTACACCACGGGTGTGCCTGCGATGATTGGTGCGAAGATGATGCTGACTGGTAAATGGCGCGGAAAGGGCGTCTTTAACATGGAACAGTTTGACCCAGATCCCTTCATGGAAGCCTTGAATCAATATGGTCTTCCGTGGAAGGTCATTGAGGGTGAAGTTTTTCATCGAGACTAAGTCAACTCTATGCAAACAGATTTAGAAATGCTTTCCAATCAACTCCGTGCCGCCCGCAAGGCGGCACGGCATTTAGTGACGTGTGATCTAGCTACACGCAATAACACGTTGCTTAAAATCGCTACAACACTTCGCGCTAATGCGGCCTTAATTCTTTCCGAAAACGCGGCAGATGTGGCGCTTTTGTCGGACGATGATCCGCGGAAAGATCGTTTGCTTCTGACCCCGAGTCGTGTGAACGCTTTGGCGGATGCCGTGGAGGCGGTGACGCGTTTACCCGAGGTGTTGGAAGAGGAATTGGAACATCGTGTGATGCCGAGTGGCATTGAGGTGAGCCGAATTCGGGTGCCATTAGGGGCGATAGGGTGCATTTATGAGGCGCGTCCAAATGTCACGGTGGATGTGGCAACGCTCTGTTTGCGTACAGGAAATGCAGTTGTATTGAAGGGTGGCCGTGAGGCGGATCGCACGAATCGCGTGTTGGTCGCCTTGATGCGTGCGGTATTGGTAGAGCAGGGGCTGCCAGAAGCGGCGGTTACATTGTTGCCTCCCACCCATGAAGCGGCCGAAGCATTGATGACGGCCGAAGGATTAATTGATGCGCTCATTCCTCGCGGAAGTGCACGGTTGATTCGTGCGGTACGCGAAAAGGCGCGTGTGCCCGTGATTGAAACAGGCGCAGGGGTTTGCCACATCTATGTGCATGCGGATGCGGATGTAGTGCAAGCGGCGCAGATTATTGCGAATGCGAAGACACGCCGCGTTTCGGTCTGTAATGCATTAGACTGCTTGTTAGTGCATCGTGCACTCGCCAACCAAGTGGATGCCTTGTTGGCGCCTTGTCGAGAACAAGGTGTCGGCGTGCATGAGGCACCTGAAGATTGGGGCACGGAATGGTTGTCGATGAATCTCTCGCTGCGCATTGTCGATTCATTGGACGATGCATTAGATCATATTGATGCCTATGGTTCTGGGCACAGTGAGGCGATTTTGACACGTGATGAGGTGGCCGCAAAGCGGTTTTGCCGTGAAGTGGATGCTGCTTGTGTGTATGTTAATACGCCCACGTCCTTCACAGATGGCGGTGAATTTGGCCTTGGCGCAGAGGTGGGAATCTCTACACAAAAACTGCATGCGCGTGGTCCAATGGGCTTGGCGGCATTAACAACCTCCAAGTGGATTATTAGAAGTAATGGCGCCTTACGCGCGAAATGAGTCATTTGATCATGGATATTGCCGCCGAGAAGCAACGTCTTCGAGCCGAAATGAGGGCTCGCCGTGATGCGTTAACGCACGATGAAGTGCGCGAAGCTGCCCATGTTGGGGCGAATGCGCTGTTTAATCCGCGTTTGATGAATCTCTTTAGCCGTTTTAGAGGATTCGCAACGTACATGAGTATTGGCTCTGAATTCCCAACGGATCGGATTCATCATGCGCTTTTCTCTGCAGGTGCTTCCGTTTGTGTGCCGTATTATCTGCCAGAGGCAAAGGAATACGCATGGGCGGCATTCACGCCAAATGATCCGTTGATTTCTGGGCATATGCGAATTCCTGAACCCGCAGATCCACGTCAGGCAGATCCTGCAATGATTGATGTGGCGCTAATTCCAGGTTTGCTCTTTGACGTTTGCGGTGGGCGAATCGGTTATGGCGGGGGCGTGTACGATCGCTTATTGACGAAGTTGCGCGCCGGAACGTTACGGGTCGCTTTGGCATATGATTTTCAAGTGCAACGTGAACCACTTCCTCAAGCGGCTCATGATTTAACGATGGATTACATTGTAACGGAAAAACAGTGGATTGATTGTCGCCTCGCACGGCGGTTAAGGAGAGAACGTAATGGCTAATGTGGCAGTGATTGGTGCAGGTCATGCGGGAGTGGAAGCGGCATTTGCGTTGGCAAAAGCGGGCGTTTCTGTAACCCTTTTCAGTGATGAAGCGGTCGCACCCTATTTTCGTCCGCGTCTAATTGCGGTTGCTTTTGGGCAGACCGCCGCTACGGCAATCGCCATCAAACCTGCCACGGCGTATGAGCAGGCAGGAATAACGTTGAAGCACGAGGCGGTGACCCAACTGGATGTCTCTGCGAAAGTGGTCAATGGGCAGGCTTATGACGGCATTATTTTGGCGCAGGGGGCGCGTCCGTTTCTGCCGAAATTCAATGGCGTAGGTGCAGGACGCGTGAAAACCTTGTGGAGCATGGAAGATGCTGCAAAGTTGCAAGCGCTCTCAAAGCCTGGCGCAACGCTAACGATTATTGGCGGTGGCGTTCTTGGATTGGAAGCGGCCTTACGTGCGGCGTCGGCGGGATTACAGGTGACGGTGGTTGAACTCGCTCCTGCGTTACTCGGAGGTGTTTTGGGCAACAACGCGGAAGCTGTTTTGCGCGCTGCGCTTGAGGCCAAGGGAATCGCACTGAAGATTGGCGTGAGTGTGGCAGAGATTGACGAAGCGGTGGTACAGCTTACGGATGGCACTTCGGTGCCTGCAGAGATAGTACTGTGTTCGGCAGGGGCGCGACCGAATGCAACCCTTGCAACGAATGCAGGCCTTTTGGCGGAAGATGGTGTGCGGACCAATCCTGACCTCTCCGTGGCTGCCGGCGTGTATGCGGCGGGTGATTTAGCTCGTCCGACCAAACAACGCCCCGTTTGTGCGGTCATGCGAGCCATGAAGATGGGTGCCTTGGCGGCGAATAATCTCTTGTCTGAATTGGCAGGAAATCCTGGCGTGGCGTGGAAAGATCCACGCTTGCCCCTCTTCATGAAGGTGGACGATGTGGAATTTCACACGTTGGGCGACGTGCGTGCAACGGATGTCATTGAAGAACGCATTGATGATGGCTCAGATGCGCGTGTTTGGAAGTCGGTATTGAAGCGCGGAGACAGTGTGGTTGGCTTGCGCTGGATTGGAACGCGCGCAGGATTTGCCGATTGGGAGAAGCAACTTCCTCCGCAAGCTTAATTGAAGGTCGGGTAGATGGCAGACACCTTTACGGCGCAATTTTTGGGAACGGGCACGTCTGTTGGGGTGCCACTGATTGGTTGCACGTGTCCCGTGTGTAAAAGTTCCGATCCCCGAGACAATCGTCTGCGCTCTTCGCTCTATGTTACGTTAGGAGAGCGGGCGCTTCTGATTGATGCGGGGCCTGATTTGAGAGCGCAGTGTTTGCGTTGGCAAGTGCCCCGCGTGGATGCGGTTTTCATCACCCATTTGCATGCAGATCATATCTTTGGGTTTGATGATGTGCGTCGCTTTAACACCCTTCAGGATAACCAAGTTATTCACTGTTATTCTGGTCCTGAAACCATTGATGGGATGCGGCGGATCTTTCCCTACATTTCCAATAAGCCGAATGGGCAGGGGCTCTATCGCCCATTGATTGAGTTCTGTCCTGTGATAGCACCATTTGAAGCGTTTGGTGCGCGGATTATACCTTTGCCTGTGGTACACGGGAAGGCTGAAACCAATGGCATTCGCATTGATTTTAATGGCGCTTCGCTCGCCTATGTGCCAGATGTACATGAAATTCCAGAGTCAACCCTCGCATTGATGGCGGGGGTTGATGTGTTGATTCTCAATATGTTGCGTGAGCGCGTACATCCGACGCATCTGACCCTATCGCAATCATTAGCCTACGCAGAGCGAATCGCGGCTCCCAAAACCTTCTTTACACACCTTTCACACGATCTCTTGCATGCGGACTTGGTGGCGCAGCTGCCTCCGCAAATCACCCCTGCGTACGATGGTCAGTGTATTACATTGATCTGAGTGTATGTAAGCTGCTACTGCTGCTATCCGCTAAAGGTAAAAGAGGGGCGATACACTTCAGATGGCGGCGAGTAGGGGATAGGAGCGTACGTGCTCGATGATGCATTTGAAGATGCCAAAAGTGTTTAAATTTGTTAAATAGAGCTTGGAGTAAGGGTGTTGATTGAAGTTGGTGCGCGTTGATTTCCTGATGTTTTCGTTGAGGAGTGCCCCCTTGTAAGATTCCTATTCTCGTCACTTGACCTAAGGGTGAAGGTGTACGATTTTCGAATCATCCTCCTGCTTTAAAAAAGAAAATTATAATTTCTAAGAAAAGGACTTGACCATAGGGGGCGGTTTTGAGATAATACGCGCTGATTTTTGCCAGTGTAGCTCAGTTGGTAGAGCTACTGATTTGTAATCAGTGGGTCGGGGGTTCGAGTCCCTTCGCTGGCTCCAATTTCGGAAAGGAGGTGAGCAAACATGATCCAGGTACGTCTGAAAAAGGGCGAATCCGTGGAACGCGGTCTCAAGCGTTTGAAAAAGATCCTCGATAAGGAAGGTCTGATCAAGCAGCTCCGTGCTACTCGTTATTACGAGAAGCCTTGCGAAAAGCGTCGTCGTAAGTCCGCGCGTGCTCGCATCCGCGCCAAGTCCCGTAGCGCATTCTAATGCGCCGAGACTCTCGGATTTAGAACGGTTCCGTGCAAACGGGACCGTTCTTTTTTTGTTTATTGGGTTTTGTGTGAGTGGGGAAGTGAAGCGGGGGTGAAAGGTGGGGTGGTCGAGTGTAATTGAGGCGTGCTAAAACCCTTCTTTTAGAGTACGTTTTATCCGCCTTTTTCTTTATTTTTATGGTATACTGTATCAATTAAATAACAAAGGATTGTTAGAATGAATTTACTTAAGTTACTTTTCGGTACAAAGAATCAGCGCGATATCAAACGATTGATGCCTTTGGTGCGTAAAATTAATGCACTTGAAGAGCAGTATCAGCAACTCTCTGACGAAGAATTGAAGCAGAAGACGGTTGAGTTTAAGGCGCGCTTGGCTCAGGGTGAAACGTTGGATGATATTTTGCCGGAAGCTTATGCAACGGTAAAGAACGCTTGTCGCCGCTTGTTGAACACGACGTGCATGGTTTGTGGGCACGAATTGACGTGGAACATGTTGCCGTTTGATGTGCAGTTAATCGGCGGTATTGTGTTGCACCAAGGCAAGATTGCAGAGATGCAGACGGGTGAAGGTAAGACTTTGGTCGCAACGTTCCCGCTCTATCTCAATGCCCTTTCTGGCGAAGCGGCTCATTTGGTGACGGTGAATGACTACTTGGCCCGTCGTGACGCACAGTTCATGGGGCATTTGTTCACCTATTTGGGTTTGACGGTGGGGTGCATTCAGAATTCGATGTCGCCTGCAGAACGTCGTGCGCAGTATGCCTGTGACATTACCTACGGTACGAATAGCGAATTCGGTTTTGACTATTTGCGTGACAATGGTATGGCAACGGATCCTTCGCAGGTGGTGCAGCGTGGTCATGCATTTGCCATTGTGGACGAAGTGGATAGCATCTTGATTGACGAGGCGCGTACGCCGTTGATTATTTCTGGTCCTTCGCAGCGGACCGCTTCGGGTGAGTATGTGGCTCAAAAGCCGCGCGTGGAGCGCGTCTTCCGTGAGCAGACGCGCATCTGTACGCAACTTCTGACGGAAGCGCGTAATTTTATTGCCAATGGTGATACGGAAATGGCGATGCGCCGTTTGTATCAGGTTTACCATGGTACGCCGAAGAATAAGCAGTTCCAGCACTTGATTGAAGAGCCCTCGGTGCGCCGTTTGCATGAACAGGTCGAAGGTATGATGCTTACGGATATGCGTAAGCGTGAGGCGCGTGAACTGAAGGAAATCTTGCTCTTCACGATTGATGAAAAGACGCGTGAAGTGGCTTTGACGGACAAGGGCGCCGCCTTCATTTCGCCCGACGATCCTGAAATGTATGTGGTGCCGGATTTGCCAGGGCAGTTGTCTGCCTTGGAAGGTGATGCAAGCTTGAGCTCCGAAGAGCGCGCGGTGCGTCGTCGTGAAATCCAGGAAGCTTTTGCGGCGAAGAGCGAACGTTTGCACATCGTGGACCAGTTGTTGCGTGCTTATGCGCTTTACAATCGCGACGAAGAGTATGTGGTGCAGGATAACAAGGTGATGATCGTGGATGAATTCACAGGTCGTATCCTGCCAGGTCGCCGTTGGAGCGAGGGCTTACACCAAGCAGTGGAAGCAAAGGAAGGCGTGGATATTGAACGTGAAACGCAGACCTTGGCCACGATTACCATTCAGAACTATTTCCGTTTGTACAAAAAGTTGTCTGGTATGACCGGTACGGCTGAAACGGAAGCAGCAGAGTTCAATGACATTTATCGTTTGGACGTGGTGGCTATCCCGACAAATCGCCCGATTCGCCGCGTCGATGGTAATGACTTGATTTACAAGACGCAACGTGAAAAGTATCGTGCAATTATCGAAGAGGTGCGCGCCGCACATGAACGTGGTCAACCCGTGTTGTTGGGTACGGTCACGGTGGACACCTCGGAGATTCTCAGCCGCATGCTGCGCATGGCGGGAATTCCGCACAATGTGTTGAACGCGAAGAATCATGCGAAGGAAGCAGAAATTGTGGCGCTTGCAGGTCAGCCTGGTGCCGTGACAATTGCGACGAATATGGCAGGCCGTGGTACCGACATTAAGTTGGGGCCAGGCGTGGTGTGGATGGATGATGAACAGATTAAGGACAAGTATCTGACATTGGACTCCGTGCCGAAGGGTGAACGTCGTACGCTGCGTCATTTGTTGGAAGAACGTCCGTGCGGCCTGTATGTGATTGCATCGGAACGTCACGAGTCGCGTCGTATTGACCGTCAGTTGCGTGGTCGTTGCTCGCGTCAGGGCGACCCGGGTGCAAGCCGCTTCTATCTCTCCTTGGAAGACAATTTGATGCGTCTGTTCGGTAGTGACCGCTTGGCGGGTATGATGACGCGCCTTGGCTTGCAGGAAGGTGAAGCGATTGAGCATAGCTGGTTGAATCGTACGGTTGAACGTGCGCAGCGTAAGGTGGAAGAACAAAACTTCTCCATCCGTAAGCGTACGCTTCAGTATGATGACGTGATGAATAAGCAGCGTGCGATTATCTATGGATTGCGTCAGGAAATCTTGATGCAGCCTGGCGCCGCACATGAACGTATTTTGGACGTCTTTAACGATTTGATTACGGATCGCTGTATGGCACTCTTGCCTGGGCCGAAGGATTCTGATCCGATGGCTTTGGTGGAATGGATGGCACATTTCCCTGTGCTTTGCACGGAAGAAGAGTGCAAGCAGTGGGCTGGTAAGCCAGAAGAAGCCGCAAAGGCCTTGTTCGCACGCGTGGAAGAGGCCTACATGGCTAAGTGTGCAGGTGAAATTCCTGAAGCATTACCCATGTTGGAACGCATGGTGTGCTTGACGGCGATTGACGAGGAGTGGCAGAAGTTTCTCGCCGCAATGGATGACTTGCGTCGTAGTGTGGGCTTGCGCGGTTATGGTCAACGTGATCCCTTGGTCGAATACAAGCGTGAAGCGTTTGAAATGTTCACCGAGTTGATGGGTACGATTAAGGCTGGCATTGTGCGTGCGGCATTTACCACGACCACGAATGTGGAAGCGTACATCGCAATGCGTGAACGGATGGCTCGCCGTGCTCAAACGCAACACCGTGATTTAGGTGATTTGACGGCAGCTGCGGGCCGTGCAATGCCTGAACCTGCACAGGAAACGGTTTCGGGAAGTTTTGCGGGTTCGTTTACCGTAACGGCGCCAGGCCTTGCAGAACCCGAGCCTGAAGCTGAAGAAGAATCCGAAGCTCCGCAAGGAAATGGTTCTTTGGAATCACTTTTAGAGGCGATGAATAATCGTCCACAGCCTATGCCAGTGCGCTCTGGTCTGCCGAAAACGGGTCGCAATGATCCGTGTCCGTGCGGTTCTGGAAAGAAGTACAAGAACTGCTGTGGTCGTTAAAGCCGAGACGAGACTCAATGACAAATTCGAAAACAGATAACGGGCTTTCTCTTGGGCAACACTCCTTTGTGTTGATCTTTTCGATTGTCTTTTCGGTGGCGCTCCATTTTGCGGCGGTCTATTTCTGCAAGGATATGGGCATGCGTACGATGGCAACACCCGAAAAGCGTGCTCATATTACGCCTGACACATTGCCTCCCGTGCATATCGAGACGTTTTTGCAAAAGACGGAGCTGTTGCAAGCAGAGGCAATGCAGATGCCAGATATGGCGGTAGAAGCCGAGATGGCGGCAGAGGCGCTCCCCGAAAAAGTGCGGGATGTGGCAATTCCGTTGCCCACATTGCCCACGATTCCCAAGGCTGATTTGGCGGTGGATAACCCACAGTTTGTGCCGCCAGATGCCCCTGATGTTCCCTTTACCGAAACGTTGGTACGCCAGGACGTGGCCGCCATTCCGGAAACTGATTTTACAAAAATGACGAATCCGGACCCCAAATGGGTGATTGATGAGGCCATTTCTCGCGTTCCAGATGCGCCAGACTTGTCGTCTTCGGTTGAGATTGGCGAAATGATGTCTTTGGGGGCGATGGGCAGTTTGCCCTCTTTGCCTCCAATTCAAGAGCCATTGCCAGCTGAATCTTTGGCAGATTTGTTGGCCGCAGAAACAGCACCCTTGCCGACCGTAGAAGAGGCTGTGGCCGCAACAGAGTCGGCGGTTGACGCAGCCGTGGAGGCGATGACAGAGACTGCGGTGGCATCGGCCAAGGCGGGTGAAATCTCCTCATTCCCACAATTTGAAGCGATTGATAATCGTCTGTCATTAGCATTGACTTCATACGAAGCGCCTGCCGATCCAAATAATACCTATTTCCGTTTGGCAATCATTCGTCGTCCCGAGAGTCCTTTACCAATCATGGGTAAAGATGTGATTTTCATTCAGGATATTTCTGGTTCAATTGGTTCTCGTCGTTTGGCACGAAGCAAGGAAGCAATGAAAGCAGCCTTATTCCGTACCCTTCGCGTAGGGGATCGCTTCAACATCTTTGCCTTTCGTGATGTTACGTTGACCCCTTCGGGCTCGTGGATGACCTTTGATCCTCAAACGCGTCAGAAGGCTGAGATTTTCGTGGATTCGCTCCGTGCACGAGGGAATACCGACCTCTTTTTGTTGTTGCAGGATTTGCTCACGTTGAAGCGTGATCCGAATCGTCCGTTGATTGCCGTGGTGGTGACCGATGGTGAGCCCACGGTGGGCATGACGGAGACGACCCGAATCATCGGTGAATTCTCTCGCATGAACAAGGGGGCAATTTCGGTTTATACCTTTGGTATTAAACAGGTGCATCCTTATTTCTTAGACATGTTGTGTTATGCCAATCGTGGTGAAAACACATCTGCCTCTGGTGATGTGAAGGCAATTGAATCCGAATTGGTGCCGGTGTTTGAATCGATTCGTAATCCGGTGATGAAGGATTTGTCAATTGTGTTCACTGCGCAGAGCGGGGGTGAAATCCATCCGAAAAAGTTGACCAATTTGTATGCAGATCGCGCCTTAACAGTGTATGGTCGTGTGCCTCGCGGCGTAAAGGTTTTGACGTGTCAATTGAAGGGACAGTCCTCGGGTGCACCCTATGATGCGGTGTTTACGTTTTCTTTGGAACGCGCCACGCGCACTTCGTTGAACTTGCGAAAGCTTTGGGCAGAACGTGCAATGTTCGACCTCTTGGCTGAATATGCAGAAAATCCATCTGCGGCTCTTTTAAAGCGAATGGAAGCGTTCTCTGAGAAGTATGGCGTCCGTAATCCCTACGCACCAGCACAGTAATTATTAATAGGCATATCAATGGCGGGCAGTCAAGCTTGTAGTGTGAAGCGCGATACATTCATCCCTTGGGTGGGATGGATGCGGGTGGTAGCACTCTTCTTGGTGTGCGCTTGCCATGCATGTGATCCGCTTTCTGCATTTGGGCGTTCAGAAGATAAGACATGGATTGAGTTTTATGGTGCGCTGATTCGTGTCTGTGTGCCATTGTTTGTGATGATGACGGGGGTCTTGCTTTTGCCAACGGCAGACTCCTTTGGTGGGATGTTTCACAAACGCATTAAGCGCGTCTTATTGCCGTTCCTGTTTTGGAATGCTGTGTATGCGGCATTGCCTTGGTTGTTACACCTTTGTGGTGTTTCGCAGACGTCAATCCAGCGTGTCTTTTTCCCCTTCGCAGCACCAGTTCACACGGATGCGATGAGTATCGTGCGGACCTTCTTCTTATCCTTGATTCAATTCAATCAGTATGCGGTGCAGTTGTGGTACATTTATCTTTTAGTTGGGCTCTATCTCTTTATGCCGATTCTTTCGGCATGGTTGCGTGAGGCAACGCTGCGTGCAAAGTGGATTTTCGTGGCAATTTGGGGTGTTACGTTATTGGCATGGTATTGGCCTTTGGCACTTTATGGTGCTATGCAGACGGCATGGGGGCAAGCTTTTTTCGCAGACTATGTGGTGCGCTTTTTGGGAAGTCCAACCTTTGTTTTAGCTCATGCTACGAGCTTTGATGCTTTTCCTATTTTGGGTGTTTGTGATTGGAATACTTACGGTGGCTTGCACATGTTCTCGGGCTTTATTGGTTATTTGGTCTTGGGGCATGTTTTAAAGACGGCAACCCTTTCGTTCAAGCGGACACTTTGCATTGCTTTGCCACTTTTAGTGACAGGTTATTTAGTGGTCTACTACGGCACGCATTGGATTTGGAACACACCTGATTTTACTTGGAAGATGGCCGAGTATTTCTGGTGGTATTGTTCGCTCCCTGTGGCAATGATGTCGGCAGCAGTCTTTTATTGTTTAAACAAATTCGTAAGACACCCGTATGGACGCTTGCGCCTTTGCAATCCTTTGGGCGACATGGGGTCGGCATCTTTTGTATGCATTACGTGTTTGTTACCGGAACTTATTTTCTCTTTCAGGCAAAAATCCCTTCAGCAGTCTTGGTGCCTTTTTCGGCACTTTCGGGCTTACTGATTTCGTGGGGGATGATGATTCTTTTGACGAAAATTCCGCTCCTGCGAAAGTGGGTGGGTTAATTTTATCAAGATGAGGTGAATGGGTGATGAAACCAATCATTGAACCGCACATTCATATGATTTCGCGTACGACCGATGAATATATGGCGATGCGTGAAAATGGGATTCGTGTATGCGTTGAACCCTCTTTTTGGCAAGGTGCGAATCGTCGTTATGCTGGGACGTTTTTTGACTATTTCCGGTTGTCGCTTGAATTTGAACACACCCGTGCAGCTCGTTTTGGCGTTGACCACTGGAGCGCAATTGGGATGAATCCCAAAGAAGCCGAAGATCGTAAACTTGCCGATGAGGTGATTGACGGGATGGGTGAATATTTAGACCATCCGCGTTGTGTAGCACTGGGTGAGATTGGCTTCAACAATATTACGCCAAATGAAGAGTATGCGCTTGTGCGACAGTTGCGCATGGCAGAAGAGCGTAAGATGCCCATTGTGCTTCACTTGCCACACTTTAACAAGTTAAAGGGAATCAAGCGCGTCTTGGAAATTATCAAGGGTGAAGGCTTAACGCCGGAACGAATTGATATTGACCATAACGTGGAAGAGACCATTGCCTTGGCACTTGAGAGTGGGTGCTATGCAGGCATGACGGTTTATCCGTATTCGAAGCTTTCTCCAGAACGCGTTAGCGCAATGATTCGTGAGCACGGCCATGAGCGAGTGATTGTGAATGGTTCGGCGGACTGGGGAATCAGTGACCCCTTGTCGTTGATTAAGGTCGTTAATCGTCTTCGTCAAGATGGCTTCTCGGAGACGGTCATTGAGGCAATTACGCACGACACCCCAATGGCTTTTTACTCGGCATCTCCTCATTGGAAGCCCAATTTTGATATTATTCCTCAGGATCCGACAACGTTTCAACGGCAACCTTGATCTACAGTTGGAGGTGGAGTTATGGAAGAGACAACTTCAACAATTCCCAAAACTGAAATAAGCCGCGCTACGGAAAGTGGTACGGATAAAACGGTTGTGATAAAGCCTGATGCAGGTGGTAATGTTGAACCGCCAGCATTTACGGGTAGTCCTTCGGATGATTATGCCATCTGCGGAAAGATTGGCGATGGCGGAATGGGAGTCGTCTATTTGGCGAAAGATCGTCGTTTAGGACGTTATGTCGCCATCAAACGATTGAATGATAAGGCACTTGCGGATCCCGCCTTACGTACGAGATTCTTGCATGAAGCGCGTGCTGTGGCAGCATTGAATCATGCGTACATTGTGCACATTTACGCATTAGGTGAAGATGTCTTAGGGCCGTATATCGTAATGGAATACGTCTCTGGTCCCGCACAGACAGAGGTGGTTCGTCAAGATGAGGGCAATGCGGCTCCGCCACCGAATATGACGCTGGAACATTTCATTTCGCGAAATGGCCCAATGACCGCCGAAGAAGCGGTGACAATGATTCTTAAAATTGCGCGCACCATTGTCTATGCACACAGTTGTGGTGTGATTCATCGCGATTTAAAACCCGCTAATATCCTCTTAGATCCGACCCAAGAGCCCAAGCTCGTAGACTTTGGACTTGCCCGAATTACGCCGCAAACTGGCGTGACGCGCATGGAAGATTTGACTGCGCCGGGTGAAAAGTTGATTAGTCTTGGTTATTCCGCACCGGAGTTGGAACAAGATGCGTCCGTGAGTGACGTGCGAGCCGACGTCTATTCGCTCGGTGCCGTCTTCTACTTTTTGTTGACGGGGCGCAATCCGCGCTATTATCGTGAACAAGATGTGCCGGTTTTTCTGCGTGAAGTCTTACGCCGTAGCATGGAGACTGAGCGTGAACAGCGTTACCGCTCGGCTCAGGATTTCGTGCGTGCATTATCAGAAGCTGCTAGCCATGGCCGTACGGTCGCCCCAACGATTAAGACCTCTTGGCGATGCAAATGGTGCGATGCGGTGAATCCGATTAGCACGAAGTTCTGTGCAGAGTGCGGTTGGGATGGTAGCGAACAGTGCCGTGAGTGTGGCGCTGAAATCTTCGTTGGCCAACAGTATTGTCCTGCGTGTGGTGCTGACTGCAGAATGTATGAACATGTGGCAACCATTCGTAAGATGATCGAAACCGCATGGGAAGAGCGCCATTTTGAACGAATTGCTTCAATCGCTGGACGTCTCCATGGGTTTGAACCTGCAGGACCGAGCGGCCGTAAGATGTTGATGGAAGCTCGTGAACGCGTGGAAGAGGCCGAACGGCGCGTGGCGCGTCGTAATCGTTTGGCGACGTTGATCCCAAATGAACTAAAGGCCGAAAACTATGAACGTGCGCAGGCGTTCATCGAAGAGTTTCGCTTGTTGAATGAAGATGCCTCGGTTTATGAAGAGGAGTTGCGTGAGATTCCAGATAAAATCTTGCGGAGAGATTTATCGCGAATTCGCACCTGTGTGCGTAGTCACGACTGGTTAACGGCGAAGAAACTTTCTTGTAAATTGGCAACAAAGTATAGCAGCGTGCCAGAATTTCAAGATGTGAATGCGTTGCTCCTTTCCCATACGCATCGCCAACGTCGCAAGTACTGGTGGATTTTCGGCGGCATCGCTTCACTTCTTTATCTGTTCTCGCTGCCTTTGATAGGCGGTATGTCTCAGGAACCCTTTGGTCCTGTTTTACGCGTTTTCTACATGCCAGCGCGCGCATTGGTTGCGATTCCTGGGCTTTCGCATCTCTACAACAAGTACATCGCTTTCTGTAATGAAGGCGCAACGATTGATACGTATTTCCCGTTTGTAGAGAAGTCACAGGTGGTAATTCATCCGCGCGAACTTCTTCCCGAGGGTGCAGAAGAGAAGCGTGTCGCATTTGAAACAACGTTAAATGAATTCGTGTTGCGCCGTCGCCAACAAGAATCGCAATTGTTGTTGCAATATCGCCAAAGCCTCGCCGAACTGCGCCGAACGGTACAGCGTGAAGGAAATTACGAAGGCGTGATTTCGGTGGATAAGGCCTTAGAGGAGTATGTTCAGTCGAATTTGTTGGGTGAACCCCGTGAGAGCGACATTGAAGAATTGGCGCTACTCAAACGAACAATGATGCAAATTCGCGAAGAGCAGACGACCATTTCGGCACGCCAAATTATTGCCGCCGCTAAAAAGTACACCGCTGTGTTAGATGACCTGCGTAAGGGATATACACAAAAGGGTGAAATGGAAGTGGCAGGTCGCATCAGTGCGGAACTCCAACGCGTTAAGTCGATTCCGATTATCTCGGAAAGTGAAGCCGTTTTGGCGAAATCTGCTGGCGTAGGGGGGGCGATTGCGCTTCCTGGCACGACAATGTCGACGGTGTCTTCGGCTCCAGACTTGGAAATGTTAGCGAATATTCGTGATGCGTTGCGCGTGGAATTAGATCATCTTGATCGGAAATCCACGGAGGCGTTGGGCGATTGGCCGCAACAGTATGTGGCAGCGCTACGCACATTGATGGAAACCTTCCGTCAGTCTGGTAATTTTAATGCTTGGGAGGCCGCCTCTGCAGAGTTGGCACGATTTGAAGAGGGAATGCAGTTGCGCTCGGAGGATTTGATTGAATTCCCGGAAGAACTCCACCATCTCCAAGAGACCTTCCTCTTACAACGTCGCGCAGTGACAGATTCTTGCGATGCGGAAAAGCGCAAAGTGTATCGCAATTATCTCTCAAAGCTTGAGACATTGAAGTCAAATCTGACGAAGCAGGGGCAGATGAATGCCGCCTCCACCGTGAATCAAATTATCCGAGTAATCCAGTCCGAACCGCGTTATCTTGCGTTGGAACGCGGGATTTCGCCTGCTGGAGTGATTAAGAATCAACAGGACGCAACAAAAAAGACCTCTGATATTCAGGAGTGAGATGATTATGCAAGACACGATTGCGAAATTGATTGATATCCGCCCCCTTGCACAGGGCTACAATGTGTTGACCTTCGATGCGCCAGAGATTGCAACGCTCGCACAACCTGGTCAGTTTGTCCATGTGCAGATTCCGACCTTAGAGGCGTCGCGTCTGCGTCGTCCATTTAGTATCTATGATGCAGATCCTGCCACGGGCAAACTGTATGTGCTCTACAAAGTGGTGGGCTATGGCACGCAGCGTCTTGCGAAGTTGACGGTTGGTACGCAGCTCAATATTCTTGGTCCGATTGGAAAGCCCTTCCCGTTAAATCCCACTGGCACGCCTTATTTGGTGGGTGGCGGTTATGGTGTTGCACCGTTGTGGTTTTTGGCAACGCGATTGCCGCAGAAGGGCATCCTCTTTGTGGGTGGACGTACTGCCGCAGATATCTTAGAGACGGAACGTTTCAAGACGATTGGTTGGGAAGTTCGCATTGCCACACAAGATGGCTCTTTGGGTCAAGAGGGTTTGGTGACGTTACCCCTCGATGAAGCTTTGAATGCAAATCCTGCCGCTGAGTTGTATGCTTGTGGCCCCGATGGGATGTTGCGCGCCGTGGGCGAACGCGCCATCGCGCATGGCATTAAGGGTTGGCTCTCCTTGGATAAACACATGGTGTGCGGCGTGGGTGCTTGCTTGGCCTGTGTCCAAAAGATTCGCAAGGATGGCACAGGCAATGAGGTCTTGGCGCGTGTTTGCGTGGATGGACCTGTATTTGAATCTCGCGAAATCGTTTGGTAATCGCGTGTTGATTAGAAATACCCCAAGGCTAATGGCCTGGGGTATTTTAATGTAATTTGCCATCAATCAAGAATTTTTGACGTGAAGCAAAAGTCCTCCTTGAAGAAAAGGTGTAGCCATTGGCATACGTGGGCCGAACTCTTACGGTTGCCCAATCTCTTCACGGTGCCTGGTGATGTTCTTGTTGGATGGATGCTTTCTGGGATGCGAGGCGGCATTCCAATTTGTTCGATGGTGGCCTCGCTCTGTTTTTATGCCGCAGGTCTTTTGTGGAATGATGTCTTTGATGCATCAATTGATGCCAAAGAACGCCCCTCGCGCCCGATTCCTTCTGGACGCGTCTCTCGGGTGTTGGTCTTTCTTGTGGGAGTAGGGCTCGCAGGCGTTGGTTTGCTTTTGGCATGGAATGGATTTTCTGTTGCGCTTGTTTTATTGGGCTTGATTCTTTTTTACAATGTGTTGGCAAAACATATCGCGTGGATTGGTGTCATCACAATGGGTTGCTGTCGCGGGATGAATATCTATCTTGGCGCGGCGACAAGTTGGCCCATGGGAGAGACGCCTGTTGTAGCCCTACTTTTGTGGGTGATGTTGTTTTTCACGGGTTACATTGTGTTGGTCTCTGTTATTGCTAAAAATGAAGCGGTTCCTGGTGCAAAGACGGGAAAAGTACGCTTTCTTGCACCCTTAATGTGCCTTTTGTTAGTGCCACTTTTCCTGTGGTTTGATCGAGGTATGTGGTGGCCGCCGATTGTGGTTGCCATAGGATTGGCCGCGTTTTTATTCCGTTCGCTTCGTGTTCCCGAATTAGTGGCAGGACTTATTCGCTTTTTAATTCCATTACAGTGCGTCTGCTGTTTGGCCATGTATGAGAGCGGGTGCAAATGGGTCGTGCTCTTTTTCTGCAGTTGTTTTATTGGTGCGCTACTCGCTGCGCGACGCTTTTCAGGTTCGTAATCACTCTTTGAAAGGAAAAGAAGATGCTTGAGTTTTATCCGATTGTAACGGGCCCCTTAGGTGAAAATTGTTATCTTGTGTGGAAAGATTCAAACGCTTGGATTATTGATCCAGGCACCGATGCAGAAGACATCATTGCGGAATTGGAAAATCGCCATTTGACACCTGTTGCCATTGTGTTGACCCATGGACACTTTGACCACTTAGGTGCGTTGGATGCATTGCTTAAGCAGTGGCCCGAGTTGCCTGTGGTTATGCGAGAAGAGGATGCAGAGTGGGCATTTACGCACAATTTTAACCAGTATCCGCCCTTCTATATGCATCAAAAACGTCCCGCCACCTTGGTTGCCGCTGGTGAAACCTATACATGCGGCGGACTTACCGCTCGCCTCTTGCACACGCCAGGGCATACGCCTGGCGGTCAGTGCATTTGGTTTGAACGTGAAGATGGCGTTTCATTGTGCTTCACGGGAGATACGTTGTTTAAGGCATCGATTGGCCGCACAGACTTGCCGGGTGGTTCATTCTTAAAATTGAACGCGTCATTAAAGATGTTGGCGGAGATTTTGCCGCCCGAAACAACCATTCTTCCTGGCCATGAAGAGGCTTCTACAATGGCATGGGAAGTGAAGCATAATCCTTACCTTCGTGAGGAAGAGGCATTTTAAAAGCCAAATGACGTTAAAAGCCAAGTGAGCTAATCATTTGTAAAAATAGAAATCGCCTTGAGAATCCTCAAGGCGATTTATTATTTGTCGTTACCGAATAAGCATTATGCGGTATAAACGATTGAGGCGCCAATGGAGGGCTGAATCATAGAGACTTCGCAATCCTTATTGGTCTTTGCCTTGTACTGTTCGGCAATTGCCTTCGCTGCGCTTTCAGCCGCTTCGGTCTTGACCAAAACCACTGCAGAGCCACCGAAGCCGCCACCAGAGAGGCGAGCACCCAAGACACCCGGGACGGTCTTGGCTACGGCCACCACGTTGTCCAATTCTTCGCAGGAGTTTTCAAACATCGTGCGAGAGCTTTCATGGGAGTCGAAGAGCAACTTACCGAAACCTTCAAGGTCGCCCTTTTCCAAGAGCTGAGCACCGAGGAGAACACGTTCATCTTCGCCAATCGGGTGTGCTGCGCGGTTGGCAACGATTGGATCCAGGCCATCCTTGTTGGCTTCCCATTCTGCCATCGTGACATCACGGAGTGCGGCCACGGGGTGGGGGAGCACTTTAGCGAAGTAGGCGGCGGCATCTTCGCAAGCCTGACGGCGGGTGGCATACTGACCATCCACGAGCGCATGCTTGGCGTGAGGATTGCACATTAAGAAGCAGACGCTCGGGCCCATATCCACTGTTTCAACGTCAAGCGAACGGAAGTCCGTCTTCACGAGCATGCCTTCCACGCCACAGAGCGAGGAGATTTGGTCCAAAAGACCACACGGGCAGCCTGCGTAGTCGCGTTCTGCAGCCTGGCCAACCTTTGCCAAGGTGACGTTGTCAGCCGTAATCGTGTAGAGTTGGCAAACGGCTTTTGCGGTGCACATTTCAAGTGCGGCAGAGGAGGAGAGACCGAAGCCCATCGGGACATTACCCAAAAACATCGCGTCAAAACCTGTGTTCTGCTGCTTAATTTGATTCAAACCCGCCACAGTGCCAATCACGTAGTTTGCCCACGTATCTTCCTTCACCGGAGTGGCGCCCGTCAAGGGGAAGGTGACTTCATGCATCAAGTCGCCTGCCACAATACGATTGACGCCGGCATCATTACGAGAAATTGCAAAGAAGGTACCGTAGTTGATGGCGGCAGAGAAGACATAACCTTCGTTGTAGTCGGTGTGGTTGCCCAAAACTTCAATACGACCAGGTGCGTAGGAAACAACTTCAGGAGCCTTCCCATAATGCGCCTTATACTTTTCAATCAATTCGTTGTAGACAGGTTCGTTAATCATTGGAGTTTCTCTCAACTTGAATTTAGAAAATAGATACGGGCCAGATGTTGAAGCATCTGGCCCGTAGTAGAGAAGATTACTTGCGAATCAAGGCAAGCACTTCATCGCGCTTGGCTTCCATTTCCTCGGTGCTCTTGGTGCTTTCGAGGTTGAGACGCACGAGCGGTTCGGTGTTGGAGCAGCGCACATTCAACCACCAAGTGGGATAATCCACGCTCACGCCGTCCAATTCAAAGACATTGCCATCGGCATACTTTTCCTTGATTTCGGCGAGGATTTCCTTCGGGTCACGGGAAACCTTGGTGTTGATTTCGCCAGAGCAGGCATACTTGCGCAGCGGTGCGATGAGTTCAGAGAGGGGCTTGTCCGAATTGGTCACGATGTTGCAGAGTGCAATCACTGCCATGGAGGAGGATTCTGCTACAAAGTTGTCGCGGAAGTAGTAGTGACCAGAGAGTTCGCCTGCGAAGATAGCCTTGTGTTCGCGCATCTGTGCCTTAATGAAGGCATGGCCCACGCGGCTCATCATCGGCACGCCACCCGCTGCTTCAATCACTTCCTTAACGACGCGGCTCGAACGCAGATCGTAGAAGATAACGCCCTTTTCGCGGCTCAGCACATCCTGAGCGATGAGTGCGGTGATGAGGTCCATCGGGATGATGTCACCCTTTTCATCGATGAAGCCTGCGCGGTCTGCGTCACCGTCGAAAGCAACGCCGAAGTCATACTTGCCTGCGCGGACTTCCTTCTGCAGGTCAGCCAAGGTAGCGTGGTGCAGGGGGTTTGCTTCATGGTTGGGGAAGCTACCATCGATATCACCGAAGAGGCGGGTCTGGTCAATTGCATCTTCAAAGGTCTTTGCTTCGGGAATGCCCATGCCGTTGGCGTAGTCAATGGCCAACTTCGGACGACGAGCAAAGTTCATGAAGGGGCGAATGTGTTCGCGATATTCAGGAAGGATGTCATAGGTGCTGACAGTGCCAGTCGTATCTGCCACAGGCTTGAATGCCTGAGCCTTGACAATGGCTTCAATGTCTTCAATGCCAGTCACGCCAGAAATCGGCACTGCTTCAGCACGGCAGAGCTTAAATCCGTTCCATTCGGCAGGATTGTGGGAGGCCGTAATCATGATCGAACCTTCCGCCTTCAACGTGCCGTTTGCAAAGTAATTCATCGGGGTGGAGCATTCGCCGATATCCACAACGTCAGCGCCCATTTCGGTAATGCCACGCGTCAATGCTTCCTGCAAAGGAATGGAGTGCGGACGGCAGTCACGGCCGATCACCACTTTCTTTGCTTGCGTAAACGTAACATAGGCCTTGCCAATGTCATAGGCAATCGCTTCAGTTAAGTCCTCACCATAGATACCACGAATGTCATAGGCTTTAAAAATGCCGCTCATAATTCAAACTCCTTTCAAGGTTGATGCGGTTAGCATACCATAAAAAGAAAAAAGATACTACTCTTATTTTTAGGTTTGGGAAATGAAAATGGGGGCTTCGTGTGCTAAAACGGTCTATCATGCGAGGGAGGATGTTGAGAAATCATACTATTTTTGTTATGCTTGCGGTTAGATAAAGCGGTGCATTGAGATGCCCCTGAAATATGCTGAGAAGTTTTTAGATTTATGAGATTGACGCGCGAACAAATTGCCACGTGGGCAAACTTGGAAATGGCTGAACAAGGGCATCGGCTGTACACTTCTGGCGCATTGCAGGGGAAGGTGCAAAGTAGCGGTTCTACAATTGCCGCCTCACTGAAGATTGGCGCCGCGCGTATCGTGCCGCGCATTACATTAACAGAGGGCCGTCCTAAGGTGCAGTGTGTTTGTGCCGCCGCGCAAAAAGAGGGCATGTGTGCACACGCGATAGCCGTTGCTTTGGCATGGGTGGATCAGCAGCGAGGTTCGGCAGATTCGGTAACCTTTTCTGCTGAGCGCGCCCCATCATTAGCCCAAATTGAAAAGTGGGCTGATGCCACAACCTTGGTCCGTGCGACGCGCTTACTCAAGTCGGGGGCAGTCTCACAAGTAAGTTTTGCTTATCCAAATGGACAGGCAACCGTTGCGGGCAACCATGTAAAATTGCCAATTACATTTAAAATGCTTCCCAATGGGCTCGCTGAGGGGAAGTGTCTTTGTTCGGATTCACGGGATCGAGGCCTCTTGTGTGAACACATCGTGGCGGGGATGCTCGCAGTGATGCATCTTTATGGAAGTGAATCCCGTCGCCAACAATGCGACGAAGAACGTTCACGGATGGCGCGTTTGTCACAAGCGAAAGATTTGATCCAGCGAGACCCTCATGGCCGTCCTGCATTGTTACGCGTCTTCCTTCCTTCGTTACAATCGTTGCGTGAGGCCTTTTACAATGGCACGGTGCGCATTGGCATTCGCATCTATGTGGCAGGGAAGGCATGGAAACCGCAAGAGCTGCCGAAGGAGCGTTACGCCTTCTCCGAGGGAGATGAGGATTTAATTGGTATCTTTGAGGATATTACTGAGGGAGCATTTACAGATACCATTGACCTCTCGCAGGCAGACACCCTCTCAATCATTCGATGCGCTGCAAAGAGTTGGGTAGGGTTCGCTACGGAGCGTAAACAAATTCGAATGTGTAAAGAACCTGTACAAACGCCGATTCGCTTGCGTCCAAACTTGGAGACCGATTCGCTAATCGTCTCAATTGGTGCACCACAAGCAGGCGTTTTGTTGGTGCATGGCACGCAAGGCTTTTTAATTGAGGGAGCCGATGCGCACCCAGTGGCGAGCACCTTGCCTTTACCCTATCAAGCAGTCTATTGCGAACCTGTACAAGTCTCTCGTGGGGCATTAGTACACTTTTATCGTAATGAACTGCCGCAGATGACGGCGGCATTACCTTTGGATGAAGAAAGTGTTCCCTTTGAACTTTTCACAACGACCCCAGGCGAACCACGATTTGTATTAGAACTTGATGGGGATGAGAATTACGTAACAGCGCGCCTAAAAGCCTGTTATGGAAATAACTATGTAACCGTTGGTTCAAAAGAAGAGGTCTCCCAACCCGATCCAGACGACTTCTATCATTGTTACGTTCGCAATCGTGAAGCAGAGCGCGCCGCCTTGGAATACACCCAAGCAATGGGATTTTATGGCTCCGATGGCAAACATTTAGGGACCGTAAGCGGTACACGTGCCATTCGCAATCTCTTGGGCGAACACATCCCCGCCGTTCGCCGTGTGGGGTGGCGCGTGATTTTATCTGGGGCCATAAATGACTGCTTTGAACGAGCAGAAATGATTGTACCCGTGGTCTCTGTGAAACCCTCTGCGACAGGCACCTCTTTTGAATTAACCACTGTTTACGAGTCCCCCCAAGGCAAGCTCTCCGTTAGCGCCGCAGAGATAGAACGCGCCTTGTCGCATGGAAATGCGTATATTGAAAAAGAGGGCGCACTTGCATTAATTGATATCAATGCATTGCGAACCCTACGAAAGACCCTCGCTTCGTGCCATGCTACGGCAGGGAAAACACCCGGCAGTTCTTGCGTAGAAGCAGTACACGTGCCATTTGTTGAGGCGGTTCTTGCGAGCTTGGATGGGATTGATTTTGAAACACACCCAGACTGGCGTAAACGGGCTGCCGCCCAAAATCGTGAAGAAAAGCCAGAACCCGTTCCCTTAGGTCGCCTTGAAGAGACCTTGCGTCCCTATCAAAAAGAAGGTGTCTATTGGTTGCGCTTTTTGGAAACCTGTGGATTTTGTGGCATCCTTGCCGACGAGATGGGCTTAGGTAAAACCCTTCAAACGTTGACCTGGCTGCAATTACCACGCTATCGTGAAGAAGCTAGACGCGCCCCCGCATTGATTATCTGCCCAACCTCTTTGGTAGAAAACTGGCGACGTGAAGCACTGAAATTTGTGCCCTGGTTGCGTTGCTTAGTCTTATCTGGGCCCGATCGCTTCAATAAATTTAAAAAAGTACCCGAGAGCGATTTGGTCATAACAAGTTATGCTTTAATTCGTAGAGACACCGAATTCCACACAAAATGTGCCTATTCCGCTGTCGTATTAGACGAAGCGCAAGCAATTAAAAATCAGCGAACGCAAAATGCGCAAGCCGTCAAACAGTTGCGCTCCGATACGCGTCTGGTCCTCTCTGGTACACCGATTGAAAATGGTGTTTCAGACCTCTGGAGCATCATGGACTTCCTCATGCCAGATTACCTCGGGAAATATGACGCCTTTAAGCTGCGTTACGAAGATGCCGTGGCATTAGGAGGACGAGCCGCCGAGCTTGCACAAGACCAACTGCGGAAAAAACTCCATCCCTTCTTACTTCGCCGTGTGAAAAAAGAAGTGGCGCCAGATTTGCCCGATAAGATCCGCACCGTGATGTATTGCGAGTTAACGCCTTCTCAGCGGAATGCCTACGACCGCATTCGTGAACACGTCCGCACCCGCATGCGTAACCTTGTGAAAGAAAAAGGATTTGAAAAGTCACGCTTTGAAGTCTTGGCAGACCTCATGCGATTGCGTCAAATTTGTTGCGATGCCTGCCTCATGCCAGACTACAAAGTGGCCGATGGCGAAGAAACCTCGGCCAAACTAAATACCTTGATGGAATTACTCGCAGAAGCGCGTTCAGGTGGCCACCGAATGCTCATCTTCTCCCAATTCACCTCAATGCTCAAACGGATTGCTGCGCGCCTAACCGAAGAAGAAATTCGCTTCTGCTACTTAGACGGCTCAACAAAAAATCGGTTAGACGAATGTGCGCGCTTCAATCAAGACACCACCATCTCCGTCTTCTTAATCTCCCTGAAAGCTGGTGGCACAGGCCTAAATTTGACGGGTGCCGACATGGTTGTGCACTTTGATCCATGGTGGAACCCTGCCGCAGAAGAACAAGCCACCGACCGAGCGCATCGTATTGGACAAAAGCGAACCGTACAAGCCATCAAACTCATTGCACAAGACACCATTGAAGAAAAAGTGCTTGAGATGCAACGCAAAAAGCAGGCCCTCATCGAAGCCACCGTCAATGCCACCGACGCCTCCATCGTCTCCACACTGACCATGGCAGAAATCGAAGACCTCTTGTCCTAATTCACATCCTTAGAAACGAAAGAAAAACCCGCCCGAACAATGTTCGTGGCGGGGTGGGGTTGTGTGTCTGTGTAGGAGAATGTTTGAAACGGCATAATAATAACAAAGTAAAATCTAAAATGCAACAAAAAAGATAAGATTTTATTGTTAAATCGCCTTTGAAAAGGAACTGTTGATTGAAAAACTATGAGTCAACTCAAATTTACAGAAAAAGTACTTGTGTTGTCTTCTTTTACGCGCATCACAAAATGAGGAGCATCAATTTTAATTGGACGGACAGCTCTCATTACAAATCAAATATGTTCAAATCACAACCCCGTCCAATCTTAACGTGTGACCTAGTTCTTACAAGCCTAAAAGGCAGACTCCTTATCATGGTGATAACCCATCAATTAATACTTTTACGTTTTGTGCCTGCAGTATCTAGGTGAACTCCAAGAACACATAACACTATCTTCTTTAACTCCTCTGAAAACTTAAAATAGATACGTCCATTTTTGTCAAACTTAAGATGACTCTCGCAAACATAATCTTTACCATTATACGTGACCGTACGATCTTTTCGATAGTCTAGAACATCCATTGTTTCCTGATTTTCTTGAGGCGCATACTTAAATTTTGTACTCTTAAAGACATCTTCTATACGTTGTCCAATTGCGCCCTTAATATGAATTGGCCACAAAATATGATACAAGGCTATTAATCCCTCTATCAATTCTGCTTCATTTTCTCTTGTACACCGCTCTAAACTTGAGAGTGATTTATCTGTAAATACAAGCCTTGGGGATAAAATCTCTTTTAAACACTCCACTTTATCTCGCAACTTTTTACATTGCGCAGAGTTGTAGAAAGCTGTTACAAGACGAGACTCTGCGTTATCAACTTGAGTTTTTAGTTCATTCTCTTTTCGCTTGTGTTCTCGTTGCTCATGTGCGAGTCTATTCTTTAAATCCTTATTCTCATCTTTAAGGGTCTTGTTTTCATTCACTGTATTCTCGTTACGCACGTATAAATCTTCAAACAATTCCTCCGCAGCATGAGCATTGCCAATTGCCTCTTCTTTAGCGCCTTGCGCAGACAGTTTAGCATCACGCTCCTTTTGAAAACGCTCAAACAAATCCGCAGAAAAAATTGCAGAAAAAGAGGTTATTGCGCCATCAGCAAGTACAATCTGATTTCGATAAAAGAACTCTTGCAATCGGTTAGATGTATTATCAAAATAAGCCTCAGTAGGACCAGGAGGTGATAATATCCATTGAATTCCTAAACGGCCTTTCCTCATCTCTGAAATAATGTAGATGGTATTCGATTCAAGCTTCTCAAAAACATTTGCACGTTTTAGATACTTAAACGCCTCCTTTGTAGGATCTACGTGAAAAAATAATGCTTTCCCTAATACCTTTTCCGCCAATCGTTTTAAAAAGTCTTCTGCAGCTTGGTAAGTAGGCGAATATGTTGAAAGTAAAATAAATGTTTTTCGATCATCATCCCTAAGCAAATCAATAAATGGCTCCACATCTTCTTTTGTGTTTAAAAGATAAGGTTTAGGCGAGAAACTGAACGGACATCCCTCTATATGAAGATTAAATGTCTTTACCAAGTTTTTCATAAAGCCTGGAACTGTGGGCGTTGGAAGACGTGCATCATCTTCTTCAAGCATCTTTGTTCGATTCCAACTATATGAAACACAGACATACACCGCGACATTATTTGTATTTTTAAAGGATGTGATATAGACTTCTACATACCAATACCGAATCAGCATTGACTTGCGATTGTTAAATTGAGGATGCGAATATTCAAATCCCCATAATTTCTTTTCCTTATTTTCTGCGGATTGAATCTTCAAATGTCGCGTTTCAGTTCTGCTACCAAATGTTGCAGATTGAGATTGATCAAATGTAGAGAATACCCCATACACATCTTTCATCTTAGGATTCTTAAAACTACGCTCTTTCTCCTTCAGCCATTTCTTTAAAATTTCAAGAATGGCATGAAACGTCTGCTTTGAATCTTGATGATCAATCACGAATGAAGCGTGATAATTAATATTTTTGTCATTTAATTTTGGCATAACACTATTCCCTTAGGCATTAAAGTTTACCGGTTGTGGCATTAGGGATATGATCTCCCACATGAAGCACTACAATTTTTCGCAATTCTTCATCAAAATCAAAATGAATACGAAGAAGCTTATTGGGTTGATTTCCATACTTTAAGTGCATCCACCCTTCATATGATTTCCCATTATGCTGGAATTGACGAAGCTTGACCAAAGCAGTATCACTATTTGTCTTAGGTCCTTCACCTTTCGCAAATTCATAACCTGTACGATCCTGAAATTCTGTCCAGAAATTACTTTTATTTTCAGTAAATTTTAACCTAAACAAAACGCTATTCAGTGCAAGTAGCATATCCCATGCTACACTAAACTCTTTGAATTGCTCATACTTCTTAGCTGAAGCATGAGCACTCTGTGCAATCATTAGATTCGGCAAAAGTTTAGCCCACGCTAAGACATCTGTAAGTTTGGCAGGAAATTCACGTGGTAGCGAAGGTGTCTTTTTTTGACTTCTAATCTGAGCCAAATACTCAGCTTCTTTCTTCGCAAACACGTCTCTCAATTCTTTCATTTCTGATTCTGCGACCGCTTCAATAGTCTCTATTTCATTTCGCAACTTCTCATTTTCCTTTTGCAGTTCTTCATTTGTCTCTTGCACCAGATTGATAAAATCCATATCAACCTCTTCGCGCTTCAGTTCACTCTGCGCAGCCTTTTTTAATTTATTAAAAAACTCATTAAGCCCAGTAAGCTTTATGAATAGGCGACGATGCATCACATCTGAAAGGGTTCGAACCGAAGTCGGAGTCTTTATCGCAGGGATTTTTAATAATTGTGCTATTGCATTGTCAAGCTCGTTTAATTTATCTTTTGAGTAGTCTTTTGACCCTCGACTTTTACGTGGATAATAAATCCTTATTTGACCAAGGTTAAAAGTATGTTTTTTGTTACAAAATGTCTCAAGCACTTCTGGCGTTCTATCTGCAAGAAAGACGCACACCTTTCCATAAAGTGTCTGTGCTAGATTTCTTGCCCGCATTTCATTTTCACGCGAAGCTCCCATTACTAAAACAAGCGAATCCTCTCGATTCCCATCATTCGCTGCGGAAATAAAGTTTAATGCCTCTTGTGAAGTCCTAATTTTAGTGTAGGATGACGTTAAGGGTAATCCTCCGCTAAAATAGACTTGTGTTCCTGGTATTTCCAAAATTAATTTAATCAAATGTGGAAACTTGTATGTTGGCTTAATAGGCTTTTCAAACTCCTCCGCCACCGACGTCCTATAGTATGTTGTATAGGAAAAGTTAACAGCTCCATTTTCATCACTTAAATACATCCCCACCTCTGTTGTCCATGGACGCGATGCATCCGAGGTGTCAAGCTCCTCAAAACGCATTGCCCAAGATATCTCATCATCCATAAAGCAAGAAACGGTTTTCAATTTCGCACCATTGACAAACCCCTGCACTTCAAGCTTCTTCTTGAATGCATCAATATCTATTTGCTTATAACCATGTTTATTCTGCTTTTGACAAACCCAATTAAAAATAACTGTTTGCAGCTTCGAAAACAATTCTCGCGCAGAATGCACCCCCGTGGGCTTTACCGAGAAAGCTGTTTGAAAATGAAGATGACTCGCCATGTTTATCTCCTAAAATGTAAACTCAATCGTTGCAAAAAGTTTTATTACTTTGCTTGCAGCTCAACCGTTACCCTAAATGCTACTTCTTCAATGATTAACCATTAACTTAAATAAAGCAAATACCTTACCTCATGTCAAACCATTTTAAAATCACTCCACACTTATAATCTCCCAAACATAAACCTTATCACTCTTTTCCAAAGCGACTTCTAATGAATTTCCACCCGAAAAATTATTATCTAATCTGTAAATAGATTCTTTATCGTATTTCTGACATCCATGATATTTTCCCAACAATACTCGAATGGGAAGACGTTTATCCGTCTCTGCCCAAATGATGACCATCTGTTTTTGGGAGGCATTTTGCTCAGAAGTATTACCATCATATTCACATGCCAATTGCGTCAAATAGAAGAATGTTGGTATTGTTGAGCCTCTTAATTCATTAAAATACTCGTAGTATGGCCGTTTCTCTGTTGAGGAAATGCGAATAATATTCTCCCCTTTGGGGAATCCTAACGGCATATCGTCACCCAAGACCGCCGAAGTACCACGCGTGGGGATTACCTTTTCAAGGTGCTCTTTTGGTGTGCCACGGGTAATAATCTCTTCAAGGAATGCTAATAGTGCTTTCGTCCCCTCTTCACCAGGTAAGAGAGGGATCGCACCGATATTCTCATTTCTAATGATTTCTGTATAATCGTAAGACTCTCCCAGCCGTCCAGGAAAAAGTACATACGCACCAATCACTTCACGCGAAAGCTTCCCGCTTTTTTGACTACGATAAAGAATCGCATCACGATAACGATGCATGTCATTTATTGCAGCATGAGGAGATGCGTCTTTTTGATGGTCTGTTGCCGATGGATACTGCATAATGCGATACTTCGCATCAAAGAGATAGGTATGCTCATTCTGTGCAATGCCTAAGTCCTTAATTGTCATCACAATATCAGGAATCTGCTCTACCACATAAGAAAGATGCCCTGACACATCCTCAGAGCCATTCTTTCCATGACCATACGAAAGCTGATAGGTGAGCACAATCTCACGATTGCCCATTTCATCTTTAAATACATACTCACACTTTTTACTTCCAGCAGGTTGTTTCGTTTCTCCTGTGGCTTCATCATATGGGTCTTCAAAAATATCCGATGTTTCTACGACATCTCCTAATGAGCCCTTGGGATCTGGATAACGCTCCATTAACCAATCTCGAATCATCAAGAAGCACCAGAACTCATACAACTTCCAAATGGGATTATTTCCCACATCAATGCCGCTTCCAGTGAGGTCTAACGAATGTTTTAATTTCAACCATGTGTCGTAAATCTCGGCATATCCACGCTTTCGAAGAAGTGCCAAACTCTCTTGCACAACACCATTATAATGCCCCACCTCACGGAAGAATGGATGATAAGTCATCTCTTCAAATGATGTCGCATCAACCTCCATCTGCTTGATGAAGTCTTCACTAATCTTACCGCCACCCTCTTCTCGGCAACGTTTTGCGAAATCTCGCAATCGTTCTGCAATCTTTGTTAACGTAAACAGCACAAACCGATTTTCAACAGTATCCACCTCTGGGACGACTTCTGTTGCGTGAAAATGACGCATTTCACGTACAGACTTATCCGTCTGTTGGTAACGTTGCATTAACGCTGGCGTCCATCGCCGTATTTGGTTCACACGCAAATACTGCTCATGCTCCACATACCTTAAATGCGGATTATGAACCACATGTTCACAAGCCGAACGATACGTTGAGACAAGCGTTTGAAAAATATCATACCACACTGCATCCGACTGTCCCTTTTCAGAAGAAAGCCCACTCTCATTCATGGTCTTAGCCAAAAAGGCATACACCAATTCGGGCTTCACTGAAGACACCTTTTCTACAATGGCACTATAATCCTCAATAACATTCATCTTCTCGGAGACGACCCACCACTCTAATTTCAATGTAGTCGTTTCCCCTGTTGCCATCTCAATATTTATCTCAAAGGCAAATTTACCGGGTGTATTAATGAAATTGAGCGGCCCCGAAAGACAACAATCCTCTTCGTCATAGTAGAACTCGTCCGCCACGCTCACCAATTTGTGCGACACACGCACATCTTTCACCTTGCGCTCAAACTTGCATTTTACTTGATAAGTCGTTTCATAAAAGACAGGTAAAGCGCTTGCAGTAACATTCTCCTCAACAGTCTCACTTTTCGGTTCAAAAAAATGCCACGTCCCTTTGCGATTTGCCTGAAACAAAACCTTCGCTTTATCGTCTTGAGATGTGCACTTAATACGCTTACAATAACGCTCCACGCGTCCAGTGTTATTCCCTGTGACGCAGAAGCTCAACAGCCCTGGAATCTCAAACGCAAAAACTTTTTTTTGTTTCATCAGTCTTTCACACACTTACGGCCAAAAAGTCAAATGTGAGCCACCTCGCTCCATAATCTCAATCATCTTCTTGCCTGACTCAGACGTTTTCCCAAAAATGCCTAAAAGTGAATCCGACATAGGCTCTTTTGAACCCTCAGGATTAAAATCGCGCACCCCTGTGAATATTGCCTTAACGTCTTCAGTTCTCCCCATAATACGTGGCAACACTTTCATTAAGACCATTTGATCTAAGGCATCTAAGTTGTCCACAGTCTCACGCATTCCAGAATTTGAGGCCTCTGAAGGCTTGGAGTCTTCAGGTGTCTCAGCAACTTCTGAAGATTCATCCTCAGATTTTTGAGGGGATCCTGAAATATGTTTTTTAAATTCCTCAATAGCTCTCTTAAACAACGTGTATTCCTTCGCAAAACGATATGCAATCGCAAAAGAGGTCTTCGCTAAACGTTGCTGAAGCTTACACAGTTTTGAGTCAGTAGCAACATCCTCGGTATCAAGGCTTTCAACCTTAATGTCTCCATTGAGCAAAAGTTGAACAATCTCTTCTGCAAGCAGGTCCGTAAAACTTGGATCGGCCACTTTGCCGAAATTGGCAAAGTTTACATCCGTCATTTCAATCGTCATCGCACGGTCAAGCACCTTACGAGAGAATTGGCATGTGGTTTCATCCATATTCACAGTGCCAACGACAAAGAGATTCTTTGGAATCGTCACACCGCCACGTTTCGTCAAATACGTTTGCCCCACACCGGTTTCACACCCTAAATCAAACAACTTACTTTGAGACTTTAATTCATCGTCAGTCAACGTAAAAAGCGTATCCGAGGTGTAAGACATCTTCTCGTCAGAAGATGTCTCCTCGTCAGAAGATGTCTTCTCGTCAGAAGATGTCTTCTCGTCAGAAGATGTCTCCTCGTCAGAAGATGTCTCCTCGTCAGAACTTTTAAGTTCTCGCAACGACTCCATCGCACTTAAGAATTCAGCAAAGTATTGCTCAACAGGTGCAAGATTCATCTCATCTAAGCAAAGGAAAAAGGGTGTTTCAGGATAGGCATACGCTTTACAAATAAACTTCACCACATCCGTCGTCACATAACTTTTATCTTCAAATGCACTGCGATACCCCAATAAATCCATAGAGTCATGCCAATTCGGCTTCACCTGCACCATGCAAAAGTTCTCTGGGGAATTCTTCTCTGTATTCTGAAGTTCTTCCACATTACACGTCATGTATGCCAACTTACGCACCAAACGGCTCTTACCCGTACCCGAGTGCCCCGCAAGAATGGCAAAAGGCTTCGTGCGCAATGTTGCCATTAAACGGAAAATCAAAACATCGTCCGCAGTCTTACACTTCAAACGCTTCTCTTTGCGAGAATCTTCTTTAACCTTAGTTTTATTAACCGACTTAATTTGCTTTTCCATAACTTTACCCTCGATCAAATCCTTGTTGTCATTAACAAACCACAAAAACTCTGCTAGTGTGAGATAATTCGCCTCTTTTCCCTCTTGAGAAAGAATCTTCATCTTACGCATCTTATCACGAATCTGCGTCTGCACTGCCTTAGAAGACTCATACGCATCAGCTGTCAAATCCTCAGGTAACACCTTCGTTTTCGTCAACTCAAGAAAATACAATGCCTCTGCCGTATGCTCTGAACATGCAGCGTAGACTGAAGGCGCCAAACGAACTAAAAAACGTGTTAGAAGTGATGGGAGCATCCCAAGGTCTTTGACCACCTTGGATGCGAAACAAACCGAAATATCCGATGGAGACTCCTGCACTTCCGTGCAAAAGGCCTTCCAATTATCAAGATGTTCGTAAGAATAATTTTCTGCAGTAACCTCTTCGTTAGGTAACACAGGGTTAAATTGATACGAACCACGTTTCGTTGTAAACAACTGTAAAGCAACCAATAAGCGGTCTTGAACCACTAATTGTTTTGATTGTAATTGTGTATTGTTTATTCGTATAAAGTTCTCAATTTCTTCTAAACTTCCTGACGCAATTTTATTCGCATCATGATTATACAAATCATACTGATTATTACCTGTACGAATTAACATTTTTTGAATTTTATGATGTTTGTCAGGGTCAGCATCCGTAATCTCTTTCCATATAGAAAGATCAATCTCTTCGCTCTGATCAATCTCTTCGCTCTCTTGGTTAAACTCATCAACTACAATATACTCTGCGGTTCTCCAATTTGATTGACCGCGATTAGCACGATTTTGGTTATCCGGTGACGTAAAATTAGAAATTGTTGCCCCAGAAAAAGAGTTTGAATGTGTCCAAGCCTCTAATCGTTTAATTCCAAGCCGTTCAAACATTTCACAAACGGCTGCACTAATTTTTGCCTTTCCACCGCGCCCCATCGTGTTATTCCTTCCCTTAAAAGTAAGCAAACGACTTCTATTACTTTACCAATTCACGTAAAGTACCGATTTTGGGACCACACCCCATATTGTCATACATAGCATATTGGCCACCGCCAATGTTAATCAACAACTTTTGAAAGCCTGCCGCACCATCTGGATCAGCCGCAGTGAAATAACACCATGCAGGAATTAGGTGTTTCCCCTGGCCATACTGAACTTCATCAATTACGATATACTCAGCTTTTTTCCAAGAAGCCGAATCTCTATTTGTTGATTGCTCAGCCATTAAACTCGCGGGTTTAATGATTGCATATGAATTTGGATAAGTCCAAGGCTTCATACGCCTTTTACCCAATGACTCTAAAATCCGACCTGCACTCATAATCATCTCCAACGCTTGAAGTTTGTTATAGGCAATGGATTTGGCGAACTCGCGCCTAAAGGAAAGCCCATTAAGTATTCGGCATTTTCAGGTTGTGGACGCCCAAAAACAACAGTAAAATTACGACACCCTTGATGTTTCATCATTGAAGGACATGCATAATTAGCCATTGTTGTCGGAGTATGTACAAGTCCAATGTTATTAAACGTCTTCTGAATCCACGTCTCACGCTTCTCAAACACTGCATCCAATTCTTTAGCCGAGACGAGTTCAGACCGCCTATCTATATGATTCAAATGGCGATTCACCAAGATACGAAATGCTGTAGCTGCAACAAACGGAGACTGTGCATTACCGACACCAAGTAATTGATCTCGGCGGTCACCCACCTTCACTTCAACAGGGGCACCCGTCTCAGAAGGACTCTTCGTCCAACAATCACCAGTCAACTTCGGCAATTGTTTCAAATGGGCTGCAATTTTTTCAAAAACAGCATAATCTTTTACTGCCAGTACCCAAAAACGGTTACGTTGATGGTCAGCACCAATATCAGAACAACTCAAACGAATACGCTCAACCTTGTAACCAATCGCTTCTAAGTCAACTTTTGCTTGTTCAATTGCACGTAAAACAACATTTTCACCAAATACAATTGGAGCATCGGACTCTTTTACAAAACGGAGCATTTCACCCCAAAGATTCTTTGCCGCGATATTTTTCCCATGTGCTGCAGTACTAAACGCCTGACACGGGAAACCGCCACAAAGGATGTCAAATTTACCTTTAAACGGCGTTCCATCCAATACACACAAGTCACCATAAATCGGGAATTTAGGCAACCAACCATCCTCTTGACGTTGCTTGAGTACTTTTTGTGCATATGGCATGATTTCAACACCTGCACAGCATTTGTGGCCTAATAATTCACCACCATAAATCCCGCCACCAATACCTGCAAATAAATGAAACTCTTTAATCTCAGTCATCAACCTACATGCGTTTTCGCATGCTCCCTCTCAAAATTCACTCATTTTGCAGGCAAAATAGCCTCTAAAATGCAAGCCATTTTCTGCAAGCCTTACAGTAAAGTATTCTATCAAAATTATCCCATAACCGAAAGAGGGTTTCTTACATTAATTAATAGGTGCATCGGTTTTTTATGGAAAAATCACAACTCATTGCCGTAATTACTCAAAGGCAATAATTTTTAAAATTCTGGCTTCACTTTTACCATTCTTTTGATATGCTTCCCGCCATCATTGGTTGCCTTTTTTCAAAGGAATCCTTTGGTTTGGGTCCCGCATAGCAGTTCTGTCGTGGAGTTCTGCTATGCGGGTTTTTCTTTATCCATTCAATACCCTTGCAGTTGAGCGTTCCTGGTTGGGCGGCGAATACGAAGGGGCAAAGGGACGCCGCCTTAGATCTTGGTGAGCGCACGCTGGCGAAGAAATGGATATGTGCCCATTTCTCGCAGCGTGACAACGGTGAGGGCCCGCAGTAGGACGCCTGTCCGTAGCGAGGAGTGCCGAATCCGTCGGCCATCTCCGCAAGGAGAGGCAGAGAGCGGTAGCGAACGTCAAGATTGTGCTCCACCGTGGAAAACCTAAACACACGTCGTCCTGCGCCGCAGGCGCGAACCCCGAACCCAGAACCCAAAACCCCGAAACATGGCGAAGCCAATCTCTTCTCTCTACACACATTAAAAGTGTAGCAAACCGGAGCCAAGTAGTCAACTCTACCGAACCAGGTAAGCGAAAATTTCGCGATAAGTAAGCGAAAATTCCGCCTGAAAATCGCTGATTTTGGTCACCCGAAATCGCTGATATTGCTCATCAATTTCGCTGATACTGCTCACCAATTTCGCTGATATTGACCCGGAATTGCTTTAGCTTTCTCCCAAAAAGCTGCTACTTGTTGATAACTTTTCTATCACTCTGGGTCCAAAATTTCGCAAGGAAGCGACTGTAGCGGAGTTAATTTTGCTCTATTTTTGCTTTATCTCCATACTACTCAATGAGTTATGCATTTTTAACAAGGTTGAGCAAAAACGCCGAAAATCCGTTGATCTGCCATAAAATTTCAAAAAACTGCGTCGTGAAATGTGAATTGTTGATAACTTGTTGATAACTAAAAAAAGTTTTCAACAAGCGAAAAATCGATGAAAAAATGGAAAAAGTGAACTTTTCGCGCACGGGATTTTAACCACGAATTTTACGAATTTATACGAATTTTAGAGTCCACGGGGTGGCTACGCCACAAGTTCTAAGTTTCGTTCGCTAAGCTCACTTGAGTTGCCTGTTTCTCAGCACTTCGTGCTCGAGCGCATATTCCCCAGTTAAGCGGCTGCGCCCTTGTAGTAAGAAGTGAGAAGAGAGGAGTAAGAAGAGACAAGCGCACGCTGGCGGAGCACGGATATGTGCCCGTGCGACGCAGCGTGCATGACTGTGCGACTCGTGGAGACCCCCACACTGGCAGTCCTGTGGCAAAGCCACCATCCATGCCGTTAGGCATTAACCACGAGCGAGCTCGTCAACCAGCGGCTCTGCCGCTTAACCACGGTGCGAAGCGCCGTCAACCAGCGCCAGAGGCGCCAACTGTCGATTGGCCACTGTCGGGCACCTGTGCCCAGCACTCGCAGGGGATTTTGAGGCGAGTTTGGCTGAATCTTTTACATACATTAATTAAAATAAATATTTGAGTTGGGGGAAATGTGGTATAATTTTGGGCGGAATTTTATAAGGAGGAAGACTATGCCAAAGGTCGCCGTATTGTTGCCTTGTTACAATGAAGCCTTGACGATTGAGAAGGTGGTGCGGGATTTTCGCGCGGAGTTGCCGGATGCGGATATTTGGGTTTATGACAATAACAGTTCTGACGGGTCTGCGGACTTGGCTCAGGCTGCAGGTGCATTCGTTCGTCGCGTGCCGCAACAGGGTAAGGGCCATGTGGTGCGTCGTATGTTCCAGGAGGTGGATGCAGATGTCTATGTGATGGTGGACTCTGATGACACTTATCCGGCAGATGAGGTGCATAAGTTGATTAAGCCTGTCCTTGATGGCGAGGCGGATATGGTCAATGGTGACCGTCTCTCGTCAACGTACATGCAGGAGAATAAGCGCCCTGGACATAATTTCGGGAATACGTTGGTCTGCACGTTGATTCGCCTTTTGTGGGGCCAGCGTGTGAATGACGTGATGACGGGTTATCGTGCATTTAGCCGTCTCTTCGTGAAGAGTTGCCCAGTTTTGGCGCAGGGCTTTGAGATTGAAACCGAGATGACGCTGCACACGATTGATAAGCGTATGAGCTTGATTGAAGTGCCGGTGCAGTATCGCGATCGTCCTGAGGGCAGTGTCTCGAAGTTGAACACTGTGAGCGATGGTATTCGCGTACTGAAGACGATTTTCAATCTCTTCCGTTTTTATCGTCCGGAGTTCTTCTTTGGAGTCGTCGGTACGGTGTTATTGCTCTGCGCAATGGCATTGTTTGTGCCGGTGTTGATTGAATACTTTAAGATCGGCGAAGTGCCGCGTCAGCCGACGTTGAACTTCTCCGGCTTCCTCGCCATGGCGGGTTTGCTTTCCTATGGCGTGGGGTTGATTTTGGGTGCCTGTAAGAAGCAAAATGATCAAATGTTTGAAATTCTCGTCTCGCAGGAAAAGGGACGCGAAGTTCAGAGGAGCTAAGATGTCGAAAGACGAAAAGAAGCCGAATCCCGGAAAAAAAGAGAATACCCCCGATAACAAGGATAAGAAACCCCATTGGCGCGCACCTGTGATGGTGTGGGTTCTTTTGGCGGTCTTTATCTTCTCTTTGATTGCCTTGTTCAATGGCGGTGGCGAGGGATTAAACCTGAGTAAAGCGGAGGCCCCGCTTTCGCAGTTGGATTTCTGGCAACGCGTTGAGGCGGGTGTCGTCAAAGATGAAGCAGGGGGCGTGAAGGGAAATGCGGCACTTGCAGAGGTGAAGTTAATCCGAGAAGGAGAAGATGAGACCTTTTTGCAAGGGCAGTGGTTGCCCAAGCCTACTGCGGACGGCGCGCAAGTTGACCCGAAGGCACAGGGTGAATCCTTTAAGCTGAATCTGCTTGACACTGAAGGGCTCGAGACGCGTTTGGCGCAGGCTGGTGTGCGCACGATTCAAGAGAATAATCGCAGTTGGTGGGGACCGATTATGGTTTCGCTTCTGCCAATCATTCTCTTCTTTGTGCTCTTTTACGTGCTCTTCATGCGCAGAATGGGCGGTGGCAATGATGGCCCCTTTGCCTTTGGTAAATCACGCGCCAAGATGATGAACAAGGAAGATGCGAAGATTCGCTTCAAGGACGTCGCTGGCGTGGATGAGGCGAAGGAAGAGGTGCAGGAAATTGTTGATTTCTTGAAGGAGCCTGCGCGCTTTGAAGCGGTGGGTGGTAAGGTGCCGAAAGGTGTTCTCTTGATGGGGCCTCCTGGCACGGGTAAGACGTTGCTCGCGAAGGCAATCGCAGGTGAAGCAGAGGTGCCTTTCTTCTCCATTTCGGGTTCTGACTTTGTGGAAATGTTTGTGGGCGTCGGCGCGAGCCGCGTGCGCGACATGTTTGATCAGGCCAAGAAGAATGCGCCGTGTATCCTCTTCATTGACGAAATTGATGCGATTGGCCGTACGCGCTTTACCGGCATCGGCGGTGGGCATGACGAACGCGAACAGACGTTGAATGCGATGCTCGTGGAGATGGATGGCTTTGAGGGCAATAGTGGCGTGATTGTCATGGCAGCGACCAACCGTGTGGACGTGCTTGACCCCGCATTGACGCGCCCGGGCCGTTTCGACCGCCAGATTGTCGTTGACTTGCCCACGGTCGAGGGGCGTGTGGCGATTTTGAAGGTGCACGCCGATAAGGTGAAGTTGGGCGAAGACGTGGATTTGGAACGCGTTGCGCGCGGTACGCCAGGTTTTTCTGGTGCAGACCTCGCCAACTTGCTGAATGAAGCGGCACTATTGGCGGCACGTGCTCGTCGCACAAAGGTGACTCATGCCGACTTAGAAGAGGCGCGCGACAAGGTCCTGTGGGGCCGTGAACGTCGTTCGCACACGATGGCCGATAAGGATCGCCGCATTACGGCGTGGCATGAAGGTGGTCATGCCTTGGCGCAGGTGCTTTTGGAGCACACGGAACCCTTGCACAAAGTGACAATCATCCCGCGTGGTCGCGCACTGGGTGCAACGATGACCCTGCCTGAGCGAGACGTTTTGAATCGCACTGAGAATGAAATGAAGGATATGCTCGTGGTCTTGACGGCCGGGCGTATCGCCGAAAAGTATTTTACGGGCGAACGCTCGACTGGTGCATCGCAAGACATTAAGATGGCGACCCGCCTGGCTCGTCAGATGGTCTGCGCCTATGGCATGAGCGAACGATTTGGCTTCCAAGCCTTCGGGGATAACGAAGAGCAGATCTATCTCGGTCGAGAAATTGGTCGCAAACAGGATCACTCCGAAGCCACTGCGCGCGCAATTGATGAAGAAGTGACGCAGCTCGTGGAAGCAGCATATCGCCGTGGTGAGGAAATCATTGGCGCGAATCGTGACAAACTTGAACTTTTAGTTGAGTATCTTTTAGAAGTGGAAACCGCCGACGGTCGCGACGTGGAGCGTTTGATTCAAACGGGAATCAAGCCTGAAGTGAAGCGTCTTTCGGCAGAAGAGGAGCAGCAGACTATGACAACAGAAAATCCTTCCGCACGCGTAATCGCTATTGATGGCCCCAGTGGTGCCGGTAAATCCTCCGTATCCAAGGAGGTGGGCCGCCGTTTGGGTTACCTTCACGTTGACTCTGGTGCTCTGTATCGCATTGTGACGTGGCAGTGCTTGGAGCAGGGCGTGGATACGGCTAATCCAGAAGCCGTGGCCGCTTTGGCCAAGGATTTGGCAATCGACTGTAAGGCAGAAGATGGTCGCGTGGTCTATGAAGTGGGTGGAATTCGCCCCGACAAGGAACTGCGTGAACCGCGCATTAATGCCCATGCCTCTCCTGTGGCAACGGTGCCTGCTGTGCGTGAAAAGATTACCGCAGGACTTCGCAGCCTCACCCGTTTTGGCAATCTGATTATCGAAGGTCGCGATATTACCACGGCCGTCTTCCCAGACTCGCCTGCACGTTTCTACCTCGAAGCAGATCCGGCGGTGCGTGCGGCCCGTCGCCAACTCGAAGAAGTGCAGAAGGGTATCGCCAATCAGGACGTGGAAGCGGTGAAGGAATCGCTTTTGGCACGTGACCGCATTGACTCTTCGCGTGCATGCGCTCCGCTGCGTAAGGCAGATGGCGTGGTGGCGATTGATTCGACCTATTTGACGTTGGAACAAGTGGTGCAGACCGTGATTGATGCACTGCCTGAAGATTGGAAGACCCCGGCTGCAACCACGGAGGAAACAAAGTGAAATTGAAGCTTGCAGTATTGGGTTCTGGTTCTGGAAGCAATATGCAGTCCATCGTGGACGCGATTGAAGCTGGAACTTTGGATGCAGAAATTGTGTGCGTCTTGGCAGACGTGCCAGATGCGAAGATTCTTGAGCGCGCGGCCAAGCACGGTTTGCCGGGACGCTATGTCTCCTGCGCACCGTTTAAGACGAAGCTGGATGGCGAAGCCGAACAAGAATACATTCGCATTATGAAGGAAGCAGGCGCAGACACCGTGGTGCTCGCAGGCTTTATGCGTATTGTGAAGCCAGGCCTTTTGGCTGCCTTCCCCAATCGCGTCTTAAACATCCATCCTGCACTTTTGCCAGCCTTCCCAGGCTTGCACTCTTGGAAGCAAGCACTTGATTATGGCACAAAGGTGGCGGGATGCACGGTACACTTTGTGGATGCGGGCACCGATAGCGGACCGATTATTGTGCAGAAGTGCGTGCCTGTGGAGGAGGGGGACACCCCTGAGACGCTCCATGCGCGCATTCAAGTGCAGGAGCACATCGCCTTCCCAGAAGCCCTCCGTCATCTCGCAGCGGGGCGTTTGCGCATTGAGGGACGTCGAGTCATCATCGGCTAATGTTGTTTATTGGAATACTATGCGTCTAATTTGTTGTTTATTGTGTTGTTTTTGCGTGGCGATGTTGCACGCCGCAGATGAACGCTTAACCTTTGCCGAAGGTCTCTTCCGTCGAGGCTTGTCAGAACAGGCGGCCACAGAGTATGAAGCCTTTTTGAAGGCGCCCGGCTCGGCTTCTGATGACTTGCAGAATGAGGTGCGCTTCAACCTTGCAGAGTGCTATGAACGCTTGGGGCGTGACAAAGAGGCTCGTGCGCTTTACAAAAAGGTCTCCGAATTGGCCAAGGGCGAACGCGCCGCGGCGGCGAAGTTACGCTTAGCCATTTCGTTGCTTGAAAATAATGAAGCGGCTCAGGCTTTGCCGATTTTAGACACCCTTTCGGTCAATCGCGACTCAAAGGATATCCGTGAAGCGGCTCAGTATCGCCTGGCGGTTTGCTATGAGGCGGTGAATCGTCCTCGCGATGCGGAGGCTTTGTACAAATACATCGCCTCCCAAAAGGGAAAGTATGCGGCCCATGCGCGCTTGACTCAGGCGACCTTAATCGCAAAGACGGCAAGCCGTCATGAAGAAGCGGAAAAGTTGTACCGCGAAATTCTTGCCGCAGAAACCAATCCTGACCGCAAAAAAGAGGTGGCTTTAGCTGCATTTTCGGGTGCCTATCGTTCGGCACGCTATCCCGAAGCGGCCAGCTTTGCAAAAGAAGTCGGCGAGAAGCTCTTGGCGAAACACACCTTATTGTTGCCCGCCTCTTGGGCGGCGTTACGTGCGAATCGTCCCGATGAAGCGCGCATTTGGCTCTCTGCAGATAAGGTCGTGAATGCGGCGGCTACGCCAGGTCGCTTGGTCTTAGAAGGCGCAGTCTTCACGGCCCTCGGCGATGAAATCGGTGCGATTACGGCATATGAACGTCTCTTAAGCGAATTCCCCAATGACCCGCAGGCACCCTCTGCCGCAGAGGCGATGTTGACCCTGCGTGCACGCGCTGGCGATCCTGCGGCATTCCTCAAAGCCTATGCACGCGTCGCAACGATTCTGCCCGAAAAGGCCTATTCGGTTTTGATGTGGTATCGTCTGGATGCGGCACTCCAAACGGCGAATGTCGTTCACACACGTGCCGCGGCGACTTGGTTGATGGAACACGCTCCTGCAGAACAGGCGGCAGAAGCCTCGTATCGTCTTGGCGCATTAGAGCATAAGGAAAAGAATTATGCGGCGGCGGGTGAAATCTGGTTGCGCACAGCTGAGACGTGGCCCACGATGCCCTGCGCGGGACGTTCGGCATTTGCGGCAGCCTGTGCATTCCGTCAGGCAGAGATGAAAGATCGCGCAGAGCAGGCACTTGCTTTAGCATTAGCTTCGGGTGATGCGATGGTGGTGCCCGATGCCTTACTTTTGCGAGCACGTGATGCTTTAAGTGAACAAGATGTGGCGGGCGCAACGGCGGCCCTGGATGAATATCTGACCCGTTTCCCGCAGGGGAAGGCAGTGGCAGAAGCGGCCTATTTGCGTGGTTTAATCTTCTTCAATGCGCAGGATTTCCAAGCTGCGGCAAATCATTTAGCAAAGGCACTCGCGGTAAATGGCGATGAGAATCGCACACCGCTGGGTCATGCCCGCCGCATTGATGCGGCGATGCGTCGCGCGCAAGCACTGCACTCCCTCGGACAGAATGATGAAGCGGCGGCTTTGTTGCAACCGCTTTTGGGCATGAAGGACGCAGAGACCTTGGCGCCGACCTATTTGCGTTGGCTCGCAGATTTCCGTTTGGAGCGCGCAGAGTGGGCAGAAGCAGAAGCGGCGGCACGCGTATTAGCGGCAAAGCCTTCGGCAACGGCGGCTGACAAAGTGCTCGCACAGACGTTGATTGGTAAGGCGGCGCAAGGGCGCGGTCAGGCCGCAACGGCCTTAGCGGCCTACGAAGCGGCGTTGAATATCAGCGCCGAAAAGACTGCCTATGACGCCGAAGCGGCGGTTGGTTTGGGTGAATTGCGCTTGGCTGAAGGCGATTGTGAAAAGGCGAAAGCTGCCTTTACGCGCGCAATCTCTGCAGCCGACATGGACACTGCCGAGGGACGCTTGAATCGCGCCAAGGCATATGGCGGTTTGGCAGCGGCATGTAAGGCGCTGGGGCAGAATGCGGAAGCCCTTCGCGCCAATATGAGCCTGATTATCTTCTTTGACGACAAGGAACGCGTCACTCCCGCATTTCGTGAAGCGATTGCATTGCTCACAGCGGAGGGTCGTACCCGCGAAGCGGAGCGTTTGCGTCAGGAATTAAAAGAACGTTACAACGTGACGGAGTAAAAGCGCCATGAGTACTGCAAAAGCCAAAAAAGAGCCCACTACCTTTGAAGCGGCATCTGCACGTTTGGATGAACTGATTACGGCGATGGAAAGTGGTACGTTGCCGTTGGATCAGATGATGGATGCTTTTGAAGAAGGTCGCAAATTAGTGGCATTTTGTAATGCCAAGCTCTCCGAAGTGCAACAACGCGTGGAGAAGATTAAGGCCTCCGAAACCGATGGCACGCTCTTACGTGAGCCCTTTAATTGAGGTTTGGTGCGTCATTAGACTGCCTAACCCTCACGCAATTTGATTTCACACATCATAAGAAAGGATACACAAATGATTATCGATACACTCGAAAATGCGGGAAAGTTGAACTTGGGTCCGCTTTTTGATAAGGCCTTTGCATGGTTGAATGACCCCGCAAATGCCACCCTTCCTACGGGGCATCATGTGATTGAACAGGCCGCAGACGGCACGGAATTGCTCTACGCCAACGTTCAGGAGTACAACACCCGCGCACCGGAAGATTGCTCTTTGGAATATCATCGTGACTATGTTGATATCCAGTATCTCTTCGAAGGTTGTGAAGCCATTGGCTATCGTCCGCTCACGGCAGACCTTGAAGAACTCAAGCCCTACAATGCTGAATCCGACATCGGCTTCGTGAAGGGTGAAGGTGCGCTGGTGCCGTTCTCCAAGGGAACCTTCTTTGTGCTCTACCCGCAGGATGCTCATGCACCGGGTCACCGCGTGCCGGGTTGCGACAAGGTGCGTAAGGTCGTCTTGAAAGTCCGTCTGTGAGTTTGAAATGACACCTGTTTCGCGACTTGGACTTTTGGTTAACTTCACTCGCCCTCATGTGCGTGAGGGATTGGAAGCCTTGCTAACGGCTGCACGTGAAGCAGGTGTCACCTTACTTGCTCCCCCAGAGACGGCCGCCATTTCTGACGAAATCCAACCCTGTGATATCGGGGATTTTTCGGCAAATGGCGCACAAGGGGTGATTTCTTTGGGCGGCGATGGCTCCTTCCTCGCCGCCTCCCATGCACTCGCGGGTGCATCTTTGCCTCTGATTGGATTAAATATCGGTCATTTGGGCTATTTGACGGCGGTCAACGAAGAGGGCTTTGGGCAAATGTTGGCCGATCTCGCGGCAGGAAAATATGCCTTGGAAGCGCGGACAACATTATCCTCAGTCATTCGTCGGCCGACGGGTGCGGTCGCGGTTACGCCCGAAGCCTTAAATGACGTGGTGCTCTCACGGGCAGAAGGGGGCAGTGCGATTGCCGTCTGTCTCGAACTGGATGGATGCCCTGTGGCGCGGTGGATCTGCGATGGGGTCATCCTTTCGACGCCCACGGGGAGTACGGCGTATTCACTTTCTGTGGGTGGGCCAGTGGTGGTGCCCTCGGCGAATGTGACGGTCATTAACGTCATCGCACCGCACACGTTGAGCGCACGTCCACTCGTTGTGCCCGATACCACGCGGGTGACCTTACGCATTGATGATGAGACCGCATCCGCTGCGGTGTACGCAGATGGAATTCGTCAAGCGATTGTGAGTGCGGCAGACCGTGTGGAAGTGACACGTTCGCCACACCCCGTCAAGATTATGCTTCCAGAGAATGGAAATCCCTATCTGCCACTTTCACGGAAACTGCGCTGGGGCGCTGCCTTTGTGCGTTAAGCACACGTTATGAATCAAACAAGAAAAGCCACCGAAGAACGGTGGCTTTTGTTTGTTTAATGGAAAAAGGATTATGGCTGAATTTCAGCTAAAAGATCGGCAACCGTTGTGAATGCGGCGCATGAAATGCCCGAACGCGTCTTTCCGAAGTGAAATCGTAAGAAGGCAAGGTAGGCGAGGAGAGCCATTGAATCCCAACGAATCCCCTCCGCATCAAGGCGTGTTTCAGGGGTCAGCGAGCCTGGGGTGGCGCCAAGGATGTCGGCAAGTTCTTCAAGAATTTCAGATTGAGTCATGTGCGCCTTCTTTCAAAAGAGCAGGGGGCGATATTGGAAACTTAGGGGAGCAAAAGGGGCGGTTGGCAAACGTCAAAATCAAGCGTGAGCGCCACGGTTACCCAAGTGAGACCTACGCCAAATGCCGATAGTACGACGCGTTGCTTACCAGAAATGCCTTCTGCTTTCAAATCACATAGGAGAAGCGGGAGGCTTGCAACAGAGGTATTGCCACGATTTGCAATGCGACAGGGGACCTTTTCCTCGGGCAAGCGACACATACGCGCGACTTGGCGCACAATAAATGCGTTAGCCTGATGCAGTAAAAGCCAATCAAGGTTTTCGGCGGAGAGGTTGGCTGCCTGTAAGACTGCTTGGATTTGTTCGGGTACCTTGGTAATTGTAAAATTAAAGACCTCTGTTCCCGACATTGCAAAGGGTTTACCATGTGGAATCGTAATCGCCTCAGATGAGCTAACCCCATTTGCGATGTGCCATGTGTCTGCCTGCGAATCACGACCAAAAATCGCCGCAAACCCTGCATCTCCAAAGAGCATAGCAGTGGCAGGATCCGTTTGATCAACGCATCGAGTGAGGGTGTCACCACCCAGTACTAAGACATTACGAATCGTTGGGGAAGCCAATAGATGCGCCGCAGTTAAGAGACCCGTTAAGAAACCTGCGCACCCTTGATTGATATCAAGCGCCAAGAGCCTTTCGGGGAGATGGAGGCGCGCTTGTAAGAGCGCAGAGGTCGCGGGGGCGATGGCATCAGGCGTTTGTGTAATGAAGAGTAAGGCGTCAATCTCTTCACGTTGGACTGTGCCCGAAGCGAAGAGATTTTCTGCGGCGGCTACGGCCAAATCGGAGGTCTTTGTTTCAAGGGGCGCCTCGTGGTAACGGTGGATGCCGACCACTTCACGGAACCGCTCAACCTTTTCCTTACCGAAGCGAGCTTCAAATTCCGTAAGGTCACGCGTTTGTGCAGGGAGTGCACACGCGAGCGCTTTTAAGGTAAGACCAGTAAACCGCTCAACCATTGGCACCCTCCAGTGCGGCAACCATTTCGCCGACCTGCTTCATATTGACCATTTGAGCAGAGGTAAAGGCAATATTAAAGTGGCGTTCAACAGCGAGGAGCAACGCCAAATGCGTAACAGAGTCCCAGCCCGGCAAATCCGCGAAGGCCGTCTCGCTCGTCAATTCAGGCATCGGCTGGCGTAACACTTCTTCAAAAACGGTACGTAAGGCTGCAATCATAGAGGGGCCATTTAAGGTTAAAGGGTGGGAGTGGCAGGGGGGATGCCATACGTTTGGTAGATGGATGCGCAAAGGGTATTGCGTTCGGTGGGCACATAGTCCCCGCGGATGGGGGCGACGCCTTTTAAGTGTTCAAGGATGAGACGCTCCACATCACGATTGAATACGCGGCAACTCATCACCCAGGTTTCAATGATATCCCCCTCCAAGATGACTGCGCTGATGATGCCCATCTCGCCAAATCGATCACGCAAACGATAGACCCAGCCCGTGCGATGGGCTAAATCAGCGGCAGTATGACGCGTGCCACGCATGTTAAAACGATTGCACCGTTGCGTTAATTGCGCGGCACGTTCGCAGTTGGTGGCGTTGAGCGGTTCGGCGATAAGGGTTTGCTCTAAAGAGGCAATGTAGGCCTCACGCGAGAGCGTTTCTGCCATAGAGGCGCGCAACGTGGCATCTTTAAACGTCTGCACACGAAGCGTGTCATCTTCAGTAATCTGTGGAATTTCAAAGAGATTTTCTGCGGCAAGGAACTCAATCCAGTTGGCAGGGTCACTTGGCATCTCTGGAACGGTGACCTCAGGAAGGGCGGCACGCACTTGTTCGCGTTGCTCTTTACGGTCATCAATAAAAACGAGCGCATCGGTACTGACATTCAATGCCGCCGCAATACGCGTCAGCATTTGAGCCTTGGGATCCCAATTGATTTCGCAAGCCTGAAAATCATCTAATGTGAAGCCGAGCGGATGGGTCTGAAAGAGCGCCTCAACCGCTGGACGATCATTGTGTGACGCAATGGCGAGCAAGATGCCTCGTTTGGCCAGTGTACGCAACCATGCGCGGTAAGCAGGATGACCTGGCGCGTCAGGATTGACGGCATCTGCGCCGCTCTCGCCAGTGATACCACCCCAAAACGTATTATCCAAGTCTGTTACGACGACTTTTTTAATGGACCCCCGAAGCGCGGCGATGGTCTGCAAGATTGCCTTTGCAAAGAGCTCGGTCGCCTTTGGGGTAAGGGCAATGGAGGCCGCCTCCCAGAGTCTAGGGTCAAAGGTTGTCGTGCGGCCAAGGCGCGATTGAATGGCATCCAGGTCAACGAGATGGAGATTGTTGTGCGATTCCGCCAACTGCATCAGGCGCGAGTTCCATTGCAAGATGCGCCGTTTGAGGCTATGGTGCCACGTTAACGCTGCACTTCCGCAGGTGCCGTCATCACGTGACACCATGGTGCTAACAATAAAGGTGTAGGGGAGAGAGAAGAGCGCTTCGGGGAGTTCGGGGCAGACGTCATTTACCGCTTCAGCGCATAACCACACAATGACCACATCGGGCGCAAATGCGGTTAATTCCTCCTGGACAGCAAGCGGAGAGGTAAAGGCGTAGGTTTGTAATTGAATGCCGCCGAAAGCTTGTGCCTGCGCCTGCAATTCTCGCGCTAAGAGCTGCGGTGCACTGTCAGTAAAAAGGGCAATGCGTGGCGCAGAACTCATTCGCGAGGCTCCAAAAGGATGAAGGTGTAGCAACTGCGTAATGCGGAAATGGCGGATGCGGGATTGCGTTCTTTCGCCACAGTCTCAGCCGCCAAGCGGGCGAGTTCGGCACAGCGCGTGGAGGCCGTTAAATGGTAGCGGATGCAGTCTGCAATCTCTGCGACATCGGCACCCACTAAAGCTGCATTTTGAGGCGTCAGCAATGCCTTATACGCAGGGCAACGGGTTGCCATAATCGCACGCCCACAAGCCATCGTATCCAAGAGGAGGGGCGGGGGCGTAATGCCAGAACAAACAGGTAAAAAGACGAGGTCAGCCTCTGTAATGCTATCCACAAAATCAGGAATGTCAACCGACTTGGGGCGGAAGATGAGCGAACTTGAGGCATTGGGGAAGCGGTGAATTAGGCGTTGGCGTAAACGTTCAATCGTTGCTGCGGTGCCCCCCACAAAGGTAATGCGGATATTGGGGTGGCGTAAAAGTAATGGAAGTGCGTCACAGAACAACGATAAGTCGGTCAATTTGTCATTGTAAGAAAACGCCGTGATACGAAATTGACGCGTGGAGGGAGCTGTACGAATTGCGGGAGGCGGGAGAGGCGTTAGAGAGGGATTGGGCAACGCCTGAATGGAGGCAATCTTGCCATATAGCCCAGAATTGCGCAATTGCGTCACCGAGTAGGTCGTATCCGTGATGACAAGGCTGACCGAGTTGCGAAAACGACGTGTGCGCCAACGCGCCCAACGGATTAAGTCATGCCCAGATGCACTGCGCCATTCAAAGACAAAGCGTGTGCCGAATAGCCAAGCAATCAAGCCGCCGATTCGAATGGCACGGTCGGAGCAGTGTACAATCTCGTAACGATGTTGCAAAAAGAGCCGCACCGTAGTCAAAGCCATCACCACGGTAGCCCAAATGCGCCTAAAGCCAATGCCGTAAGGTTGAAGCGTGCGCGTTAAGGGGACACGCGAGGTGACGTAGATGTGTTCGGCAAGACCAGTTGGCCACGGGTCCCCTCCAGGCAGCGTGAGCAAATCTGCCTTAAATCCCGCCTCCTTTAGTAAGGCGAGCATTTGGAAGGTTCGCCGCGCATGTGGGCTATCTGCGCGGAGGACTTGAGAATAGAGGTAAAGGACCCGTGCCATAGGTGATGAACTCAAAGGAGACGAACGTGTGCACCTTGACGTTGGAGATGCATCTTACGCGTGTTCCATTTAAGAGTCAGATTTGAAGTGAAACGATTAATCTGCTTCAAGAAGGCATCGTCATCATCAATGACGACCGCAACAATCGTCGGGCCCGCACCAGAGATGTAGACGGCAACAGCATCCGTTTCTTCAGTCACGAAGCGCATGACATCTTCGCCCTGGGGGATCAATTGTAAGCGATACTCTTGGTGGATTCGGTCCTTGCATCCAGCACGGATTAAACGAGGGTCGGCGCGTTCCAAGCCTTCAACCAAGATCGGCACACGTGAGAGGTTGTAAATACAATCCGTCAGCGTGTAGGTCTTCGGAAGTGCGGCACGAGCCGCTTCGGTGGGGACGCGAACTTCGGGCATAATTGCGTAGAAACTTACGCGATCACTAATCGGATAGCGATGCCAGTAAACAAGGCCATCCTCAACGATAGCGGCAACAAATCCGCCTAAGATGGCAGGTGCCACGTTATCGGGGTGGCCTTCAATCTGCGTCGCCGTGCGCAAAATCTGCTCTGTGTCCATCGAGAGATTCCCGATGATATTGGCCGCCATTACGCCAGCCACAATACACGTGGAGCTTGAACCCAAGCCAGAGCAAACCGGCAAGTCGGTGTCAAAGGTAATGTGAAGATTCGGAACCAATCGGCCATGTTGCGCCAAAACCTGAGAGAGCGTCATGTACAGCAGATTATTTTCTGCCACCGCAAATTCAGGCATACATCCTTCAATCTGTAACTTTTCGGGGCAATCGGTATTGAATGTAAAACGATTATACATGTCAAACGCAAGCCCCATGACGTCAAAACCAGGCCCGACGTTGGCGCTTGTTGCGGGAACGGAAATTCTAAAACGCATGATATATCCTTGTGTTAACACTGAAATTATAGCAGATTTCCTATTAAAAGGCACCTTAACCCCAAAAAACTTGCCCAAAAATCGCTATTTACCTAATTTTAAGGGGATAACGTGTGAAAATACTTGACAAGTTCGGGGGAATACGTCTATAATGCGCCCCAGTTTTCTATTTTGAAGTAGAAGCGTGGGCGGAAGCCTGCGCTTTTTTGGTTATTAAAGAGAAGCGAGAAGGAGTCAGAGCGATGGCAGCAAATGCAGATTTTGCGACAGTGGTTACCTACCTGGAGCGTGAGCGCGGGGTAGACCGTGAGACGGTGTTGCAGGCCATTGAAAGTTCGGTGGAACAGGCTGCACGTAAGAATGCCCGCGTGTCTACAGACTTCACGGTGCGTATTGATCGCAAGACGCTCGAAATCAAGGCTTGGGACGTGTATGCAGTTTCTGACACGGAACGTGGCATTGGCATCGTGACGGTGGAACAGGCACGTCGCTTTGACCCCTCTGTGAATGACGGTGACACGGTGAAGATTCCGATGCCCGCCTCGATGCTCGGTCGTATTGCAGCGCAGACCGCAAAGCAGACGATTATGCAGAAGATCCGTGACGCTGAACGTGCCAACGTATACAATGAATATAAGGATCGCGTCGGCGATATCGTTTCTGGCTCTGTGAAGTTGGTCGCTCGTAAGGACGTTTTTGTTGAACTTGGTAAGACGGAAGCCGTGATGCCCGCAAAGGAGCGCATCCCGACGGAAGATTACAACGCAGGCGATACGATTCGCGCTTATGTGATGCGTGTGCAGAATGAATCCTCTGGCCCTGCAGTGACGCTTTCTCGCGCTTGCCCTGATTTTGTGAGAGCGCTTTTTAAGCAGGAAGTTTCTGAAGTGGCTGATGGCACGGTGGAAATCATGGCAGTGGCACGTGATCCGGGTCGCCGTTCGAAGGTGGCGGTTCGCTCCCTCGATATGCGCGTGGATCCTGCAAGTGCTTGCATTGGTACGCGTGGCTCGCGTGTTCGTGCAGTGGTTCAGGAACTCAACAACGAAAAGTTGGACATCGTCAAGTACAGCGAAGATCCTGAAATCTACGTTGCTGAAGCATTGAAGCCTGCAGAATTGACCACGATTTACGTGGATGACGAAACGCACACGGTTCACGCAACGGTCCCGGCAGACAAGCTCTCGCTTGCAATCGGTGCGAAGGGTCAAAATGTTCGTCTCGCCACCAAGTTGACGGGTTGGAAGATTGAAATCACGGCCGATAAGGATGCTGATTTTGATGAAATGGACCAGGAAGACGCGCAGGACGTTTTGGATAAGCAGGCTTTTGAAAATAAGCGTGCAACGATGATGCGCGATCTTGCGGCGGCGTTGAAGGATATCCCGATGGAACTCGCCGAACAGCTTTTTGAAAATGGTTTCCACACTCCGGAAGGTATCCTTTATGCGGAACCTGCGTATTTGAAGAGCAAGATTGAAGTCTCCGATTTGTTGTTGCAGGACATCTATGATCGTGCTCGTATGGCGGTAGAGGCTAAGGGAGAATAATTCGAATGAGATTGTCTGAATTTGCTAAAACGCTTGGGTTGCCTGCAGGTATTCTGTTGGCTAAGGCCAAGCAACTTGAATTAGAAGTGTCCTCTACGCTTTCCAGCTTGGATGACAGTGATATTGCCGCTTTGCGCGGTTGGACGGATACGCTTTCCGCAGAAGATCGTGAACGTCTGCTTGCTGAACACGAAGCTTCGCGTAAGTCCCGCAAGGCCAAGGGCGAACAGGTCCGCTTGGAAGAAGTGCGCAAGAATCGTGAAGCCGTTGAAGCCCATCGTCGTATTGCGCTCGATGCTGAAGCAGGCAAGCCTATGAAGAAGGTGGAGATGCCTGTTGAAGTGGCACCTGTAGCACCGGTCGCGGCACCTGCGGCTCCTGAAGCGAAGCCCGAGGTGAAGGTGGAGGCCAAGCCTGAGGTGAAGCCTGAAACTAAGCCTGAAGCAGAGGTGAAGGTTGAGGCAGAAGCGCAGCCTGAAGCTCCCGCAAAGCCCGCGGAACCGGCTAAGGCTGCTAAGGCTCCCGCCGCAACAAAGGCTCCTGCACCCGCACCGAAGAAGGGTGAAGCACCGAAGGCGGAACAGCCGAAGGAAAAGCCGACCTTGAAGCCCACTTTGACGCCGACCTTGAAGCCCACTGCACAGCGTCCGTCGAAGCCTGAACCTGCACGCCCCGTTTCGCTCGGTCTTTCTCCGACGAAGGCGCCTAATGCGCGTCCGAATAAGGAGGGTCAGCGCAACGATCGCAATGATCGTAATGCAGATCGCAATGCAGGCCGTAATGGTCGCGATAATCGTCGCCAGCAGGAAGAACGTAAGGGCAATCAGCCTTCGCGTGGTGCAAATGATCGCAACAATCGTAAGAATGTGATTCCGCCGCGCGTCTCCACTCCGGCGCCTACCGCTGCACCTGCAGTGAGCGTGGAAGGAAAGACGTTGCAACTCCAGGGCCCGGTCACGGTGAAGGAACTTGCCGAATTGCTCGGTACGCGTCCGAACCTTTTGATTACCGACCTCATGAAGTTGAACGTCTTGGCTTCTATTAACCAGACGTTGGAGCTCGGCATCGTTCAGAAGATTGCAGAAAAGTATGGCTATGTGGCAGAAACTGCCGAACGCGCAAAGCAGCGTTCTGCAGAGCGTAAGCCGCAGCTGAAGAGCGAAGATGCTGATGACGATATTCCTGAAGATCGTCCTGAAGACATGAAGCTCCGTCCGCCGGTGGTGACCTTCCTCGGTCACGTTGACCATGGTAAGACGACGTTGATGGACTACATCCGTAGTGCGCACGTGGCCGCTGGTGAAGCAGGTGGTATTACGCAGCACATTGCCGCTTACACAATTGAATTGGATCAACGCGATGACAATGGTAATCGTCGTTTGATTACCTTCGTGGATACTCCCGGTCACTCGGCATTTGAATCGATGCGTGCTCGTGGCGCAAATATCACGGACATTGCAGTGATCATCGTTGCAGCAGATGACGGCGTGATGCCGCAGACGCGTGAAGCAATCAAGCATGCACGTAATGCGGGCGTTCAGATGTTGGTCGCAGTGACGAAGTGCGATAAGCCGGAAGCCAATCCGATGCGCGTCTATCAGATGTTGCAGGCGGAAGGTTTGACGCCGAGTACTTGGGGTGGCGACATTGAATGTTGCGAAGTCTCTGGTACCACCGGTGCGGGCGTGGAAGACTTGCTTGAAACGATTCTGATTCAGGCTGACGTCTTGGAACTCCAGGCCAATCCGAATCGTCGTGCAAATGGCGCAGTGATTGAATCGCAGTTGGAGCAGGGCCTCGGCCCGACGGCAACCTTCCTCGTGCAGGGAGGTACCCTCAAGGTGGGTGACGTGGTTCTCTGTGGCGAACACTACGGCAAGGTGCGTACGTTGATTGATGAACGTGGCAAGCCGGTGAAATCCGCAGGTCCCTCCATCGCCGTGAAGTGTACGGGTCTCTCTGGTGTGCCAGAAGCTGGTTCTGAATTCCGCGTGATGTTGAATGAAAAGCGTGCTCGCGCTTTGGCAGAAAAGGCGGCAGAAGTCAACAAGTTGGAATCTCTTTCTGCTGCACAGTCCGCTTCGATGGCAGATTGGTCGAAGAAACTCGGCTCCAATGAAACCGCTGAATTGAATGTAATCGTTAAGGCAGATACGCAGGGTACGGCTGAAGCGGTGGTCGAATGTTTGAATTCGATTGAATCGCAGAAGGTCTCGCTCAAGGTGCTTTATTCTGGCGTGGGTTCTGTGACGTCGGCAGACGTTCAGCGTGCCAAGGGCGCAACGATTGTTGGCTTTGGCGTGAACTGTGAGCCGGGTGTGCAGAGCATGGCGCGTCAGAATGGTGTGCGTATCAACACCTTCCGCATCATTTACGAACTCATCGAACACGTGAAGCGTTGCATGCTGGAATTGATTCCGCCGGAATACAAGGAAGTCGTGCGCGGTCATGCGGAGATTCGTCAGATCTTCGACATCAGCAAGTTGGGCCGAATTGCCGGTTGTCAGATGCTCGATGGTACGCTGCGCTTCAAGGGCCGCTTCCGCATTTTCCGCGGTCGTCAGCAGATTTTCGATGGCGCAGTAGAAACGATGAAGCACTTCAAGGAAGACGTGAAGGAAATTGCTCCGGCGCAGGAATGCGGTCTCGGATTCGGTTCCTTTGAAGCCTTCCAAGAAGGTGATATCGTCGAGTGCTACGAAATGGAAGAATTGCCGAAGTCGCTCTAGGATTTAACACATGTCAGTGAATCGTCTCGATCGCGTCAACGCGTTACTGTTGCGAGAAATTGCCGATGATCTCTTCCGGGTCCTTCAATCGGAGCCGGAAGTAGATGTGGCAGGCATTACCGTAACAAAGGTTGAATGTGCGCCGAATTTGCGGTCGGCTGATGTTTGGGTGTCAATTATGGATGCCGCGGAACACCCCACGTGGTTGCGCCGCTTGTCTAAGCATGCCAAGGAAATCCAGACGTTGATTAACCGCAATATGACGTTGCACTACACGCCGAAATTGCGATTCCGCTTGGATACCGGCATCGCAAAGGGCGACCGTGTCTTGGATATCTTAAATCACTTAGAGATTCCTCAGGACGCGGAAACGGAACAATAATTTTGAAGTTATAGGCCGGGCGCACCGTGTTGCGACTCGGCTTTTCCGTATCAATAACGGGGATTCGCGTAAGGTTTCGCTTTCCCCGTTTTTTTATATCGGTATAGGATTTCACACAGAGGATTGTTATTGTGAGTGAAGTTTATGCAGATCCGGATGGGATTTTGCCGGTGGATAAGCCTGCAGGAATGCCATCTCATGTGATCGTGACCACGCTTCGAAAGAAATTTGGCTTTGCAAAGGTCGGCCATGGTGGCACGCTTGACCCCGATGCAACGGGGTTGTTGCTCATTTTGCTTGGCAAGGGAACGAAGATTTCAGATCGCGTAATGGGAGGTGACAAAACCTACATCGGCACGATTCGTTTCGGTGCGGCGACCACGACACAGGATCGTCTTGGTGAGATTACGGAAGAACACTCCACAGAACACCTCACGGAAGAGGCTGTGCGCTCCGCAATCCAAGCCGAGTTTGTGGGCGACCTCTTTCAAAAGCCACCGATGTACTCCGCCGTTAAAATTGCAGGTCAGCCGCTCTATAAGCTTGCCGTTCGCGGTGAAGAATGTGAACGCGAAGAGCGGTTTGTACACATTTACAAATTTGCCATTACCGCCTTCCGTCCCAATGCAGAGCGTGCAGAGGCGGATTTTGAGGTGCGTTGCACGAAGGGGACCTACATTCGTACGTTGGCACACGATCTTGGTCAACTCCTTGGAACGGGTGCACACCTCTGCGCCTTGCGCCGTACAGCCTCTGGAAAGGTTACTCTGCAACACGCAACGCCGTTTGCAGCGTTGTTGGAGATGCCTCGTGTTGCTATTGAGCAACGTGTTATTCCGTGTATGAATTACCTCGAAGGCTCCTTCTAAATTTCCCATGAAGCCACTGTTCTTTGATTCGCTTGATGCTCTTCCGCCCGCAACCGCGTTGGCGGTTGGTGCCTTTGATGGCGTCCATCGTGGACATCAAGCGATTCTCCAACAGATGCTTTCGGTGGCGCATGACTCCGGGAAAGCTCCTTGGATTCTGACCTTTGAGGGGGCGCCCACGTTAAGTGCTTCATCTAATCCAGCGCCTGCTCGCATTTATGATGCCGCCCTTCAAACGCATTATCTGCTTGAAAGCGGCGCGACCTTGATTCGCCAACCCTTTACCTCCGCCTTTTCTGCGATTTCGGCCGCAGATTTCTTGACGCGTTTAAAGGGTGCAGAGGTCTTTTGTGGTGATGATTGGCGCTTTGGAAAAGGGGCGCAGGGGGACATTGCTTTCTTGAAAGAACACAAGATTGCTACCCACCTGGTTCCTTACGCACAGTATAAGGGCGAACGCATCTCCTCCACACGTATTCGCGCAGCGCTTACAGCGGGGGCGATGGATGATGCGACTGCGATGTTGGGTCGGCCTTGGGCTTTTTGTGGTGTGGTCCAACACGGTCGCGCCTTGGCGGGAAAGACCTTTGGCGTGCCAACCCTTAATTTGCCTTATCAGGGTCGGGCAGGGGAGATGTTGGTCCCCTTGGCGCATGGTGTTTACCATGGCACTGCCACCATTCATCAAGCCACTGGCGCGCCAAAAACCTATCAAGCATTGATTAATTTTGGCACTGCACCGAGTATTAAGGGATTAGAACATCCCCTCTTTGAGGTGCATCTCTTAGATGTTTCCGATGATTTTTACGGTTGCACCGTGACGCTCCAAATTGAAAAACCGCGTGTTCGTGCAGAACGTAAATTTGAGTCTTTAACCGCCTTACATGCGCAAATTCTTGAAGACTTGGCATTTTGTCGGGAGAATAACCGCTCATGAATCGTCAATTTTTGCGAAATCTTTCCGCGTTTATGCGCGGTATGTATGCAGGTATTCCAATAGGATTGGGCTACTTTGCCGTCTCGTTTGCCTTTGGCATTCAGGCGCGAGCAGCGGGCATTTCTGCATTTCAAGCCTTCTGTCTTTCGGGCTCCAACCTCACCAGTGCGGGGCAGTTTGCGGGGCTTGCGGTTATTGAAAGTGCGGGAGCGCTCGCAACACTCGCCTTGACGCAGTTGGTCATCAATCTTCGTTACTGCTTGATGTCCTGCGCACTCTCACAAAAACTCTCCCCTGAAACACCTTTCTTCCATCGTTTTCTGATGGCTTGCGGTGTGACAGATGAAATCTTTGGCGTTAGTGTGAGCGTCAATGGTTGGCTTTCGCCGTACTATCACTATGGCCAAACCGTAGTGGCTTGGCCTGGGTGGGCCTTCGGTACGCTCTGCGGCGCACTCGCAGGTAATATCCTCCCAGACTCGGTCACCGCCGCACTGAGCATCGCTCTCTATGGCATGTTCGTGGCAATCGTTGTCCCTGCCGCGAGCCGAGATCGTAAGATCTTTGCCGTCTCTATTTCGGCGGCCCTCCTCAGCCTCTTCTTTACCTATTGCCCCATCCTTGAGAAGATTTCAAGTGGTACGCGGATTATTCTCGTGACCTTGATTGTTGCAGGGATTGCGGCGTGGTTGTTCCCAATGAAGGAGGAAACCAAAAATGCCTAACGCCTCCTCAATTTGGTTGAGCATTGCTGTCATGGCGAGCGTAACTTATGCCATCCGCCTCCTGCCGCTCATTCTCCTTCGACGAGAAATTCGACACCCCGTCATCCGTGCATTCTTGCACTATGTGCCGTATGCTACGCTAAGTGCGATGACCATTCCCGCCGCCATCACGGGCGCTCCCAGTCTATTGGCAGGATTTGTTGGCATCATTGTGGCGATCCTTCTCGCTCTTCGTGGTGTCTCAATGGTCCTTGTCGCAGCCATCGCCTCTTTTGCCATCTGGCTCATTACGCTTCTCTAATCACCTCGCGATTGTTCACACTAAATCTTGCACATTTCCACCTCAATCCATAGCGGATTATGGGGTGGCTTTTTTGTAGGATAGAGGTGCCACGTAATTACGTCACACTCGAGAGGGTTCACAGGTAAGCAGAGAAAAGAATTTGATGGTATTTTTTCAGAAACGGGTGCTGAAAATTAAGGGGTTCTTGAAATGTTTGTTGCATGATAGGGTGGAATTTGTTACCCTATGGGTAAGAATATCCAATGGGAGTTGCTTGATATGGCAGCAGAGTTGATTGATGGTAAGGCGCTTGCAGCGACAATGCGTGAAGAAATTCGCCAGAAAGTGGCGGAGTTGAAGGCTAAAACGGGTGTTGTACCCGGCTTGGGCGTGGTGCTTGTGGGGGATGACCCAGCATCACGCTCTTATGTTACCGCGAAGGAACAGGCACTCGCCGCGGCGGGAATGCATTCTGAAGATATCCGCCTGCCTGCGACAACAACGCAAGAGGAGTTACTCGCAGTCATTGAACGTCTTAATACGATGCCAGAGGTGCATGGTATTTTGGTGCAATTGCCGTTGCCAAAGGGTTTAGATGAGGCGGCGGTGATTCGTGCGATTGCCCCAGAGAAGGATGTGGATGGATTTACACCTGTAAACGTGGGGCGCATGATGATTGGCGAACCCTGTTTCTTGCCGTGTACGCCACACGGAATTATCCAAATGCTCTTGCGCTCGGGTGTGGAAACGGCTGGTGCGCATGCGGTGGTGATTGGTCGCAGTAATATCGTTGGGAAGCCCGTGGCTCAGTTGTTGGCACGTAAGGCTCCTGGTGGTAATGCCACGGTGACGCTGTGCCATACAGGAACGCGTGATTTGGCATCGTTTACACGTCAGGCGGACATTTTAGTTGTGGCTTCTGGCCGTCCGAATACGGTGACAGGCGAGATGGTAAAGCCTGGCGCAGTCGTGATTGATGTCGGGGTCAACCGTGTACCTTGCGAAGGCACGAAGACGGGCTACCGTCTGTGCGGTGATTGTGATTTTGATTCTGTGGCACAAGTCGCTTCGAAGTTGACACCGGTGCCAGGGGGTGTGGGCCCAATGACGATTACGATGTTGCTTGAAAATACGTATCAAGCAGCAATCCGCACGCTTCAGGAACAGTCATGAGTGAATCTAAAAGTGGCATTATTCGCTTAGGTCCAGAACCTTTTGCGCGCGACGCAAAGGGGATGCTGGCCTCGCGCATTGGCACGGTGTTTTTGCGAACGCCGGGCTTTGTGACACTGAAGGGTATCCATGCGATGCAGCGCATGGCCTTCATTGAGGAACTGAATCGCCGCCGCGAAGAGAAGGGTGAGCCCCCGTTAACGGATGCCGAGGTCGATGCCGAAATCGCCGAGAGCGTGGACTTGCTTTTTGATGAAAACTATGCTTTGATTCGCCCTGACCCGCGAAATATGCCCTTAGCTTTGCGTGGCGATGAATTTCTGCAACAATTTGTCTCCAAACGCAAGATTCGTTATCTGAACATTCAGAACCAACTCGTCCGTGATGCACTTCGCACGCGTGGTGAGGCATGGCGTATGGCGCCGGTGCCACGCTTTGAAGAAGAAATCCGTACGATGATTGAGAACTCCCGCGTCGGCATTGATGGGCGGGCAATTTACTTCTACAACCATTTGACGGGTACGCGTTTCTTGACGTTGACCAACTTCCGTTCGTTGGGGAAGCTCTCCGATGCGGAATTGCGTGCGCACTTATTGGAAATTTCTAAAAACCTCACGCGCCGCAATCGCTTCATGAATCCTGAAGTGGATATTTTGCCGCGCGGTGCAATTTCTGCGGATCTCTTCGCCAAGTATGACCTTGAAACGATGGCCGATGCAGAGGTGCGTTCGGCATATGAGCGCTTGCTCGGGATCTTTGAATCATCGGTGCACGAAGTCTGCTTGATGCGCGATGACCCGGATGATCCGGGCTGGCGAAAGGCGTTGTCGGCGGTTTTGGTGCAGAAGGCCAATGAGACGGGCGTCTCTGCCGTGATTGAAGGGCTCTCGCCTGAGTTCTTTATGCAGATTGAATGGCTCCCTGGTGGCCGAGTGGAAGAGGGCGAACTCTTCTTTGACCCAGTTTTTGCCGAGGCGGATGCACATCCGGAGGATGAACAGTTGCGACGAATGTGCGACCATCGTGCCCGTGCAATTCTCTTCAATTACTTGCGTGAATATTCTCAAATTGAGTATGTCAATATTGGCCGTACGCGCCGTTCGCTCTCTGGACGTAAGGGGCAGGGACCGCGCGCATTGGTTTATATCGTGGAGATGAAGGAACGTCATCGTCCGCAACCCAGCGTGAAGATTGTGCGTATCCAACGGTGGACCGTGGCCTCTCACTTAGCCGAGGGGAAACCGCTCTTGCAGTCGATGTTGGAGGCGGAGGATTACACGGACTACGTGATGGACCGTCGTCTTGGCGCACGTCAATTGGGCATGCACTTGCCTGCGGCGATGATCCCGCGCACCTTCCGCGAAACGGTCTGCGATCGCAATGGGACCTGCCACCACGTTTGGACGGGTTATTTTGAGCGCGACTATATCTCCGGATGTGCGACCGACAAGATTCCTGAAAATCTTTACGCTTCTGATGCCTTCTGTCAGTGCTTTTTCCGTCTGTTAGGGCAGGCCGCTGCCCCCAATTTAGTGGTGGGGCGCGCTGCGGTTGAGAGTGGAAAAACGATCTTTGATGATGGTGACGAAGTCATTATCATGAATGCCTTGGGCTTACCCGAACGCTTAGTGCTTTCAGAACCCACAGGTTCGTTCACCAATTATCGTCGCGCTTACACCGAAACCATTGCAGATTACGCAAAGGCTTTGAATAAACGTAAGCATTTGGTGCGAAACTTTGAGGCAATGGCGCGAATCTTCCTCAATGCATTTGAAGATGAATTGACGCGTATTCAACGGATGTATCGTGAACACCGCGCAGGCTTTGATGCACTTTTCCGTGACCATCAAGTTGATGAAAATGGCTCAATGGCCTATCGTTGGCGATGCGTCTTGCAACGTTTAGATGCGGTGAATGCTCATGCGCTTGCGGTGCATTTGCGTGATTATATCGACTTTTAATTGGGCTTAATCGGCTAACGACCGATAACAGTGAAGCCGCCTAACAGTTTTCCTGCGGGCGGCTTTCTTTTACAAGGTGGAGACAAAGATGGATCAGTGCCATAAAGATGTTAAGCCTCAAGGACGCCTATGCTCATTGGATGTGATGCGCGGATTGGATATATTCTTCCTTGTGGTGGTGGGACCTCTGTGCGCTGCATGGCACCGCGCCTTTGGTTTGCCCACATGGCTAAGTGATCAGTTGCATCACGTGGATTGGGCAGGATTGACGGCATGGGATTTGATTATGCCGTGGTTTATCTTTATGTGTGGCGCAGCGATTCCCTTTGCATTGCCTAAACAGATGGAGGAGGGTAAGGCGGGGTGGCGCTATTGGCGTCATGTATTTGTGCGGGTGCTGACGCTGTGGGTATTAGGCATGGTAGTGCAGGGGAATTTGCTCCATTTAAAGTGGGAATACCTGCAATTTTACAACAACACACTCCAGGCGATTGCGGCGGGTTACTTCATTGCGGCTCTGCTCTATCTCGTGCCGAATCGGGGTGTGCGCTATGCTTTACCACTCCTCATGGCTACGGGATATGGGGTGGCGTTGGCCCTTGGTGGGGATTACACACCGACAGGTAATCTCGCTATTCGTGTGGAAAACATTCTCTTCCCTTCCAATCATGATGGCTACAGTTGGGTGCTTACCTCATTGATGTTTGGTGCGATGACGGCCTGCGGACTCTTTTGCACGGAGGTGTTGCGATCGGCACAAACGGCAAAGCGGAAGGTGTTTACGTTGGCAATCTTCGGAGTCTCTTTACTTTTGGGTGGACTTCTTTTGGGCATTTGGGAGCCCGCAATTAAACGCATTTACACCGTCAGCTTTACGGCGCAAGCGATGGGATATGGCGTGTTAACGTTAGGGATGCTCTACGTTGTAATCGATGTGTGCCGCCTAAATCGTGGGTGGGGGCTTCTAACGCTCTATGGACGTTGGGCTTTGACCGCCTATCTGTGTGGCACGCTCTTTTGGTACCCTCTAAAGGTGACGGCGCAAACGCTCACGCATGGTCTTGCCAAGTGGGTTGACTCGCCCATTTATGGGATAGTAGAAACGATGGCTGCGGTGACGCTTTTAACGGGTGTACTGTGGATTCGTGACCGACTGGCGCGTAAGTAATTACTGAGATTAGTGCGGCGACACGGTCGCCTGAGTCTACCTTTTAACAGAAACGGAAGCGTTACTGCGCTTCCGTTTCTCTGTCTTCAATCAACGTTTGTTTGTAAGCTTTAAGCCATTCTTCAAAATCGGCTTGCTTTTCTGATAGCAGTCCCGGAATTAATTCGCTTAAGAGATTGGGTGCGACATCTGCAGGGAAGATGTGAAGTTGGTTCTTTTCCCACGAGAGAATGCATGAGGTTAGTTGGGAGGTAAGAAAGCGTTCGGGGAGTTTGCAAGGGAGGAGAGTGGCAATTCGCTTGAGTTGTAGGGGTAAAAGTGTCCCGCCAGCTGTGAGACTAACGCCTGCACACCATTTGTGTTTAAGGAAGTGAAGGTCTATCGTAAAATCATTTGTCCAGTAGGCACGCTTATCGGTTAAGTACACCTGCATGGGGGCATCTTCTGCGATGTTGAGTGAACGCAACAGTTCACGGAGTTGCGTTAGGCGTTCTTTGAGGTGGTCGCTCGGCAATGTAAGCGGGAGGACGTGAGGCGTTAGCGGGCGTCGCATTGCTCGCATCCATGCAATGATGTCGCGAATAAGGAAGGTGGAAAAAACACCGAGCACCAATAGCCCAAATATTGAAAAGAGGAGGAGTTTTAAATTGAGTTTGGACCCTGCAATGCCCCAAAAGAAAAGGGCGAAAAAGAGTATCGCACCGCCGAGTGATAGGAGTGCATCAATGAGCCAAGGGAGATTAATCGTAAGTTGACGAAAGGAATTTTTCATAAAAGCCTTTCGGAAATAGTAGCCTTAGTTTAACGCTTGAATGAGACCGCCGCCGAGCACCCATTCATCGCGATAGAAGACGCAGGCTTGACCTGGCGTGACGAGGGTAAGGGGGTGCTCTGGCAGAACAGTGCCATCTTCAAGGACTTGGCAGGCGACGGGGCGATGGTGATAGCGCGTAACGGCGAGGCAGTGTAGGGGGAAGACTGGTGTCACCATCCAATTCAGCCGTTCCACTTTAAAAGAGGTGACCTCAAGTGCTTCCTTGGGACCCAAGGTGAGTGTATTTGCCTGTCGGTCAAACCCAACGGCAAAGGCGCGCCCACCCGTTGCAATCCCGAGTCCTTTGCGTTGGCCACGGGTTACATTGGCGAGGCCTTCGTGGCGACCAATCACCTTGCCATTCATGTCCAAAACATTACCTGGGCGTGCGGTTTCGGGGTGACGACGGCGCAATTCTGGGCGATAGTCACCTTCTGGCAAGAAGCAGATGTCTTGACTCCCCGCAGCAAGTCGTTTTTCGGGGATGGGTAATTGCCATGCTTTGGCGAGTTCCACCACCTGCGCGCGGGTCATGTTTCCTAAGGGAAAGTGAACCGATTGTAGGACTTCTTTGGGGATATCATAGAGGAAGTAACTTTGATCTTTAGCAGGATCAATCCCACTTCGAAGGGTTACTTCGCCACTTTGCGGATCGGGTTCAATGCGGACATAGTGGCCTGTCGCCATTGGGCCCGCAATCGCTTCACGTAATCGTCCAAATTTAAGCCGTGCATTGCACGCCAAACAGGGATTGGGCGTAAATCCATTAGCATAGGCATTGAAGAAGGGTGCTACGACTTCGCGCTCAAAGGTCTCGTGTAAATCTATCACCTTGAGGGGGACATTGAGTGCTTGCGCGAGGGAGACGGTGGCTTCATCCACTTCGGGTCGGCAAGTTAACATATGCCACGCCGTAACGTCATAGCCTTGTTCTTGCAAGAGTCGCACGCAGACGGCAGAGTCCACGCCACCAGAAAACGCTACACCAATGGAGGAAGAGGCCGACATCGTATTTTACTCCAATGCCAATTCCATCTGGCCCGAAATCATCATTTTGTGAGCGCCAGCGCCATCGGAGGTGTCGTAAATGCAGAATTTGACGGTGGGGAAGCGCCGAATAAGGACATTTTCAATGTAGTCGCGCACCGCCGCAACGTTGTGACGGTCGTCGTCCGAGAAGCCAATAGAGATTGGCAATCGCAAAGCCGCCATACCTGTTTTATCCAAGATGGAGACTAAGTGATCGATGAAGTCTTGAATGGCAAATTGCTTGAGCTCTTCACTCGCCTGTGCCTCTGGCGCCTCATCTGCGATGCGCGCTTTAAAGTCGGGAGAGGTAATGGCGTGGTAGTGACAGAGGGAGAGGTAGTGTTGCAATACTTCAGTTTGCGATGGGAAGGACTGTACGTGGTCAAAGCAGTAGTCGTACCCACGCAGGTTGATCAACATGACTTCGCGCTCTACGGGCGTCAGTGCACGTTCAATGAAGCGTTGAACGCCCGCGCGGAGGGTCTTTTCGTGGTGACCACGTGCCGTTACAATCGCAAAGAGGCGCCCTTCGATGAGGGTTTTGCGAAAGGTGGCAAAACTCGGCGGCGGCGCTTTTCGTCCGGAAAGAATCTCGTCTAAAGCTAAATCTAAATCTTTGATGAAATTGCCACCGCCCAAATGGGTGAATTCGTCTTGAAATTCCACAAAGGCCATTTCACGTTGGTTTTGTGGATAACGATAGTGGTCGGTGTCTTTACGAATGATGCTGTAGGCCGCCGTCGAGCAGAGATGGGGCACCCATTCTCCAGAAGCGGTGCGGCGTTCCATATGGATGCGGGTCGGCATGCAGAGGACATTGTCATCCCAGTCAAAGACATAGTACTTTAAGTCACGCCCGCGGACCGATTCGTTTACCCACACCCCATCCACAAAGGAGAGATTTGCCCCCTCAAAACGGAGTAAGGCCGCCTTGAGGATGTCTTCAGGGGGCGGGGTGTTTTGAGGAGTAGGCGAGACTACGGTCATCGGTTGATTCGGGTGAAACGAGGTGCTTAGGAGTTGGGTTGCATCAATCCCATCAAACGTTGGGTCAGCTTTGCGGCGGTAAAGTCGGCGTGATGTAATCCCGGAATCGGCGCCAATTCATTTACATCGCATCCCACAATTTCGTGGTCTACCGCAATTTCGCGCAACATAAAGAGTGCTGAGTACCAAAGCAATCCACCCGGCACAGGTGTGCCCGTGCTTGGCATTACAGACGGATCTAATCCATCTACGTCAAAGGTGACATAGATTCGCTTGGGAAAATGTTTGGGAAGAATCGGGGAGGGCGGCCCTTTGAGTGCCAACTTCTCTGCGTCCATTGCGAAGAGGGTCTTCGGATGGGCGGCACGGTAGTCGGCTTCTTCCTTACAATAGGCACGTGTGGCGAACTGAACGATCGGGAAGCCGAGCTCATGGCAGCGCCGTAAGACGCATGCATGGGAGAATTTGGTTCCCTCATATGTGTCTCTCAGGTCGGCATGTGCATCAAAGTGAACAATTCCGATTTCTTCGCCACGTGCTTTAAATGCACGAATAGCACCCAAGGTAACCGTGTGCTCACCCCCCAACATCACCGGCTTCGCGCCACAATCCAATGCTTCACCCACGGCCGCTTCGATTGCGTCCAACCACGCTTCGGGGTTACTACGCTCCGCCTCTGCGGGTTGAACAGGCGCTGTGGTGTAAATGCCGCCATCGCAGGGAAATTCACCTGCTTCATACGCTTCCAATTGATCGGAGGCGTTCAGAATGGCTGAGGGCCCTTCAGCCGCTCCTGATCCGTAGGAGACAGAGAGTTCCATCGGTACAGGAATAACGTGAAACCGTGCTTCCGTCTTTGCGACGGGCGGGTGTTCAGAACCCAAAAAAGGCGTGACGGTGGTAGACATTTACTGGGCCTCCGTGGCGACTGCTGTAGCCGCCGGAGCCACTTCAGTTGCGGGGGCAGTTGTAGTCGTTTCGGCAGGCGCTTCTGCTTGGGGCTCAACCTTATTGCGAGGCGAAGTTGGGCAGCAGTACCACCAAGCGGCAGTCAGCGCTGCGGCTACAATGACCACAATGAAGAGGGTGTTGCGAACAGGATGAGCCGTTTTCATCGGCGGGCAAATCAAGCGCTTACCAACGTATGATGCGCGCTGCGTAAAGAACCTGCCAAGCCCAGCCGTGAAGCCAATCGTACGGTTAATTGCCCAGTCAGATGCATTTAAGATGGGCGCGAGGTCGCGTGCTCTCAACTTGATCCACGTGAGAATGACGTTCGGCACCGAAACAATGCAGATGAATCCGAGCACGACCAGGGCCGTCTTCCAGAGTGGTGTCTGCGTCAAGGCAGAGGCAATCCCTGCCACGGCGGATGCCACAAACGAGAGTGCAATGCCAAGGGTGGCGACGGAGGCCATCATCGCACTGTTATTAGGAGCTGCGGCAGGTGTGGCAGTTCCAGAGGTGACGGCGGTTGTGGTAGCGGTGGCCTTTGTCGTTAATGCCGCCGTGGCTACATCGTTTTTGCTTGCAATAAACTTGTGCAAGGTGCCCGTAATGGCCTCGCCCACCTTACGCCACGGGGTGAAGAAGGCCTCGGTTAGGCTAATGACGTTGGGCACGACATGGCAAACGACCGCTTCCCACGTTTTGCCTTCAAGGTCAAAGAAGAGACCGCGCTTGCCGACCGTGAGGTTGTTGACCGTGCCGGTGGTGAAGACAGCCAAAATGGTGCGCGTAGCCTTGTCGGCAGGACGCGTCAGCGTGCAGTAAACGAGGCAACACTTTGAAGCGGTTGCAGCGGCAGCATGCGCGGCGGCAGCTTTTTCAATCGGGAAACAGAGCGAGCAAGCTCGTTCATCCATGTAGAGGGAACCCGTCAAGAAGAGGGGCTTTGCCTTCGGCGGATAGAGCGCTTCAACGTTGACGAAGTTCTGCAAGAAGGGTAATAGGTCTGTACGTAGCGCTGTCAACTTCTTAAGGTCTTCAAAGGCCGCTGCGAGCGGAGCATTGGCGCTATCTGCATCAATGGCGTCCGTAATGGTCTTAAGGACAGCAGGCTCGCCTGCCATGGCGAAGAGGTGTTCGTCCATGCCCGCGAAACAGTCTGCACCCTGTGGCTTGGCGGTGGCCCATGCGCTATATGGGGCGACGAGCGCCTGTGCTTTTTCCCAAAGCACAGGGGTAATGCACTCTTCATCCAAGAGCTTACCCAACATTGCCAAATTCTTAGCCCACGCAGGGTTGACGCCTTGTGAGACAGGGATCGCGGTTGCTTCAGGGGTGAGCTTGGCAAGGGGCGCCTCAACGAGCGCCTCAGGGGTCGTCGGCAAGGCAAAGGTTTCCTGTGCAGCCGGATTGTAACGGAGCAATTCACCTGCCGCAAAGAAGGCTTCAACCTTGGCGGTTAAGCGTTCAACGCATCCCACCGCATCTGCTGGCGCAATGCCATTGAGCGATTCGCCGATTTCAGGTTTGTCGGCTGTCCACTTTAAGTAGGCTTCACGTGCGGCACGAAAGGCTTCAACGTCCTTTGCCGCGATTCCGTTCTTACCGTCGCATCCCGCTGTACCACCAGTAACTGCGAGCATCGCTTCGGCCAACGGCGCAAATTTCGTATCTACTGCACTTACCGGAATGACGCCATCGCCATTCGCCGCGCCCGCTTGGAAGGCGCCAATTGCAGTCGTTAGATCGGCAGAGGAGAGCATCTTACCGCCAGAAAGCGAATCAAAGAGCTTTCGTAGGACTGCACCTTCTGCGGTATCCGCACAAATGTCATCTGCCACAAGTCCTTCCGCTGCGGTGAAGAGCACATCAAAGGAGCTCAAGCGTGGCTTCAACCACTCAATCGCTGCCAAGACTTCAGGAATCTGGACGCGTCCATCATGGTCAGTATCAAGCAACGGTGCCGCAACATTATCGCCGACTGCGGCAACAGGGCAGGAGAGTACTAACCAATAACGACGGCCGAGCTCTTTTAAGTGTTCGACGTCTGCACCGCAAGTCAGAGCCGCCTGCATGGTGCGCGCCATGCGGAAAAACTTGTGACAGTACATTTGGATTTCTCCGAGATTATTTCTTCAAAGAAGCACAGAATGCCGTGAAGCGACGCATACCTTCTTCAATGTTGTCCATCGAGCAGGCATAGCTCAAGCGGACGCAGGTGTCGTCGCCGAATGCAATACCAGGCACCACGGCCACATGGTGTTCTTCCAAGAGGCGCTGAGCGAACTCAAGCGAGGTCATGCCGAAGGAGGAGATGTCAGGGAAGACATAGAAAGCGCCTTCCGGCTTCGGGCACTTTACGCCAGGAATCGCCGACATCAAGGCGTAGATGCGTTCGCGACGTTCAGCGAATGCCTTCACCATCGTTGCAACATCAGGACCTGCTTCCTTCAGTGCGGCAATTGCGCCCCACTGTGCAAAGGTGTTCGGTGCGGATGCTAAGTGGCTCTGGAGAGCAAAAAGCGCCTTCATAAAGGGCTTTGGACCTGCGGCATAACCCAGGCGCCAACCGGTCATTGCGAAGGTCTTGGAGAAGCCGTTCACCGTGATGGTGTGGTCATAAAATTCAGGACCAAAGGCTGCAATGGAAGCCTGTTCCACGCCGCCATAGACCATCTTTTCGTAAATTTCGTCGGAGACCACCCAAATATCATGCTTGATCGCCACTTCGCCGATTGCACGGAGCTGTTCGGGCGTGTACATCATGCCGGTGGGGTTGGAGGGAGAATTCATCACCACGGCCACAGTCTTGGGCGTGATGGCGGCCTCGAGTTGTTCGGGGCTCATCAAGAAGCCGTCTTCAACCGAAGTCTTCACAAAGACCGGCACACCACCCGCCACGCGCACCATTTCGGGGTAGGACAACCAGAATGGCGCAGGAATGATCACCTCGTCACCCGGATTAATCAACGTCTGGAAGACCTGTGCTAAGGCATGTTTACCACCATTGGCAACCAAAATCTGAGAGGGTTCGTAGCTCACACCATTTTCGGCCTGGAGCTTTTCGCTGAGTGCCGTACGTAATTCCGGCAAACCAGCAGCGGCGACATAACGCGTTTTGTGTTCGTCTAATGCCGCTTCACAAGCGTTTTTAATGCAATCGGGAGTGTTAAAATCGGGCTCACCTGCGGCAAATGCGCAGACCTGGATACCCTGGGCTTTAAGTTCGGCAGCCTTGCTTGTAATTGCAAGTGTCGCAGAAGGGGCGATGGCTGTAACAGTTTGATTCAGCAACTTCATAATCGTTCCTTACTTTAATTGTAATAAATTAAACATAAATATCATACCAAACTTGCCAATAACTGCGCATTCAAAAAATGCGTCCATGCGAAAAAATCAAGCGGTGTTATCCGTACATTACGCGCAGCCACACCTCCCCGTGACCCCCCCCTGCGAAGCGCTCTTCGGCCTCCGCCGCACCTCGGAGCTTCCTCTCTTTCCTCCTCGAGAGCACCAGTAAAAGCATCCGCTAGGATGCGTAGCGTGCAGGACTCACCTCTGCCGCGGTGGGCAGGGGCTACGATAAGCTGCGCTCTCACAGAGGAGTGGGGCGGCGGCGTCCCCACATCATCCCTTCTATCGCTCTTATCGCTTTTATCCCTTCAATCCCTTCAAATTTTCCTTACGCAGGTTTGTCACTTTTTGTACTTTTTTATCGATTTTTCGGCTGTTGAAAACTTTTTTGAGTTATCAACAAGTTATCAACAATTCACTTTTTTCGACGCAGTTTTTTGAAAAATCTTCGGCGGATTGTCGGATTTTTGGCCTTTTTGCTCAATCTCGTTAAAAGGTCATAACTCATTGAAAAATAAAGAGATAAATCAAAAATAGGGCAAGATTAACTCCGCTACAGTCGCTTCCTTGCGAAATTTTGGGGTAGAGGTGCTAGAAAAGTTATCAACAAGTAGCAGCTTTTTTGGGGAAAGCTAAAACAATTTCGGGTCAATATCAGCGAAATTGGCGAGCAATATCAGCGAAATTCCTGAGCAAAGTCAGCGAAATTGGGTGACCAAAGTCGCCGATTTTCAAGCGAAAATTTCGCCTACCTACCGCGAAATTTTCGCTTACCTGGGTCGGTAGAGTTGACTACTTGTCTCCATTTTGCTACACTTTTAGTGTGCGTAGAGAGGAGGAGTTTTTTTATGCTGAATACACTTATGATGCTTACTGCTTCATGCAATGTATAAGGTGTTAGAGCGTGGTTGTCATTCGGCGCAAAAAATATTTGACATACGTTGGATGAGGGTAGTATAGTATCTATTAATCTTTGAAGACCATTTTGGATCATCAAGAGCTTTGGTTGAGAGTGCTCCATCTATATCAAAGAAGTTACTTCGGGGCAATTACAAAGAGGTAGTTATGGCGTTTGTTGGTAATTTGCTGTGGTTCATTTTAGGCGGTTGGGCTATGGGCCTTTCTATGATTCTCGCCGGTGCATTGTGGTGCATCACGATTATCGGTATCCCGTTCGGGGTGGCTACCTTCCGCTTGGCTATGTTTGGCTTTTTCCCGTTTGGAAAAGAGTTGGTGAATGCAGAAGACGTAGGTGAAAAACGTGTTGCAGGAACCGGAATTGCGGCCGTTCTTTGGATTATCTTTTATGGATTGTGGGCGGCGATCGCATATGGTCTTTTGGGCCTCTGCTACTTCTGCACCATCGTGGGTATTCCTTTCGGTATCGCCTCCTTCAAGCTTGCAGCAGCATCGTTTAACCCGTTGGGCAAACGTATCGTCAGCACCGACATGGCACAAGCAATTCGTGCTCGCAAGGCAAACGCAGCATTGAATGCCAAGTTGGGTAAGTAATGTCGTAGGTGTCCAATCTTATTAGATGCCTTACAATGCAATTACTTTTAGGAGCCCCTTGATGTGCGTCAAGGGGCTTGTTTTTTGTTGTTTTTCGTATTTTTAGGGGTAAATGTGGGGGTGGGGCTCGTGGAATGGGGTTAAATTTGATAAAATAGCAACGTTTATAGAGGATTTCGGCATGCGAAAACGTATAGCGGTAGTCATGGGCGGTGTTTCCCATGAAGCAGAGATTTCTTTACGCTCAGGTGAGGCAGTGACAAAGGCATTGTGTGATGCTGGGTATGAAGTGCTGCCAGTGAGATTGACTCAAGAGTCTTTGGATGAGCTTCCAGATGGGGTGGAGGCGGTCTTTATTGCTTTGCATGGTGGATACGGCGAGAATGGCGGTATTCAACGTGATCTTGATGCTCGTCAAATTCCCTACACAGGTCCTGGCGCTTGGACGAGCGAGTTGTGCATGGATAAGGTGGCAACGAAGCGTGTATTGGAAGCGGCTGGAATTAAGACACCTCAAGGGGTAACGGTGACGGCTGCTGAAGCGGATGCTCCGTGTCCATTGCCATTGCCTGCAGTGGTGAAGCCGCCACGGGATGGGTCAAGTGTTGGACTTTCTAAGGTAACGGAGGCCTGCCAGTGGGCTGATGCCGTGCGTTTAGCTTGTGCGCAGGATGCTGCGGGTGAGGCATTGGCAGAGGTTTATATCCCTGGTCGTGAATTGGCCGTGGGGGTGGTAAATGGTCAGGCCTTGCCAGTGATTGAAATTATTGCGCCGAACGGATGGTATGACTTTACGGCGAAGTATGCTGCTGGTGGCTCGCGCCATGTTTATCCTGAGACCTCTGAATTGACGGAACGGGTGCAAAAAATTGCAGTGGCAGCAGCGGCCGCAACGAAGTGTCGTGGTGCTGTACGCGTTGATTTCCGTGTGACAGATGAGGGTGAGGCTTACATCCTTGAGATTAATACTACGCCTGGATGTACGGCGACGAGTCTTCTGCCAGAGGCGGCGGCTCGCGCGGGGATGGATTTCCCAACGTTATGTGCGCAGTTGATTGAGCGTGCAGAATTTGATCGGGTGGATTGAGCGGAATGGATGATCTGAATACGATTGGTAAACGCCGAGGAAAATCCACGAAGGCGAAGACGCAGTCGCGCGGTAAGATTGTGCAGTTTTTGGCACTCTGCATGGCGGGACTCCAGCAGGTGTTGTTGCGCTTTAAGGGGCTGGTTCTCTGCCTTGCGATGGTGGCATTAGTTATTTGGGGGCTAAAGATTTACTACCACAGTAATGATGCGTTTATGATTGCGCCAGAAGATATTGTTGTAAGAGGTAATTCAACCGTTACGCAAGAGTATATCCTCCAGTGTTTTGATATCACAAAGCCTCGAAATGGGTATGAGTTGGTGCAATCGGATATCGTGCAACGTCTTTGTCAGCGAATGCCGATTTTGAAAGATGCAAAGATGACCTATACGGTCGGCGGGAAGTTGGAGATTTGGGTGGAAGAGCGTATGCCTTTAGCGCAAATCGCAGGTGACATTCGCCCGCCATTGGTGGTGGATGAGGAGGGGATGATCTTCATCTATTCACGTGCGACAGGAGGCTATCCTGAAGTCGGGGGATTCGATTTGCCTGATGAGGTGTTGTGCCCAGGACAGAAGTTGCCCGAGTCGCTGCACTGTATGTTACGCTTGCTCTCTGTGGCATCGGATACGACAAAATTTTTCCCGAGTGCTGTTAAACGTGTTTCATTGCTTGGGATTGATCCAGATGATGGTTTGAAGGTTACACTTGTGGACGGGCGCAAGATTGACATTGCCTGGGATGGGATGGCCACAGAGACGGCTATTTCTGAGGGAATGGTGGATCGATTGCACAAAATTGCGCGTGTATTGCGTTCTTCTGCGGCGGAGGGGATGACGCATTTTAATGCGATGGCTCCGGATCGTGTGACGGTTTCAGAATAGGATTTTGAGGTTATGGCTACACAGCTTTTAGGTGCACTTGACGTTGGCACGCAAACAACCACGCTTGCTGCGGGTGAGATGGAAGAGGGGCAACTGCGTGTATTGCACGTGGTCTCAACGCCGACCTATGGTGTAAAGAAGGGGGTTGTTCGTAACATTGGCGATGTGGCGAAGTCAATTCGTAAGGTCTTTACGGAGATGAGTTCGCGTTACAACGTGGATATTTACGATGTGGTGACCTGTCTCTCTGCGCAAGACATTAAGACGACGTCTCGTACCGGCACGAAGTCATTTGTATCACTCGCCGTAATGACGGAAGAAGATGCGGAAGAGGCGCAGGAATTAGCATTTTCCACTGAGTCGGCCAATTCGCCAGATGTGTTGTTGCAACGGTTCAAGCAGCGTTTTCGCGTGAATGATCAATCGGTGGAAAATCCGGTAGGCATGAAGGGAAATCTGCTTGAGGCTTCCTTGTTGGAATTGACGGTGCCACGAACCGCTTCTGAAGCGCTCCTTTCTGCGATTACGCAAGCTGGTTTGCGTCCTGTGGATACAATTTTTACGGGTTGTGCAGATGCGGCAGCGGTATTGGAATCGCAGACGCGTTCGGATGGAGCCTTGGTTATTAATTTTGGCGCTGGCACGTGTGATTATCTAGCGATTTCCAATCGCATCGTGGTGGCCGCTGGTACGTTAGGTATCGGTGGGCAACATTTGACGAATGATTTGGCGCATGCTTTTCAGGTGAATCAAGACACTGCCGAACGCATGAAGATTGATTGCGGTGCGGCACAAATTCAGCCAGACTTGGCGAATGAACGTTACAACCTGCGTTCAACGTTTAGCATGGATCGCACCGTTTCGATGCATGCCATCCAGACGGTGACCACTGAACGTGTAAATGAAACGCTTCATTTGTTGCGTGACATTCTTCATCGTCAGGGCGTGTTTCCCTCAAACCTCCATGGCGGCGTGTGGTTGACCGGTGGTTCGGCGGCATTGCCCAATATTACGGAGCAGGTGAGCACCATCATGGAATCACCCTGCAGAATCGGCGTACCAATCAATGTATTAGAATTGCCAGAAGAGGTGCAAAAGGCGCCTTATCGCTACGCGACGGTTATTGGTCTTTTGAAGTGGCGCATGCAGTCTTTGGCGCATGAGGTTTATAAGCCGTCCGTGTTTACGCGTCTTCGTACTTTCTTCAGGGGTTAATTGCATGAAAGCAGACGATCTTCTTTTTATTTCGTTAGGTGGCGCTGCGGCGGGCATTGCGCGACGAATCGCGGGGAATGTGCGACGTGACCCGAGCCAACCGCCCATGCGACTTTTGGTATTAGACACAGATGATGCGGTGTTGCAAACCGTGACCAATCCGCATATCGAAGGTGTCTCTGTCACAATTTTTGGCACGCAACGTTTAGACGGCAAGGGAACTGGTGGCGACCATGTCTTTGGCATGAGTGCCTTCCGTGATGATGCACAGACGTTATTGCAACAGATTGGCTCTCCGCGCTTGGCGATTGTTTTGACCTGCTGTGGTGGTGGCACTTCGGGTGCTTGCGAACCCTTGTTGCGCTTGTTGAATGAACGTGGCATTGCGAATATTGTTTTTGCAACAGAGCCATTACCCTTTGAGGGGGATGATCGTAAACACTGCGCTTCGGTGGTTGTCCCCACAATTATGGCGAATGCAAATGCCGCGACTGTGGTGCCGTTGGCGACGTTGCTGAAGGATGGTCCAGAGGGATTAACTGCGGCTCAGTCGTTTGAATACGCCGCCGATCGTCTTTCCGCGGGGGTGAGTTTGCTTTGGACGCTTTTGGTGCATCCGGGTTATCTGCAATTTGATGTAGAGCATCTGCGCCAATTATTGGAACGTGAAGGTTCGCTGACGCTACCGTTTACCTTTTCTGATGCTTCGGCAGTGGGCGAGACCCGTGCAGCAGAAGTGGTCACTGCGATTACGGACTCTTCTCGATTTAAACTGCGCGGGATTAATTGTCTCGCGAATGCGCGTACGGCAATCGTGGGCGTGTTGGCGGGAGAAGATTTGCGTTTGAGCGAATTAAATGTTTTGATGAATGGGCTACGTGGCCTCTTCCATAAACAAACCGAAATCCTCTTAGGGACGGTAAACCATGCCTCCTTTAATGGGAAATTAGAGGTGGTCGTTTTCGCCTTTACGCAAAGTGGCACCGAGATGCTTTCAAGCGAAGATGCACTGCAGCCCGTGGGGCGCAAACGTTCTAGTCGCCAGGCGCGCGCAAAGGGTTTGACGGCGGTGAAGGATCGTTTTGATGACGTGGAGCGCACGATTATCGACGGTGTCAATTATGACGAGCCGACCTATTTGAGACGTAATATTCGGTTGAAACGATGAATCGGACGTTGGGATGCTTGCTTTGCTGCGGTTTACTGTTGGTCGGATGCCGACGGGTAGACTGGAAAGAGGCTTTGATTGAGCCTGCCACGGGGGTAGATTTCGTTGTTTTGCAACAAGCCTTACAGGCGTTGGACAATGAAACACCACCCGAGGTGCAGATGAAGCAGGGCATGGTCTTCGTGCGGTATAACTCAATGCGAATCTCCGTGCGAAACTTGACGTATGTGAGAGATGAGCTTGCGGCAGCGGCGAAGCAGGAGCGTGCAAAATGAGATTTTTGGTTCAGCGAGTAAAAGAGGCTTCTGTGACCGTGGGCGAAGAACGCATTTCCGCCTTCGAAGGACCAGGTTATTTGGTTTTGTGTGGCATCGCACCGGATGATACGCAAGCAAAAGCCGAGAAATTGTGTGCGAAACTCCTGAAATTGCGCATCTTTGAAGATGAGAAGGGCGCAATGAACCGTTCCATCATCGATGTGGCAGGTTCTGTGATTATCGTCTCGCAATTCACGCTCTATGCGGATACGAACTCTGGTAATCGTCCGGGATTTTCCACGGCGGCGCGCCCAGAAATCGCAGAGCCCTTGTATGATTTTTGTTGCGAAACGTTACGTAAGACATTGGGCGAGCGCTTAGGCACAGGCCGTTTTGGTGCGGATATGGCCGTGCGCTTGCTCAATGATGGTCCGTGCACCTTCCTTTTGGAGGCTTGAACGCGCAGATGTTCACGGGATTGATTCAAACTGTTGGTAAAGTGCTCGCAGTGACTTCACGCGGGAGTGGGGCGTCTTTGACGATTCAAGCGCCACAGCTTGCCACAGAAGATGAACCGCTTCGCCTCGGCGAGAGTGTGGCCGTGAATGGGGCTTGTCTTACGGTTGCCTCACTTCCCACCGCAGACACCTTTATCGCAGATGTCTTGGAAGAAACGCTACGGTGCACGATCTTTCGTGGCTTACAACCCGGTGACGGCGTAAATTTGGAACGTGCGCTACGCTTTGGTGACCGTTTAGATGGTCATTTAGTGACAGGTCATGTGGATGGCGTGGGGCGTTTGATTGCGCAACGTGATGAAGGGCGTGACAAGGTTTTTCGATTTGGCTGCGGAGCAGATTTTGCACGAAAGACGGTGCGGAAGGGCTCTGTGGCAGTAAACGGTACGAGCTTAACCGTGTGTGCGGTGGGCGACGACTGGTTTGAAGTGGCTTTGATTCCAACAACGCTTCGAGCGACCGTGCTTGGGCATCTTGGCATCGGAGCAAAGGTTAATTTAGAGTCCGATATTCTTGGCGCATATGTGCGTCGAGCGCTCGGATGTGATTCAACAACATCGTTACGACAAATTATTGCCGCGGGCTTCGCGGATTAGAAAGGACACATCACCATGGATATGGATACCGCAGAAAAATTGGCTGAACAGATTGATACGAAGGATTTGAATCTGAAGCAACTCTTTGCTGAAGATCCGAATCGTGCCGAAAAAATGACGGTGACGGCTGCAGGTTGGACGCTGGACTATTCAAAGAATTTGATTGATGAGCCCACCTTGAAGCTCTTGATTCAGTTGGCCGATAAGTCTGGCTTGAAGGCTGAAATTGAAAATATGTTCAATGGCGTTCACATCAACAAGACTGAAGATCGCGCAGTGTTGCACACGGCTTTGCGTAGTTCGAAGACCGCAGGCTTGGTCGTGGATGGTCAGGATGTCTATGCAGATGTGCATGCTGTTTTGAACAAGATGGGCGAATTTGCGAAGTTGATTCGCACGGGTAAGTGGGTCGGCGCTACGGGCAAGCGCATTAAGTATGTCGTGAATATCGGCATCGGCGGCTCTGACCTCGGCCCCGCGATGGCCTATCAGGCACTCGCTTCCTACACCAAGCGCACCATTAAGTGCTTCTATGTGTCTAACGTTGATGCGACGCACATGGCCGAAACCTTGCTTCAGGTGAAGGCCGATCAGACGCTCTTCATCGTTGCTTCCAAGACCTTCACGACTCAGGAAACGATGACGAACGCAATGACGGCGCGTGCATGGTTGGTCAAGCAGTTGGGTGAAGCGGCGGTGGCGAAGCACTTCGTTGCTGTCAGCACCAATGCGGCAAAGGTGGCCGAATTTGGCATTGATACGGCCAATATGTTTGGTTTCTGGGATTGGGTCGGCGGTCGTTATTCGCTACCTTCTGCAATCGGTTTGTCCTTGATGATTGCGATTGGTGAACAGAATTACAAGCGTTTGCTCGCAGGTTACGAGGCAATGGATCGTCACTTCCGCACGGCTCCTTTCCGTCGCAACCTCCCTGTGCTGTTGGGCTTGATTGGTATTTTGTATGCCAATGGCTATGGTGCAGACAGCTATGCTGTGTTGCCTTATGATCAGTATCTCGCTCGTTTCCCTGCGTATCTCCAGCAGTTGGATATGGAGAGCAATGGTAAGTCGGTTGACCGTCAGGGGCAGCCTGTGGATTACACCACCGGTCCGATTGTGTGGGGTGAACCTGGTACGAATGGTCAGCACGCATTCTATCAGTTGATCCACCAGGGCACGCGCTTAATCCCGGCAGACTTCATCGGCTTCTGCCGTAGCCACAATCCGTTGAGCGATCACCACGATAAGTTGATGGCAAACTTCTTTGCACAGACCGAAGCGCTTGCTTTCGGTAAGACTGCAGACCAGTGCCGTGCAGAAGGTGTGCCGGAAGCTCTCGTTCCCTTCAAGACCTTTGAAGGCAACCACCCGACCAACACCCTTTTGGCGGATGAATTGACCCCGAAGACCTTGGGTGCTTTGATTGCACTCTACGAACACAAGGTCTTTGTGCAGGGCATCATCTGGGATATCTACTCCTTCGACCAGTGGGGCGTGGAATTGGGTAAGGTCCTCGCAGGTAAGATCCTTAAGGAATTGACCGATACGAGCGCACCGCTTGCTCACGACAGCTCGACGAATGCATTGATCGCACGCTATCGTGCTGCTAAGGCCTAATTGAGTTGGACTTTAGTATTATCAAAAGAGGCGTTATTCTGCGGAGTAACGCCTCTTTTTCTTGCCATTCTCTCATTGATTAGGGTATAATACAAAGCGTAGAGTACATTCAATTAATAAAAAGGAATGCCTATGTTAAAGCAACTTCTTTCGTTGGCGCTCATGTTGGCGCTTCCCTTTGCCGTGATGGCTTCGGCATTGGATGAACTGATGCCGCGTCCAAAACAAATCGTTCCGAACAAAGCGTTCTCATGGACGTATAACGAGGCGGAAATCAAGGAAATCGCGCCTGACCCAGAGGTAATGAAACATGGCGATGAGGCTTATGGTCTTCTCATTAACCAGAAGGGCGTTCAATGGTATGGCAATAAGCGTTATGCCATGGCAACGTTGCGCCAATTGGTTGACTTAGGACAGGGGAAGGTGCCGTGTGGTACGATTCGCGACTGGCCGACGCTACCTTATCGTGGAATGTTGCATGACACGGGGCGTAATTGGCAACCGCTTTCGCAGCTTTTAATGCAATTGGATTGGTTGAGCAAATATAAGTTCAACTGCTTCCAGTGGCACATTACCGACAATCACGGTTGGCGCTTGGAGTCGAAAAAGTATCCCGAACTCTCTCATCCTGACAACCTTGATCGTACTGACAACTTCTACACGCAGGAAGAATTTAAGGCGCTCATCGCTTATGCTAAGACGCTTGGTATCACGGTGATTCCCGAATTAGACGTGCCGGGCCACTCCGAAACGATGCGTCGAGCATTCGGTGTGCAGAAGATGGACGAACCCAAGATGCGTCAAATCATCGCAGACCTCTTTGATGAATTGATGACCTTGTTGGATCCTGAAGTTACCCCATTCATTCACATCGGCTCTGACGAGGTGAAGGCGCATGAACGTGTCCCTGGCGAATGGCTCACCCAGTGGGTGAAGCAGATTGAAGCAAAGGGTTTTAAGGTGATTGCTTGGGGCCCTGGCCAACATCCGCCCCATCTCTCGAAGCCGTTGATTCGTCAGTATTGGATGGGTCGCCAGGTGGGACGTCCAACAAATGAACCCTATTTTGACTCTCAGTCTTCGTACTACATCAATCACGTGGACCCCTTGGAAATGCTCGCTGCGGCATGTTATCAAAAGCCGTGCTTAACGGGCCCTGTGGAAAATCATCTCGGCGCCATCTTTGCGGTTTGGCACGATGATGCTTTGGGGAAGCCGTGGGATATTCTCACGATGAATCCTGTCTTCCCCGCGATGGTGCTGTATTCCGATAACTTCTGGAATGGCCGAGAAAAGGATGATATGCGCTACTATGGCAATTTGCCTGCGCCCACCGATCCCGCTTTCGCACTTGCCGCCGATTTGGAACGTCGCACTTTGGCACAAAAGCCCTTTTTTAAAGGATTACCGTTTGACTACTATCCGCAAACGCAGATGCGTTGGCGCATGGCAGAAACTGCAGAAACCAAACCCTTTAATGAGCTCCCCTGGGGTGAACGCGTCATTGCTCAAGGGACCATCTATCCGCAGCACTTCTTCTTTGGACAGACCAATCTTACCAATGGTAAAAGCGGCTGCGTGTGGTTGGGCACCGTTGTGAATAGCGATGCAGACAAGACGGTGGATCTGATTGCAGACTGCATGAATTACTCTCGTAGCGATGGGCGCGCACGTGATGCCGCGCTTGTTCAGGGGAAATGGAATGCAAAGGGCGCAGAGATTTATCTCAATGGGAAGCCTGTGCCGCCTCCGCAGTGGGTGCAGCCGGGTCTATCGGGATGGGGTACACGTGAAAAGCCCCTCGTGGATGAACCTTGGATGGTGCGTAAACCGCTGAAGGTGCAGCTTAAGAAGGGACGCAACGAACTCTTGATTAAACTCCCGCGTAAGGGATGGAAGTGGAGTGCGACTTGTTTCTTCCCGAATGCAGAAGGACTCACCTTTGAAGCGCCTTCCGTAAAGTAAGGTAAAGCCTTCCATAAAAATAAAGCACGACGGAGAGTTCCGCCGTGCTTTGTTTTTTTAATGCTTGGGAAAAGTGTGTGTTTCTATTCGTTCGCCGATGAGGTGGGGCGGATTAAACTTTGCGCACCTTGGCAAGCAGTTTATTGGTGAGGGTTTTGCCGAGGTGATCGGCAACGAGATCCGCGCCTGCACAGTTCTCAAAGGAGACCATGGGGTCGGGGACTGCAATGGCACGGAGACCAATGCGTACTGCCGAACGAACACTCGCGCCACACGCGAAGAGTCCGAAGCATTGACGCACCGAGTAGCCGAGCGCAATAACTGCCGCCTGCAACGTGTCAGGCGTAAGGCCTGTTGCTAATGGGATGGGGTCAAACACTGCGATGGGTTCATCGGTAATCGATGCAAAGAGTTCGGAAACAATCGCCTGACGCAAACGGGTAATGATGGCAAAGCGTACGCCTTGTTTTGCCAAGGGGCGAAGGGTCTGCTTTAACAGGTCAATGGACTGCTGGGCATTCTGTTGTAGAAGCGCCGCATAGGTAGCCGCAAGGCGGCGCTCCACGTGGGCGACATCTACATTCTCTGGGAGCAGTTTTTCAAGCGCAGGTGTAAAGGGTTTCCCATAGATGTTACGCACGAAACGATAAGGGTCATTGTCCGCAATGCCATACTTTTCAAGTCGCTCGGCAAGTACTTCTGCCGGTAATGCGAAACCTCCGAGAAAGAGCGGATCAAGTTCGATGATGAGCGCTTGCATGGGTCCTCCTTTTATTCGGCTGTCGTTCTGCTAAACCGCATCGACAAAGTACGGGACACACCCTTTTCTGGCATCGTGACACCATAGACGATGTCTGACCCTGCGATGGTGTGTTGGTTATGGGTGATAATCAAAAATTGGGAGTGGACGAGGAAGTCCTTCAATGCATCCACGAAACGACCGATGTTACTATCGTCTAATGCTGCATCCAATTCGTCCAAGAGACAGAAGGGAGCGGGTTTAATCAAGAAGATTGCAAAAAGGAGCGAAACAGCCGTCATCGTACGTTCGCCACCAGAGAGCAAACTAATGGTCTGAGGCTTTTTGCCGGGCGGACGAGCGATAATGTCAATGCCACACTCAAGCGGATCTTCTGCATTTTCCAATAAGACCAATCGTGCTTCACCACCATGGAAGAGGCGTGTAAACATCTTTTCGAAGTTGGCATTTGCTCGAACAAAGGTCTCTCGGAACATTTTGCCAGAGGTATCATTGATGGTCTTGATGAGCGTTAAGAGTTCATCGCGAGAATGGGTGAGGTCATCCGCTTGCGCCTGATAGAAGGCATGGCGCTCTTCCAATGCTTGATACTCTTCAATTGCAAGGAGGTTCACGGGGCCAATGCGGTCAAGTTCTTCACGAATGTCCGCCATGCGCGTTTCAATCCACGCTTCTTCAGGGGTCTCGCCCTCTTCCCACGAGGCACAAGGTTCATCCTGCGCAGTGCCTGGGGCAACGCCGTAGTCCGTTGACAAGCGCTCGGTCAATGCCTGATGGCGTGCTCGATTTTCCGCCATGACCACTTCAGCCTTCGTCTTAACCTCTTGTGCTTCCAATAAGGTCTTTCGTGCGTCGGCAGACTCATGCTCAAGCTTTTCGCGCAGTGCATTCAGTTCCAATCGTGCCGAACGCGCCGCTTCAATTTGCTGCTGCAGTTCAAGCGTCTCTTGCTTCATCCCGTCCAAAGACGAAACAATCTTTAAGTTGTCTGCTTCTAACTTTTCAATATTGCCGAAACAAGCGCGTACCGAGTCATTACGACTGACAACTGTAGCTTCCAATTCTTTAATACGCGCCTCGTGATTGCGCGCTTGTGCCTGCACATGTTCGCGCTTCTGTAAGAAGCCTGCCATGCGGAATCGCGCCTCAGTCAAACGCGCAGAGGCGGCATCCATTTCGTTTTCAAGCGCAGAAAGACGTTCAGAACCAGAGGTGGTCGCTTGGGTGTAGCGTTCACGAACTTCGTCTAATGCGGCCAAACCTTCGCGAGCTTGTTCGCGTTCCGCATCGTCATGGCCACTCTCCGAAACGACTTCCGCGAGTTTTTGCTCCACTTCTGCAAAACGTATCGCCGCATCCTTCGCATCCCTTGCGGCGGCAGAACAGGTACCTGCGGCTTGGTCGGCAAGACGTTGTGCCTTTTCAAGCTGTCGTTGCGTGTCGCGAGATTTGGCGTTCATCGCATCCAAACGCGTCTGCAGGTCGGCAATTTCACGATCGTCAGTGGCGATTTCATCGGCAAGCGCATCGGCTTGTTCGTCCAATTCACTACAGAGTTGACGACGCGCAAGGGGCGTCGTGGCGCTCGCCATAACCGTATGCGTGCCGTCACCAGAGGCATAACGCATCGTACCATTATTGGTGACTACCGCCCACACGCCTTCTGGCAACGTGTCTGGCAATTGTTCTGCATAGACATAACCACACAAAATGCGCGTAATGATTGCTTTTACAGAGGGTTCGGCGGTGATGAAATTGGAGAGGGGAGGAAGCGTCGCGTCACGCGGTGGCAGGGCAAATTCAGGACCTTCAGCTACGAGAAGTTGCAACGTCTCTTCAGGGAATTGCGCTGTACACTGGCGCAAGAGACGCGTTGCTAATGCCGCATTGCGGACAATAATCGCACGACTCCATGGCGTGAGCGCCAATTCCACGGCTGCTTGGTGCGCTTTATCAACGGTAATTAAGTCTGACAAAGTGCCGATAATATCGCCAGGGCCGATTGAAAAGGGATTTTCCGGATCAAAGAGGCGAATCCCCGCATCTGGATGTTCGCCAGGAATCGGCTGAGAGAGGAGGGCGCGCTGCGCTTCAATCGCCGCAATTTGACGTTGGCGACGTTCTTGACGTTGTTGAATCACCGCAATGTCACTGCCGAGCGAAATGCGATCTTCTTCCAACATAATCAGTGCTTCACGCGCCTCTTCGGTGGCTTCACGTAATTCATCCGCTTCAGCCTGCGCATCGGCAAGCGCACTTGCGGTTGCCGCCTTACGGCGAGCCGCTTCTTCGGTCTCGGCCTTTAGGCGTTCACGCTTTAAGAGCCGCGCTTCGCGTTCGGCATCATTTTTGGAGAGGAGTTGCTGCCAGTGCAACTGCTGTCGGTCGCACTGCGCCAAATGATTGCGCGCTTCTTGCAACGTAGCACGCACGGCATCCACCGCTGCTTTACGTTCGTCATAAGCCGCTTGCGCATCCTCTAAAAGGTTTTGCAAGGTCTCTTGTTCGTCATCAAAGACCGACAAATCAGGGGTCGCTGCAGGGTCAAGACGCGCCGCTTCAATGCGCTCCTGTGCTTCGGCAATTTCTTTCTCTAACCCAACCGCCCAATTGCGATACTCTGTAATACGCGCTAAATTGGTCTCAATAATTTCTTGTGCGCGAGAATGACGGGCAATGCTTGCCGCAGATTGTTCAGAAAGTCGCGCAATGGCATCTTCGCCAGCCTGGATGCGAGCATTGACTTCGGCAATGGCACGTGCGCCTGCCTCCGCTTCATCTTGGATAGCGAGAATGCGATTAGCTGCTTCGGCTACAGCCATTGCCGCTTCAGCGATGGCAGCCTCCAATGCGGCGAGACGTTGTTTGGAAAGGAAAAGATCTAAACCGCGTAACTCCGCACGAAGCACTTTGGCTCGTTCAGCCTTCTCTGCTTGGCGTTGAAGAAGGGTGCCCTGGCGCTTTAATTCACGTAAAATGTCGGTAACGCGGGTGAGATTCTCTTCCGTTTGAGTGATTTTACGAAGCGCTTCTTTGCGGTCGGCCTTAAACTTCGTTACACCTGCCGCCTCTTCAAAGACTGCGCGACGATCTTCAGGGCGCGAAGAAAGAATCGCATCAATTTGTCCCTGCGCCATGACCGAGTAGGAGGTGGTGCCCACGCCTGTGCCCATAAAGAGACGTTGAATATCCTTTAAACGGCAGGGCGTCTTATTGAGGAAGTAGGCATTTTCACCAGAACGATACGCACGACGCGCAATGGAGACCTCTGCGTACTCCGTTCCTAAAGCCTTCTCACAGTCGGCAAAGTGTAATGACACCTCCACCATGCCCAATGGTTTACGCGCATCGGTGCCGTTGAAAATCAAATCCTGCATCTTAGAGCAACGCAATGCACTCGGGCGTTGCTCACCCAAAACCCAACGAATCGCATCGGAGACATTACTCTTACCACACCCATTCGGCCCCACAATAGCAATCATACCCGGCTCAAAAGTGAGACGAGTCTTATCCGCAAAGCTCTTAAAGCCTTGTATCTCCAGCGTTTTTAAATACATCGTTGAAGCGTAGTTTACCATAAATGCGCCTACACGCGCTACAACTATATCGTGCACATATCAATGACACACTTAACTCACACATCTTCAACCATTCACCGCATCTTCGGTGCACTTTTATTTGACACATTACGATTCCCGGAACGCTTATTAGCAGAGCGAATCTGGAATTGGTGTAGCCTCAGAATACGTGCCATTGTAGAAGGACTCATCTGTAAAAGTTCACGAATAACCTCTGGTGAGAAATAAACATTGGGGCGAGCCTCTTGATAGTCGGCAATTGCTTTCTCAATTATCGAATGTAAATATCGACTACACATCTGTCCAAGAGCGAGCCAAATTTTAACAAGACGATCACGTGCTTCATTTGAATACGTCGGTGCACGGCCATGATGCTTTTTGTAGATACGACTTCCACACAATAATCGAATGACATATTTTCGTGAAAAAC
>JAFYWN010000001.1 GCA_017558005.1 Kiritimatiellia bacterium | reverse complement strand
TGTAGCATCTTTGCTTAGATTAGTTAGTGCTCTTTGTGCAGACATTAGTGACACTTGGGAGGTCACTAATTACCGTTATCTTTATGTTGCTAAAAAGCTATGAGTCCGCGTGAATTTACAGAAAAAACACTTGCATTGTCTCTTCAATACTTTGTACTATATTTACCGAGCCGTAACTTATTCATTTACAATAACTTATCTTGAATATTTTAGGGCTGGTAATTTTAGGCTTAAAATCAGTACAATTTGTACTATCCGTGCAAAATTTAAACAGTACAAAATCTTTCCGTGCAAATTATTTTAAGGGGAAATTTCCGCTCGGGAAGAAATCTCAAACAGTACAATTTTTGGCCGGGGACTTTTTAGACCTGTTTAGAAAATTCTAGAAAATAGTACGAAGGGCCGAAGAAATGAAAGCGCTTGGCTTGGAGAATAACGTGGCTGCAATTGGCGGTGACGTAGGGTTGACTTGTTGGTGATTGGCGGCGGGGAGAGGCTCAGAAGGAATCGTAATGCAAGATTATTTGGTTCATTTTTGAGTTTACGAGGGACCATATTTGTGATAGTATGCACAATGTTGGTTTTCATCATAACAGGTTGCTAACATGATTCATTTTGCGAAATGAAAGGAATGATGTAAGAATTGATTGAAACGACATACCGATTGTAGTACCAACAACAGTCGGCTTCTCCACTTGTTAGCGATTTATCGCTATTAACTACAGGGAGCGAGAGAGTGCATAGGGTGGGCAACCTAACCTATGCGATGTACGCAGTATTGCGTATTTGGCTTTACAAGGAAACCGCCAATTTTTCAGATAAAAAGCCGGATATGTAAGGTGCGCTACGTGTGTACTCACACGTGGCGTGTCTTTTGTTCGTGTTTTTTATCGGGCGCTTGGCGGTGCCTCTTGTTTGACACGCAACAAAAGCACGCCGCGTTTTTTTTGCCCTTGGAGAATGCGACGCTTACTAGAAGGGTAAAAGGATGACGATATGAACATGGTAAAAATTCTCTCAGTTGTGCTGACGACTGCGATACTTATTGGAGCAACAGGGTGCGATCCTAAAGACGTATCTTTGCTAAATAAAGGTCGCAAACTTGAACTTCTGGGTAAGTTTTCTGAGGCGACGGAAAAATATGCAGAATCTGCAGCACTAGGAAATGCTGAGGCATTAAAAAAACTTGGTGATTTAGCAATTTCATACGAATTTGAATCTCTTTTACCTGAAGATTCAAACGACTTTATAACTGGCCATGATAAATGGGTGGCATCAGCTAAGCAACTAATAGCTAAGGCTCAAGATATGTATGCTAAGGCCCAAGCTGCAGGGCACACAGAGCAAATTGAAACATCTTTGGAACGTCTTCAGAAGTGCAAAGAGAAGGTTGCTCAGGTTGAAGCGTTAGTTGTAGAGGCAAAAGAAAAAGAACGTGTACGCCGAGAAGAATTGCGCAAGCAAAAAGAAGAAGAGAGAAGACGTGCCGAAGAAGAGGCAAGAATTCGTGCTGAAGAAGAAGCAAGGTTGCGTGCTGAAGAAGAAGCAATAGAGGCTGCAAGACGTGCTGAAGAGGCAAGACGAAATTCGCCTGAGTATTGTATGGATAATAATCTTGAACTGACAGAAGCCGCGATAGCTGAGGTCTTTCGAGAACTTACTTTCCGCTCAGAAACAGGAAATGATATTTATGATAATGAAGAAACCGATCGTCATCGTGCTCGCTTTATGGGTAAAGTGATAACACTTTCTGGACAAATTGAGAAGGTCCAAGTTACTGCTTTTACAAGAGAAGTAAAATTAATTATAAGGACTTCAAGTGGAACAATTTCTGCTAGGTTTGATAATATGCCTCACCATGAAGCAGCACGGTTTAGAGTGGGGCAGTATATTAGATTTCGCGGCAAGCCATCGAATAGAATCGTTCTCTCTACCATCGCAATGGATTATTGTACAGTTCTTTAAACACTGATTAATCACTCATTAAATATACACACTGTTATCTGCTATGTAGTAACAGTGTGTATTGATTTATGAACAATCATTCTTATGAGGGGTCAAATGTTTAAGCAAAGTGATGTAGAAAGGGGTGGGGACGAACAGATGTGTAAAAAAGCATTTGAGCAAGGCAAAGAATTGGGACGTCAAGAGGAAATGAAACGGCATGCTAAAGAATCTTGCCTCTTAATTCTCTTAGAAGTCGTTCTTGGTTTTGTAATTGGCGGATGTATTGGATGTGCGATTGTGGACTCATTTGGTGGCTTTGTCGTTGGAGGTGTGATTGGTGTTTTGATATTTCTAAACGGATGGATATTTTTACTCCTTTAATTGGGGGGACGTATACAAAGTCACTTTTTATAGGCTTAGAATTGATTCTAAAAGCGCAGCAGTCTCTTAGTCTTTATGGTGGATTTTCTTTGATAATTATGTTCAATAAGGTGTAGCAGTCTTAGATTTTCGCTATAATTTAAGTATCAGAACGGAGATCGCCATGAGCATCATCAATTGCAGCAGGACGTTATTACTGATTGGACTCTTTTGGGGCGCAAGTCCATGCCTCTTTGCTTCTTGACTATCAATCGCTTGTCCGTCGCGCTTGGCTTGGCGATAATCCAAGCGCGATTACCCTCCAATCCAAGCCTGATGCCGCGCCAGTTTGACTGAAACTCACGTTAAGTTTCAGTGTATTTTAAATGTTTTTGGGAAAACCTTGAAAATGCGGTGATTATTGGCGAATGTGTTGATTTTAAAGGGGTTTAGCGGTGTTTGCATTTTCGTTATTGTTCCGTATTGTTCCGTATTGAATGCCAATAAAGTTTGCTTTTTAGTTACACTCTGTGATATCATTGTGCAACAGAAGGAGTAAATAGGCATGACGGAATCATTAAAGAAGACGGACGGTAAGTTTGTTAGGATTGGCAATTTGCTATATGTTCGTAACGGTCGTTTGTACGGCATGAAGCGTTACGATGGAAAGCTTTACCGGCAAGTGGCGCCGATCCAGGGGTTGGACGCTGTAGATGGTCGTAATCGGCCGACGCCTGCTGCACGTAAGTGGGTGTCCACGTGGGCCGCGCAAATTGAAAACGACGAATATTTTCAAGCGAAGAAGACTACTCAATCGGAGCCGTCGTGGCGCGATTTATTCATTGAGTATGAGCGGGCTGCTAATGTTGAATTCAGCATCAACGGCACGCCGTCACCTTCCACGGTTTATCAGGCCATTCTGTCATGCAAGCGTGTGTTGCGCATGGTTGGATTGAGCGATAGCAGTAAGGTGTCTGACCTTACGCTTGATCGGATGGAGATGTATGTCGAGCTGGCGTTGGCCGATGGCGCTAAGCCTATTAGTGCATTCGGCAATCTTCAGCACATGCGTAGTTTATTCGCCAAGTGGACGAGGCGCGTATACGAGAAAAAGGGTTGGGTGTTTGATGTGCCGGAGTTTCCAGAGGCGCGAGGTTCGGTTAAGAGTGGCTGCCGGTATCTTCAACCGCCGGAGGTGTTGCGCAACACTACTCTGGAGTGGTATCGTGCACTGGAAAAGGATTATCCTGAAGCATGGGTGGCGGCGACTTTAATGCTTCAGCTTGGGATGCGCAATAGCGATGCCTTGCTGTGTCGGTGGGATTGGTTCAGGTGCAATGCTGATATAGCGACGATATCCTATGTTCCACATAAGACGGCCAATTCAAGCGGTCGTACAGCGCGAATACCAATTAGCCAGGAATTATTCAACAGGCTGAAGGCTGCTGCGGGTGACGGCGATCGCCTGGTTAGCGATGCGAACGTATTTAAGTGGATTAATTTAGAGATGCGCAAGCTCGGATGGGCAGGTTCGAAGGCCTCTTACGAGCTCCGCAAAATGTGCATTGATAGAATTTACCGCGAGCACGGTGCCGAGGCTGCCGTACAGGTCTCCGGCGACAACATTATGACAGTGAGCCGGTATTACGCTGATCCGAGTCGCGCACGGTCGGTGGCATTTGATTGGTAATCTAAAAGGAGTTAACATGAAGAAGTTCAGAATTATCGAGACTTGGCAGCGCACGCCTCTGGCCATGCGCTGCACTTTGCTGGTTTGCGTTACGGCGATATTAATCACGATTGTGCTATGTTGGCACAATCGCTATGCGGTGACCATCTCTGACGGCTCGTCGTTCGAGGCTGTAAGAGTTAAACTATACAATCGGTGGACTGGCAACATAAAGATGAGCTCGCTTGTGATTATCGGAGACAAGCACTGCATTTCCACGATTGAAGAAAATTGAGCGGTTTCACCGCACTATTCTTTAACTTGCTAAATCGTGCTTTTTTGTATTGACAGGTTTGTTAAACCTGTGATATAGTCTTATCAGAAAGGTGAGAGAGATGCCCAACCAACCCGATGTAAATAAGGTTATTCGCTCGATTCAGATTCCCTTGGAACTGATGGCTCGACTTCGCAAATTAGCGGCTGCACGTTGTATGACGGTTGGCCAGTTAATCAATTTCATCCTTCACGAGCAGCTCGATGGAATCGCGTTGACAGAAGAGGATTATGAGTGGATCAAAAGCGAGGTGAAAAAAAATGAAGACAAGCGTAAAAACTATTGAAGTATCTTTAACGATTGAAGAAGTGGCGAAGGTTCGCCACTTCGGAAAGAGTGAGAATGACGGGTTTATTTTTCTTTTGATTAAAGGTTTAACAAACCCGAAGGGGAAGCTTTTATCTCAAAAAAATTTGCCCAGGGGTTTAACAAACCTAAAGGAGGCCGCCCATGATTAAGCGCATGGAAGATTGGGAATGGGAAGAGTGGAACGATAAGTATAAAGCGTTCGAGCGTTTTATCGGGCGATTCTTCTTTTGGACTATTGTGATAATCATCATCGGCGCGCTGGTTTTTAATGCAGCCATCCTAACAATGATGATGAAAGAAATGATTGATTCGCGTCCTTGGCATCCTGATCAGGTAGAGGCGCGCACTAATTTTCACGGAGATTAACATGGCTAAAAAAGATAATCAAATTACACCTCGCAAGAGAGCTACAGAGCGTCTTACTCAAGTTGCGCCGGAGGTTCGCGCGCTCGCACCTCTTGGCGCCGTGGAAGTGGCCGCCGTTTTTCGCCTTGATAAGCAGGCTGTCTTAGATGCTTGCAAGTTATACGCTACGAGTAAAGGACGCGAAGGATTGCGCTGCTATCACAACGGCAAAGGATACAAGATTCAGCCTGCGAACGTCGTAGCCTGGATGTGTGAGATGGAAAAAAGTTATGCCGAAAAGGGGGTTTGAGAAATGGATTTGAGGGATGGAAAATGTGGTGAGGGCAAAAATCGCGCGGCCGTGTTCGCGCGTGCAGCTGCACGCGTCCGTCTCCGTTCGCAGCTCTCTTCATTCTATGGGCGAGCACGGTTTACCCGCGCCACCGTGCGCACGGTTGGCGTGCGTCCGGTGGCGATGAGGGCGCAGCCGAAAGGCGTTATTTACATTTTTACTGTATTGTAAAATGGTGATAAATCAATGCTTTATGTTATTTGTGTAACTAATTGATAGATGGGCATAGCAAAAATGATGAAAATCGACTGGATTGGAATCCTCAAAAAGGCGGCATTTTGGAATCGTTCGAGCACGCTCCCGATGGCGTGCAAGCGTGACGCAGGTTCGAGCGTGTGCCTATGCGAGCAGCGCAGCGCATGCCAGGCTGATGCGTTCGACGGCGGAAACGCCTGCTTTCGGGATGACCCGTGCAAATATCACCGGCGGGCAAAGTGCACAGAACACGGCCCGACGACGGCGAAAGATGGCCACGAAAGCCGTTGGGAAGGTGGCGACGAATGGTGACGAGACGAGCCTCGCGCGCGGCGTTGTGCCCACGCAAACGGACAGGGAGTCACAAAGCCTATGCCCTCTGCGAAGCAGAAGGCATAGGCGTATGTGTCTCCCGTCTGTCCGTTTGCGCTGGGCGCAACGCTTACGCACACGCATACACACGCACGCACGACGGCCTCTGCCTGGACGCATTCAGACAGGGTGTCGCAGAGTCTATCCTGACTGCGAAGCAGACAGGATTAGACCTCTGCGTCACCCGTCCGTCTGAATGCGTCCAGGCAGAGGTGCGCACACGAACACACGCGAGTGTCGGCCCGCTCTGCTGCCGCCATGCCAGCGCTTCGACGCCGCCCCACCGCAAGGGGGCGGGGGGCCTCCCCGACCGTCGCCGACCCCACCCATTGCTATCAATGTATTCAGCACTCCGTAATAGGAAACGCGCACGTGCGTACATGCGCGTGCGTGAGCATCTACGTGGCAAAAGGACTATATCAGAATGATTATCTATGACGATGACAAATTTCGATTCCGCATGGATATAGCATGCGATAGATGTGGTCGAAGACTCATTCAAGAGTGGGTAAAGAACAATCCTACTGCCGCCAAGTATCACTTCCCAATGATAACGTCTAATGGCATTCGTAGCAATCTCTTCCGAGAAAAAGTGCTGATACCCATCTTGGAAGGCAGAGGCAACGGGTGGAGAATCAACCCAACGAAGGATGCGATTACTTGTCCGGACTGCCCTATGGTTTTAAAAATTGCGCGCCGTGATGGCGTAAGGAAGGATGGCGAGAGATGAGTAAGAGTAGTGCGGTTTCAGCGACGGAGTTGCTACAGATTGTCTTTATCGTGCTTAAGCTTTGTGGCGTGATTGAATGGTCGTGGTGGATTGTTCTGCTGCCAACATTGATTCCTGTAGTGCTTATGATAGGTGCGCTTGTGTTTGTGCACTTTGTTATTCGGTAAAAATTGCGCGCCGATGGCGCAGAAGGGATGATGAGTGATGGAAGGTGATTCGTTTAAGTTCTCGATCAAAGTCGAGGTGGAATTAAAGGATGGCCGCCTGAATACGCGGATTTGCGCCTCTGATGAAGAGTTGTCGAAGGAAGCCAGTCAGGTGCAGCGCGCGTACATGATGGTGATCGGTCATGCGATTGTGGAGCGGAAGCCTTTCGGTAAGGGCGAGGCAGTGCTCGAAGAGGTGGAGGAATGAAGGATTATACCGTTAATGTGATTGCATTGGCTACGCTTATTGCGCTTACGATTATCCTTGGGTGGACTGTGTTTCATCGTTCGCAGCAGGCGTTGCAAGAGGGTAGATGTCTACGCTGCGGTCAAATGTTGCCAACGAACGGAGGCGACGAATGATGACGACGCTTTTGGCGATGTGGCGGTTCCTTGTCCGGCTCTTGATTAACCCTTGCTACGGCTGTGGTCGAAGGGGGCGATGTCAGTTGTCTCGGTTATTGGGTCTCTACTGCGGTGATTTGGGCATGAGTTTCTATGAAGCGAAGGAGGGCGGCGAGAAATGAGTTTGACACATACCCTTGACTGGGCGGCGTTTCAGATAAGTAAAGACGCAAATGGAGAAAATCCGCTTGTGAAGAAGCGTGTTGCGAAATTATGCAAGGACATTTTAGCATTGAAACCGTATGTCCTTAACATTCCAACTCATACGGATTTTATCGGAATCTGCAAGACCAATGAGGAGTTTCGCAAAAGGTACAATGAGAAGCACTACTGCGTCGCTTGTCATGCGGATATAACCGCCGTAGGTGGCTGGGAATTTCCACAAGAGCCCAAAAAGTTCTACTGCACAGAGTGCGAGCATAAGCGGTTCATGGAAAACCTTGAAACAAGAAAGGCGGCGATTGAATGACTCTCAAAGAATTGCGCAAAGAATTGCAAACTATCATTCGCTACCACAAAGAGGCAATAGAGGCATTCAAGGACAAAACAACGCCAATTGGTCTCGCAAACCTTGGAGGTCAAATTTGCGCGCTTGAACTCGTCATTATCCATTTAGACGGAATGATTTACAAAGAAGAACACCCCGAGGAATACAAGGAGGTGGTTGTATGAGCGATTTAGAGAAATACCAAGTGACAATGCCATTCTTCGAGATGGAGCGGACGCGAGAAGAGATTGCGCAGTTGACCGACGAAGAGATTGACCGGCGTTATCCTAAAAGTACTGGTGCAAACTTGAAAGCCACCAATCCGCAACTCTATGCGGTTGCCTGCCGCCTTTACTTCGAGTATGCCTTCAGTCAACGCGAGATTGCCGTTATGTGCAGGATCAGTCGTGCGACCGTGGCGGCAATGGTTGAGGCCGAGCAGGATGCAGGCACAAGCGTTGTGCAGCGCAAAGCTCGTTTAACACGGTTGCGCAGGCTACAAGAACAGACCTTTGCACGATTGGAAGGCCTTATGGCCAATGAACAAGAGGTTCGTCGCGCAGGCATTGTAGCCGTATCACAAGTGTGGGAACGGATTAAGCATGCGGGCGATGAACTGGAGCAGGCCCTCAACAGCACAACCGTTGATGCCTCCACTTCTACCGCTCCGTCGGTTACGGACGCTATCCACTTCCTTGAACGATAGGTGAACCATGTCAAGCGACTTCAAAGAACTACACGCCCACCACCTCTCCGTGACAAGTAGAGGAGTCCTGTGGACTCTCCTTAACTTAGAAGGCATGCTCATTAAGCAGTCCGTCCTTGATACGCTCTGCCCCAATGCCGTGTGGATTCAGGCAGCCAAGGAGATTCGCCAGTGTGGTATCGGACGATTAGACTGCGTTGACCAACTGCAACGAGTCTATCGATTCGTCCACTTCTCCACGCCCGAAGAACGTCGCCGCATTTACCAACGCGAACACAAGCAAAAAAGCCGTAAGCATCAGGAGGATCAAGATGTCAAATAAGAGACGCAAGTTTGTCGCCGAGAGCACCGGCACTATCAATTTACTCACTACCGACGAAGAGCCAGTCGGATACACCGACTGGAGTGTCTGCAATGCGCTCGGCATTAAGCGCCGTGCATTGGTTCAGTTGCGTCAAAATCTCAAGCGAGACGAGGATTGGCTAATCATCAACGGCGAGGTCGGCATGAGCCATGCGTGGTGCGTTGCCAAGAATCTCAATACGGACCATCTAACACCTATCGGCCAAAGCGATTGGGTCTCCTTCGAGGTCATTAACTTTGTACTCAATCCGCAGCTCCTACTTGCCAAAACCTTGCAGGACGGCATTGTGTATCCTGTCCGCGTTAAGGATGCAAGCGCATTCAAGCGTGGCATGGTGTTCGAAGCCAGGCGCGGTTATGGCAACGCCTTGGAGATTGCCTACGCATGGCCACGCAGAGACTACTAAGGAGTTTGAGCGATGAGTTGGATTAAAGTGGATTGCATGCTAATTCATAAACCTAAAGTCGTAAAAATTGCGCGTGAATTAAATTTGAAACGCGAGACGATTTTAGGGTACTTGATTAAGTTTTGGGCGCTTGCCGATGGCATTACTGAGGATGGACGCTTAGATGGTTATGGCCCTGATGACGTGGATGACCTTGTGGGCCTGCCTGGGTTCGGTCGCGCGTTAGAAGTCGTTGATTGGCTTAGATTTAATACGCGCGGAGCAGTGTTGCCAAGGTTCGATTTACACAATGGCGAAAGCGCCAAAAAGCGTGCCAACACCTCTCTGCGCGTGTCACGTCACAGACGTTTAAAATGTAACGCAGAAAGTGTTACAAATGTAACGGACACAGCGTTATCAAAAGCGTTAGGTAGAGAAGATAAGAGAAGAGTAGACTCAGAGAGTCTACCGGGCGCGGGCGTGTGCACGCCCGCGCGTGAGGACGCTCCCTCTAACTTTTCAATTCCACTTATTTGTGATGCCATCGTAACTGCGGAAGCGATGGGATGGCCAAAAGAAGAGGTTGAGAAATGGTGGTTGTGGAACGATGCACGTGGCTGGAAGGGTATGGTCAATTGGCAGAGTGCGTTGGCGATGTGGATGAAGCGGGCGAGGCCTGAATCTTCAGAGCCGAATGGCCAACCGGTAAAAATTAGTGCGCCGCCTGCTGCGCTGGAGATGGACGTGAGCGTGGAGGTGGACTGAGATGGCGAGGGTGACGGCGAATGAGCGAAGCCCGTGGCAATGGTGCGATGACTGTCCGACGTGTAAGCGGTGGTCAGGGTGGCAATGCCTGGACGAACCGACGGGCTTCCGTAATTGTGCGAGCTATGGCAAGACGTGGCACATGCAGGTGATCGCCAAGGACGCGAAGACGGGGCGGGCGAAGATGGTGCAGCTTAAGAAGGGACAGACGATTGAGGATTTGACCCGGCCGCAGGAAAAAACACGCGCGCCGAGTCGGCCGAGTGGCGGCGTGAATCTGTTTGATTTTTGATTTACGACACGAAGCAGTGCCGTCGGCGCGGCACTTGGCCAAACAGGAAGCAGCGCGGGTGCGCTGCTGCTCAGATGAGAGAGAGGTAGAGATGATTGATGCGATTGAAAAGGTGGAAGAAAGTCTTATTGGTGCGGTGCTGGTGAATCCGGCGCAGGTAATGCCGCTGTGTGAAAATCGGCGCGTGACTGCGGAGTGGTTTACTTTGCCCGAGGCACAGGCGGTGTGGCCCATCTTCCTGAAGCAGTGGCGAGAAAAGGGCGTTGTGGATCCGGTGCTCGTCGGGAGCGAGACGAGTAAGCCGGAGGCGATTCAGTGGTGCATTCGGTGCCTGAATACCACGCCAACGAGCGCGCACGCCGGTTATTATGTCGAAAAACTGGCGAGTGCACGGTTGCAACGCATGGTGTGTGCGTTGGGGCGGCAGTTGATTACCGACGCAACCGACCTGGGCGGGCAAGAGGCGTTGGATCGCGCAGAGGCGGCGATTGTGGCATTGCGCGATGCGGAGCGTGCGAGTTACGGTGGATTTAAAACTGCAAAGGATTTTGAGGAGCAAATTGTTAGCGACTATCAGCAGGTCTACCAGAAGCGCATTGTGGAGCGTGATGCGAAGTTCTTTATCGGGAAACGTCTGCCGTGGGACGTGCTCAATGTGCTGTACACCGGTGTTAAGGCTGGGATTCATATCGTAGCTGCACGACCTTCGCAAGGTAAAACAGCGGTTGCGGTCTGCATGAGCGCCGGTATGGCGTTCAGTGGGATCAAGCAGCTCTTCTTTAGCGTGGATATGCACCCGCGATTGTTGGTGGAACGATACGGTTCGTTGCTTGGCCAGGTGAGTCTGCCGAAGCTCAACTTCGGAGGCAGCCACGAAGACGTGCAGAAAATGGCGCGCGGTCTGAAGTTCATTCAGGCAGCCGGTGGAACAAGAGAGCAGCCGCCGAACAACATCTTGATTTCCGATGCGTACCGTGTTGATCGCATTGTCGGTGAGATTCATAGGGCCGTGAAATACGACGGCGTCGAGTGCGTGTGGATTGACTACCTGCAAATCCTGAGCGGTGATAAGGATTATAAGACGCACAAGGACGAGATCGATGCGGTGCTTGCGAAATTAAAACAATGCGCCCTGGCACTCAATATTCCAATCTTCTGCTTGGCGCAGCTTAATCGCGAAAATGGCAAAGACCCGAACCGCAAACCTTTGCTGACAGACCTGGGCGATTCGGGTTCGATTGAACGCGAGGCGAGCACGGTACTCATGCTCTGGAAAGATGCGGACGTGCGCAAGTACTGGGATGAAAACCCGCCGCTGTTCCTGGCGATGGGGCAAGAGAGTTTGGCAAAGAAACTGGAGCCGATGTGGCTGTTACTCTTGAAGAATCAGCAAGGCGCGACAGGCGAGCGGCCGTTCGTGTTTTATAAAAATTATTTTATGTTCAGACCAGCGAATCATGCGGCGACACCGAACGTGGAGCGCGATAAAAATAACCGCGTGATCAAGATTGACCGGAGTCCGTACTTTGAGTCAATTCGCGATGACTTCCTGGTACTTGAAGGCAAGGATGGCAAAGGGCTCGACGACTACTTGGCCAGAGAAGGTGCGCTTGGGTTTAGAGGCTTGGAGAACCTGAATAAGCGAGAGGTGGAACAGTAAGCAGCGCGGGTGCGCTGCTGCTCAGATGAGACAAACGACGGGGACGCTGCCGCTCCCCGCAAATACGCCCCTGCCGAAGGCACGGGGAACACCCCACGGCGCAGAAAGGATTATGGAAATTATGGAAATTGTGGAAGAAAGTTATGAAAACATGGCGATTCGCGAGCGGTTTGAGAAGCTGCGGCGACTGATGAAGCAGGATTATCGCGACGTGTTCAAAGCGCGGTGTATGGCGTTGGCCGACTTGTGCAAAGAGATGGTATCGCACTTGGAATTGGGCGACGATTGGTGCGAGTCATGGGAAGCGTTTCACGCGCTCACGGAGTGCGCGAAGACTTTCGTGGAGACGGATATTCCGCTTTTTGAGATGCGTAGCAGAGAGGATTTACAAGCTGGCGCAGAGTGCCAGACGATTAACCCCCAAAAGTGAAAAAGGAAAATGAGGTATGGATAAGTTCAAAGCATTGATTGCTGAGTTTAATGACTTCTGTGAACGGTATAAACGCTGCGCAGCGTGCCCTTACCACGAATACGAAGATGACTACGAATGTACTGCGAGGTTTGTCTTCGATAAGCTGACTATGGGCACACCCCCTGCTGTCGAAGAGAAAGTGGAGGCATCAGGATTGCCCGAATGGTGTAAAGCGGGCGCATGGTTGATGACGGGTGTTTGTCCTGGCGTATTCTTCCGAGTGGATGATGCTGACGAGGAGTTTACCGTGCTTGTCCACGAGGACGGTTTTAAGCGCGTCGAACATAGCAGCTGTCTCTCCGATGATTATCGCCCAGTACCATTCCAGATGTACTCTCTGCAAGAGGCAATGAAGCTGATTGGGCAATTGATGGTTGTTACAGGAGAGAGTGCAGAGGTTATTCACAGCGTGTCTCTCGATAGAACGACTGGCGACGTGTTGATCAACTATTTGCCTGTCGACCACTATAGACTCAAACGCCCGACGATTAACGGCATTCCCTTCGGCGCGCCGAGTATTAGTGCAGATGAGATCGTGAAGCGAGGCGCGCGGAAGGAGTCAAATCCGCTTGTCGGCAAAATGGAAGGAGTTTTACATGGCCAACACGAATTGCAAGCATTGCCAGGAGATGCGTCAGGTGGTGCGCCTGGGCGAGAAGTACTGGGCAATTAAATGCCAAAAAATCCCCGGCAAGTGGCGACGGTTGCACGATAGCTGCGGAAGTGGCTGGTGCGAACGGTTCGAAGAGAAGTTTAACAAACGACGGGGACGCTGCCGCTCCCCGAACCCCTAAGCGGCGGAAGCGCCTGACGGCGCGGAAAGGATGAGACAAGTATGGACGAGACACAAAAGAAATTCGAAGATCGCGACATGACGGGTGTGCTCTTCGCGAATGAGTACAAGGGTGAGAAGGATCACAAGCAACCAAGTGCGCGTGGTACGGTGATGATCGGAGGCAAGAAGTACCACGTCGCGGCGTGGACGAGGTTCAATTCCGTGACTGGCAAGAAGTACTTCAGCCTGAAGTTTGAGGAGTACGAGGCCTGGGCCAAGGAACGTGAAGCGGCAAAGGCACAGAAGCCGGTGCCTGCGAGCGTGAAGGACGCGGGCGATGACGAGGACTTACCGTTTTAAGGAGGCGTGATGACGATATTCGATATCCTCAATCGAGAGAAAGAAGTTGGTCAACAGCAAGCCTTCTTCGAACTCTGCAACGAGCACATTGACCATGCCAGAAGCAAACACCCGAAGTTTGCTTTCGGCGTTTCTGCCGAAACCATGGAAACACTCAGGACGCTTGCCGAACTCTATCGCAAAGAGTGCGCACGCCCTTGGGCAGATGTGCAGATGGTGATTCTTGGTGAAATCTACGAGTTTCTCGAAGCACTCAAAAGTGGCAATCGGCAACGTGCACTCGAAGAAGGTGCCGATATCGTAGCCGTCGTCTATCGTGCGACACACGGTGACATTGTTGCCCCAAAGAAAGAAGGTGACGCATGACCCTTTGGCAACGGCGACTCTTCAGGCGGCGGCAACCTGATCGTGCCAATAATACCGAACTCATACAGACTCGAATTGGCAGCTTGACACAGGAGCAAGTGACAGCAGTCTGCCAAGTTGTTCAGCGCGTCATTGACGGACGCGTTGCAATCTTGGCAGACAGCGCAACACTTTCAACGGAGAACATCCACGAGATGCGCGGTGGCATTTCGGCGCTTACCGAGTTTTCGCGTGGACTCTACAACTACTGGCAAGACTGCCGAGAGGAAGGCGGCGCGGATGCGTGATGCACAACTGGGCGACGTCGATCAAGCCGTCGCAGAAGCTTTTGCTAAGCACAAGCATCTAAGCGTTAAGGACGCGCATAAGCAATTAAGCCAAGCCATTGAATACATGGCCAACCTCCGGAGAAACAATGCCCATGCTAATGGCTACGAACCGCCAATCTGGTTCGTAGCCAGTGCGCTCCTGCGCGACTGCCCGATTACAGATGGAATGCGCGAACGCGTGCGGGCGCAATGCGGCTTAGGATGGGACGAGTTTCAGATGGCCATGTGCAAGGCGTGCGGATTTGAGCGGCCTGTTGACGAAATTCTCATTTTGGGAGCCAACCGAAGCGGGAAGACTGACTGGGCAAGTAAGCTCATGGTCAACGAAGCCCTACGAGCAGACGACCGCCGCCTCATCATTGGGGCGCAAACACGCGAAACCAGTAAGCGCACGCAACAAGATCGCGTGTGGCACTACTTGCCCACCGACACCAAGGCAAAAAACGGTACACGCGACAACACCTTCTACCTCAATTACAAAATGCAAACGGGATTCACGTTCAACAAATTCACGCTTGAAAACCGTAGCAACGTGGCGTTCACGTCATACGAGCAGGATGTGAATGCCATCATGGAAGGCCCCGCCTTCCACAAGGGATGGTTTGATGAAGAGTTTCCGAAGGAGTGGCTTGAAGCTCTGCGATTCCGTTTGGCCAGCACGCGCGGACAACTCATTGGCACATTTACGCCGGTAAGTGGCTACACGCCAGTGGTTGCCGACTTCCTCGAAGGCATGGTGGTAACTCGCTGGACGACGGCGTACTTACTTCCGAAAGACGGACTACCTGCACTGCCAGGTGCGCAGTTGGGTTTAAGCGACCAAGAGTACAACCAACTATGCAAGTTCTACAATAACAACTCGCCAACCTGTGCTGCGCCCGACAGTCGCCCCGAAGACTGCTTTAAGTGGCTTAAGACCGGACCTTTTTCCGAACCTGAAAACGTGGCGCCCGAGCGCGTGTTCGAAAAGATGCCGCGCGTGGCCCGCAAGCGAGATGGAAGTGCTGCCATTCTCTGGTTTTTAGGCCGCGACAACCCTTACGGAAGTCCTGGTCGCGTAATTGAGAAAGCAATGGGCAATCTCAAGGCAGAAGAGACGATTCGGCGACGCGTCTATGGCATGGCCACCAGAACTAAGCGCAGCCGATTTCCTACCTTCGATCGCTTAATCCACATTGTACCAGACAAGGCGATACCAAGCGTCATGGCGCGCACAATGGTGTGCGATCCGGCGCCAGAGCGTAATTGGTTTTTTTTGTGGATGGGTGTGGACGCTAAGGGGGACGTGTACGTCTACCGCGAGTGGCCTGGTTCGTACGCTATCCCTAGCGTTGGCGTGCCTGGGCCATGGACCGAGATCTCCAGCAAGCGCAATGGCATTAATGATGGCGACCGAGGGCCCGCGCAGGAGAAGTTTGGGTTTAGCCTCGAACGCTACAAGGCTGAATGGGCAAGGCTGGAAGCATGGGACGATGCCGCCGAATGGGTTGCACAAGGTTGCTGCCACTATCCATCCTCAAGCGAAATTGCGGAATGGTCGGCGGTGAATGGAACAAGAGAGCCACTACGCAGGCGCGTAATTGATGCACGTGCGAGCAGCCAGAGCAAAATCACCATGGGCGAAGATAAGAGCCTCTTTGACTTCTGTCTGGAATTAAGTGACGACTTCGTTCAGGCAAGCGGACGCAGAATCGGCGCAGGTGAGGAACTTATCAACAGCCTACTTAATCCGGCTCCCGGTGGGAGGAAGTTGTTCGTGGCAGAGAGTTGCCGCAACACCATCTTTGCTCTTCAAAACATGACTGGTGCGGACGGCCAGAAGGGGGCATGCAAAGAACCGATTGACTGTCTGAGATATGGACTTGAGAGTGGGATGCTTGATGATGTTCCGGACGAGACCGACGATGCAAGCGGAGAGGCACCAGTAACTCGCACAGTCACCCAAGAGCGTACGATAGAGTTGGACTACACAGACGATTAAGCCGAAGTGAGACCACCTCGGCTTAATGAGTTTACATAATTGCGGGCGCCTTACCGTCGCCCCAATTCATCTTCGATGGCGGATGAATCTCGCGCCAATTACCACGTCCATCTGGTTCGTACCACTTGCCGCGAATCCACTTCATCTTAACGCGGCCGCGTTTGGTGTGCACGCCGTCGGGCGCGTCTGAACACTGATCTCCGTCAATCGCCATCATCTCTGGATGACGTTGGCGAAGGTCGCGCATAAGTTCCTCGTCTTGGGAATAATTACCACCAAACCTGCGAACGAGTTGTGCATCAAGTACCTTGGGCAAGGCGCCAACCTGACCACCTTCTGACACCTTGCGCCCAGACGCTTCGCGGGCGGCTTTCAACTTTAAGCCGTAGCGCGAACCTTCGGTTATTGCATTTTGAATCTTTTGTGCGTATTCCGACATCTGCCATCCTTTCCAGTGTTTCGACAGCATTAAAACACACCGGCAGCTTTCACGCGCGCACGCGATGTTGCCGAAAGTTAATTTACTGTAGACATCTACAGAAAGAGTCGGAAGCTGACTACTGTAGCCCACATTTAGCGTGCGAAAATGTGACACACTACAGACAGTGCCAGAGGCACGGAAAGGATTTTTACCATGAAGAAGCCCACGTTAAAAGGATGGATGGCGATTGTTGGAGCCGTTTTGGCGGCCATTTTGGCAGTGATTGCTGCACTTAAGGATGGAGATTTCTCCGCAAATGAAGCCAAGCAGGTCTCTGACAAGATCGGTGAAGCGGTAGAAGTGATTCAGACTGAGACTGCTGAATGATGGTCTGCCTACTCATTGCGCTCGTCTGTTTGGCAATCGCCTATCTCTGGACGAGTCATTGTCGGCATATGCGCGAGGATGAGTATCACAAGATGTTGCATGCCGAGATTGCAGCCGCTGAAGCTGAATTGGAGAGGTGTCGCCGTGAAGATCCTAACAATCTTACTGAGCATAAGCGTCTGCGCGCTAAGTGGCTGTCACTCGTCGAGGAGCATAACTGCCTCCACCGAACTCCTTAATGCTGGCCCACTCGTCTGCGATGAAGGCTGCACTGTCAACACGCCCGAAGCGACTTACCGCTTTACCGGGCGTGTTTATATTTTGCCCGAAAAAGCCTATCACGCACTCTTGCTCACCCCGTAGAACCAGATGTAATTCATCATTCATCATTCGTAATTCACTATGCACGATCCTATGTCACAAGCCGTCATTAAACGCGTTGTCGACGGCGACCATTCTAACGAAGCTATCTCACAACTCCTGATTGTGATGCTTCACTGTCAGCAGAGAACAACGGAGAAGACGCAGGAGATCATTCAGAAGATTGACCAGATTCAGCAGAACTACAACAATTGCCCCGGCCGTCAGGCGCTTGAGAAGGCTGCGAAGGGCGTGCATTGGAGTGTATTGATGAAATATGGGCTCTGGGTGCTCTTAGCGCTATTGGCGCTTTTGGCGGCGGCACTGGGGGTGTCGTTGCCCTTTCTGAGCTAACAGTTAACAGCAAACAGTTAACAGCTAACAACTAAAACAACCGAAGGAAGTTTCCCATGTTAGAGACGATTGGAGCTGAACATCTTGCGCGGCGGTGTCAGGTGGCGCTTGGGTATACCGCCGGTGTGCCGCAGGGTGGCTTGTACGCCGAGCGTTTGGCCGATACGATTAATGATGCGTTGAAGATCATTTATGCGCGGGTGAAGGCGCCGCAGTTGCGGTTGTTTGAGAAGCGTACATTCCGTCCTCCGTGGGATGCGGTAACGGCGTGGCAGATTGGCCATGAGTGCTATTTTGGTGGCAAGTACTATGCGGCGAAGGAGGCGGTGAGCGGTGGCTTGCCGCCGCCGGAGAATCCAGAGGCATGGGTGGAGAAGCCGCTGGGTGATATGGTGAAGTTTATTGCCTTAGACCAACCGTGGGAGCTGCACGAAATCGATCCGGCGGGCGTGGATTTGAAGGCGTTCGCCTTTGCCAAGGATCCGCGCATGAGCGATGCCGCGCCGATTACAGCGTGTGCCTGGATGGGTGATTATCCCGGTGGTGGCACGACGCGCATCCTTGTGTCGGGCGAAGCCGTGCCGCCGGAGGTGTGGGTGTGCTTTCAGCCCAAAACGCCGAAGATCTCGCTCGAACCGTGGAAGTCTGGCCAGGAGTATTACTTCAACGACCGCGTGTTGCATAATGGCGACACGTGGCGATGCGTCAACGCGCAGAATGCGGGCGAACCCGGCACCGGAGAATCTGTTCGCACGCCCTGGGAACGCGTGCGCATTCCAGACATGTTTACTGGACTGATTCGCACTTATGTGCGCAGCGCATTCATGGAAGACGAACAAGGCCGCGCGCAGATGGAGCGCCGCTTCGACCAGGAGTTGGAGGATTTGGCGCACCTCTACAACGGTGATACCGGCCACGTGGATATGGCCGTCATTGACGGTTTTGAGGATTAAGGAGGCGCAATGAGACAGGCGCAAGAGACAAGTGACTTTTATCCCACGCGGCGTGCGGGTGAGGCGCCGCCTGAACATGTGATTGGCGGTGAGACTTCGATTAAGGTGGATTGGGACGAGGTGCCCGAATTACCCGAAAGTGGCGTAACCCTCAAACATCTTCGCACAACGTTAGGCGCGATGATGAAGGCGGTAAAAAGTGCTACAAGCCTCCTTGTATTGGCGTTCGCGCTACCACTTCTGGCAGATTCCGTGACAGGCACAGAAGGGGAGTTACTGGAGAATCTGCCAGGCGATAGTACGATGCTGTTAGATGCACCGGCGGTGAAGCAGTTGCTCCAGGGCAAGGCCGACGCTGGAGAGTTGTTTGATATTTCCGAACAACTCACCGCCCACAGCAAACAACTCACCGCCCTTGAAGCGCAAGTGCCGGTGGTGCGTGCCACGTTAGGGGCGGCCAACAATAACGCCAATGGTTATGGCTATCGCGGCCCATTGAGTCGCCTCGGCGTCTACGGCGAGGCGGTGGTGATTCGGCGACTGGCCATTACGACGCGCACGTCTGGCAATCAGAATAGCACGGTGCCGCTCTGGGCGCGCGTGGTGCGCAATGTTGATGGCGCATGGATGGTCTGCGCTCAATCCAAGGAGCCGCGCAAGTGGGAAGAGGTTGCGCCAGGCGCGGAACTTGCCTGGGAGATGGAGGCTGTGCCGGGCGTGCTGCCGCCTTCGGCCGATGAGTCTGTGGCGATTGTATGGGTGAATGATCCGGACGCGCCTGCTGCGCAGAGTGATGGCCAAGTCTCCTGGCGCACGGTCACAGTCTCGGGCGGTCTCGGGTTCGCTCTTCCGACAGTGCCGACGACTTCCTCTTCTATTCAGTCGTGGTCACCGCGGATTGTGTTAGATTTTACGGCCGTCACCAAGGCGCTCAAGGTCGACACCTCGCTCTCTTCTATCTCCACGAATCCCGTGCAGAATAGCGCACTTTACTATGCGATTAATGACAGGGCCCCTAAATCAGTATTCAATAGTGATTATGATACAACCCCTTATGTAAGGGCCTATGGCGCTTCCACGCACTCCTTGCGAACGGTGTTTAATGCGAATAATGAGGCTGACAATTGGGCCGAAAAATTCGATAACGCGAAGTTAACCTTTGAGTGGTGGCATCAGTATAACAATGTAAAGGAAGATTCCTTCGATGTGCCGATGTCGGCGTTCCGTGCGCTCGCCAATGGCGGTGGTGGCCACACCGAGGTCTGGAAAGGGAATGTGGGCTTTGGCGAGCAGGACACCTTCTTTGGGCCACGACGGGTGGCCGATGGTGAAGGGCAGTTTTCGAAAGGGTATCCGCGACTGCATAATCATGGCCAAGACATTCACGAAGTGAGTGGTTTTTCGCGTGACTCGCGCGACGATGAAAGCGTCTGGTCTCACCGTCTGCTCCTCCCGTGGGACTTGGCGAAGGCTAATGACACGTCCTATCTCATGGCGGGTGTGGTGTGGAATGGTCAGCGCAATCTCTTCGCCAATGGCGACACGGCTACGTTTGTTCAGCCATTGCTTCCGCAGAATAGTGGGAGCACTCAGTCGGCCTTGCCCTATGCCATTCCATGCTTTGAAAACAGTCCTGTCTACTGGAAGGGGACAATAATCTGGAACGATGGCACGCAAGCCATCTCTAAAGCCGTGCAGATTCCGTGGGCGCGCGTCCAGCAGGATATGAGAGGCCCGGATGAGCTCGCGCTGAAGCGTGATGTCCCATCCATTGACAAATCCCTCTCTGCGACCTCCACCAATCCCGTGCAAAATAAAGCAGTGAAGGCAGAACTCGACAAGAAGCAGAATCAACTCACCGCTGGCGAGAATGTTACGCTTGCTGAAGACGGCACGATTAGTGCCACTTGTGCGAGCGCAGATACGGGATGGGTTTCGCCGGGGGATTGGACGCTCTCGGTGACGCCTGCTGAGGAGTATGCGGTGATTGATTCTTCTGTCGTGGTGTGGACGAACAACGTGCAGCAGGTGATTGGCGCAGCGACCTCTTCCACGCTGTCGGCCGCTGCGAAGATGGTGTCGCTCGAAATGTTGGACGTGGCGCAGCCAGCCCCAACGGTGAACTTTGCGTGTGAGGGTGCGACGATCACGCGTGGCGATAACGCGCAGAGTGCGCTCGTGACGGCAGAGGCTGAAGGCCTCTATCGCGTCAGTGCCACGGATGACACCGGCCGCATGCGCACGGCTTATCTCTCGATTCGCGCTAAGGAGAAGTCGACGAAGGTCGAACAGGCTTACTTGGCAGATGTGCCAGGCACGGCGCGTGCGAATGCCAATGATGCGATGCTTGCGGCCTTACAGACGCGTGATACGTCGACCACGGTGCAGAGTGGCATTACCGCCGCAGTGGCCACTGGTGACTTGTGTTTTGACGCTTCCGGCGCACCGCTTTCCACGGCGCCATTGGCTCCGCGCTTCTTCTGCGGGGTGGAACCCTCTCGCGCGTGGGGGCCTGATGCCGTGGCGGTGGCTCCGCACTTCGCTGTGACGGCAGCGCATTGGAATCCAGCACAGGCGAAGACGGCTACCTTCCGCACGCCAGAGGGCGCGAGCGTCACTGTGTCGGGCACGTATGGAATTTCCCTGGTTGAGTGGGCGCGTCAGCGCGGCTACTCGGAGTCAGAGATCCGCGATGCAGATTTGGCCGATATCTGGGTGTGGCAGTTTGACAATGGCACGATTCCGGAGGCGTGCATTCCTGCGGTGATGGATCGTTCGGCCTGGGAGCATTACTATCGAAGCGATTTGACAGGCATTGCGTGCTACGCAGTCACGCAGAATGGTTATCTCTCCTTTGGCCAATTAATTCATCCTGATGGTGGCGCCTACTCGATTGGCAGCTTCACGCCGGAACGCACGCGTGCCGATCTCTTGGCGACGCTTTCGCCGCCTGCGTGTGCGCTCATTTATGGCGGCGATTCGGGCCGCCCAGTGATGATGATTCACGAGGGCGAACCGGTGCTACTCTCTACCTTCTGGACGGCAGGCAGTGGGCCTTCGATGATCAAGGCCTGCAATATTCTCGACGATTTGATCAAGACGCGTTCGGGCGGCACGGAATCGCTCAAGCGTATCAGTGCGCCTTAATGAAAGGAAATTGCGATGAAGATCTTCTTATGTTTCTCTCTTGTGTTATTGACCCTTGTGCCAGGCATACTCTCTGCCACGGCGCTTTTGCGTGAGACCTCAAATGCGCAGAATCAAGTGGCTGCGCCGCCCGATGGGGAATTGGTCTACGCGGTGAACGAAGAGGGCACGGTGCGTGCGTTTGTTGGCCGTTACGGCCTGGCTATGCCGGTGGTGGATCCTGACGCGATTCGCCTCACAGCGTGCACGCCGTTCCCGGCAGAACAATTGGATATCGGCTCCACGGGTTCGGTCACGGAGCTTGAGAATGGTGAATCAGTCTATGGCGTGGGGGTGATTACGATCACGCAGATTCACAAGATTGCGATTGGAGATGTGAGCTATGAAGCTTACGCGCCGTCGGGTTCGATCACGCCTCCGTCTGCCACGGTCACGGTGTCAATTGAGGGCAATGTCGCTACGCTTAATGTGACCGCTGGGCAAATCACGCGTCTGGCTGTCACGCCAAGCGTCGGCTTGCGTGAGTATGACTTGTGCCAGCGCGATGTGATTGTCAAGGACTCGCTCGGCTGGGTGAATCTCTCGCGTCTGCGCCAAAGTGCGGTCGACCACTTCAATGGGCGCACCGCTGAATATTGGTCTGACTTCTTAGCCACAAAACCGGTGAATCTCAATGGCCAGGCGATTATCGTCGACCAACAGGTGGGGTCGGCTATCACGCCTGCGGGCAATGGGTTGACCCTCTATGCGGGGCGCAGACCTGCCATTGCAGCGGCCGCCACCATTTCCTCAAATGACGCCGTCTCGGGCTCTATCAGCGTGACGCGATTGGACGTTGGGGCCGAAACCGTCACGCTGACGGCGCAGCTCTCGGGCATTGAAGCAGAGGCGGTGGAATTGCAGTACACCCCGACGCTCACGCCCACCAATTGGCTTGCGCTTACCCCGTTGTCGCGCACGCTTGAAGGCGATGTCCTCACGCTCACGGCGCCAAGGCATGGCGGCAAGAGTGGTTTCTATCGCCTTGTGGCCGGTGATACGGTCTCGCTCTTAATCTCTGTGATGGGTGACCTTGACGTGCAGGGCAAACTCATCCTGCGCTCGCCATCCGGTAAACGCTTCGCACTCACCGTGGCCGATGACGGTACACTCTCGGCAGCGGAGATTGCGCCATGAATGAATTGGATAAACTTATCGCACGGCTCGCAGATCTCGCCTGTCAGACTGTGCCGAATATGCGCCGGTGGGTGCTGCATGAAGCGAATGTGCGCCACGTGCGCCCAATCACCTTCTGCAAGCAACGGTTAAACGAACTCTCCACCAGCTCGCTGCACCGATTGGTCGTGGACGCGCGCACCAAGATGCACTCGCCCCACAATCCGTATCGTCAACTGCGCGCCGCGAAGGCGATCAAGTACGCTCTCAAGCATAAGTGCAGCCTCTCCGAAGCCTATTCCAGCCTCAAACCCGCCGGGCTATCACGTCGTTAACCGCTTTCTTATCTGAGCAGTGACGCACCCGCGTCACTTGTTTGGCCGAGTGCCGCGCCGACGGCACTCATAATAAAAAGGAAATCCCATGTCCGAACACCTCTCGCAAATCGCCCGTTCGTGGGCCATTAATGCCCAGTGGCGCACGGTGAAGCACCGTTATGGCGTCAAGGGTAAAGCACTCATCCGCGTAGCTCGCGTTCCACCGGAAGAGTGCATGGAGCAACTTCTGGCTTTCCTCTCCAGTGAGGAAGGTTGTAAGGATCTCTATCTCGATGGCAAACCGCTCTCGGATGAATGGCTACCCCTAAACGCCTGGTACGAACGCACCACAGCCACTAATCGTGTGGAGACGGTGGAAATCTACCATGCCCTACGCCACACCTCCGATGCAGAAGCCGACGGCCCCTACGTCGTTCACGACGGCTGCACCTACAAAGAGTCGCACACCTTCTATTGGGGTGTGGCCAACATTCCGGAATTACCGGAAGATTCCTCCGGCGTGCAACACCGCATCGAATCCCTTCGCCGCGACGAAGAGAGCGGCCTCTACTCCTGCGTCCTCGTCAAACGCGAACGCGTCACCGTCGATATTCCCGAATACGTTACCCACAAGGATGCTTTGCAGACGCAGACCGAGACGGCGAAGATCGGCATTAAGGGCGACCAGACGGTGGTGGACGCCGCGATTGACGCGATACTTGGCATTGTGCGAGACGAGGAAGGTAAGGTCACTGAAGGCATTGTCGGCGGTCAGGGCTTCGTCGTCAAGGTGCAGAAGCGGAAGAATGAAGACTGCACCACCGACGTTACCGCAGAGGTGGTTGAACCACACAAAGCGCACTATGAAGTGACGTTGGCGATTGATCCGAATGGAACGCAGCGTAGCATTTGCACCTTTCGCAATTTTACGAAGGCAGAGGCCGATGCCGTTCTGACGGCTGCGCATTCCGGCAGCGCCTCGCCCAATGAGTTCAACCTCTATGATGGCCAAGCCACCACAATCCTTCACGAGGCGGGAAACCGTCGGGCGCGCGCCTCGCGAGATTATCGGCCGTATCACGAAGAACGCACGGGCAAAGATATTCGAATCGTCAACGCCAATGGCAAGATGTACCGTGTCACAGAAAACTACATCTATATCTGTGGCGTACTGCACGATAATGATCCGTCGGCCACCTCCACGGCAAGTGCTTACGCCAAGGTGGATGGTTGCGCCAGCCCGCGCGTGCAATATCTCGGCGACGGGTACTGGAGCTATTACGGAATTAAGAGTAAGACGATCACCTGGGCCTCCGTAAACGACTCCGAGACTATCACGCACACGCTTTAAGGCAAACTGTCATGAATGCACACCACCTGCTCGCCGATCTTGAATCGCGCATTGCCGAACTCCAAGACCTCTCCAATGATGCCTACGATATTGCCGCAGGTACGTTGCTGCCTGGCATTACCGACCTTGCGCCGCCCGCAACGCCGCAGCAGGAAGTGTTCGGCGGCGGCGTCGAAGGTGGCGTGGTGGACGACATTACCAATGTCACCGAACTCTCCCCGCCTGCTTCATGGGCGGTGCGTGAGATTGAGGAAGAGGTTGAGCAACCGGTGTTGGACGGCGAAGGTAACCCCGTCCTTAACGAAGACGGTACGCCCAAAACCGAGACGGTGAAGCGCAAGAGTTGGAAGGTGTGGTCGCCCATTTGGCAATCGGGCCAGACGGCCTATATGCCGGAAGGGATGGCAGAAGGTTGGAATGAATTACCAGCGACAGAGGGCGAAGTCTATGCACTCCTGCGCGATAAAACAACGGATGGCAACAATACTCAATGGGCGAACGCACCGATTCTCTCAATCGTCAGCGCTCAACCTAATGACAAGGCCATCCCATATGAGCCTGTCACCTTCTCGCGGTGGGTGAAGATTGGCGAGTTCAAGGATGGCCATTTCGACCAGGCGCACATTGGCGTCATTGTGGAAGACTTCGAAGCCACGGCAGCGGGTTCGGCAACAGGTGTTCATACAAACAATCCGGCCACAGACAAGTCGCTCAGTGAGATCGCCAAATGCTCCTGGACTGTACGCTACTGTAGCATATACGGAGGTATGAACAATGTCCTCACTACAGGATGGATGGTCTACGCGCCGCTTTGGCAGGTTGGACGAAGACTTGTGAAGTATGCGCGCGCACTCTCCGAGTCGCAATGGATACCTTTGAATTTTGACAGCGGCGAACTCTATGCAATCCTGAAAGTAACCGGCGAATACACGGCCAACAACGGTTACAACTTCGATAATCCAGGCTACGAACTGTCGTGGATTAACGAAGACCCAAGCACGCTGCCGGACTATCAGGATTCAGACGGCGTTAAATTCCGTTGGGTGAAGATTGGCATATTCCAGCAAATCAACGGCAGCGCAGGCTTCTCTCAATTCCACACCGGCCTCATAATCGACAGCACCGGCAGCTCCTCTGACGTCATTGGTCAACCAGGTAAAGACGGCAAGGACGGCGTAGACGGCAAGGATGGCGCCACGTGGGAGCCATCCTTGCGTAAAGAGACCGTCACCACGCCCAACCCCGACAACTCCGGCTCCACCTCTCACGAAGAAGTCTATCTCGACTTCACCAATTCACAAACCGGCGAAGTCATCAAAGGCACCGTCAATCTCAAAGGGCCAAAAGGAGATGCTTCCGATACGTCGTCGGGTGGTGCCAGTGGAAATACGGTGGATCTCACCTACGTGAAAGCGATAACCTATGCAGATAACGTCTGCTCGGTGACGACAGCCACACTTAAGGTGCTTGCCGTTGGCGAAGAAACTACGGCTACCACTCCACTCTTTACGACCACGGGCCACTCCACTCAGCACAAGTCGCCAAACACTTCTTACTAATTATGCACACCATCGACCCCATCTCCTATCGTTACATTATCGCTTACCCGGATCGGCTGCAATCCTCCTTCTTGCGAGCCATAGCCACCGAGCAATTTGCGGGCCACCAAACGTTGTACACGCCGGGAGAGGTAGTTGAACTGGCTGCACATGCCGACATCTTTGACCTGACAATCGAAGAGAGAAGCATTATCACGGAACGCGACGATGCCGGCGAAGCGACAAAGACGGAGCCGCGGCACTGCCTCCGCCTCTACGACACTCAGCGCGACGGAAGTGGTGCAGCTCTCTTACGCCATTTCGCCTTTCCAAACATTACCCAGCCGACTTCAATCAACGACTATGTCGCACTGATAGACGCCTTTCAGGTTGCGTTGCCAGACCTCTGGATTGATTTTGATTCGCTCGAACAGTGTGGCACGCAATGCTACGTCAAGGATAGTGCCTCCCCGAATCTCCTGGCTAAACCGGAAGACGTTTGGCCAGAACTCGCGTTCGGGTTGGCGCGTACAGACTCTGGTGCACTTCACATCTGCGTGAGCAAGGGCGATGAGGTCTATTTTGAGACAACGCTGCACATTGTCGAAGCTGATCGGATTGACGTAGACAACACCTCTTCGCCCAACCCGCTCTTCGCTTTCTTGTCGCCGGAGAAGTTGGAAGATGGCGAAGTGCCGCCGGAGGCCTATACGGCGAACCCAATCGCCTACGGCGAAAGTGTATACGTCGGAGGTAATACGACAGCCACCTTCTATCTCGAACGCGGTAAGTCGTACCGCTTTGCACAATTAGAGACCACCGGCCACGTCCAGGACGTCGACAATACGCTGCGCACGTCACATCAGAAACTCGTCCTGCGCGACACGTCAGCAATCAAGCATAGCAGCACACTTTCCCCAGAGGTCGTCAAAGAGAAGGTTTACGAAATTCCACTGAGGCATTGGTATCGCGCCAGTGTAAAACGCTTCGATAACCCAATCAGCAGTGTCGAAGTATGGTTTAAGCAAAACACCGAACCTGGCACACCCGTCTATCAACACGAATACTCGCCTGAAGCGTTCGAATTACAAGAGCTGCGCAATCTCTATCAAGCACCAGTCGGAAATCTCACAATCAACAACCTCTTCTGCCCCAGTCGCGTCCTCTTCAATGTGGATTGGAGAAATGATACACTCCTGGACGATACGATCCAGTCTGGCATAATCGCACCTTACAACTGTCTTGGCATCACACGCCCAATCGTAACCAACGATTTCCAAGAAGCAATCGGCCAAGCGCAGATCTCCAGCATACGACTCTCCCTGATTGGGCCATTCTTCAATGGATTCTCCCTTGTAACGGCAATCGTTCACGCCAAAGTCTACGTCGCCAACGCAGGTTCGCCGACAATCACAGAACAACGTATGTCGCTCACGCTAAGTCGATCCGAGAAGGGCGGCTTAGACCACTACGAAGGTCTCATCAGCAGCAACTTTATTAATCATGTCAACAGCGGGCGAAACGTTGAATTACTGATTGAAGCGCTTCCATCGGAAGTGATTCCGATGATTAACTCCGCGCACATGGTGGCCAACATCTACACGCAAACCGGCCCAGGAAGCATCTCGCCACTCGTATACGACACGCAGATGCCAATCCAGACAAGCTTCGAGACTCGCCTCGTTCAACCTGGTCGACGATTCTTCCTATCCGACGCAGAATATACGGAAATATACGCTGGCACCAGCAATCGATACGGCGGCCCCAATCTTGAGACAACAGTACAGATTTCGCCGCTCAACCTCGCCTACCGCTGGACTTTTGGCGAACTGCTCGACAATTCTGGCGGCAACTATAGACTACCCTCCGAAGTCGCAGGCGTGATAACATGGAATGACATCACTCAACGTCTAAGTTACGCGCCTATCCTTATCTCCTGCACAGGAACAATGTATGTCATCATTAAAGCGCCCGCATGGTCCGATCTCCGCTATGGTCTCTGGGATACCCTTGCAGGCGAAGTGGTAGACGAAGCCGGTGAAAGCGTACCCGCTGGTGGACGCGCTGCACACAAATTGACCTACAACGACTACACGCTTAAACAGGCCAAAGTCGGCGGAACGACACTTCAGATGGAACTCGACGCCTTCAATCGCGATAACTTTATCGCGTGGATCTTCAAGCCCGAAAGCATTGAAGAAGAGAGCCGGTGGCAACTCGTTGACCGCTTCTCTAATCCTGTCTCAACCTCAATCCCGCAGTCCGGTACATACACTGCCATTGACAAATCGGATGCAGATCTAATTGAAACAATTCTCAAGAGCGGAGGCTTTGCTGGAGGCTATGGCAATACCGGCGAATTTCTTCCCGACGACCTGCACGATCGAACGCAAGGCTCCGACGAAGACACGACCGAAGGACTCCCAGACGCAGACGAAGGCGATACGCCTGGCACCGGCGACACACCTGGAACAGGTGGCGAAGATGCCAACACGCCGCCAGTCCTCCTGGCACAACTCAATAAAATCCTCTTCGCAGACACAGCAGAGAACCAACAAAACCGCCTACGCAATATCACTGTCCGGCTTGAGTTCCTTGACGACGAGTATCACAACATCGCCTGCGAACTCATTCCAGAAGAAGCCGCAGATGGACTCGTAATCACACAAGGCGACAACGAATCCGGCGACGCACTGCTCGAACGGCGCTTTACCGTCAAGCAACCCGCCACCACCACGCTCACCGGCACACCCGCTGGCGCACTCCTCGTCGCCGACGCTGAAGTCCTTTCAGACGCCCTGCGCGTCAAACTCACCGCCCACTGCAATATCCCCACACACCCCTACAAAATAACCATCACAACAACCAAAGCAGGCGAAATCGTCAGCCGCACACAAACTGGCACATTCAAGCGCACCATTCTCCTCTAACACCTCCACCAATAACTAAAAACGGCGCTGCAATGCAGTCGCCGTTATGGGGTTGTGTGTCTGTGTAGGAGAGCCGTCATTATACCAAACTCCATCTCCAACTGTCAAAAAATCTGTCAATCACAATTCCTTACCCCACAACGATTTACATAAGATTTTAAAGGCAATTGTCAATTTTCAAAATATTGACAGTTTGGGGATGAAGACTTGTCCGTAGAAGAATCAGTAGACATCTACAAAAAAGAGAAGTATCGGCATAGCCGATAAAATTTTACTTTCGGCATTTTTGAAACAATGGTGACATTCTGTTATCAAGGATTTCGCCATGGCTTCAAAAGATCTACTTCCGATTTATCACAACGGTCAACTCGAATATTCCTCTTACGACAAAGCGGCCGAAGCTCGTAAGAACGGCGATGAGGTTATCCCCCTTCGCCATTTCAAGTTCGAAGACGGCACAGAGCAGTTCGTCTCCTACGAGAAGTCTACCGCTTTTCAGGAGCAGTGGGCGCAAGAGGGACGTCAGGCCACCGAACTCTTTCATGCAATCAATACGGACAACCCCTCTGAATTAATCACGCAGACCACAGAAGAGCGCGATGCAGCCTGGAAGGCGGAGAGTGGGCGTTGGGGCGAGTTTGCAGCAGACTACGGCGCAGCAGTTGGCAGTCAGGCAGGACGCATAGTGACGCAGATTCCGAAGATGATTGTCGGGCTCTCGCAGCTGACCAATGCAGGTTTGGGTTGGCTCACATCCGCAGGCGGGCTTTTACCTAATGCGGTGTCTGGCCAATTTCACGATTGGGCAAAGGATAACGCACGCCTGCGTCAGGGGCTTGATCAGTTCGACGCGAAGTACTTGAGCGCAGATAAGAAGTACGACCACCTGATGAGCGATGGCGTTCGCTTCGTGCGAGATGGCATTGAAGTGGTGACCAACCTTGGCGCACAGCTCCTTATTGGTGGCGCCGCCGCCAAAGGTACACAGGCCGTTAATGCCGCCGCCACAACGGTTAAAGGTGTGGCGCCAGTGGCGAAGGTGGTTGCTCCTTCCACGACCCCATTGACCACTGGACAGATGGCGGTTAATGCAGTCAAGCAAGTGGCGACTGGTCCGGGCAAGACCTACGCAGTCGGGATGGCAGGCGAAGCGGCAGGCGAAACACATGCAGCAGCTATAGAGAATGGCGTAGACCCAAATAGAGCCGCCGAGATTGCCACCATAGACGGCCTCACGTCTTATTTCTTATCGCGACTGGACTTAGAAAGTGGAGCTATTTCTGCGGCTGCTGGTCCCGCTGCGAGCAAGACGGCCAAACAATGGTTCTTGAGTGGACTCCGGCGACCCTTTAAGAGTGACGTGGCCAAACGCTTCATGCGGAATGTCGCATGGGAAGGTGGCTCGGAATCGCTTGACCAGTGGATGCATTTGTCGCGCCTACAGGATGCGGGCGTTGAGATTAGTTTGGAGGATAAGATCCGCGCCACGGCACAAGCAGGCATCTTCGGAGCCACAGGTGGCGCCCTGGGTGAAGGTGGCGGCTATCTTGACTCGCGCAGCGAACTGAAGAAGTGGCGCCGCCTCTTCGCTATTGAGCATCAGGCAGAAGCGCTTGAAGCCCTCAAACGTGCAGCAGCTGGCCAGCCCGTGGCCACTGATGCGCCCGGCGGCCCAGCGGCTGTAACGCAGAATGGCGGCGTTATCTTCAAGGATGGCGCAGTGGTTCACGGCGATGGTACGATTACCACGGTTAATGGTGTCGTCACCGATACCGATGGAGAGCCTGTCACGATTAGGCCAGAGGTCAATCAGCAATCTACGATTGACCTCTTCCGATTGATTCGTGATAGCGACCTGAAGGTGCAAAACCTTCCTGTGGATAGCATTGCAGTCAATGATCGCGTGAAGCAATTCAAGGCAGATGCGGATGCGGCCACCGGCGTGGTGGCAGGAGAACGCTTACAAGGGGCATACAACCCAATTCCCGCCAAGCCGATTCTTGTGATGGAATTTGCTGACGGCCACCGCGAGGTCGTAACGGGGCGTCACCGTCTGGACCTGGCCAAACAGAATCAGATGGTGCAGATCCCCGCCAACATCATCTACGAGAAGGACGGATGGACGATTGAGTCCGCACGTCTGATGGATGCCTACGACAACATTCTCGATGGCAAAGGCAGCGACCAAGACTTCGTTAACTTCTTCCGGAACAGCAAGCTTGACGCACAGACGTTGGCCGAACATCCTGAACTCTACGGCCGCAAGCGTCAAGCAGAAGCAAGGCTATTGGCCGAACACGCCAGCGACGACCTCTACACTTTCTTCATGGGCAAAGACGAACGCATGACGTTGGACGTGGCTTCGGCCATTGCGCGAGAAGCGCCAATGGGTGCCAATGCCTACGCCGGTGACATTCAACGCGCAGTAATGCGCGCTGTACTCAACGATGGTGTTCGTGCGACCGATGCTGCAATCATGGCACGCTCCTTAATGAGTGCCTATAAGCAGCGCATTGAAGCCAGGGGTATCCAGCAACTCTCACTCTTTGGCGATGACGATTCCTTCCAGTTGGCCATGACGCTCGAAGCGAAGTTTGCCAGCAGTAAGGTGCGAGAGATTGAGACCGACCTGCGCGCACTCAAGCAAGCCACCGGCAAGCAGTCGGGCAACCTTAAAGCCCGCGATGCACTGCTGAAGAAGTACGGCCTTGAATCCTCGGAAGATGTGGAAGGCATGCAGCGCATTATTAGCGAACTGGAAGCCAGGAAGGTGCGTTGGCAGAATTATTACACCGACCCCGAACTTGCACAACAAGCCCACGCCTACGCAAAGCAAGCCTTACACCTTGACGATATCGCCGTAGAGATGCCAGACGGCCGCATGACGACGGTTAATCAAGAAGCAGGAGCCGTGGCGGCCGCCAATGCGGACGCCGAAACTGACACTGGAGATAATCCAGACCAGGGCGGCTTTGACTTCTCGATGATGCCAACGACGCCAAAGGCGGCGTTACAACCTGTCAACGACTCGATTGAGTCGCGCTTTACGGTAGAAAACGCGACTCACTTCTCGGTCGTAAGCGACGAAGGGTTGATGACGGTCGATATTGCAGACGGTGCCACCGAAGCCGAAATTAATACGGGCCTTAAGGGCGTACTGGCCGCTGCACACGAGGCGAAGGTTCCGGTTCGCCTTCAAGGACAAAGGAATCTTTCACTGATGCAACGCAACGCAGTGAAGGGGCATAACCAACGCATGCAGAATCTCTCGATTCTGGGCGTAGAAGAAGTTAACCCCAATAATCCGATTCGATTGAACGCCGTACAAGCAAGAAATCTCTCCGACTCAATCAAGCCTCAACCCATGCCAGAGCAAGCATTCCTTCCAAAAGGCGTGTCCGCTCGCGATGCACTGAAATGGTTTATGGCCAATGTTTCTGGCAGAATCTTTAAAACTCCAGATGGGAAAAAAGTCAAATTAGACGAGGGGCATTTCTTCAGATTCATCAGCGAGCAACCAAAAGATGGACAGCGAAAGGGGTGGATTAGCAAAGCTAAGAGCGCAGAAGACGCTCGCGCAGGCATTCTATACGGCCGCTACACAGAGGCTGATATTGCAGGATTTCAGCGCCAACGCCTTGAGATGCTCCCGCTTCTAATAGACGTCATCTGCCATCCACAAATGGTCTTACGCGAGTACGGTTTTCACAATGGTCAAAATCGAAATCTCTATACGACACACGTCAAAGTCTATTCCAAAAAGCAAGAAGGCGTGACGGCAGTATTCTTCAACCTTGACGGCGATGGCAACTTCAAAGGACCCACGTCATTTCACCCAGGAAAGCCGGGCCCAAATGCTTTAAAAAAGTTCGGCCTCATGGTATTGGATAACCCAGACCATGAGACCGAACAAATGAGATCTAACGGTTTAACCGATCAATCTCCCAAGGTCGAGAGCGAAAACTCCGATTCGCAAACGATACTCAAGGAAGGACAATACTCGGAGACTAATTCCTCACTTAAGTCACCTCAATTATCGCACACTTCGGAGGCGAAAGTCAATAATAATCCTGTGGCCGACGAGATGCGTTCGACGCTGGAGAGTACGGTGTATCCAAATGGTGGACGTGTGCCGGTGGTGGGTTCTCCTGCTGCCGAGAAGGGGCGCGTGCCATTGGCGCTGCACCATGTGGTCGGAATCTATCGTGAGTTGGCAGGGCGTTACCCGAAGGTGGTCAAGGATGCCAACAGAGGCCCACGCAATGCGCTGGGTTGGTTCAGGAACGACACGCAAGATACCGCCGTTCGCGCACAACTCTTTGGCCTTGCTGATGCCACGGATATCCAGGCGTTGCACGACGATTTGAAGCAGAAGGGATTCTTCCGCAACGAAGATCCGAATTGGTGCGCACACCATTCCAAGCGTGTCGTGATTCATGAAAAACGCCTTTCCCAAATCAAACTCCACGAGGCGCTCAACAAATTGGTTGACCGGCGTATTAAGTCGGGCATTCACCAAGGCATTGGCACGAAGGTAATGGCCCACGAACTATGGCACTACATTGACCAGCTTGACGGTGTGAAGGTGCGCGAGCACGGCAACTTCCTTGCGCACATCTTAAATTTGAAGCAATCTCACGCCGAAGTCATGCCGGAGACCGCGTTCACAACCGACACCGAACTCATCAACGAGGCGACCAACTTCATCGCCTGGTGGATGGGCATTAAACCCGACCAGGTGCAATATCACAAGCAGCCGAAAGAGGCCTACGCCGAGATGGGCGCAGCGTTATGGTTGGATCCCGGAGCCGTCGCACAACGCGCGCCGAAGTACTATCGCGCAATGATGGAAGGTATGCAGCGCCATCCGAGTGCCATGCGTGCCTGGGAGAAAGCCGTAGCCGCAATTGAAGGAAAGACTGACGTGAGCGGACTCATGGATCGCCTGTCGGCACAATGGAGTCGCGAAGCCGAAACGGAACGGCGCAGACTCCGTAGCCGCCTACAGCGCGTGGCACCGGAAGGGGCGAATCTCTTCGAACGCCTCTACTATCGCTTCTTTGGCGCCAACAACGCAATGAAATTTGCGCGCATCTTCACCGACAAACATGCGCCGGTTGTTATGGTGGCGAACGAAGCCACCTCTATCGCATTGCGTCAAGCAGAGAAGATGGTTAAGAAGGGCAAGTTGACACAGGACGAATACAACGCACTGAAACTGGCCGCCAATGCGGCTGTAGAAGACGTTAGCTACCTCTTGACCCAATATCGCCATCAGTACGGCAGATCCAAAATCTTCCTGGCTGACCTCTCCGAGAAGGTTATTCAAGCCTCTCGTAAGCTTGATGTGGATATGAAGACGTTGGCCAAGTACCTCCATTTTAAGCGCGTCATTGAGATTGGCGACCGCGCAACGGCATTGGGTATCGATGCGCCGACCGCCCACAAGGCACTCAATCAGATGAGTCGTGAACTTGGCCTTTCAAAGATGCGCAACGTCATCTCCATGGCCAATCAATTCCGAGCCGTCTATGAACAAGCCGTTATCAACAATGCACAAGTCGCCTCCATGCTTGGCCCCAACAATATGCGCCTCCTTCAGCGCAATAAGCACTATGTCACGATGCGCCACGTCGATGATGCGGGTCAGATTGTCGACATGCACGAACAACTTGACCAGAAAGGCAAGGCCGGGCGCGACCCATTAACGCTCGCACTCACGCAGATGATGCGGATTGGCGGCGGCGTATCCACGGAGACGGGTTATCGGTTGCACCGTCTGACCGGTAGTTTCAGGGCCACCTCCAATCCAGTGACTGCAACGGCCGAGACTGCGGTGGCAATCATTGAAGCGGCACAGAAGAATGCCATGATGATTGAATTGGCAGACACACTGGAACGATTTGAGTTCCCAGAATTCCGGATTCTCGAAAAGGGTGAAAACGAAGTTAACAACGACCGCTTCGGCACGGTTCACTTCATGAAGAATGGCGAAGTAAAGGCGATGGTCGTGCCACGCGAAGTGGCTGACGCGGTGATGGATAAGTCCACATCAATCCCTGGCATTACTACCTTCTGCCGATTCATTAACGCTGGCCGAACGACGAACAATATCACCTTCATTGCACCAGCGTACGAGCGCGACCTCGCCGCATTCGCAATCAATAATAAGGGATTTAAGCGGTCACCACTCCACTGGTTAAGCGCCTTCAATCTCGGCGCAGCCATGCGCGTTATTCCAGGCAAGCCTGGTGCGATTCTTGGTGGTGTTACCGACGCCGGAGCCTATGCTGCGATGGCGGCACAATTCATTCCCCCTCACGTCATGAAGTCAATCGGTCAGCACCCACTCGGACGATTCCTCTTCAATACCTCAACAGTGGAATACTGGACAAGCTTCGGCCACAAGATGGCGCGCATGATTCAGCGTGGCGAGTTCGAACAGACACTTCAAGAGGCTGATGCTGCACGCAAAGCGGGTAATATTTCGAAGGCGGAAGAATTGGAGTATTGCGCTATCATGGCACGCAAGGCGCTTGAAGATGGCGTATTGCTCACCTTGCGACAGATGCGCAACGACGACTTCGTCAAGTCAGACCTGAAGCAACTCTTCGACAAGTACGAAATCTCCTTCGAGGACGAGGTTGACGTAATGGCACCTCTACCAGAGCGCGTATGGAAGGTGCTAAAGGATCCCAAGCAATGGGGAACGGCCGCTTGGCAGAGTGCGTCTAAGAGCGCGCACGTAATCTGGGAAGGCATTGGCAATCTGAGCGAGATTGAAGAAATGACCATCAAACTCGCAGGGTATTGCGCGCTGCATAATCAAGCGACAGGAGGTAAACAACAGTTCAGCAACAAGGACCGCAAGCGCATAGCCTTGCAGACTACCGAGATGGTTGGTTCGCCAGACTTCGCCGCGCGCGGACTTCTCGCACAGATGATCGAGATGAGCACGTCGAGCTTCTGGAATGCACGCCTGCGCGCCGGACTGCGCTCGGTGAAGTCTGCGACGCAGCATCCTGGCTCGTGGTTTGGCAAGGCTACGCTGCATGCACTCCCGACGCTCACCTCACTCATGGTCACGTCAGGCTTGCTCAGAAGGTCGCTCGTTTGGCTGCTCACGGACGATAACGACGAAGAGAAGCTCAAGGGCACGGTGGCGGGTTCGGTCATTGATGTGCTGCGCTGGCAGGAAGAGGCAATGAAGAAGGTGTCTGTCTACGCGCAGCGCGCCTACCGCTGCCTGCCAATCTGGTTTGATGGCCTGACGACAATCTGCCTCAAGCTTCCTATTCCTGACGAAGCGAAACTGATTGACATGGGTATTCGCGCGGCCTGGAATAAGTTTGCAGAGAGATGCGGACTGGGTTCACCTGATCCGGGTGTTGGATTCGACCATGTAGTCCATGAAGCAGCCAATCAATTCGGCTTCGACCCGAGCGATCGCGGCTCTATATGGAGCTTCCTCACGCCGTTTGTCAGTCCGTACCTGTTTGGCTCCAATCCGCACGAATCCTACAGAGATGCGCCGATGTATTCCGAACGAGATTTCAAGGCTCGCTTCTTGGAGCCAACTAACTTCGCCGAGAAGGTAACGCAGAAAACTTGGAATGCATCTCCCTTTGCGCAGCTCTATCGATTCCGCGAGACTGACGGTGTGCCGCACTCCGACAGCACAAAGGAATTGCGTTTCATCCTCAACTTCCCCGTGGTCGGCCCGACACTCGCGCGATTCTGTTCGGTGGACTCCGGCGGCGATATGCAGACCTTGCGAGAGTATGAGAAGATTGACGAAGCGCAGCGCGCCGCGGATCGCATTAAGGTGGAGCAACTCTTCCTGAAGATGGACGCGCAAGAAGAGTTATCGGCCGAAGACACGCTCTTCCTGCTACAGAATACCGACCGCCTGAAGCAGCTCTTCAAGGAAGCTAAGAAACCAAGCGCATTGCGAATGCTTGAATCAATTAAAAGCATCAAGAATCCCGATACGCGCCTGCGTGCGATTGATGCGATTAACGCTAATTAGTGTAGATGTCTACACGAACACCCGTCTAAGCGCCACTTTGAAGCACTTAGGCGGGTCTTCTTTTGCAACAATAAAAGCACGACAGCGGAGAGTAGCGCAGCCCGTTGTGCCGGTAAACATGGCGCGTTCCGAGCATGAAGGATAACTCATGGAAGACCAATACGATGATGAAACCTCTGAAGACTTCGACGATGTGATTGATTCACAAGATGACGAGGACGAAGAAGAGGATACCGACGAAGACGAAGACACCTCTGAAGACGATGACGCTGACGAAGCGGAAGAGGAAGAAGAGGAAGACGAAGACGAAACCAAAGGCGAAGGTCTGCCCGAAGGCGTCAAACGTCGCTTCGCAAAGCTCACCAAAGCACGAAAGAGTGCAGAAGAGGAGGCAGCCAAATTGGAGAAAGAGCTGAACGCCGTCAAAAACAAGTACGGCGAGACCTCTCCCAAGACGCTGATGGCCATTGCGCAGAAGCATGGCATTCTTCCTTCACTCCTTTCGGCCAAGAATGCCAAGATGATTGAGCGAGCCGATGAATTAGAGGCGAACATCTCAACGCTTGAGGACACGCTTGATGACATGGATGACCGGCGCGAAGATGAGATTACGATCGGCGGTGAAACTTACACCCGCAGCCAAATCAGCAAGCGTCTGCGCCAGCAGAAGAAGGAATTTGCTGAACTGCGCGACGACGTAAAGACGACGCGTAAGCATTTGGCAGCACGCTGTGAGAAGTTGCTGAAGCTCGGACTCGAAGCCGAAAAGGCTCAGAAGAAGGGCGGTAAGCAGAGCAAGAAAACCCGCGAAGAAGAAGGTTCGCAGCCTCTCGCCCAGCGTAAGCGCAAACTTAATGGATTAGATCCAGAAAGTGGCTCTCGCTCAACGCCGAAGAGTCGCGAAGAACTCCTGGCACTTCGCAGAAACCTCGTCGCTGCGGTACGTCGCGGCGATTAACTAAGGAACCATTACCATGGCTGCCGGCATTTTTGACACTACTATTCCTCTTACGTCGCACAACGACTATACTGAATCTCTCATCCTCCTCAAGCCCGAAGAACTCGTGCTCTTGAACCACTTGAAGCGTGCTTATCCCGGCATTAAAGATGCTAAGGCGTGGAAGCGCTCCAACGAACTCCAGGGCCGTCAGATTAAGTCCTACGAGGCAATTCCTGAAGGCACGGACAAGACGAGCGGATTTGCACACCGCAACAATACGATTGTCGAATCTATCATCGAAGTTGGCCAGTCCAACGGTTACGCCATCACGCGCGAACAGCTCATCTTGAATCGTTCGCACGTCAAGCACAACTATCTTGACGAATTGATTGACAATGATGCAGCCGACTTCGCTCGCTCTATCGAACACGTCATTGGCTCTCGCCAGGAATGCGTTGACAAGACCTCTCCGACCGTCATCACCAAGACCCGCGGTTTGATGAGCTGGTTGCAGCCCGGCGCGCACACCGTGCTTCCGATCGCTGACGGCTTCCGTCCCGCCACGGAAATTGCGCTCGGCAAGGACGATGTGCTCACCGAAGCAGTCCTCAAGGAAGCACTCGTGGCTGCTCGTAAGAACGCCGGTCACGCGCTCAACCTTGTTGGCTTTGTCGGTTTGGATGCTAAGCTCGCCTTCGCAGACTTCCTCGGCAAGATTCCCGTGCAGCGCAACATGGATGCGAAGGACACCACGATCTTCTCGATGGTTGACTTCTTCAAGTATGATGCAGCTAATTTGAAGTTGGTTCAGCTTGACGGCCTCGACTGCGATCCGACCACGCTCGAACCCACCGATGCCTCTGGTTTCTCCGGCGCATTCATCGAACTCGATAACTTCCAGCTCGAATTTGCGCAGCAGATTACACACGAAGACCTCTCCACGAAGACGGACAAGGGTTCTGGTAAGAAGGGCATGCACCGTGCCATGTTCCGACTGAACTGCACTGGCTTGCTCGGCTCCTTCCGTATGACGAAGAGCTTGACCTAAGCTTCTGCGCCCCGCTGGTGCTCGGCGGGGCGCCTCTAAACTAAACATTGCATAAACCAATCCACATACAACCCCGCCGACCACATGGCCAAAGTCTAATTAACTCCTTTTGGCTGCCATGTGGTCGCTTTTTAATTTGAAGTTATGAAACGTCTCGACACGCGTCTGCCAGTTTCTGAGGAAGAGCGATCTCGGCTTGAAGAACGGTGCCGAGAATACGCTTCCAGCGCACTCTCCATACACCAACTTAACAAGGAAGCCAAGAAGCGCTTCGCGGCCGAATCGCCTTATGGAATTGACGGCATTAAGCGGCATCATAAGTCTGGAGATCGCATTCGGCCATTTAAAGGGTCAGCAAACAATGCGATACGTTGGGCTGATACTATTGCGGACACTGAACGCTCAATGGCGATTGAGATCGCGCGTCGCGTGAATCGCGTAGTACGCCCGATCGCGGCAGACGAAATGTCTACGCGCCACGCAGCTGCGCTGACCAAACTGATTGACTGGGGTATCTCGGCGCTCGGAAACGAATGGTATCGTCAACTTGAGATGGCAGTCAACTATGCGCTTATTGACACTCCGGCGATTGCACTCCTAACACTGGATTGGCAGACGCGCACGATTCCTGGTCCACGTGTGGCACAGAAGGATCAGGTGACAGCCGCACTTCTCAGCGCACTCTCTGACATTTCCGCTGACGATTTGGATAATGCAATTCTCATTGGAGACATCCCCAAACGCATTAGCGTAGCGGCCGCAACGATTCTCTCTACGTCCACGGAGACAGCCGAACGCGTATTGCTCGCATTCGCGGAAGATAATCAGGTGGAATATATCGCACGCGTTGCGCGCGAAGAAGTTCCAGCGCTCAAAGCATGTCAATTTGGCACCGAGTTTATGACTCCGCTAAAGATGAGCGACTTCCATTTCCTTTCGCCGTGGTATCGCGTTGAATGGGTGAGCATTCCGCGATTGTACGATCTGGCCGAAGCGGGCGGATGGTCCAATGAGTTCGTCGAAGAGACCATTAAATGCAAAGGGCAGTCGCTCAATCTTGCCACAGAAGACACCTTTCGCGTCAGTGACGATTGCCGTGAGATGGTGCAATTATGCTACGCCTACACGATTGACGAGACGGCCACCGGTGAGACTGCGCGTTGGCAGACCATCTTCTCAGCGGCGCCAGGCTTGACCGCTTGCGAACGTGAGATCATGCGCATCAATAAGGCTAAGTGGCCAGCCGTACTTTTGACGCGCGAACGCAACTCCGATAATCTGCTTGACTCTCGCGGCCTGGCATTACTCTCCAGTCCATCGCTTGACCTTGCGAAAAAACTCGTTGATACTGGCAGTAACAATGCTATCGTCGGAGGCCTGCCGCCGGTGCTCTCGCGCGGCAATGGCGAACAACAGATCTCGCTCAATCCACTTGCGGCCATCAAACTGCGTTCGAACGCTGAATTGAAGTTTTTACAGCCTCCGGCGTATCCAGCTCAGGGCAACAACGAAGTCAATCGCATTAAATCCGAACTCTACGACTATTTCGGTATTGCCACGAAAGACTCCGATCCAGAAACGATTACGACACGCCGTCGCCATCGTATGGACACGTTTATTGGCGTGCTGCACGACCTGTATATGGCATTGTTGTCGCTGATTCAGGCGAACGCTTCCGATGCGCTCTTGGCCAGGATTCTTGGGAACGACGCAACGCTTCCAGGCATTCGCACAGACATTGACGGCCACTTCACGTTGACGCTTGAATGCAACGTGGATGACCTGATAACCGAATACGTGATTAAGAAGATCCAAGTGTTCGGCCAGATCATCGGAACGCTTGACCGTCAGAAGGTTGTCGACACCGCGCCGATTATGAAGTCGGCCATCCGTGCACTGTTCCCCGACATCGCTGAAGATGCGTTGCGCGCCGTTGAAGATGCGACTCAGGCTGATCTGAAGGATGAAGAGCAGAACTTCATCAAGATTAAGGCTGGATTGCGGCCGCAGATGAATGTCGAAGGTGGCTGGAATTATGCTGCGCGATTGCAATTCTGGCAAGAACAGTTGCAGCAGAACCCGGCGGCGATTGAAGAAATGTCACCCGAAGCTCAGGCATTTGCTCAGCAGTGGATGCAAGCGCTTCGGCAGCAAGATCAGCAGTTCGGGGCCAACGCTGAACTCGGGCGCACCGGCGCGCCGGATGTTGAACCCATGGCTTAAGAGAGGACAAGACAATGGCCATCACTTTTACAGAAACGAAAAAGAAGTCGTTAGAAGAACGCCTTGCCGAACGTCAGCGTCAAGCGATTGACCGCGCAAACGCCTTAAAGGAAAGCGCTTACAACAATCGCCTCGCGGGAATTGGATTAGAGGACAATCCGAGCGCAGCCAAGGTGCACGGTCAGCGTGAACTTATCGCTAAGACGGGGCCGAACGGTAGAACTTACCTCTATGACAAAGAGGGTAATATCACCGTCGGGACAGACTTTCAGCGCGCAATGGCGCCAGACGAGTATCGGAAGCTTGAGACTGAAGAAGGGCGCAGCGAAGTCTACGCGCCGGAGAACCGCGTGCGTGGCGTGAGCTACGTCGGGAGTCAGCAACTTGATCCGCGCGAACTTGCGATGAAAGCGCGTGAGCGTGCGCTTGATCGCGCCGGTATGACTGATATGAAGTCGATCAATAAGGCGCTTCAGATGCGCCGCAATATCCGTTCGGCGATGGAAGCAGAAAGCGGCCCGAGTGCTGCGCAGATGGATGCAGCCAAACAGTGGAATCTTGAACGCACGTTCGGCGGAACGCATGGTGCAAAGGCGCGCGTAGCGCAGATGGGTATCGAAGATGCTCGCCGCCAGGCTGAGCGCGACCAGGCTCTCACGCTCGCGATCCTCGGCCACGACAAAGATCGCGACGTTGCCAAGCTTCAGAATGAGGGTAATCTTGCCGTCGAGACGCAGCGCGGTACGAACGCCGTTGATCTGGCCAAGCAACAAGGCGCAGACAATCTCGCCGTCGCCAAGCAGCAGGGTGCAGATAATCTTGCCGTCGCCAAACAGCAGGGCGCAGATAATCTCGCCGTAACTCAGGCCCAAGGTACGAACGCCGTCGACCTGGCCAAACAACAAGGCGCAGACAATCTCGCCGTAACTCAGGCCCAAGGTACGAACGCCGTCGACCTGGCCAAACAACAAGGCGCTGACAATCTCGCCGTCGCCAAGCAGCAGGGTGCAGATAATCTCGCCGTAACTCAGGCCCAAGGCACGAACGCCGTCGACCTGGCTAAACAGCAGGGCGCAGACAATCTTGCCGTAACGCAGGCACAGGGAACGAACGCACTAAATGTCGCTAAGCAGCAGGGTGCTGACAATGTTAAAATCGCCGAGATGCAGAGTGCAGACGCTGCAAAGGTCAAGGCAGCCGAGCATGTTAAGGACATCGAGAAGCGTTCGAACGATATCCTCACGCTCGCCGCTAAGTTCGCGAACAGAGGGTCTCTCAGCCCAGAAGAAATGGCCCTTCTTATCTCAACCACCAATACACTCAGGGTGCCGAACGATCTTAAGCAAGCTTTTCTTCAGAATCCGAACAACACCAATCTCGCGCCGGTATTCGAGGCGCTCATTGGCGACGTTAATCGCTACCGCACCGAAATTGGCCTGCCACCGATTCAACTCAACAGCCAACAGGCCAACAATCCGCCTGGTCCGATCATAAATATCTAATCACCACTTCAATTATACAATCCGTTACACATTCGCCAATAATCACCGCATTTTCAACATTTGCAATACTGTTTCAGTCAAACTGAATCTCACTTTCAGTCAAACCTGTTGGGAATCGCGCTTGTTTCATTTCTTCAATACTTTGTACTATATCTGCTGTGCCATAACTTATTCATTTACAATAACTTATCCTGAATATTTTATGGCTGGCAATTTTAGGCTTAAAATCAGTACAATCTGTACTATTCATGCAAAATTTAAACAGTACAAAATCTTTCCGTGTAAATTATTTAAAGGGAAAATTTCCGCTCGGGAAGAAATCTTAAATAGTACAATTTTTGGCCGAGGACTTTTTAGCCCTGTCTAGGAAATTCTAGAAAATAGTACGAAGCTCTGAAGAAGTGAAACCATTGGGTTTCAAAGTCAAATCCATTGGATTTCAAAGTCAAATCCATTGGATTTCAAAGTCAAATCCATTGGATTTCAAAGTCAAATCCATTGGATTTCAAAGTCAAATCCATTGGATTTTTGCGGCAATCGTGGCGAAACGCGCCATTAACGATTGCCGCTCTGACGCAAAGAACCATCAGTGATATCATCCTAACGTTCCTGTCCCCTGGCGACTGTAGGTTTCATCCAAAAAAGTTAAATCATTATCTATTTGACATCTCCTTTTTCTTTCGCATACAATTTATTCACACTTATGAAAGGAGTTTTCGAACTATGAAAAAGTATTCCGTTTTGCTCGCTGGCTTATTGGCGGCCACCGTTTCTTTTGGCGCAACGCTACAGGTCGTGGACACCGTAGAGGAAGCCGTGGCAAAGGCGCGTGAGAAGAAGGGCTTTGTGATGCTCAACTTCACGGGCACCGATTGGTGCACCGCTTGTAAACACTTAAAAGAAAAGATTTTGAATACCGACACGTTCTGCAATGCCTATGGTGACAAGGCTGTGATGACAACCGTCGACTTCCCGCGTTTGCCTGAACTCCGTGCAAAGATTTCAAAGGAAGAAGCGGCCCGTCGTGAAAAGCTCTTGACCTCTTACCAGCTGCGTGGTTTGCCGGCAGTGGTATTGTTGGACCCAGGAGGCTTCCCCTTTGCGATTCTCAATGGCGCACGCCCCACGCCCGAAGATTACATGCCGCTCATTGAAGAAGGCTTGAAGACGATGGCTGCTCGTGACGAAGCCTTTAAGAAGGCGCAACCCCTCACTGGCATGGAACGCGCCAAGGCTTTGGCTGAAGCGCTCAATACGTTGCCCAAGGCCTGCCGTGACAAGTATCCGCGCGTGGTGACGGAAATCAACCTGCTTGACCCGAACAACACCCTCGGCTACCGCAATGTGCTCGGCAAATCGGAATCCTACATCAAGCAGATGCAGGCTTTGCAGGAATTAGGCAAGACCTTCACGGGTCACTTCGCCCCCGAACAAATCTCGGCTGACATTGAGAAGATTAAGGAATACTTGGCCAATCCTGAATTAGATCCCGAAATTCGTCAGTTGGCCCTCCGCGGTCTCGGCGACTCTTATGCCCTGCTCTTCTCGGTGCTTCGTGACCCGAGCAAGAAGGCTGAACGCGAAGCCGCGCTTGATCAGATGTTGAAGTCCTACCAGGAAGCGGTGAAGGTGGATCCCGACACAGCCCTTGCCAAGAAGTTGCAGACCACAATTGACCTCAACCTGCAGCGCATTGAAGAACAGAAGAAGCAGAAGCAACAGAACGCTCAGCCCTAATCGCTTCACTTCATTAAAAAGAGCGCGGGTGCCATTGCGCCCGCGCTCTTTTTTCTTTCTGTTAGGCCCCCTACCTCTGATGCAGCTTTAGCCCTCTGCTTTAAGGTGAACCAAACAACGTTATTTTTTGAGCATTTTCTCTTCTTCCTCAATATCCATCTGACAACGTTTGGGTTGAGGCACGCATTTCAAACCATCATCAAAATCAGTCCACTTTGGGAAGTCCACACCCTCCAGGCCCCAGTTATTCGCCTCAAAGGGGCCCTCAACCACGTTATGGGGTGCGCGCGCCTCAACAAGGCAAATTCCTCAGTGCGCATAGGTCGCACCACCCGAGTCGCCACGTCCAGGCTTAGGACGACGACAAGTATGCCCAAACTCTGCCAACCATGCAGAAGCCGTCGGACGAAAGGCCGACCAATCCCACTTGTTCAGTGCTCTGCAGTAACGGCACCCCTCTACATAGGTGCCCGAGCGGACATAGTCGTGCAAATGGAAGTAAATATGGCGAAGCCACGCCGGCTCAAAGGGGTGCAATCCCGCTTCTAAGGCATCAATCGGCACCAAACGAACCGCATCAAATCCGCCCAGCAAGAGCTCCGACACCCGTGGAGGTTCGCCGCCCACCGACCCAAAGGGCTTTGCGGCGGCCATCCAAGGGTAATCATTTCGCATGACCATCGTGACAGCATATGTGCCCAAAACGTCGAACTCAGGCCGCACAGCCGCGCGAATTGGCAGATTGGTTTTCCGCATCTCTTCCCACGGACTCCAAGCCGAATTGTACACCATCCACGGATGCAATAAGAGCTGTTCATTCGCAGGTGCAGTGGGATCAAAGAAATCAAGTGGCGAGGGTGGCGGGATGTCTGGATGGCCCAAGGCGCGCATTTGCTCATTCATCCGTTCAACCGTCGGAGGCAAAGAGCCATCCATAGGGGCATCTTCACGCAAACTCGCGAGCGACACCCACGCTGTCTCTAAGCCCAACGAGAAGAAAACCCTCGTGGAAATCTCCGGCATCGCTCCAAAATCTTGGCGCGAACGATACGTTTCAAGAAAATTATAGGCATTAAACCAAAACCAACAGTAATCATTGGCAAGGACCGCCTCATAAAAATCCTGATTGCCCAACATTGAATTCGCATCGGAAAAGATGGGGCTAATTGGAAAAGCGTAGATTTCATCCGCGCGTAAGATTGCCTCCAACATCTCGTGGAAATCCTCGGTCGCCCCCTCATAAAAATTAGGAAAGCGAATAAATTTAGCGCAATCCTGCAAAAATTCTCGCGCGGCGGGGATGGGCTGAGCATTATTTTGGCGCGCCACCTGTTGGGCTGCCTGAAGGGCAAGCATGGGAGTGGTCAAAGAGATGCGCTGTTGGAGTTCGTGTAAGGCAAGGGCGGCGGGCGCATTCTTCTCGTCATCGGCAAGCATGTAGGCGTGAATTAAATTCAATTCACCGATGAGATTTAAGCCGGCGGCCTGCCACTTTGCGGCAGCAAGCGCCACGGGGTCACCCGCATCCTGTGCGCGTAAGCGTGCCAAGACCGACCGATGCGTATCCAAGAGCCAAAAGGCCATCGCCGCCATGGCGACCAATAAAGCCAAGAGCAAGACCACCGCCTGCCCCGCAGTGCGACGAAACCCTCGCTTCCTCTGGCAAGCATTTTCGTGGCGGCTCACTCAAAACTCTCCTGAAGATAATACGATGCGTGATCCTCAATTGCCCACTTTGCCGAGAAACGGCGCGTATTCGTTGGCGAAATTGCGGCGCCAAAAAGAGACGTTAAGCGCGACGGTGCGGAGAGTGGCAGCTCAAAGGAGACCTCACTCTCCGTTCGCAGTCCATCACGATCCACCTTATGCCCTAACGTCTCCCACCGCTCATAGAAGAGCACCCCACGCACTTCCGCTTCACTTTCACACTGCAGCATTGTGCGGACGAGCGCCAATTCCTCCTCGGGAGTCGGAACCACACGCCCCTCATCGGGCACTAATCGTTTTCCCGAAACGGGCAACATTGCCACGCGCACCGCCTTAAGCCGTTGGAAACTATTAAATCCCACCGTATCGGCGCGCGCTGCGCGGGCCGCAGCATTATTAAGGTGCAACTGCACCACCATGCCATACGCAAAGTCAAAAAAGAAAAAGAATGCCGCCAAAATCACTAGCAGCACAATGAGACTTTCTAAAATTGCTTGACCGCGTTTACCGCGCATTGCGAAAAAACGGGACGCGTCTACCGACGCATCCCGCCTTTAAAACGCTTACATATTGCCCGATTCGTCGAGGCGCTTCAAGGTTTCTGCGCCATCACCGATATCATTGTAGGCATCCTGAGCTTCTGCACCCACATCCTCATCAATTGCAGAGGTGGCGCCAGAGAACTTCTTTGCCATTGCCTTGCCAAAGAAACCGACCAACGTCAAGAGCGTGATTGCAATCAACACCACGATGATGATGTATTCCACCATGGTCTGACCTTTGCGAGACTTCAACTTCATTTTTCGTTCCTTCCTCAAGGATAATGCGATCCCAAGATCGTATCCGTGCGTGCATGTTGGCGATTGATTGCGCGGACAATGAAACCTGTAGCCGTTGCTGCAGCCATTAGCAACACCAACACGAGCACGTATTCTACCAATGTCTGTCCGCGTCTCACGGGTGTTATCATAGCAAAAACGCGCTTATTTCGCACGCTTTGTGGGCAAAAAAGAGGTCATGGGCACATTCGTATCGCGCAAAACGGCGGCGGTAAGCGCCCCAGCACGCAAGCCATTCACTAATGTCACCGCCACGCCCGCCTCGGCGACGCGCCCCGCCACGGCCAATTTTGTTCCCATGCCGCCACGACCCGAAGAGGTCTTTACGCCTGCCACGCAGTGCGTCCAGTCCTCCCCTGGAGCAACTTCGCGGATGAGTTTTGCCTCTGGATCAGCAGGATCACCCGTGTAAAGTCCATCCACCGAAGAGAGAATCACCAAGAGATCCGCCTCCAAAAGGGTGGCTAAAAGGCCCGCGAGCTCATCGTTATCGGTGAACATCAGCGACTCCACGCTCACCGTGTCATTTTCATTCACTACCGGCAGAATCCCATACGCAAAAAGCGCGCGCAGACATTGGCGCATATTGGTGGTGTGCTCGGAGGACGAAAAGTCATTCTTCGTGACTAGGATTTGTCCAATATTCAACCCATTTGCAGCGAAAAGGGCGCGATACGTATCAATTAACACCGTCTGCCCCACGGAACTCAAGACCTGGCGACGCGCCACAGGTTCCACCGTCTTCGGCAAGGTTACCTGCGCTTTACCTGCGGCCACTGCACCCGAGGTGACCACGACCACTTGATGGCCCTGCTCATGCAATGCCGTCACTTCGTCGGCTAATGCCGCCATACGCGCCAGGCTCAACCGGCCATCAGCGCGCGTAATCACATTTGAACCAATCTTAACAATAATTCTCATCGCTTGTCCTCCGGGAGCGAACCCAAGAATCCGCGCACCACGGCCGCCGAAAAGCCGGCCTGTTCCAATTCATTTAAACCACGCACCGTCAAACCACCCGGTGTGCAAATACGGTCAATCTCGGCCTCCGCCGAGGCGCCAGGTTGGCGCATTAACGCCACGGCACCTGCCATCACCTGCGCAAAAACCTCTGCACTCTGAGCGGCGGTTAGTCCCATCTGCACACCCGCACACTGCGCGGCTCGCAGAAAACGCAATGCATGTGCAATGCCACATCCCGCCAAAGCCGTCAGGGCATCCATCTTCGACTCATCGGTGGGCACCACCAAGCCGAGCGGCGCCAAGACCTTACGCGCACGCTCCACCGCATCCTGCTCATCTGCCACAATCGCAATCACGCCTTCGTTGAGCGCCACGGCGGTGTTCGGCATAGCACGCACCACAGCGACAGAGGACGGCACCTGCTCGCGCAACTGCGCCACCGTCACACCCGCCGCCACGGAAATCACAAGCGTTCCCGCAGCCAACGTGGGGCGAATCTCTGCTAAGACATCTACTACCTGCCACGGCTTAACGGCGACAATGACCACCTCCGCCTCGCGCACAGCGTCCGGATTAGACGTTAAAAGGGAGACACCAATAGCGGGATGCTGCGCAGGATTGCGACACGTCATCACGAGTTGCTCAGCGGGCATGCCCTGTCGCAACCACCCTTTTACGAGGGCGGCACCCATATTCCCGGCACCTAAAACTGCAATTTTCATCTGACTCACTCCCAAAGATTCACGTTCCTATTCGTACGTTCGATGCGTCGAGTTTATCGTTTCGGCCGCCACACCTTTACCTTCATGGTGCGTCGGCCCCACTTCAATGCGGCATTATGACTGGGAAACCAAAGGTCAATGTGGGCATCTTTGATTGCGCCGCCGGCATCTTCACCACGCGCATATCCATAGCCAGGCACATAAAAGACGGTGCCATAAGGGTAACGTTTCTTATCCACTGCGGCTGTGCCGTGACGCGTCTCCGTACCTGTGGAGGTGATGCCGACGCGTTTACGTTGGCCCTTTTGCGAACCATAACTGTAGACTGGCATGCCGAGACGCCACCAAGAACGTTCCCACCCGCAACACTTTCCACAATCACAATAACCTGTCACCACAATTGTTTCGGTCACAGGTTCTACACCCTTCGGTGGACGAATGCCGCAACCGCCCAGCGATAGCAAGACGATTGCGGCACAAACGAGCCGGTACAGCGGTTGTTTCCGCGCCGACATAGGGAATTATTCGACTGCGAGGGCTGCCGCGGCAAGAGCACGACCTGCCTCACGGCACTTATCGAGCGTCTCTTGTTTCGGCACAAAGCGGCAGATGATCGGTGCGGAAATCAATTCGCATGCCATTGCCTTCAGGTATTCCTGTGCCTCTTCTGCGCCCTTGCTGGCCCAACCATACGAGCCGAAGGAGAGGGCCTTCTTGCCTGCGGGCTTCAGACCACGGATGTAGGTCAACGCCGCAGCCACGCGCGGCATCAACGACTGATTGAGCGTAGGCGTGCCAACCGCGAAGGCGGCGCAGTCCATGAGTTCGGTAATCAATTCAGTATCACCGACCGCCTTGAGGTCAAAGAGTTTTACCGTCACATCCGATTCCAATGCGCCTTCAGCAACAGCTTCAGCCATCAAGCGCGTGCTCTGCCACATGGTCGAGTAGAAGATCACCACCTTCTTCGTGGGCTTGCTCACGTGCCAATCAAGGTAAGCGGAGAGAATCTTGTCAAAGTGCGAGCGCCAAATCACACCGTGCGAGGGCGCCACCATCTTGAGTTTCAGGCCCAACAACTTCTTTGCCGCCGCGGCCACGGGCTTAGCGTAGAGCAACACGATATTGGCGTAGTACGTCTTCGCCTCTTGCATCACCTCTGCGAGATCTGCTTCATCGTCAAAACGGCAATAGGTCGCGTAGTGTTGGCCAAAGATATCCATCGAGAAGAGGAGCTCTTCTTCAGGCAAGTAGGTCACCATGCTTTCGGGCCAGTGGCACATCACCGTATCGAAGAACTGCAGCGTACGGCCACCGAGGTCAATCGTTTGACCCTCTTTCACCACCTGCCAATTCCAAGCAGAGGTGTCAAAGTGGTGTTCCAAAGCATCTTTACACTTGGCATTGCAGACGACCACAGCATTGGGGCACGCCTTAACCATCTCAGGCAAACCGCCCGCATGGTCGGGCTCTGCGTGGTTACAGACGATGTAATTCACTTGATCCAAACCGCAATGTGCCGCCACATGAGACTTTAGGGTCTCCACATAGGGTGCCTTCACCGTATCGATGAGGGCAATCTTCTCTGCACCCTTCACCAAGTAGGCATTGTAAGAAGAACCGCGCTTCGTCTGATAACCGTGGAAATCACGCACTGGCCAGTCCACATAACCGACCCAATTCACATCTTTTACAAGCTCAGTATTCATCTCTTAGTCCTTTTGGATAAGCATTTGTCGAATGAAAAGTTTTCACGTTAACCGCTTCATTACGCAGTTTTGTGAATGTCAATTGGAATTATACCACATTTTAAAAAGTGATTAAAACCTTTTTTCTCCACTTTTTGATTCCTGCGTTTTGGCGTTGTTCACAATCGCCTTAAAACTCCCTTTCGCGTTGCCTCAGTAAAAATCTCAAACGAGATCGCAAAGATTAAAGGTTAAATCAGGGTTGCGCGGGGGCTAGCGTGGGGGCTTCAGCTGCGTCAGAGGGGTTGAGGAAGACCCACTGCGTGGGGCAAACCTTGGCAAGGGCACGCGCATAAGGGATGAGCTCGCCGATGGTCACCGTCTCTGGACAGTAGAAGAAGGCCACATAAATCTTGCCATTATTCACGTCCACTTGGTTCATCACATTGACGATTGTCTCGGGCGTCACGCCTGGATAACACTTACGCGTAAGCGCAGGATCATTTCCTTCAACGGTCCAATCCTCGAGAATCTGACAAAGTGTTGCCTTTGCGGGGGCATCCTTTTCGCCCTTTTCAAACTCCACTTCCCAGGGTTGGAAGGGGCGCGAAGAGCGGTCTCGCCACGCTTCATTTGGAGAAAAGGCGCGTAAGGGTAAGTAATCCCCCTTCGGAGGAGCCAACGTAAACCCGCCACTTGCCTCCAAGGTCATAATCAACTTTGCCATCGGCTTGGCGGCTTTCAGGGTGAGGGAATCATCAAAGCGCACATTGAGAAAGATATCGCGCGGGTCATCACAGTGTTGCTTTAGACGTTCTAAAAGGGCATCTGGCGCCACTAAATCCTGCGCAGTAACACAAATTTCATCGTGATGAACACGCGGACGACCATCGGGCAACGTCTGCCACTTGAGCGCAAAGACCGCAGGTGCTCCCTCCTTTTCCGCAGTTTTCGCACGAAAGAGTCCATAGGCGGCACCCTTTTCTGCGTGATAGGGCAAACCAAACGTAGAGGCCTTTTCGGTGTATGCAGCAATAATTGATGCGGGCATCAGGTCATCATAATCCGTGCCCCCCACAAAGGGAAATCCACGGCCCAAGAGATTTTGCGCAGACGTGGAGCACTCATCCGTGATGAGATCTGAAAGTGGAAGATACTTCTTGGGGTCATCTGCCAAACGGCACACACTGATGGTAAAGCGTTCTCCCTGCGCCATTGCTAAGCCACGGAGCGGATCTGCCGCCACACCGGGTTTGACCCCGAGCGCCTCAACGGCGCGACTCACCACGGAGGGCGGATCCCATGCCATCGCGAGTCCTTCATAAGCGCGGTCACTCAGGGGGCCAAGTAGGATAAATTCGGTCTCATACCCTTGCCCGACCCCAGTGAGTTCGGTCAGGAGGTAAACCGTCTTTTCGGCTTTGCTATAGAGACAGGTGGGCGTAACTGCCACCACATCAGCGGGCAGCGTCGCCTTTTCGCGCCATGTAGTCTTCCACGAAGCGCCCGTAAAGGTGTATTCACCTGGGCCTTCTACTGCTAAAAGCGGGAACGCTCCTGCGCAGAGAAGCGCCACCAAGAGTGCAAAACGTTTAATCATTAGCGAAGCCCTTCCATTTCTATTCGACCACGAGCATAGGTCACGACCGTGCGAAGCGCTGTCTCAGGCGAGGTGCCTTGTTGCAACAAGCCTCGCCAAACTGCGACATCTGCCGCAGAGAGTTGCACGGCAAAGTGCACCTTTGCCACAGCGCAAACCTCCGCGGTGGGCGCGGTAATTGAAAGTTCGGCGGCCGCTTTTTCCCAACGCGTCTGACGCGCTGAGGCGGGAATCCACTGCGCAAGCCCCCATGCCAACGCAGCAAAGAGTCCTGCGCAAAGTGGCACGCCACCAGCTTTCAGCCACGCTTTAATCTGCATTTTTCAACATCCCCAACACAATCCGTGCGGACTGGTCGGCGGCGCGTTCAAGGAAGTTATCGTAAGTCGTGGTCGCATCGTCATCTGCACAGTCCGACATCGTGCGAATCACAAGGCAGGGCTTTCCTGCTGCGAAGGCGACATGAGCAATGGCTGCGCCCTCCATCTCCACACAGTCGGGCGCGACTGCGGCAATAATCGCATCACGCGTGGCGCTATCTGCCACAAATTTATCGCCCGTAGCGATGCGCCCTTCGCGCCACTTGCCCGTGAGGAGACCGGGTTGGGTGCAGACTTCTGCGCAACACTTGCGAAGTGTGGGGTCGGCTTCAAAGAATTGACGTGCAGGGAAATATTTGAGCATCACGGCATCCTGGTCATGGAAGCAGAGCTCGCGCGAAATCACCACGTCCAATGTGTGCAAACCATGCGCCACACCGCCGGCGATACCAGCATTGATAATCGCATCGCACCCCTTCGCAAAGAGCAGATAGGTCGCGCACGCAGTGGCATTCACCTTACCGATACCACAACACGCCACCACGACCTTCTGTCCGTAGATGGTGCCCGAGAGAAATTCCGTACCGAGTAGTTGTTCGGTTGATTCCACCTGCATCTGCTCGCGCAACAATGCCACTTCGCGGTCAAGTGCGCCGAGGATGCCCCAACATGTCACATTCGTTTTCATACAATGAATAGTATAACACACTCTACGCACAGCAAGGGGCGCAGACCATGCAGGAGACGCTTTAAATTTGTGCCTTTAACAGTCACTATGTAGGTAATTCGCGGCCCAAACAAACGTCCAAAGCCAAATGCCAAACGTTAAGAGCGCAATGCCTGCATCCCTCCACCACGTTTTCGTTGAGACTTCTTTGTCCCGTTCATAGGTAAAGCAGTGCACCACCATTAAAAGGATTGTCTGTAGCGCCATCTGAAGAAAGAGGATTAAACTCAAACTCCAAAGGAAACGCCCCAATAAGGAGTTATCCCATTCTGGCCCTCCCAACACCTCCTTTTCAGGAAACACGGCCGTCATAAAGAGGGCAATGATAAGGCTCATCCCCATTGAGGTGAAAAACTTTGCAGGAAGACGCCATGTACGTTTGCACAAACAGAGCCCCACAGGAAAGAGGGCAAAGCCCGCCGAAAAGGAAAGTCCCCAAGCCGCCCCTAAGATATCCTCTATGATGAAGCGCGTTGAGGTTGCCCACGAAAGATAGGTCAATGCATTTTCGATATTCCAGCAGAAGTAGTTGAGCGCAAAGCACCCAATCGAACTCCAAAAGAGGATTTTGGACAGTTTCTCGGGAATCTCAATCTTCATTTAGCATCCATTCACTTGTTTTTCTCGCGTGGCAAGATCGCCGCAATTAAGGGAATACACGCCGCAATTAAGCAACACTTACCCCACAACGCGGCCGTCAGCGGCACAGTTTTGAAGAAGCCACCCCCAAATGTTACCATAATCCACTGCAATGTGACCATCAGCACCAATGCGCCAATCAAAGCCGGATTGCCGAAAAGCCCACCCAACGGATTGCCACCTTCAGGTTTACGCGCACTGAGGGCATTGGCCAATTGGCAGAGAACAAAGAGTGTAAAGAGCGCCGTAGGGGCCGCCTCGCCCGCATTTAAGAAGTCCCAACGCAATTGCGCAAGGGAAACCGCCGCAATGACACCGCCCATTACCGCCATGCGCATCGCCATATTCTTCGTCACAAGCGGTGCGTCACGGCGCACTGGCGGCCGCTGTAAGAGGTCATTGCCCAACTTTTCTAAGCCAAGCGTTAGTGCGGGCGGCCCATCCATAATGAGGTTAATCCAGAGCAACCACAATGCCGTGAAGGGCGATGCCATCCCCGTCAAGGCCGCGATAAGCACCACAATCACAGAGGAGACATTTACTGTGAGCTGGAAAAGGATAAAGCGTTTAAACCCATCTGCGATGCCACGGCCCCAACGAATCGCGCGCACAATCGTTGAGAACGAGTCATCCAAGAGCAGAATATCGCACGCCTCTTTGGTCACTTCCGTGCCCGTGATGCCCATGGCCACGCCCACGTCTGCGGCCTTAATAGCGGGCGCATCATTGATGCCATCACCTGTAACGGCCACCGTCTCACCTTGTGCCTTTAGCGTCCGCACCACGCGCAACTTAATGGAAGGCGTGGAACGCGCAATCACACGCACACTTTTGAGCGCTTCCGCGAAGTCCACATCTGACAAATCCTCAAGCTCCGCCGCCGTTACCGCACGCTTCCCTTCTGGCAACATCCCTAACTCGTTCGCAATCGCACGCGCTGTAATCAAGTTGTCACCCGTCAACATCATCACTTCGATGCCTGCCGTGCGACAGGCCGCCATCGCGGTTGGGACGGCCACGCGAACAGGGTCTGTAATCGCCGCAAACCCATCGTACACCCACGCCTCACCCGCTGCTGAGCGATGCGCAAAGGCGAGCACGCGACAGGCGCGTTCCTGCCAAACCGCCATTGCAACTTGAGCGGCAGACAAACCTTCGTCATCCAACGCACACGCCGCCAAAACCGCCTCAGGACTTCCCTTCATCAATGAAATCGCCGTAGCACCACCCAAATGCGTCACCATCCGTTTTGTGTCGGAAGAAAAGGGCTCAATCGCATCTATCGTGACGTTACTGCGAATCGTGCGAGGTGAAAGTCCTGCCTTAACCGCCGCCACAAGCATCGCACCCTCAGTCGGATTCCCCGTAAAAGTGTCACCCCCCACAGCAACGTCTGCCGTGGAATTCACACAAATGTTTTGCCACATCACATCGGTCGCAGCGTGAGCCTCGCCGAGATGATTGACCAACGCTACCACCGTCATGCGATTTTCGGTAAGGGTCCCCGTCTTGTCCGAACAGATAAAGGTCACGCACCCGATTGTCTCCGATGCCACCATGCGCTTCACAAGCGCATTCTGCTTTGCCATACGGAGCACATTCACCGCCAAACTCATCGCCACAATGGTGGGCAGTCCCTCCGGTACACACGCCACCACCAGCACAATTGCCGAAATAAAGGCATCGCCCACCGCCGTCCAAGTTAAGGCATCCCCAGAAAAGGCTTGCCACAACCGTGCGACAAAGACCAATACTGCCGCCAAAATCCCCGCCGTGGTCACGCGTTTTCCCAACGTAGCAAGACGCTCCTGAAGCGGCGTTTCCCCCTGCTCTTCACCTGAAAGCGCGCCTGCTATGCGCCCAAACTCCGTCCCCATGCCCACGGCGGTCACAACCATTAAACCCGAACCCGCCGTAATAAAACTGCCCGCATACAACATCGTTGGGCGTTCTGCCACGGGTGCCTCTGGTGAAACTTCCGCGTCTGCCGACTTCTCCACAGGCGCAGACTCACCCGTCAAAGCAGACTCATCGGCCACCAAACCGTGCGCTTCCAGCAACCGCCCATCTGCCGTCAGCTTATCCCCCGTAGAAATGTAAACAATATCCCCGACGACCAACTCCTTCTGCGAAATGCAGACACGTTGACCATTACGCAAGACCTGCGGACGCACATCTGCCCCAATCGCACGCAACGCCTCAAATGCCTTCGCGCTACGCCCCTCCATAATCACCGAAATCCCCACCGAGAGCACAATCGCAATCGCCACCCCTGCACACTCAAAGAAGTCCGTCTCACCCCCCGTAATGAGATGAACGATATTGACCCCCACCATAATCCCCGCGGCTAAAAGCAATAACAACGTCATCGGTTCAGAAAGCGCCCCCGCGATGCGTTGCCACAGTGTCACCCGCTTCCCCTGCGAAAGTTCATTCGCGCCAAAACGTTCTCGGTTCTGCGCCACGCGCTCATCCGTTAAGCCACACTTAACCTCTACAGAAAGCGTCTTTAAGACTGTTTCACCCTTTTCGCAAAACGCACGATCAATCATGGTACACGTCCTTTCGAATCAACAAAAAACGCCCGCGCATTCTCGCGCAGGCGTCTTCAATTCATCCGAGAGAGAGCCGCACAGCACGAGTCTACGCACCGTACATGAGTCTCACTGCTTCCGATAAGCCAGGTTTTATAACCGGGACTGTTGGCTTACCCCGTGCTCCGCACGTTAGCTACTCCCTCAATACGCAACCATAATACCACAATCACCCCACTTTAAACTGTTAGATTTCTGTTAAGACGAACATGCGCACAAAAGCGGGCACAGTTTAGGAAGAGAGCGCGCAGCAGAATAAAAGATAACACAGCTTAGAATGCCATCGCTGGGAGCAGAGTCCTGTGCAGGCCCATTATTGGGCCGGTCATAGATGAAAGTGGCATCGCAGGGGGCAGTGTCCTGTACAGGTCCATTGTTGGGCCTGTTTATTGCTTAAAGGGCTATGTGTCCGAATAAAAAAATAAAACGGTCGCGCGGAGGCGCGACCGTTTGGTTGGTCCGAGTAATCGGTAACGACTTAGTCGTCGTTTTCGGAGTAACCGTGAACCTTGCCGGCTTTGCGGCGCTTTTCAACGATTTCGTCCTGGAGGTTACGCGGCACGGGTTCGTAGTGGTCGAACACCATGGTGAATGCACCACGACCCTGCGTGAGGGTACGGATGGTGTTGGAGTAACCGAACATTTCACCCAAGGGCACGAAGCCGTGGACGAGGCGAGCGCCACCACGTTCTTCCATACCTTCGACGCGGCCACGACGCTGAGAGAGCGAACCGGTAGCAGCACCCATGTAATCTTCGGGAACAACGACTTCGACCTTCATGATCGGTTCGAGGAGCTGCGGCTGGCTCTTCAAGAAGACTTCCTTGAAGCACTGACGAGCAGCGGTCTGGAACGCGAATTCGGAGGAGTCGACGTCATGGTACGAACCGTAGAAGAGCGTAGCCTTGAGCGGGAGCACGGGATAGCCAGCGAGAGGGCCGGATTCCATTGCTGCGCGGGTACCCTTTTCGACTGCGGGGATGTATTCGCCGGGGATCACACCGCCCTTGATGTCGTTGATGAATTCGAATTCCTTGCCGTCTTCCTGCGGAGCGAACTTCATGCAGACGTGACCATACTGACCGCGACCACCGGACTGCTTCTTGTGCTTGTATTCGCCTTCGCCTTCAACAGCGATGGATTCACGGTAAGCAACTTCGGGACGACCCACTTCGCATTCAACGTTGAATTCGCGCTTCAAGCGGTCAACGATGATTTCGAGGTGAAGTTCACCCATACCGGAGATGATCGTTTCGGAGGTTTCCTGGTCGAATGCCACGGTGAAGGTGGGGTCTTCCTGAGCGAGGGTGTGAAGTGCGTTACCGAGCTTTTCGTTGTCGCCACGGGAAACGGGCTTCACTGCAATCGAGATCACCGGTGCAGGGAAGTCGATGGATTCCAAGTGAATGGGGTTTTCGATGTCGCAGAGGGTGTCACCGGTGCGGGTGTTGGGGAGGCCGATAACGGCCACGATGTCACCTGCGTATGCTTCTTCAAGCTTTTCCTGGTGGTTAGCGTGCATGCGGAAGAGGCGGGAGACACGAGCCTTCTTGTTGATCGAAGAGTCGAGGATTTCTGCGCCAGCGCGGAGAACGCCCGAGTAGATACGGGTGAAGATGATCTTACCCATGTTCTTATCGGCCATGATCTTGAATGCGAGAGCAGAGAGGGGTTCGTTGTCATCTGCGTGACGGACGATGGATTCGTCTGCTTCGTCGACCACTGCGGGGATGTCGAGCGGGCTGGGGAGGTAGCTCACCACTGCGTCGAGGAGGATCTGGATACCCTTGTTCTTAAATGCGGTACCGCAGAATGCAGGCATGATGGCGCGGCTGATGCAACCCTTACGAAGACCCTTGATGATTTCTTCCTTGGAGAGGGTGCCTTCTTCGAAGAACTTGTTCATGAGCTCTTCATCCTGTTCAGCAGCAGCTTCGATCATCTCCTGGCGCATTTCTTCGCACTTATCCTTGAGTTCTGCAGGGATTTCGGAGTAGATCTGCTTCACGCCGTTGGAGGCCTTATCGTAGGTGACGAGGCGTTCTTCGAGCAAGTCAACGACGCCTTCGAAGGTTTCACCAGCGCCGAGCGGGCACACCATCGGGACGGGGCGAGCATTGAGCTGATTCTTCACCTGTTCCATCACGGAGAAGAAGTTAGCGCCCACGCGGTCCATCTTGTTCACGAAGATCAACTTCGGCACTTTGTACTTTTCGGACTGACGCCACACCTGTTCGGACTGGGGCTGCACGCCACCGACGGAACAGAACACTGCGACAGCGCCGTCAAGCACGCGGAGGGAGCGTTCCACTTCTGCAGTGAAGTCCACGTGGCCGGGGGTGTCAATCAAAGAAATCATGTAGTCACCCCACATCACAGCGGTAGCTGCGGAGGTGATGGTAATGCCGCGTTCCTGTTCCTGAACCATCCAGTCCATCGTGGCGCCGCCATCGTGCACTTCGCCAATCTTGTGGTTCTTACCAGAATAGAACAAAATACGTTCAGACGTGGTCGTCTTACCGGCGTCAATGTGGGCCATAATACCAATGTTGCGCACATGGTCCAACGGGATTTTGCGTGCCATAATCTAATCTCCTTAAAAGGGGCATCACTAAAAAAAGTCCTAACAGTGTATCATACTAAGTTAAACCAATGCAACACTTTTTGCATTTTCCCCTCTGCACCTTTCTCCATTTCTCTCTAACCCACAGCACCTATTATTTAATTAGGTACGCGCGCGAACACTAACACGCGATAATAATTACGGTTGCAAGGGGTGACGACTTGAGCCCCTCCCCCGCGACAAGCCTCCCCGACTTAACAGAATCCCCCACCCTTCTGAAGGGCCATGCCATGCAATGACACACCTTAGTGAACAAGCCCTTCGCAGCGGTTCAGCCCTTTGAAAGGGGGATAATGCCAAGCACTATCGGCAATGACGGGCACCTTTAAGTACAAAAAGGGCAACATTGAATCCCAGTTTGTAAGATTTCAGTTCTTCGGCCGTCCGTTCTATTTTCTAAAGTTTTCTAAGCGAGTCTAAGTCGTTATAAAGGGTGGTTGGATTGAGAGTGGATGTTAGAACGACCACGTGAAGTCAATCTGGCCATAGAAGCAGAGGCCTTGGTCGTCGTCGTCTTCAAACCAGTTGCCCTTGGTCATGACTTCGCCGAGGAAGGAGATGGTGAAGGATTGGAACCATTTGACATCGGTATATTTCCCAACGGCAACCTCATAGTAAAGGTTCGCAAAGAACCCACAATCATGGCCATAGCGTTTGCCGTTGTAGCACTCTTCAGCAGGGGCAAACATAGGGCCAAAGCTCGTGGAGAGGGTCATGTTTTCTGCAGGGGTGAATTTGAAGGAAAGGTGCGGGTAGAGGAGGTTGGTGTGGTCGTATTTGTCGTACATACCGCCGGGAACATCGCCAATAAAACTAGCGCGGTTAAAGAGCGACATCCATGCGTGTTTGCCACGCGGACCATCGCTGTCACCAGAGAGATAGTAGCAGGCGGCAGAGAAGCGCGGCTCAAAACGACATTCTGCCTTTGTCCAAGGCGTCCAATGAAGGGCACCGTAGCCCATGGAAGCGAGATGACTTTCATCACCCCATTGGAGTGCCGCTTCAAGGTCAGCAGAGAGCGTTTCGGTGAGTTTGGGCTGGAGACGGAAACCAAGGGTCTGGGTATAGAAGTGGTCGCGGTCGGCAGGGATGAAACTACGCGTGTAGCGACTGCCACGTTCTTCGCCCTTAAAGAAGTAATAGATATCCCAAGGGAATTCTTTACAGGAGCGATCTTTCCAATAAAGGGCAAGGGCCCATTCATCTTGGTCGACGCCATTGGTGTCAAAGTCTCGGGATTTTCCAGGCTTCGGATCGGGGTGGTCATGGCCGAGGGAGGGCATCCAATCGTGGCTGGTGTTATAGATGCCTAAAAGGTCAAGGGTACGACGCTCTTCAAATTTGAGTGTAAGGCGTATGGCATCGTAATAAAAGGAACGCGATCCATCACCAGGTGTGCCATCAAGCATAATGCGTTCGCTTCCTAAATCCCAAATGTCTTGACGGCCGATTTTGAGATCGACATTCCCCCCAAAGAGATCTTTAAAGGTGTAGTAGAGATTGTCGATATAGACAACATCGGGGAAGCGGCGCATCCCTTTAAGCATTCCGGGGGTGCGGAAGTAGAAGGGTTCATTGCCAAGGCGGAGATAGAGCTCGCGGTCATCATTTTCGAGTTTGCCCCATAATTTAGAGCGAATGCGGAGGTACTCAACACGCGGCTCTTCGCGGTGGTCGGGTTGGGGTAAGTTGTTGGTGCCGACCGCACGAACGCGAAGGTCAAAGCCCCAATCCATTTGAGGTTCTGGAACAAGCGCATACGCCGCCGCATAGGGTAAAAGGAGGCAGGGAGGGAAGCCCCAATCGCCACCACCTAACGAGGTTAAGGGCAAAAGAAAGAGAAAAGAAAATAAAAAGCGTTTCATGTGTTACTCCTTTTGCGTACGCACTGTGCGTGATAGAAGGATAATGCTTGTAACTGTATTCTAACACTTCTCTTTCATTTCTTCGGCCCATTTGTACTATTTTTTAAAGTTTTCTAAGCGGGTCTAAAAAGTCCCGTGCAAAAAATTGTACTATTTAAGAATTCTTCCCGAGCGGAAATTTTCCCTTAAAATATCTTGCCCCAGCAAAAATTGTACTGTTTAAACTTTGCATGGATAGTACAGATTGTACTGATTTTAAGCCTAAAATTGCCAGCCCTAAAATATTCAAAATAAGTTGTTGTAATGAATAAGTTACGGCTCGTCAAACAAAGTACAAAGTATTGAAGAACTGAAATCTAAGAAATTGAAGTTGAGTTTCTAAGAAATTGAAGTTAAGTTTGTAACAAATTGGATTTGAGTTTGTAACAAACTGAACTCAAATTTCGCCCTTTCTTTTCAGCTATTGCGCCTCTATTAAGCGGTAATTGAGAAGGTATAAGTCCTTTTCCGCGCTACAACCGCGCCGAAAAGGGGCGCGGTTACCTTTTTATTTTCCCTAAGCAACCCCCTCTCCATCCGTGAGAAGCTGCAGCATAAGCACACAAAGGGCGCGCGGTACGCGCCAGATAACAATGGTAATGGATTGAGGACTCTGCAGGGCACTCCTCAATAAGTGCGTCCTATTCGCGCAACGAGGGGCGTGCAGGGATCCTCAGGGGAGTTACCGCCCGACAAGCGGGCCGATTCGTGTAAGCATGGCGGGCGGGGCATAGGAGCGCATGCATGGAGGAGCGGAGGCTTGCCCCATTTTATTTAGTAAAAGTGCGCGGTTGGCACGCCTTCGTGTTTACACGGATGTAGAGATTGTAGACCGAGCGTACTTTAGCGACGCGCGGCGAGTCCACCACGCGCGCCTTCGCGTTTACTGCGCCTTACGCCTAAGTTTCCCTCTATGATGAAAGTAGCGCCAGAAGGTGGATTAGTTTTTATTCCACCACCACCAATCCAAGAAACTCTCTTTGACGGTATTTAAATCTTCTTTGATTGATTTAAATTCATTCTTAACAGAAGTGCCAATACTCTCTGCGTGAAGTTGCATCGCCTTCACGCGATCTTTCTCAACACCCTCCCCCGCGGCATAGGCACGCCCCAGGGCCCACATCGCATCTGCATCACCTTGTGCAGCAGACTTCTGATACCATTTTACCGCAGTCTTATGATTCTGCTCCACACCAATGCCGTGCGTATAACACCGTGCCACGAAATTCTGCGTGAAATTCCAATGCGTCAACACCGCCGCCCCTTTACACATCCATACATCAACCCCCGTCACGACATCCTTTAGCGGCGTTTCCCGTTCGCGTGCACCTTCAAGTCGGCAGAAGAAGATGAGCACCCAAAGCCCCAACGCCATGCAAAGCACAGCAAAACAGAGGCTCACACTTGAGAGCACGATTCGCGTCTTTACGAATTGCGCGGAAACACCCTTGCCAATGAAACAGAGTGCCGCGCTTAAGCCTACCCACGCCAAAACCCGAGTCGACTGCGAACATGAAACGGGCGCAAGCACGCAGAGCGCCAAAAAGCTCCATCCGATGTCACCCAACGTGATTTTAATGACAGCGTGCTTCCTCCAAGCTTCCAATCGCTCTAACCAGTTCTTCATTCGTCATCATCCCTTTCAATCATTTACATCACAGTATCACATTTAACCCCACAACGCAATTCCCCGCCCCCGCCTCTCTCCTATCCTCCCCGCCAAAAACACCTGCCTCGCGCCCTTCTCCTCTCATCAATATTAATGAAATGTAGAAGCGAACAACCGCCATTTCTCGCCTCCGTTCGCAAGATTAGGATACCCCTCTGGCTGAATTTTAAGGGGTGCCGTAATGTAAATTAAAAAAAAGTGCTTGCAATGACAATCATAAATGTGATATTATGCCAACTCAATCAGTGAGGAAAGTAGACAGATTCCTCGAAAACGTTTTGTCAGAGTAACGCAAGGATATTGACAATGCCTAACATCAAGAGTGCCGCTAAGCGCGTGAAGACCGCAGAAAAGGCAAACCTCCGCAACCGCTCCATCAAGAGCGAACTGCTCACCTTCCGCCGTAAGGTTGAAGATGCTCTCGCTGCAGGCGACAAGGCTGTCGCCACCGCCGCTGTCTCCACCTACGCTTCCAAGCTTGACAAGGCTGCCAAGCGTGGCGTGATCAAGAGCAACACCGCTGACCGTAAAAAGTCTCGTACTGCTGCTGCTCTCGCTAAGCTTGCCTAAGCAAGTAAGTGAATTTAGTACACATCTGAAGCGCACGGGTTCCCGTGCGCTTTAGTGTTTTTATACACCCTGCGCGACTTCCTCGCCGAGTTTTATCGTACCAGGATGAGGTGCGCTTTAGGATTTTTATACGGCCCGTGCGCCTATTGTGGGACCTTAGAAGAAGTTTCCCCTACCTCATCAATTGTGAAAGTGGCGACGTGTACGCCAATCGCCCGTGGCATCTCCAAACTCTTCCTCTGTGCCACATCAATATAAAACACCGCCTTATCGTCATCCCCTGCGCCACATTTCCTCAATACAACGCACGCCCACCATACAAACTCCATGGCGCACATGGATCCTCAAGCGAACCACACTTCTCCCGCTTCCCCACATCACCTTAATACCGCTTCTCACTCGCTCCCCTCTTTTCGTGTAACAGGCTCCCGAAGAAGAAGATTCATCACCACACCACCTACAAGCAAAGCATCAAGCGAGTAAGCATAACGCTCGCCACCAATAAGCAAAGCTCAGCGCACGCGAGCATAATCTCGCCCCTCATAAGTAGCCACCGTAAGGGACCGCTCGTGTGTATGAGTGAAGGTGAGCATGGATTAATGCGCTACCGAGTAACAGAGCGCCTCATACACCTTAGGCGCGTCAGTCATCACTTCACTCCTCACCCATCACTCAGGTGCGCACCAATAAAAAACACGACAGGCGCAATGCCTGTCGTGTTTTTTGGAATCGCTACTCGCTTACTGGAGGATCAGGAGGAAGCGCGCCTTCTTGCGGAAGATGTAGAGACCGTCTTCCTCTTGGCTCAGCATGTAGCCATCAGCGGTTTGTTCTTCGCCATTGATGAACAACTTGCCATTAATCTTCTGCGAACCGCTGATGCCGTTCCAACCGAGAATCTTCACGCCATTCGGGACGAGACCTTCTTCCAGGTCAACATTGACCGTAATCTCGACCCGTTCAGCGCCACCCTCAAGAACTTCCGGCAACTGCAAAGTTTCGGTGGAGATCAGCGAGATGGCATCCTTGCCCTGATTCTTGCAAATCTTCACATTGAGCACCGAGCCCGTTTCCAATGCGAGGATGCCCTTAACCTTCAGCTCTGCGGGAATCGCTTCGAAGGAGATGGAATTATCCTCGTTGACGCGGTTGCCCTGGGTAATTGCAGAGATTGCAGCACCTGCGGGCACGGAGACGGTTGCACGCGCTGTGCCGAGCGTGCCCGAACCCATGAGTTCGCCTGCGGCTTCAACCGCCACATCGCTGCCCCATGTGCCCGTGACTTCCACTGCGGTATTCGCGCCAATCGTGAGCGTATCCAATTCCTCATTTGTCGAGCGACCCGCATAACGGAAGTAGTTCTTTTCAGTGCCCTCATTCTTCACGGTCAGACCGATGCGAATTTCTTCGCCAGAAGGCGTCATCGCACCCATGAAGCTACCTTCAAAGCGGTTGCCTTCACGTGCCGCTTCAGCCAGGGTCGTAATGGTCGGAGCGAGCGTCAAGACGCGCTTCAAACGCCAAGCTTCATCCGAGGCGAAGTCCATCATCGGTTCCACACCGATCACACCGTGACCTGTGAGGGCCGAGACCGTCAAGTTCGCACCCGCCTGAGCCTGTGCACCAATCCAAAGCGCGGAGGTGACATCCTCTTCTGGCGCGGCCATTTCCAACCTGAAGCCAGAAGCGAGCACACCCGGATCGAGCACGAGGTGACCCTTCATCGGTTCGTAGACGAACGTGGCGACATCCACCACCTCGGCATCCTCTGCGAGGCCCAAACGCGGCGCAGTGTCAGAAGAGGCAACCGTCGTCTTCTTCCAACTGAGCGTACCCTTGCCCTCTGCGCCAGGCTTGATGTTCAACTGCACCGTACCTGCACCCGCCAATTTACCTGCGAGCGTCAAATGTGCGCCTGCATTCACCGTCGTTTCAGGTTCAAGCACATACTGATCATCGGCGCTCAAGGTCACGGAGCCCTTTTCAACTGCGAGCGCCTTGAGCGAGTTCACCGAGTCACGAATGGTCAAGTAACCTTCGCCCGCCTGAGCAATCGTACCCTTGCCATCGCCGTCCAAGCGGCCAGCGAGATCGCGCGAAACGGCTCCAGAGAAGCGCAATTCCGTACCTTCGCCCGCCACCGTAATCGGCGTCGTGAAGTCACCGGAGTAAGCACCCACCGCCCCCGTGAATTCGGTCACACCACCCAACAAACGGAGTGCGCCATCACCCACGAAGACCGTCGGACGTTCCACGGTGAGTTTCCCACCGAAGGCCTTCAAGAAGTCGCCATTGAGTTCGAAGGGCGAACCGCCATTCGAGGACGTTAAGCGGTAGTCAATCGTGTCATTCTTCGCATAGAAGGAATTCAACAATTGAGCATCCGTCTTCGTCCAGTCCAACGTACGCGCCGCTTCAGGAATCTCCGTGTCATCGTCATCCAACGGATTGATATCCTGCAACATCACCGAGACATTCTTGTCCGTCGGCCATGCTTCACGCTGAAGCGTGGTCGTATCTGTCTGCGAGGAATTAGACTTGACCCAGAAATCATTCAACCAGTTGCCATTGCCCGTCGAACCTTCGGTGCCATCGCCAGCCCACGTGTAGTAACCATCGTTACCACCGAAGCTCTGAAGCGTGATTTCACGGCCCGAGTCGCGCAGCGTCCATCCACGTTCAGCCAACGTGACGAGCAAGTTGCCGCCCAACTGGAAGGAACCGCCCGAACGCTTACCGTCCGCAAAGGAAACCAAGGTGTAGCTCGAGAGCGTGAGCTTATTCAAGTCAACCGCATCAAGATTGACAATCACAACGCCCTCCACTGCGACCTCGCCATCAAAGGTGAGGGCATTCGTAACGAGCGAACCATCTGCACCGCCGAAACGGAAGGTGACGTGATCCTCAATCGTGGTCTCGCGGATGGACATCTTCGTAGACGTTGCACCGCATTCCAAGGTCGAATCGGAAGCGAGACGCATCGTGCTCGGCGCGTCATCCGTGCCAGCCAAGGTGAATTGACCACCACCCAAACGCAACGTAGCACCCGCATTCACCGTCCAAGCCGTCTTGGTCGCGCTATTGTTATTGTTATAACCAACGACCGAGATTGCACCATTGTTTACACTCAGTGTACCCGCCTCAACCGTAACCGGCACATTCGCCACAAAGGAACCAGTCAATTCCGCCACGCCCTTACCCGACTTGACGAATTCTGTGCCCTCCTGCGAATCTTCCGTAGCCTGCCACTGACCACCGAGCGTCAAGGTCGCTGTTGTGGGCACATTGACAGCCAAGCGGCTATCCAATGCAGCCCTGGTCGAACCGAAGGTAGCGCGAGTCGGCACCGAAGTGTCAACCGACTCCACCTTAATTTCGCCACGAATACGCGCATCGCCTTGGGTGAGCACCTTGGCGGCAGTGTCATCATTGGTCGCTGCCAAGGTCCACGTCACCTCAGTCGCGCCACCCATTGCATTTTCGCTCAACACTTCAAGGGTAGCACCTGCGGCCACAGTCACCTCACGCTTTGCAGCGCGACGGGCAACCGTCTCCAGTTCACCCGACAAGGCCAAGCGACCCGCCTGAACATCCAGGTTCAAGTCATTGTCCGTTGTTGAAGCGAGGGTCACCACATTATCAGCCTTCGCCACAACGATCGCACCTTCACCCGTTACAGCACCCTCGAAGGTCTGCGTCACGGGCGTCGAGACAGTCGCCTCACCCTGCTGAATCGACTGAGCCTCAAGGGCGAACTTCAGCGTGGCACCCTTTGCGATTTCCACCGCCACGGGCAACACGGTCGGGCTCACATTGGTAGCAGGCGTTTCCACCATCAACGGATGCTGCAAGACCATCGTGCCGCTCGCCACATTCAACGTACCATTCTCGCCGTTCGCACCATACGTCAACGGCGCCGACACCGTTAAGGTACCCGTGCCCAACTTCCAGAAGTCAGATGCCATCATGATGCCGTACAGTGCGGTGCACTTCCCTTCGCCATCAGGCTGTGCGCCCTGGAGAAGGTCAAGCGTCTTGTTCGCACCCGCCACCGTCACAAGCGACTTCGCCTTCCAGTCTGTGCCATCGGTCGTCTCTGCACCAGCATCAAGCGTCAATGCCACATTTGCTGTGTTCGCCTCAACGCGTGCCGGCGGCACCGAGCCATTGCCAAGGTCGGCAAGTTCAAGATACGACGCATTCGTGTCTGCACCAAAGATCCACTTGGCTTCCGACCAAGCACCATCCTGATCCTTCCACGTGTAAGCATCGTTGGCGGGAACCAACCACAGGCCTTCTTCGCCAGCCGTGGTGCGCACTTCCAACTTCGCATTCAGGGCCACCGCTTCAGAGGAGACGAATTCCTCCGTCACGGAGGCGTCCGCCGGCCAAGCAATCAACTGCTTCGCCGCAGTCAAGGTCGTCCCCATGTTCAAGAGACGAATCGTCTTTTCGCCCGGGATAAAGGAAGCAGAAGTTGTAATGCGGAGCGGCTTCTCAAGCGCCAAGTCGCACTCGAAGACGATACCCTTATTAAAGGTAGCCGTATGGAGCGAAAGCTGGCTCGCCTTCACACCCGGCACACCACTGCGCACAATCGCACCTTCCTCAAAGGTCACAGGAACTTGTTCACCCAAGCTTGCATTACCACTTAAGGTTGCCGATTTCTTCACAAGAATCCATGCACCCTTATCGTCACGATCTGGATTATAGGTCGCACCACCCAAGGCAAAGCGAACTTCACCTTCATAGATTTCAAGAGGGTTACCACGAGGGCTGTCACCCTTTGAACCGAGCACTGTGCGCGTTTCCCAGAGACCCAAACCATACTTCTGCAAGGACTGATTATCCGGGTTAGCATACCCATTAGGTTGACCAACGCCTACTGCGCGATGCGACGTGAAGGTCGCACCTTCTTTAATCGTCATCTTGCGACGCGGGAGACGAAGTGAACCATGGCTATCCTTGTGTTCAAGTGTTGCACCCGCCTCAAGGACAAAGTCGTTAAGGACCGTAAGGCCCGAGCCATAACCTGCGCCCAAGTTAATATCCGTCTGATTGCCCTTTCCGCGGACAATGAGGCTACCGATGGCAGAGCCACCCGTAGCACCAGCAGTAGCAGTCAACGTGCCCCCATCTTCAAGGCGAATGATTGTTGTCGTATTTACGCCAAAGTTGCCTGTCATATGCAACTTGCCACCCGCACTTGCCAAAAGGGTCGTCTGATTCGCAGCACCATTATTTGCATTGAACTGTAACGTACCACCTGTCGTAGCAACAAGTGTCTTACCCGACTCAATGCCCATAAGGCCATTGGCTGCTGCAAATTTAAGCACCCCCTCTTCCACACGAAGAGGATTCATCCCTGTCAGACTGAAATTGCCCGTATATTCCAAGGTGCCAGAGCCCTTCTTACCAAAGGTGCCAGAATCACCAGAGACATTTCCGCTCATCCAGGCGTCGACCTGATCGTTTCCTGTCGTGTCAGCCAAGTCCATCCATGTCGTGCCGCTATCGATATCCAAGTTGCACGGGAGGGTGTTGTGGAAGACCAGGTCGCCATTGAGCTTCTTCTGAATCGTTGCCGACGAAGCATTGACATCATTGCCTGCGTCATCGCGCAACCACTTCCAGCGGTTGACCGTTGTACCCGAATCACTTTCAGGAACCGTAATCGTGACGTCCGGCGCCAAGATGACATTTACGGGTTCTGCGAAAACATCCTCACCAAAGGCGAGCGACGAACCAGGATTCAATCCCGTCAAGTCAATCGCACCTGTCGAGAGCATACCCACATCACCAGTGATCGTCGTGGTCGCCAAACCAGAAAGTGTGAGGTAAGGCACCGCCGCGGGAATATCGGCATCCAAACGCGTCAGGCTCTGAATCGTTGCCGAGCGAGGCGCATCGGTCGTAGCATCGAGCCAGCCGCCCTCTGCTTCGGTGTCGCCCTGCGTATGGATCCAGCCTGCCACATCCGACCATGCACCATCACCATTACGGACCAAGGTGGCACCATCGTCGCAGCGAACAATCTGCAAGGCGGCCAAACCAACGTTCCTGTCGGTGGACCACGGTGCGATTTCCAAGGGCTGCCCTTCGGTAGCCTTCACACGCACGTGAAGCACATGCTTGCCATCCACGAATTCGCCCTTCACGGGTGCGCCTTCGCCAGCCCAAGTGATGCCATCAGCGGCAGGAGCCGTCCACCCATTCGCCATGGAGAAGGTACGCCACTGCTGATCGCCCACCTTGACGCGGACTGCGGGATAGTCAACCGCACCCTCTGCCGTTGCAGCGAAGAGCAAGTAGAGGTCGTAAGCCTTAAACGGCACGGCATCCACGCGCACTTGCCATCCGCCATTTGCGCCAGAATTCGTCATGCCACCTGCGGAACGGATTGCGTCAGAGATCTGCGCATTGCCTCCCGTGAGGAAGCTTGCGGCCAACTGTGCATTTGCATCGCCATGCTGACGCGAGTCCACCACCGTTGCTTGACGGAAGGCGTAGGTCACTTCGCACGGCGTAATCTGACCATTCGGACCAGGCTCAATGCCCACCGGCATCGCCTGCAGTGCCATCACCATGAAATTCGGGTCCGAACCACGGCTTTCACCGCTCGTAGTGGAGGCATTATTCCAGTAGACACCCACAAACGGCACGCGACCACAAAGGTCGGCATCGGTAGCAATCCAAGCGCCATCACCTGCCGTTGCCGCCGTGAAGTTGATGTTCAAGGCAGGCTGCGTGGCAGACGCATAGACCGTGACCGTGTTGAGATTGGTGGTGTAATCATAGCCCGTCGGGACCGTCGCCTCAAGCGTGGCCAAGCCCGAAGCTTCAGTGCCACCATCCACAACCAAGGTCAGCACCCACGTGAAGCGCTTGGCACCATTGGTTGTCGGCATTGCTTCATTCGAGAGGTCGTAGTTGTAAACCACCGTCGGCGTCAACAACGTCCAATCATCCGTCTCGGTGGCACCCTTCGCCATAAAGCGAACATTGGCAAAGGTGGCCGCCTTCGTCAAGGTCAAGGTGATTTTCGGCGCACCATTCGCATAGCTCGGCGGCAAGACAAAGACCGCCGTCACCGCTTCGCCATCCTGCGGGTCGTAGTTGCGCTTGGTCTTATTCGGATCGTCCGAACGATACCACTTCTTCTCGCCATACCACGACGTCAATACCGCCACAGAGGCCACATCTTGGATGTCCATCTCGCAGATGTACTCAACATGCTTCAAGAGATAGAGGCCATCCTGACGCACGGCGACGTTGTAACCCTTCTCAATCAATGCTGCATCCAAGGTGAAGGAGACCGTCTCCACCGAAGTGGCGTTATCCCAACTCATCACCTTGCGCTGCGTACCTGCCTCAGGTGCATCCGCAATCTCACCCGCCAGCGAGCTCGCCACCAAGTGATAATAGCCACCCGAGGTCAACATCAAGTTGTCGGCATGCAAGACCGCCTTACCCGTCGGATCAATCGCAAAGGTGGTTCCCTTTGCAGCCTGAAGCACGGGGATGGAGAGACCTGCTTCAACCGTCGTACCCGCCGCCGTCGTCACAGTCATCTTCGGATTCGTGAAGGTGGTCGTACCGCCTAACGTACCCTCTGTGAGCGACAACTGCACATCGCTTTCAATCAGATCCCGCGTGAAGCGCACCGCGCCAGCACCCGTCTTATTCAAGGTGAAGCGGTCTAAGGAGTCTCCGCTGTTAGCATAGGCAATAAGGTTAGCCGAGATGTTCAAGGTCGAGCCCTCGCCCACGCTCAATTCCAACGGCTTAGTCGATGCCGCGCCATTGTGTTCCCACGGGACCAGACCCGTCGTTTCACCCGAAGCGATCGTGGCAGTAATTCCTTCCAAGAGGTTACCTTCTGCATCGCGATCCGCCGCGGCGACTTCAAGCTTGGTGCCGCCCGAGAGATACATGTCTCTCGTCGCAAGCAACTTTGCGCCATTACCATTAAACAAGAAGCCGTGCGGGAAGACCTGATAAAGCTGGGCAAAGGCAAATTCTGCCGTAGCATCCTTACCAATTGCAAGCGGGGTCGCCGCCAACAGGTTCGCATCGTTGCGGTTTGCCCAACCACCGAAGATCGAACGGCAGCCCGACACGCGGAAGGTTGCACCATTCTGCACAATGATGCCAGGTTCCGTTGTCCAAAGCGGAGTGCCTGCCGTATCTTGATTGCCAGTGGTTGCCATCGCGAAGAAGGGATGGTCGTCGCGCGGACGGTCACCGTCTTTACGATCACGAATCATAGTGATGTCTAATGTCGCACCATCCTGGACATAAATCTTTCCAGTAAATGCCTTATTCTGATAGGGCACATCCGAGGCACTCGTTTCAAGCACGCGACCCGCGAAGAGCACCGTACCGCCACCTGTAATGATGACATCACTGCTACCAGAGAGGTGCGAACGCTTCGTCGTATCCGTGGTACCCATTGCAGAAACAATCTGAACTTCACCAGGTTGCGGTGCAAGCGTTGCGCCATCATTACACCACACACCATGCTTCTGAGCCTCCGTACCATTCGCATTTTCTCGGTTGATAACTGCCGTAGCAGACCCATCCGTAGCGGACATCAACGATGCCGTCTTACCGCCATTGGAGAGTTCACCAATCAGGCGATAGGTGTTGTTAATCGCACTCACCACCACGTTCTTCGCTGTGGCGACGGGGAGGTCAAAGATTTGGTCATTGCCCAAGTTCAACGTCGCATTTGCGAGTGTCAAGTAGGAGGTCGTATCATCCGCAGCGCGCTGGAAGCGATACTTATCCTTTACTTGGGTCGTATCCGTGAAGGTCAACGATGCGGGACGGACATTGCCCTGAAGGGTCACGGTTGCCTTCCCTGCCGTGGTGGCGGGGAGGTTCACTGCGGCGCCATCATAGTAAGTCTTGCCGTCAGCCCACGGACCTGCTTCACCGTCAGCCCAAACACCTGCTTCCGCAGCAGCATCCCAAGTGACCGCCTCAGCGGTTGCCGGCGTGGTAAAGGTCACCGTGCCAGTCGCTTCATCCACGGAGACATCCGAATAGAGCGTACCATTCAAGTAGAAGCGCATCGAGGTCAAGTCATCCGGGACATCGACTTCCATAGCGACCTTCACCGTGGTGACCCCCTCTGCGGCCGTCACCGAGAGTTCTGCCCCCGCTTCAAAGACAAGGGTATTCGTCATCGTGGCATCTGCTGTGGCATTGCGCACTTCAAAGATGGCTCCCGACTTCACGGTCGTCTCGGTCATAGCAAGGGCGGTAGCAGTCGCAATCGCCACCTTACCCTGCGTGACTTCAATTGAACCAGAGCCAGAATTGTTAGCATTGAGCAACAAGGTCGAACCCACCGCAGGCGCCAATTCCGTTGTCGTATTAGCAGTAAAGGCCACAGGAATATTCAACGATGCTTCCACTTGACCTGTCGTAATGCGACCACCCTCAAAGTTGACCGCAACGCGATCGGTATTGTTCGCATTCAACTGCGCCGTGGTCAATTCCAACGTACCCTTTTCCGTAAAGGTCGCATTCACACGAGTGCCTGCATCCTGAACACGAAGACCATCCGTTCCAAGTGCCAAGGTGCCTGTTCCAGAAATGGCCAAGTTGACCGTCGAGTTCTCCTTCCATGCGCTAATCTTTGTCGCATAGAGGCGACCGCCGCTGACAGAGATGGTTGCAGTCTTCCCTGCAGCAGAGCCTCCATTGAACACAAGGATGCCGCCTTCTGCGCCTGCATCATTTTCAAACGATGCCTCACCGCCCGTCTGCGTAAAGGCCCAATCGGACTCACTCGACAGGTGGAACTTATTGAGATGACGGAAGACGTCACCTGCTTCAATCAAGAATGATGCGGCACCATTGTCTGCGTCGCCATTCGCTTGCTGATGGCGAACCACATGCTTGTAGGCAAGTGTCAACTGAGCCCACGCATTTGCGGCATGACCATTTTCGTCCAAAGGATAGTTACGACGCAACACACCTTCCGAATCCGCGCCAATTGTCAACACGGGCGCAACCGTTTCAAGATTCGTCAAGATGCCACTGTTCTCACCGAGGACCAAGGTAGCATTTTTGACGATTGTGTAGGGTTGACCATTGTTGTTGAAGAGGGCATTAAAGGTCGTCACCGTGGCAGGTGCCGTGAAGGCCACATTCACACAAGGAACGTTGACCGTCAAGTTGCCCGTTAAGGCGCCGGCATTGAGTGTCTTCACGACGACGTCGCTTGCCGCCGTGGCCGCCTGCAAGGTCACCGAACCCGCGCCTTCAAGCGTAATCGAATCCGCCGTGAAGTCAGCAGGGAGTGTCACGATTACATCAGCATTTGCGGTGATGACGAGCTTATGCAGTGCACCATTCGTCCACACCTCTCCATTATTATCTGCCTGCGTTGCGAGGTCACAATCTGCAGTCAACGTATAAGTGAAGGTCTTATCAGAAGAGGTGTCCGATTCAGGCACTTCCACAATCTGCAGTGCTGCAAGGCCCGCATACATGCGACCATAGACCACCGCAGGAAGCGTGAAGGTAATCTCTTCATCCGTCAGGACATCGGTCACCAACGTATTCTGTCCTGCCACCACGGGCACTTCCGCTTCAGGCTGATTGGTGCTTCCCCAAGTTTCATCGCCAGCGATTTCGAGGGTCAAGAGTCCCGTACGATCGTTGTAGATGCGATAGGGAGCGATGTTGCAACGCGTATACGTTTCCGAAGCCTCCGCCTCTGCGGAGTAACCCATGGTATAAACCGTTTCACCGATTTGGATTGGCGCATAGGCGGCGCCTTCCAAGTCAGACGAGAAGATTAAGACCAAACGATAGGCATCGAACGGAAGGTTGCGGAGCTGAACCGTCAAATCCGTGGAATCATTCAACCACGTCTTCAACATTGAAGTCGGGGCGTTCACATCCTTCGCCACGGAAGAGGTCGGTGCCACCAATTCAATCGGTTCCGTAGCGGTTGCCACGCCGGCACGATTTGCCACCTTCAATTCGGAGGCCGTGTACGTCTTATTCAAATCATTCCATGCATCCACCGGCACAGGATAAGCACCCGGCACTGTAGGCGGTGCAACGAGAGGCGTTGTCACATCGGTGAAGTTCACCGAAATCGAACGCGCCTTACGCAGAGCCTTCGGCTTGAATCTCAGATAGAGACCATCGGACAGCACATCTGCCACGGGCATGATATCACTCGGCAGATTATCAGGAAGCATCAACGTGACCTTCCCCTTTTCAGACTGCGTGACACCACCACTGACCAAGCAGAGGCTCGTTTCCAGATCCGTCAACGCACCCTTTGCCAGAAGGGTCAAGCGATCACCCCAGGCCGTCAAGTCAAAGGCAACATCCGTCGCGATTGTCATGTTGTTCACTTGCAACATCGGAGCGGTCATCGAACTCGGCACAAGCACCACCTGTGCATTATCCACCACATCCGTAAAGGTCAAGTGCGAAACCGCAATGCCACGTTCAGGAATTGAAACATAGGTCTTTGCTGCTTCTGCCGTGAAGTAATGGTACGGACGGAGATCGGCCGTGTTCTGACTCAAGGCATACGGCTTTGCTTGCGTTGCATTCTTTTCGTTCAACGTCACATTAAACGTCGACAAAATATCTGCGCCCACCAGGTCCACATAGAGGCCCTGACCCAAATCGCCAGACTTCAAGACCAACGTCGTATCTGCGATAGCATTGTTCGTATTGTTACGCAAAGCGACACCACGCATCTGAGCCGTATCGGTTTCCCCATACGTACCCAAGGCAATCGGCAATTCCGGCAAGAGCTTTTCTGCATCCGAACGCACTGCGTCCAAGACCAAAACCAAGACTGTGTTAGAGAGGTCAGGGAGAGCCTTCCCTGTAGCCATCTTCAAGTAACCACCCGCACTCAAGCTGGCACGGACAGGGATCTGAAGCACCGATGCGTCACCAAACGTGCAAGCATCCGCCATCAAGACACCGCCATCAAAGGCGAGCGTCGCGCCAGCGTCCACTTCGACCGTGGTTGCCGTGACCTCACTTGCAATCGTAATCGAACCGCCCTTGGCAGTAATCTGCTCAAGCGTCACCGACGGCAACTGCAAATTACCCGACTGGTTGACCGCCTTACCCGCAGTCAAGAAGGGCGCCTGCTGCGCCAAGGCCAAAGTTGCCCCTTCTGCAGAAGCAAACACCGGCTCACCATTCAAGGTCGCAATCGCCGCTGCGGCATCTGCACCCAAGGTAACGGTACCAGCGAGCGCACCCAACGTGCCACCTTCGCAGTTGAGCGTCATCGTGGTGGAACCATAGCGAGCGATGCCCGTGTCCCCCACCAAAAGCTTACCTCCCGCCAAGGTGAGCGTGTTCGTACCCGAGGCAGACGCAGAGAGCTTCACGCCACGCACGCGCATTTCGCCACCTTCCAAAACTATGGACTGCGTATTTCCGGTCTTACCCACGAGCACATCAGCCGACTCTGCAACGAACTTCGCATTGCCGCGCAGCGTCAACGTAGAGGACCCATTCCAATGGCCAATCATAATGGAGGAGGTATTCGCATCCACATTAGACGAACCCGTCACCAAGAGTTGAGCATCGTCTTCCAACGTCATGAAGGTGGTGTAACCCGGCTGACCATCCGACAAGGAGAGACGCGAGGTCACTACAGAAGCGGTATCACAAAGCACCACTTCTGCTTCACCCAATGCCATAATCCCTTCCACCGTGGTACGGCTCGTTCCCGAGAAGAAAATCTTCGTCTTCGTCGCAGTGCCCCCCACGTTCGGCAAGGTCACCACGCCGCCCGAGAAGCACAAGGTACCACCATTCGCAGCAAACTCACCCGTGAAGCCTGCCGCGAAGGTCGTCGCCATATTCGGATTCGTGGCATAGGCAGTTGCCGACGCATCATATCCGTATTCATAGCGCAATTCACCAGGCAACGATTCCGTCTTTGCAGGAAGCGCATCTTCTGCCACAGCCAAACGATAAATCGTATCCTTTGAGAAGAAGACCGAAAGCGTCTCTGGCACATTCACCAAACGCACGTGGTGGCCATAGCCCAGCACTTGGACGTCCTTCGCCACCACATTGGCAAAATCAACCGTTGCGTCATTCTGGAAGACCAAAGTAGCCGTCTTATTAGCCGCTGGCGTGGTCGGATTACCATCGTCATCCACCCATTCCAGCGCGTCCCACGCCACCACTTCACCCGCGGTCGCAGCAGAAACGGTAGCCGTTACACTCGAAACATAAACATACTCAGGCTTGCTTGTCTGAATCAATTGAATACCAGCCACGCATCCACGAGGACCGTTATTTTGACGATTCGCAAAGAGCGTAAAGTCACCCGTGAGGCCATCAATCACCATCGTATTGGTGCCCTCAATCAAATCCGCACGCGAATTAGAGTCACCCCACCCTTCTGCGGGACGATTTGCAGAAGAAGTTAAAGCGCCATTCGAATAGGTGTACCACGTGCCATTAATCTGCTTCGCTGAAAAGGTCGTGTTTGCAGTGTCAGTTGCGCAGAAGATTACTGCCTTATAGGTCATCCATGTGGCAGGAACATCAATAGAGATGTTGATACCATTGCCACCGTCGTCCAAATAACCACGCAATACAGCATGCGAATTGCCATTTCCCGTGTTATGTCCATTATTGCAAGAATAGTCCAATGCCGTTGCCAACGTTTCAACGTTACCATTTTCCAAATTGACAACCGTAAGATTTTGATTTGCGCCAGAAGCGCCATCAAACTGCGCCCAATTATTCGGCACCACTTCATAGCCCGTTAAGCCAACCGCCGTGGAGCCCGTAACTGGATAGTTTCCATTACCCTTAAAGTTAATCGCCAGCGCATTACCCTTTGCAACGGGAATTGTGTTGCCCGTCTTTGCGCTATCAGGCAAACTCAATTCAGCCACGGCAGCGGTTGCCGTCTGTGCCACGGTTGCCATTGCGCTGTACTTAAGAGGAGCAATCTGCACGATTGCCTTTTCATCCAAGCCACCTGCCGTTGTCACCAAGGCAACTGACGTAGGAATCGCTTGATACATCTCCTCCGTCACGCAGTCGCGCGTGAAGAACAACTTCAACGGCTCACCCTCAATAGCGAGAGACGCAACGGAAATGGGCGTTTCGCAAGTCACCTTCAAGCCACTCGTGGCAGCCTTTAAAAGCACGCGATCCAATGCGCTCGGCACAGACGTTACAGGCGCACCGCCCACCGTCCAGTTCAAGTCTTCCCACGTCGTATCTGCAACGACCTCTGCTTCATACATCGCCGGGATGACAACCGCAATGTCACCATCGTCAGTTGCGATTAACTGCACATCCGGCAACACGGTGTCACCCTTTTTCACCACAACCGTTGTACCAGTGAGATTGAATACATTCGTATCTGCACGGTCAAAAATCACAACAGGAGTGCCTGCAGTAAGCGGAGCCTCTTCAGAGAAAACCACATTAAACGTATCAGGAAGCGACAATGTAGTTCCAGAAGTGAATTTGATCGCTTTCGTTGCTTCCAAATTAAAGGTAGCCCCCGAAAGCACGTCCACCTTCGTTGCGAAAGTCGGTGCGCCCGTAAGCACGGTCGTACCATTTAACTTAATCCCATTCCCTGCCGCATCAATCGTGGCGGCATCATTCAATGTCACCGCATTCACCACCGCAATGGCATTTGCATACCCATTTGCAGGGACATTCGAGCCAATCATCACTTTACGACCAGGATTTCCCGTGAACTTAATCGTCCCCGTGAAGGCAGAGAGGTCGCCCGTGAAGCAGTGGCAGTCCGAAGGATTACCACCTGCTTGAGCAAACAACAGCAGACCATCACCAAAGAGCGAACCCGAGAAGGTGACCGTCATTCCAGATCCACCATTCGAAATGGTGTTTTCACCCTTCAAGATTAAATCAGCTTCAATCGTCTGACTCGTATTAAAATAGCTATTGGAGTTCGTTGCACCCACATCCTTCAAACCAATGGTCGAATCAGCATTGCCGAACGATGCGAGATTGAAACCCTGCACAGGGGTGATATCTTCCAACCACAGCGTACCCGTCCAGTTGACAAAAGCGGGAGGAGTCGGCGTATTCCCATTCATCACAGGTGCGTAATAAATCGTTCCTGCGCCAGAGAGTGCGCCAGTACCAAGGACACCTGCAGCGGCCATTTTTACCGTTGCATTTTTCTTGATTTCCGTGCCACCCGTGTAAGTATTGTTACCATTCACGATGACCGTGGAATCATTATCTGTGTCAAAGATAACCTTACCTTCACCACTCACTTCAGTCGCAAAGGTTGCATCTATTTCGCGCTCATCTGTGAGCGTCACTTGAGTGCCTGCATCAATATCCGCGCGTGCGCACGATTCCATAAAGGTAAGGGACGTGCTTACTGCCACCGACTCAGTCGTCACCAAGTCAACCACAGTCAACATCGCCGAACCAGACTTCGTAATCGTGCCACCATTCGAACCCTTCACGGTGACCTTAACAAACGAGAGGTCGGTCTCGTTATCAAAGTCAAAGGTGCCCGGCACTGCTTCAGCCCCATCGGCCACATTGCCAAAGTCAATGACGAGGTTCATTGGATCAGCGGGATAGTCTGTTGCACCCACCCCGAAGACACCACCAGCGAGTGCTTCAGAAAGCGACGAAAGGGAGTCGGAAACGGTCACCGTGTAATCGGTGGCGGCAACCTTCATCTTCACCTGAAGCATTGTGTAACCATCCGCGTCTGCTTCACCATCCGCCACCAGTTCAAAGTTGGCCCCTTGATCAACACCATTACTATCCAAGAGCGTAATCGTGACATCCGTGAGTACGCCCGGTAAGGCCTTCACCTTCATCAGGTTCACACGTTCATCAACCGTTGTAGGCACCAAGGCCACCTTCACCTTCACGGCTTCGGGAAGCGTATCCAAGGTCGCCACCGAAAGCGTACCAGCCGTGGTATCAACAATCGCGCCAGACTTCAAAATCAGCGTGCCATTTGTCCCATCAGCCTTACCAATGATGCCTTCGCCACCGATGGTACCAGCGACTGCGATACCATTGACTGCAGACCACGCCTTACCTGCAGCGATGTTTGCCGTCTTACCTGCAGCCACAATCAACTTACCTTCATGAGCAGTTCCAGTATCAGCCTGTTCACCGAAGGCAATGCAGTGACCGCCAGCAACCGTAATCGTACCCGCGAAGTCCTTGGTTTCACCGAGGAACTTCAACACGTCTGTCTGGCTATTTTGCGTAGCGAGCGTGCCGTCACCCAAGAGCGGCCCATTGAAGGTATAGCCGCCGCCCGAACTCCATCCATTGTTAAAGGTAATAGAGCCAGTCACCTTCAAGGTCGCATCCATCGAACCAGCCTGCTGCAAATAGCCCGTGTTCGTGCCCGTGAATTCAACGATGGAGTTTGCATTACCCACAGCGCCGAGCCAGTTGCCATCATCTTTCATGGCATTGTCTGCGGTATTGACATAGGTACCCGTCCATTCAGCAGCGCCGAGCGAATTACGCACGGTCGCATTGGAAGGATAGCCATTAACAACGAGCTTACCTGCGCCCGTCACTGCGCCAGTTCCGAGCGAATTCGTGTTAGCAGTCAAGGTCGCGCCAGCAACAATCATGGTGCCACCGGTGTAGGTGTTAGCGCCCGTGAAGGTGACAGCCGCATCGGCAACAATCTTTACCTGCCCTGCGCCAGTGACAACTGCAGTCTGCGAACCCGTTCCCGCGAAAGCTACCGCACCGGCATTAATGGTGATGGGGTTAGCATGCGCGTTATTCCCCATCAAATTCCACGTAAAGGTTCCTGCACCCTCCTTAATGAGTGTACCTGCACCTTGCAAAGAAGGCACATAACCATTTGCTGCACTGAAGGTAATATCCGTAGCCGTGCTAACGGTAACAACCCCCTCTAAGCCGAGCCAACCATGAGACTGGAAGCCATCAGCATTTGCTCCAAAGGTGAGCGTCGCATTCTTGAAGATCGGATTACTGTCATTGCCAATGAGCAATGTTTGCAAAATACCATCATTAATGGTGATAGCAGCGTCTTCTAAAACGATGCGTGCATCGGCGGATGCTACTTGCAAACGAAGCGCACCAGCCCCTTCCTTAATAAATGTACCTGCGCCAGAAATTTGATTGAGGGTCCAAGTATTTCCAGCCGCCACGGTCGTGGTCAATGTAGCATTTGCGCTAAACACTACCGAACTTACACCCAATTGTGGTGCAATGACATTCACTCCATTGACCACCACTCCACGGGCACTAATTAAGGTTGCCGAGCCGTCAATCGTCAACACACCCGCCTCACCTGAATCACCTGTAGCAAGGATTTCCAAATTCGAAACGGTTGCATTCGCATCCATGGTAAGCGTCACTACGCCACCCTTGGCAACAGGCACCACCACTTCAGCAACGTCTTCAGGAAGTGTTGTCGCGACTGCTCCAGACGCAGAGCCCAGGCGCCAGTTTGCAACAGTTGTCCACTGGGTGTCAGTTCCAGCCGGTACCCAATAATAGGTTTGACGTTGCGGAACAATCGTGATCTGCCCATTAGCGACAGTCACACTTTCGGGTTGCATTCCGTCAATCGTGAAGCGCATTTCATCAGGTGTGACCTCCATTGCCGTGGGCAACACAATCGTTTGTTCGCCCGATGTGCGTGTCAACACCACCTGTGCGCCACTCGCCACTGCAGCCAACGTTACATCACGGCGCGTACCAATATTCACCACGCCCGCAGCGATGTCCAACTTTCCAGCGAAAGCGGCATCCAATGTAAGCGTACCTGCGCCACTCTTGCGCAAAATTGCATCCACACTCGCACCGCTGAATGTGCCATAGCTTGACAGGGTGCGTGTAGCGCCGTCTGCGATATTCAAATTCACAACTGCTCCAGATGCCACAGTCACAGCACCAGAGCCAAACTTACCATTGCCCAAAAGCGTCACTACACCAGCATTAACCTCAGTGGCCGTATTGTAGGTATTTTCAGCCGTTAAGACCAATTCACCCGCGCCGGTCTTAATTAATTTGCCAGGCGTGCCACCAGCATTCAAACTTGCCTCACCTGCAACGAGGATTACATCTACCGTCAAGCGAGCATTCGCCTCTACATCAAACGTGACATCGCCATTACGAATTAAAACCTTACGCCCCTGAGCGCCAGTTTCATTCGTAAAGGTAAAGGTGGATTCTGTTGGAGTTGTTGCAGTGGCATCAGCCGCCGCAAGCACCTTAAAAATGTTCGCGTGGAATAAATCTAAGGCACGACCACCATCCGCAGCTTTATCCAAAAGGAACTCACCGCCGCGCATCTCCACATCCGCCACAAAGGTGTCACGCTTGATGATCCACAATTTACCACCCTCATGAAGTGCAATCTTCTGGCCGTCAGCATAGTTCCAACCACCAGCATCACCTGTAGAGAACTTTAAGGTCGAAGTGTCACCCGAAACCGTAATCGTGCGCCCCTTACCCGGACCATCACCTCCGCTATTGGGGAAGTTCAACGTACCGGAAACAACCTTAATCCCAAGCTTATAGCCAGGATTAGACCCCGTCATATCAACCGTGGTGGCATCACCCAAATCAAGTGCAAGTGTACCAGGGCCTGTCACACGAGAGGGTAAACCGTCATTCGCCACGCTAAAGGCATTATTGGAATACACAAAGTTATTCGGCACCGTTAAGGTCGCATCGGCGGCAATGCTTACCGTCCCATCCGTTGTAAGGATGACACCGCTCGTCACATCGGCATCTGCTACCGCAGAGATTGAAGAGACCGTCAACGCATTTGAACCCTCTGCTTCAAACGTGAGTTCGCCCGACGCTCCCACGATTGAAATCATATCAAGCGTTGCAGATGCATCAATCGTAATTGTGGTATCCGCATTCACATTGGAGAAATCCAAGACCACCGTTCCTGATGTCGGGACAGACGTGGTATTGCTCCAGAGAGACAAATCATTCCAATCCCCCGATGCAGACGTAGCCGTCCAGCGCGGAGTCGGCGGGGTATAGGTGTTCCCACTCACACCAGTTGTGATTTCGGCACCATCAACATCAAAGAACTTAACCGTGCCTTCACCCGTCACGCCCGAAGCCGTGTAACCCGAAGTTTTCAGAGATTCCGTAAGGATTAAATTCAGCGTCGCACTCGAAGCCAACGAAACGACACCTTCGGCGCCGGCAGTAAGGGTTGTTGTTCCCGATGCTACAGCAATCGCACCATTGTTGGTAGGTGTCGTAGCGAAAACCACATTCCCCTTACTCGTCAACGTCGCACCATTCGCAATCGTCAATGGAGCACTCACCGTCAAGGTCTTATCCGAATCAGCAGAGAGCGTGGAGGAGGCTGTCACGGCCAAGGGATTGCGAACATTAGCATGATAGGTAATTGAAGCATTGTCTACAGCCTTAATCTCACCACCAGCGAGCGTAACCGTAAACTCTGCCTTATACTGACCCAATACCAAACCGCTAGAGCCAAGCTCAATCACACCCGACGGATTCACCACCAGCGAGCCGCCAGCATTCTGTCCCCATGCTTCATGACTCGTGAGTAATTTCGCACGGAGTACTGCAGAACCTGCGACATTCAAGGCATCATTCAAGACCGTACCAACCGTCACATTCGGTGCGCCCGTCCAGCCAATCATAACGCCGCCTTCAGAGACATCCAAAAGACCGCGCTTCAAATTCACCGTTGGTGTACCACCCCAGTGGCCAAAAATCACGGCCGTCCCTGCAGTAGTGCCATTATTTACGCCAGTGCCCTGAACCGTTATGGAGCCACCATCCATCTCAAAAACGGGATTACTCGCACCATCGTCCGCCATTGCAAAGCGCGTAGCGACAGTGATATCGCCACCATCAACCACTTTCAACGTACGCGTACCATTGACCGAAAAGAAGCCCTCTCCACGATTTGCAGTAGAGGCGCGATCTGTGACCGAAGCAATTGTCTTTCCAATAATCGTGGTGCTAAAATTGGGCTCTGCCGAAAGGTCATAGTTTTCAAATGCCGTTCCACCAGAATATTTCAAGGCGCCCAAACGCTCCAACGTTGTAATCTGATCCCTTGACTGTACGGCCGCAACCGCATTCGCGAGAATCGTCAATTTAGAAATCTGCAGCGCGCCAAAGTCAATCGTTCCGCTTTCGACCTCAATCGCTTTGATATTCGCGAGTGAACCACTTCCCGAAGCAACAATGCTTGCTTCTCCTTCGCAGCGCAATTTTAACAACGCAAGTGCAGGCGCTTCATCCAAATCAAGCGTAGCACCCGCAGGCAAGGTTAATGTCGCTGTCGTCTCTTCGGAAGCGACAAAGGTTTTTCCCGACCAATCAATTTCACTAAAGGTGATGCTTATCCCTGTTGGTGCGGCCTCAAAATTCAACGGCTCATACGTGCCAGCACGAAGGTAAAGCTGAATACCCGCAATTGTACCGCGGCCATTGTTATTCACTGTATCAATTGAAAACCGCGCCGATGTCTGATTTTCAAAAAACATCACTCGGCCCGTAGAGGATGTGCCCGTAACATCCATCGAGGTCACGCTCGCATCACTAATCGTCGAGCGATCACCCCAAGGCGTCGTTCCCTCAACCAAAGCACCTTCCGCGTTGTAAGTCCACGTCGTTCCATTTACCGTCACAGGAGAATAGTTGCCACCATCACCCGAGAAAAGAATCGCCACATCGTAACCCGAGCGCGGCAACCCCTCAAACAGAAGCGACGAGGCATTATCCAAGTACGAACCGAACAGCTTATTGCTTGTATTCGGTCCCCACACATTATTGGTCGAATTTTTCTTAAGTGTGATATTCAGCCCCGGATTGCCAGCGGTCGTAATTGTATAAGCCTGACCTACCACCATCGGATTGTTGTTGCTGCCAGCATAAAAGCCTTGCCACTTGTTTTCCGCAAGCAAGCCGCCTTTTTCCAAAGTCGCAAACCCATATGGCGTTGTCGATTCGCTTGACATCGCCGCACCCGAAAGCGCAAAGTTAATACCGATTGTTTCGGCTGTCACCGTAATTGATTCAGCTCGTGCCGCCTCTGCCAATAGCACTCCGGCAATACACGGCAATAACCTCGTACCCATCGGCAAAAGGTGTGTCAGAAACGATTTGATCCATGCAGTTTTCATAGTCGGACTCCTTAGGCGGTTCGGACGTTTAGGCGACCGCCGCCATGCTCTACGGTCAGCTCGAAAAATTGGTCAAGGTGAAAAAATGATGACTGAATACGCGCAACCACGCACGCAAAGGCGCGCGTAAAAAAGAAAACTGCGTCGGTGAATGTTTCCACCGAGTACAAGTCACGCACATCGTTCTCTTGTCGCATAGATTCTTTCTTCGCGCCTTTAAGCCATCATTAAATCATTTAAAATCAATGAGATATCACACGTGTATCGCACATCGGCTGAAGCCGACGCGCCTTTGCGCTTCCGCAAAACTATACTTCGTGCATATCTCATACCACATCATTAGTTTATCAAATTCACCCCCGCAAGCAAACTTTTTTCTTTATTTATTAAAGAGAGTGTAATTTAGTGTCATTTCATCGACCCCATTGCCGCCTCCCTACCGATGCACAGCCCCCTCAAATGTCATTCCTCCCCTGTCCACACTCCTCGCACAGCATGCATCAGTAAGATCATCCACATCCTCTCCACACAGGATGCATCAGTAAGAGCACCCACACACATCCAGACGAGTCCCACCACACACTTTTCACACGCAGTTTGTGTCAGAAGCACTCCACACACACCTCGTCGCTCCTAATAATCTTCCCACACCTGTCCTCCACGCGTAGAATGCCAGTACACACCGCCAAGCAGGGGCTCACCACACACTTTTCACACACTGTTTGTGTTAGAAGGAGCGTAAAGCGCTCCGTCCGTTCATCGGTTCTGCCGTGGTGAAGTCTTTTCCCTCTCAATGAGAACTCCCCAGCCCCACTCCATCCCACATCACATTTTTCACCCATTCCCCAAAAAATGTGATAAACTAATTCCGTAAATTAAAAAACAAGCCCCTTTTCTCCACATACACTTGCAGTGTAGCAAAACCTTTTAAAGTTGTCAAATCGTCATTTTAGGAAAGGGTGAAATAAGGCAAAAAAGAGGCAAAAATCGGGGGTGAAAAAGGGCAAAACTGAGTCGCAATTTCGCTGATATTGGGTACCCAATTTCGCTAACATTGAGACTCAATTTCGCCAATATTGACCCAAAATTTTCGTAGACCTCCCCCAAAAACGGGAAAATTGTTGATAACTTTTCTCTCCCTCAGACCCATTTTTTCGCAAGGAAGCCGCCGTAGCGGAGTTAATTTTACCCCATTTTTGAATTATCTCATTGTCTCTAAAGGCGTTATGCATTTTTATCAAAGTCCAGCGAGAGACATCAAAAAGTGGTGTTCTGCCAAAAATTTTCTAAAACCTGCGTTGAAAAACTCGCATTGTTGATAACTTGTTGATAACTCAAAAAAGTTTTCAACAGCCGAAAAATCGATGAAAAAGTGAAAAAAATGAACTTTTCGCGCACAGAAAATAAACCACGAATTTTACGAATTTACACGAATACAAGAAACCACGCAACGCGCGAAACACACGAAAAAAGACAACATGTGGGGCTTGCGCAGCCCCACACCCCACGGGAGCGCGGTACGCTCCACCCCGTGCTCGTCCTGCGGACTCGCCTTTACAAAGACTGCGAAGAAAAGAATCTCCACCCTCACTTCTTTCTCCCTTTCTCCCGTGAGCACAAAAAAAGCATCCGTTAGGATGCGTAGCGTGCAGGACTCAGTCCTGCCTGAGGGGCGTGGGGGCGAAGTAGCCCCCACCTCAAACATCCTTTATCCCCTGCCTTTCTCTCCTGTGAGTACCAGTAAAAGCATCCGTTAGGATGCGTAGCGTGCAGGACTCAGTCCTGCCTGAGGGGTGTGGGGGCGAAGTAGCCCCCACAACACAAATCTCCTTTATCCCTCATTCTCTCCCGATCTTCGTTATTTTCCTTTTTTACGGGGAGTTCTTTTAGGGGTGGGGGTGAGGCGGAGTTCGGTGCCTTTGATGGTGGGGTCTTGGTAGAGGCGAACGTAATCCACGGAGAAGGTGCGGGGGTAATCTTCGGGAAGGGGGGCCTCGGCCCAACCATCCAGTGCGAGGTTTAAGATTAGGAAATAGCGGCCGTCGCGGAAGGGATTTTTGCCATCAGCTTGGGTGGCTTCATCAAGGGCGTAGGAGAAGACAACTGCACCATCAAGGGTAAGCTCGATTTTTTCGGGTGTCCAATTCATGCCATAGAGGTGCCAATCACCTGCGAGCGGGGTGGCGGTGGCGTGCGGAACGGTTGGGTTCAGATATTGGCCATCCTTTGTGTAGTGCAAAGTGGCGTGATGAGTTTGGGGATTTTGCGAAACATACTCAAGGATATCGATTTCGCCACAAGAGGGCCAACCGCCAGGGTTATTGCCAATCAACCACAAGGCGGGCCAAACGCCACGGCCGTGTTCAATCTTCGCACGGATTTCAACGCGTCCATAGCGAAATTCCACCTTGCCGCGGCTATTGATGGAACCCGACGTGTAGTCAGCCTCCTTCCGGCTCTCCCACCAATGGGGACTTTCGGGCTTCCAATTGGTGCTCTCAAAATGTTCGTGATGAGCGGTCAACGTAAGGGCGCCCTGCGTGAGAGAAAGATTTTTGGGCCGGGCGGTGTAGATTTGGACAGCTTCAATATTACGCACAAAGTTGATTTCTGGCGTCCAAAAGCGAGTGTCCAACTTAGGCTCATTAAATTCATCATGCCAGACCAATCGCTCGGCGGCGAAAGCGGTGAGAGAAAGGCCGAGGAACAGAAGCGCGGAGAGACAGTAACGCATGGGAAACCTCCTAAGACGGACGTGAAGCATAAAAAGAAGCCGACAGAAAAAGCTCTGTCGGCACGGAGAAGATTTTTATTTTAGCCGAGGATCTGACGATGCAGTGCGGCGAGCTCATCCATCGTTGGGGCGGGCGTTTTTGGCGTCCAATCGATTGGCGTGCCGGCATAACGCGGAATGAGATGGAAATGGACGTGGAAAACCGTCTGACCAGCAGCTTCACCATTGAGCTGAGAGAGGGCAAGGCCATCGCAACCCAACTTCTTCTTCAGAAGCGTGGCGGTGCGTTGGATTGCGGGCATCACGCCAGCGAGTTCTTCAGGTGGAAGGAAGAAGAGTTCCTTCGCGTGGAATTTCGGGATGACCAAAGTGTGGCCACGTTCAATAGGATTGATATCAAGAAAGGCAAAGGCGTGGTCATCTTCAAAGATTTTGAAGCAGGGAATTTCACCCTTGATGATTTTACAAAAGATGCAGTCATTCATGTGCGGAGACCTTTCGGGGTAAACTGTGAGAGAGAAGATGGCGATTAATGGTCGTGCGTTGCTTCACCGTGCCAAGCCTCTGCGGCGGGCGGCGTAATCTGACCCGAGAGGATGCGCTGACGCACCACTTCAGAGAGCAGAATCGTGGCGGCGGCCGACACGTTAAGGGAGTCGGCCGTGCCGAGCATGGGAATGCGCACGCGCAGGTCGGCATTATTCATAAATTCGGCGGTGAGTCCATACTGTTCGCTGCCGAGGCAGAGTGCAACGCGACTGGTGAGATTCTGCTCAAAGTAGAGCTTTTCGGCGTGAGGTGTGGCGGCCATAATGGCAAATCCACGCGCCTTCAACCATGCAAGAGTGTCGGAAGCCGATGCCACCGCCACAGGAAGGGTGAAGAGCGTGCCCGTGGAGGCGCGGACAACGTTTGGGTTGTGAATGTCCGTGCATGGGTCACACACGACAACTGCCGCCACGCCAGACGCATCTGCGCTACGCAACATCGTGCCGAGGTTGCCAGGTTTTTCAATGGATTCGCAGACCAAGACGAGCGCATCTTCTGGCAGGTCAAGATCATCCAGCGACTTCGTTACGAGCGGCCCCGTGGCAAGCAAACCATCTGGGCGCTCTCTGTAGGCAATCTTTGCAAAAACCTGCTCTGTGCAAGCATAGAGACGCGCACCGAGACGTTCGCACTCGCGCACCACGGCGGGTTCGTTCTCATGTTTGAGCCAGAGCTTTTCGCAGTAAAAGAGGGCTTCTGGACGGTAGCCATGGTCCAGTGCGCGGCGGATCTCGCGGTAGCCTTCAGTAAGCATCACGCCGGCATCATCGCGGTGACTGCGTTGACGTAATTTGACAATTTGCTTGATTTTCGGGTTAGCAAGGCTGGTAATTTCGGTAATCATGCCATGTATTATAACTCAGAACGAGTGTTTTTTGGTATCATTCTCGCATTATTTAAGGAGTTAGACATGCGTATTCTCACCGGTATCCAACCTTCCGGCAAGTTACATTGGGGCAACTATTTCGGCGCGATGCAGCCCTCCATCTCCATGCAGGAGAAGGGAGACGCCTTCATTTTTATCGCACAATATCATGCATTGACCACGGTTCATGACGCGGCGGCATTGCGTCAAGCCACCTTTGATGTGGCGGCAGACTTCTTGGCCTGCGGACTTGATCCAGCCAAGGCGTGCCTCTTCCGTCAGGCAGATGTGCCAGAAGTACACGAATTAGCATGGTTGCTCTCCACCGTAACGCCGATGGGGCTTTTGGAACGTTGCCACTCCTACAAGGACAAGCTTGCACGCGGGATTGCTGCGAGCCACGGCCTTTTCGCCTATCCAGTGTTGATGGCAGCAGATATTTTGGCCTATCAGAGCGACGTGGTGCCCGTGGGGCGCGACCAGAAGCAACACGTTGAAGTGACACGTGATATCGCCGCGAAGTTCAACCAAGCTTACGGAGTGGAAGTTTTTAAGCTTCCCGAACCGATGATTTCGGAATCCGTCGCCGTCATTCCTGGCCTTGATGGTCAGAAGATGAGCAAGAGCTACAACAACACCATTGGCCTTTTTGATGCGCCGAAGGAAGTCAAGGGCAAGATTATGAAGATTGCCACAGACTCCACGCCGCTCGAAGACCCCAAGGATCCCGACACCTGCCGCGTTTTCGCGCTCTACAAACTCTTCGCCGACGAAGCCGAACTCGAAGAGATGCGCGCCAACTACCTGCGCGGTGGCTACGGTTATGGCCATGCTAAGAAGGCGCTCTTTGAGATTTACCAACGCAAATTTGGCCCCTTCCGCGAGCGCAGAGAGTATCTCGTGGCGCACCCCGAAGAAGTGGAAGCCGTCTTGCAGGCAGGCGCTGAAAAGGCGCGCGCTCAGGCACGTCTCACCTTGACGGCTGCTCGTCAGGCCGCGGGTCTTGATTAATCTTTAGCCCTTCCCCTCGGCGATGGACGCCACCCTGCCGCTCTTCGATGACTACAAGGTCGCCCTCGACGCCTTTGAAGGGCCGTTGGATTTGTTGTTGCACCTCATTCGCAAGGAAGAGGTGGATATCTACAACATCCCCATCGGCCGCATCACAAGTCAGTACCTCGCCTACTTAGAGCGCATGAGAGCGCTTGATATCAACGTGGCGGGGGAATTTATCGTGATGGCAGCGACATTGATGCTCATCAAGAGTCGCATGCTCTTACCCGTTGATGACCGCACCGAGGGGGGAGACGAGGCAGAAGAAGCGCTTGACCCGCGATTAGACCTCGTGCGCCAACTCGTAGAGTACAAGCGTTACAAAGACGCAGCCAATACCTTTGCGCGGTGGGAAGTCATTCGTGGCGCGACCTATCCCAAGGGCGCTGCACCTGACCAATTGCCACCAGAAGTGGATGCCGCCGCGAAAAAGCTTGGCGATATCGGCACAGCAGAGCTTATGGACGCCTTTAAACGCGTCCTTGAGCGGGCGAAGGAAACGGTCTCGTTTGGCCATCTGAAAATGATGCGTTGGAGCGTGCCAGACAAAATTAACGCCATTCTCGGTCGCATTACCACGCAGAATCACCTGCGATTTGACACCCTCTTCCCAGAAGACGCGCCAAAAGGCGAAATTATCGTTACCTTTGTGGCCCTCCTTGAGCTCCTTCGTCTGCGCCATCTCACCGTGACACAGACCGAAAACTTCGGCGACCTCTACATTGACGCCATCCCTGAGGGCACGCCTGATGCGCATCTCCCGCTCCCCGCCTTCGACGAACTCGATACATTTTAAGCGCGAACCCCAAAGGAACACGAGCAATGAGTGAAGTGAAGGTTCACGAAGATTTGGAAAAGCCGTGGCGAGACACGTATAAACGCTTGATTGCATTGGAGCGCGGTTGGGAGAAAGAGCGCTTTCGGAAGGCGGCGATTGCGGATTTGCGGCGCTTCCTTTTGGAACGTTGCGCAGGGGTGCCCCATTTGGCAAATTTGGCACGTTTGGCGCGCGAATCAATGACGCGCCAAGACTTATTTGCGATGATCGTGCCGTGCGAACGCGAATTAAAGCGCGTCAAAGTCACCGACGTGGAAATTCTCACGCAGGACTTGCCCACAGCCGCAACCATTGCCCCCAAGATGCCACTAACGGTCATCGCGGATAATTTCCGTTCGGCAATCAATGTGGGCACGCTCTTTCGCGTAAGTGACTGCTTTGGCATTGAAGAGGCCCTCCTCTGCGGTTACACCCCAGACCCCTCCGATGGACGGGCAAAGGCGGCAGCGCTCGGCGCAGAAAACTGGGTCAAATGGTCACGCTTCCCGCGAACACTGGATGCCGTGCGCGCCGTACAGGCGAAGGGCATTCCCGTGATCGCATTAGAAACCGTGGAAGATGCCCCCGTATTAGAGACCTGGCAGTGGCAATTCCCCTGCGCAATCGCACTCGGGAGCGAACGATTTGGGTTGGATGCGGACGTGATTCAAGCCTGCGATGGCGTGATGCGCATTCCGATGTTTGGGCACAAGAATTCGCTCAATGTCGTGATGGCCTTCACCCTGGTCGCCCACGCCGCGCGAACCGCCTTTGAGCAACGCGCCGCAAAGTGAACGAAAGGCTCGCCAAAAAGATGAAGACAACCGTTCCGAAAGCCCAACGTCTCACTCTCGCGCTCGTCGGCAAAACAAACGCCGGCAAATCAACGTTGCTCAACCTCATCGCAGGGCAAGCCGTGGCCATCACCTCGCCGCAGGCAGGCACCACCACCGACGTGGTGGAAAAGACCATGGAATTGCGCCCCTTTGGGCCCGTCTTATGGCTCGACACGGGAGGATGGGATGATACCACCCTCCTCGGTTCCGAACGCAAAGCACGCACGCTCCAAGCACTCGCTCGCGCAGACATCATTCTGGGCGTGGTTGCCGTGCGGCCTGGCGAAACACCCGATAAGGAATTGCTCCATGTCATTCGCACCGCAGGCAAGCCCGTGGTCGTGGTGCTCACCCACTTAGAAGGCGCCGAAGCCCCCGCTGAATGGATTATGCCCTTCACTGAAGCAGGCGCACAGGTCATCCTCAAAACCGACCACCGCGACACCTTCTTAAATCGCTTAAAAGGGGCGCTGACCACCGTATTGCCGCGCGAATTCCTCGCGCCGCCAGAGCTCTTGGCGGGCATTGTGCCGCCCGGAGGCACCGTCCTCCAAATCATCCCCATTGACTCCCAAGCCCCAAAAGGACGACTTATCCTTCCGCAAGTCAATGTTTTGCGCAACGCATTAGACCGCGATTACATCTCCGTCGTTACCACCGAAAACCGCATCCGTGAAGCCGTTGAGCGCTTTCGCCCCGACCTTGCCATCTGCGATTCACAGGTGGTGGGACGCATGATCGCCGATTTGCCACCCGACCTTCCCGCCACCACCTACTCAATCCTCATGGCGCGACTCAAAGGTGACCTCCCCGCGCTTGCCGCAGGCGCTGTGGCAATTCGCCAACTCAAAGACGGCGACACCATCCTCATCGGCGAAGCCTGCACCCATCACGCCGCAGATGATGACATCGGCCGCGTCAAAATCCCCGCACTCCTTCGACGCAAAACAGGCAAAGACCTCCACTTTGAGGTTGCCTCCGGGAAAGACTTCCCCACCGACCTCAGCCGATATGCCCTCATCATCCACTGCGGAGGCTGCATGATTAACCGCGCCTTCATGCTCTGGCGCATTGACCAAGCCCGCTCCAACGCCATCCCTATCACCAACTACGGTGTGGCCATCTCCGAAGCCCAAGGCGTCCTCGACCGCGTCCTCCAGCCCTTCCTCCCCCACCCCTAACCCACCCCCACCCCAGGCCACGCGTCTCTTCAATTCTGGCGCGCAC